>NZ_JBWKKZ010000037.1:0-1584 GCF_056430705.1 Streptomyces sp. NPDC045956 | reverse complement strand
GCCACCCTTGAAAGAGTGCGTAATAGCTCACTGGTCTAGTGATTCCGCGCCGACAATGTAGCGGGGCTCAAGCGTACCGCCGAAGTCGTGTCATTCATACAATAGGGCCAACGCCTGTATGGATGGGTAGGGGAGCGTCGTGTGCCGGGTGAAGCAGCCGCGGAAGCGAGTTGTGGACGGTTCACGAGTGAGAATGCAGGCATGAGTAGCGATACAAACGTGAGAAACGTTTGCGCCGATTGACTAAGGGTTCCTGGGTCAAGCTGATCTGCCCAGGGTAAGTCGGGACCTAAGGCGAGGCCGACAGGCGTAGTCGATGGATAACCGGTTGATATTCCGGTACCCGCTGTGAAGCGTCAAACATCGAGCATCGTGATGCTAAGGCCGTGAAGCCGCCCTGATCTCTTCGGAGTTGAGGGGAGTGGTGGAGCCGCTGAACCAAGCGGTTAGTAGGTGAGTGATGGGGTGACGCAGGAAGGTAGTCCATCCCGGGCGGTGGTTGTCCCGGGGTAAGGGTGTAGGACGTCAGGTAGGTAAATCCGCCTGGCATGTGTCTGAGACCTGATGCCGAGCCGATTGTGGTGAAGTGGATGATCCTATGCTGTCGAGAAAAGCCTCTAGCGAGTTTCATGGCGGCCCGTACCCTAAACCGACTCAGGTGGTCAGGTAGAGAATACCGAGGCGTTCGGGTGAACTATGGTTAAGGAACTCGGCAAAATGCCCCCGTAACTTCGGGAGAAGGGGGGCCACACCTGGTGATGGGATTTACTTCCTGAGCTGGGGGTGGCCGCAGAGACCAGCGAGAAGCGACTGTTTACTAAAAACACAGGTCCGTGCGAAGCCGTAAGGCGATGTATACGGACTGACGCCTGCCCGGTGCTGGAACGTTAAGGGGACCGGTTAGCTCCATTTCGGTGGGGCGAAGCTGAGAACTTAAGCGCCAGTAAACGGCGGTGGTAACTATAACCATCCTAAGGTAGCGAAATTCCTTGTCGGGTAAGTTCCGACCTGCACGAATGGCGTAACGACTTCTCGACTGTCTCAACCATAGGCCCGGTGAAATTGCACTACGAGTAAAGATGCTCGTTTCGCGCAGCAGGACGGAAAGACCCCGGGACCTTTACTACAGTTTGATATTGGTGTTCGGTTCGGCTTGTGTAGGATAGCTGGGAGACTTTGAAGCTCGCACGCCAGTGTGGGTGGAGTCGTCGTTGAAATACCAGTCTGGTCGTGCTGGATGTCTAACCTGGGTCCGTGATCCGGATCAGGGACAGTGTCTGATGGGTAGTTTAACTGGGGCGGTTGCCTCCTAAAGAGTAACGGAGGCGCCCAAAGGTTCCCTCAGCCTGGTTGGCAATCAGGTGTTGAGTGTAAGTGCACAAGGGAGCTTGACTGTGAGACCGACGGGTCGAGCAGGGACGAAAGTCGGGACTAGTGATCCGGCGGTGGCTTGTGGAAGCGCCGTCGCTCAACGGATAAAAGGTACCCCGGGGATAACAGGCTGATCTTCCCCAAGAGTCCATATCGACGGGATGGTTTGGCACCTCGATGTCGGCTCGTCGCATCCTGGGGCTGGAGTCGGTC
>NZ_JBWKKZ010000036.1:0-1667 GCF_056430705.1 Streptomyces sp. NPDC045956 | reverse complement strand
TCAACGCCCACAAGGCCGGCACCATCAAGGGCCTGGGCGCCGCAGTCGGCGCCTCCGTCACCTCCGGCGCCGCGATCTGCGAGATCAAGGACTGACACGACAGTCCACGCCCTCCCCGCGCCGTACGCCTCGCCTCGCCTCTCAGGCACGTACCTCTGCGCCTCTCTCCCTGCTTACCCCTGAACCCCTACAGCCCTTGTAACCCTTGGAACCCCTGGAGTAGTCATGCCCAGACACACCGCCACCCGGCGCCCCTTCCTCGCCAAGGCCGGAGCCCTCGCCCTCACCACCGCCCTGACCCTGGCCCTCGGTCCGCTCGCCCAGGCCGCCGAACCCGCACCGTCGTCGTCCCCCCGCGACACCCCGGCCGCCTCCCTCCCGGAGATCGTCCGGGGCACCGGCCACGCCATCCACCCCGAGGGCTTCGCCTGGGACCCGACCCGCAACGCCTTCCTCATCGGTTCGCTGCGCTACGGGACCATCTCGGTCGTGGGCGCCGACGGCACCCCGCGCACCCTGGTCGACGACCCCAGCCTGGTCGCCACCGGCGGCATCCGCGTCGACCCGGCCCGCAACCGGCTCCTGGCGACGTACGGAGACGTGTACGCCGGACCCGACGCCCTGCTCAGCGTGGGATCGACCCCCGAGACCCGGGGCCGCTACGCCGGCCTCGCCATCTTCGACCTGACCACCGGGGCCCTGGAGAAGCGCGTCGACCTCGGCCGTGCGGCGGGCCTGCACCTCGCCAACGACCTCGTCCTGGACCCCGCGGGCAACGCCTACGTCACCGACTCCTTCACCGGCGAGATCTTCAAGGTCACCCCGTCCGGCACCGCGTCGGTCTTCGCCGACGACCCGAGGCTCGACGCGGGCCAGGACTCCTCGGGCCTGCCCAACGTCGGCGTCAACGGCATCGTCCACGACCCGGCCGGCTTCCTCATCACCGTGCGCTACGACACCGGTCAGCTCTTCCGCATCCCGCTGCGCCACCCCGGCCGCGTGACCGAGGTCCGGATGGACCGCCGCATCCCCGGCACCGACGGCATGGCACTCGGCAAGGACGGCACGCTGTACGCGGCGACGAACACGATCCGCTCGACCGGCGTCGACGCGCTGTTCAAGCTCCGCTCGGACGACGGCTGGAAGAGCGCCCGCGTCGTCAGCGAACAGGCGTCCCCCGAGGCCGCCCCCACCACGATGGCCCTCACACCGTCCGGCGACTACGTCCTGAGCAGCAACGTCGACGTCCTCTTCCAGAGCGGCGGCACGCAGACCCGCGACGGCTTCGTGCTGCGCCGCTACTGACTTCGCCGTTACTGAGGAGGGGGGGGGAGAACCATGGCGCTCGACCAGACGTTCGTGGGGCGGACGTATCCGCCGACCGCGCCTTATGAAGTAGGCCGGGAGAAGATCCGTGAGTTCGCGGAGGCGGTGGGAGACGCCAATCCGGCGTACACGGACCCGGAGGCCGCGAAGGCCCTCGGCCACCCCGACGTGATCGCTCCGCCCACCTTCGCCTTCTCGATCACGTACAAGGCGGCGGGGCAGGTCATCGAGGACCCGCAGCTGGGCCTGGACTACAGCCGGGTGGTGCACGGCGACCAGAAGTTCGCCTACGTCCGTCCGGTGCGGGCGGGTGACCGGCTGACGGTCACCTCGACCATCGA
>NZ_JBWKKZ010000034.1:0-1788 GCF_056430705.1 Streptomyces sp. NPDC045956 | reverse complement strand
GCCCAGGCGGTCCCGTCCGCACCCTCCGCGAACGCCTTGCACCGCCCGTCCGCCGCCAGCCCCCGCTGCCGCGAGAACTCCACGAACACCGTCGGGTCGGGCATGACCGCGACCCCGCCGGCCAGAGCCAGGTCGCACTCGCCCCGCCGCAAGGACTGCACCGCCAGGTGCAACGCCACCAACGACGACGAACACGCCGTCCCGACGGTCAGCGCGGGCCCCTCCAGCCCCAGGGTGTAGGCGATCCGGCCGGACATCACGGCGTCGGCGTTGCCCGTCAGCAGATAGCCCTCGGTGCCCTCGGGCGCCCGCGCGGTGTCGGTGACGTACCCCGTGTGCGCGGCTCCGACGAAGACACCGGTGCGGCTGCCGCGCAGCGACGCGGGGACGATCCCGGCCCGCTCCAGCGCCTCCCACGACGTCTCCAGCAGCAACCGCTGCTGGGGGTCCATCACCAGTGCCTCGTTCGGCGAGACGCCGAAGAAGGCCGCGTCGAAGTCCCCGGCACCGGTGAGGAAGCCGCCTTCGCGGCAGTACGTCGTACCGGGAGTGTCGGGGTCGGGCGAGTACACGGCTTCCTCGTCCCAGCCGCGGTCGGCCGGGAAGCGGGTGATCGCGTCGACGCCGTCCGCGGCGAGCCGCCACAGGTCGTCGGGGCTGCTCACGCCACCGGGGTAGCGGCAGGCCATGCCCACGACGGCGACCGGCTCGTGCGCGGCGGCCCGGAGCTCCCGGTGCTGCCGGCGCAGCCGCTCGGTCTCCTTGACGGAGGTGCGCAGCGCATCCAGCACTTCGTCCATGGAGGGTGACATCTTCGGCTTCCTCGTCTGCTCGCTGGGAAGAGGGCGGCGGTCGGCGCCGGGGGGCGCGCTACCGCTCCGGGGCCCCGTCGGGGGCGGTCCCGTCGAGGGCGGTCCTCGCCGGGTCGGGCCCGCCGTCGGCCGGTTCGGCGGCTCCTGCGGCTCCTGCGGCTCCGGTGGCCAGCCGGATCAGGGCGTCCGCGTCGAGTGCGTCGATGTCGGCCTCGTGGGCGGCCGGCTCCGGTGCGGGCGGCGGGGTCGCGGGTCCTCCGGCCGGCTCCGGTGCGGGCGGCGGGGTCGCGGGTCCTCCGGCCGGCTCCGGAGCGCCGCCCGGTGCGGGGTCGCCCGCGGACAGCCGCTCCAGCAGCGCGCCGCCGAGCCGGTCGACGGTGGGGTGGTCGAAGATGACCGTCGCCGGCAGGACCAGGCCGGTCGTCTCGGCGAGCCGGCCGCGCATCCGCACCGCGGCGAGCGAGTCGAAGCCGAGTTCCTTGAAGGCGACGTCGTGGCCGATACCGTCGGTCCCGTCGTGGCCCAGCACCTCTGCCGCCACCGTGCGGACCAGGTCGACCAGGACCTTGGTGCGCTCGCGCGGGGTGAGGGCGGCGTCGACGCGCCGGCGCAGTCCGTCCGACGAGTCCACGGTGGGCTCGGGGGTGCGCACCGCACGGACCTGGGGGATCTCGGAGATCAGGGGGCTGGGCCGGTAGGCGGTGAACCCGGTGACGAAATGCTCCCAGTCGATGTCGGCGACCGTGACGCAGGTGTCGTCCTGGTTCAGGGCCGTGTGCAGTGCCTCGATGCCCGCCTCGGGCCGCATCGGGGCGAGACCGCGCTCGGCGTAGAAGTCCGTAACGCCATCGTCCGCTCCCATGCCGTCGCCGCCCCACAGGCCCCAGGCCACGGACGTCGCGACCCGCCCCCGCGCACGACGCCGCTCCGCCAACGCATCCAGATGCGCATTGGCCGCCGCATACACCGACTGCCC
>NZ_JBWKKZ010000033.1:0-2144 GCF_056430705.1 Streptomyces sp. NPDC045956 | reverse complement strand
AAAGCAGCCACCCGACCAAGCCCCCACACCCGCGCACCCACCGCACACGGCACCTCACCCGACCCCACCGCCACCGCACCCCGAGTCACCACCCACAGGGGTGCCTCCAGCGCGGCGTCGGCCAGGGCCTGGATCGTCAGCAGCACCGCCGCCGTTCCCTGGTCCAGGCCGGGATGTCCGGCGACCGCGGCCCCACCGGAGTCGTGGAGGAGCAGTACTCCGGCCAGGCCCTCCGGGCTCCGCGCGAGCCCGGCCAGCCGTTCCGCCAGGGCGCCGCGGTCCGGGGTGTCCGTCCGCGGCGATCCGGCGTCCTGTTCCAGCGGCCACACCAGACGGGTGACCTCCGCGCCGGCCGCGCGCAGTGCCCGCTCCGCGGCGTCCGCGGAGTCCGTACGCTGCCCATGCTCGACCATCAGCCAGCGATCCGAGGGGCCGAACCTGACAGCGTCTGCCTCGATCGCCTGCCAGGTGACGCGGTAGCGCAGTCCCGCGGTCCGCGCGGCCGTGCGGTACCGGTCGTGCCAGGCGGCCAAGTGCGGCAGTACGGCGCGCAGTTCACCTTCGATGCCCGCGTCGTCGGCGCCCAGTCGCGCCGCGGCAGAGGCGGCGTCACCGGCGTGCACGGCGTCCCACAGCGCCTCGTCCCGCTCGGCTTCCGGCAGGGGACGGGCCAAGGAGGCGGTCGTGGCGGTGGCGTCCGTGGCCCCGGCGGGGGCGAGCCAGTAGCGGCTGTGCTGGAAGGCGTAGGTGGGCAGATCGGTGCGCCGGGCCCCGGTGCCCTCGTAGAGCGCGGCCCAGTCCAGGTCCGCGCCCCGCACGTAGGCGCTCGCGGCGGCCCGCAGCACGGTGTCGGTCTCCGGCCGCCCGCGACGCAGCGCGGGGACGAACACGGCGTCGGCCTCCGCGGCCAGGGACTCCTCCGCCATGCCGCACAGGACGGCGTCGGGGCCCAGCTCGATGAAGGTCGCGGCGTCCCGGGCACTCGCGGTGCGCACGGCGTCGGCGAAGCGCACCGGCTGCCGCACCTGGCGGGTCCAGTAGCCGGGGTCCGTCAGCAGCGCGGCGTCGGCGAGCGTGCCGGTCACCTCGGAGACGACCGGCACGCGGGGGGCGTGGTAGTCGACCGTTTCCGCGACCGCGCGGAAGTCGGCGAGCATGGCGTCCATGTGGGGTGAGTGGAAGGCGTGGCTCACCCGCAGGCGCTTGGTACGGCGTCCGCGGGCCGCCAGTTCACCGGCCGCCGCCGATACGGCCGCTTCGTCCCCGGAGAGGACGAGGGCCTGCGGTCCGTTGACCGCGGCGACGACCGCGCCGCCGGCGACGACGGGCCCCAGCGCGGCGGCCTCGGCCTCGGTGGCCTGCACGGCGGCCATCGCACCGCCCTCGGGCAGGGCCCGCATCAGCCGTCCGCGCGCGGAGACCAGCCGGGCCGCGTCGGCCGCCGAGAAGACTCCCGCCGCGTGAGCCGCCACCAGGCCGCCGATCGAGTGGCCCACGAGGATGTCCGGGACCAGGCCCCAGCTCTCCAGGAGCCGGAAGAGCGCGGTCTCCACCGCGAAGAGGGCCGGCTGGGTGTAGTCGGTGCGGTCGAGCAGTGCGGCGTCCGGGGTGGCGGGTTCGGCGAACATCACCGACAGGAGGGGGCGTTCGAGGTGGGCGTCGAACTCCGCCGCGATCCCGGCGAGGGCGTCGGCGAAGACGGGGAACCTCTCGCACAGGTCCCGGCCGGCGCCGAGCCGCTGGGCACCCTGCCCCGAGCAGAGGAAGGCGATCCCGCGGCCGCGACGCGCGACACCCGTCACCAGGGTCTCCGGCGAGCGGCCGGCGGCCAGCGCGGCGAGGTCCTCCACGACCGCCCGGGGCTCGTGCACCAGCGCCACCGCCCGGTGTTCCAGGGTCTCCCTGGTGGTGGCCAGGGAGTATCCGATGTCGGCCGCGGGGGCGAGACCGTCGTCGGTGCCCTCCGGGTGGCCCCGGCGGGCGAGGGCGGCGAGCCGTTCGGCCTGGCCGCGCAGCGCCTGTCGCGAGCGTGCCGAGAACACCCAGGGGAGCGGGCCGGCCACCGTGCCGGTCCGGTCGGGTCCAAGGCCGTCCGCGTGCTCGCCCTCCGGCGTCTCGACCGGTGCCTCTTCCAGGACCACATG
>NZ_JBWKKZ010000032.1:0-2528 GCF_056430705.1 Streptomyces sp. NPDC045956 | reverse complement strand
TCGGTGGTGTTGTCGGGTGATGTGGGTGTGCTGGAGTCGGTGGTGGGCCGGTTGGTGGGTGAGGGGGTGGAGTGCCGGCGGCTTGATGTGTCGCATGGGTTTCATTCGGTGTTGATGGAGCCGGTGTTGGGGGAGTTCCGGCGGGTGGTGGAGTCGTTGGAGTTCGGGCGGGTGCGTGCGGGTGTTGCGGTGGTGTCGGGGTTGACGGGTGGGGTGGTGGGTGGCGGGGAGTTGGGGGATGCGGAGTACTGGGTGCGGCACGCGCGGGAGGCGGTGCGGTTCGCGGACGGGGTGGAGGCGGTGCGGGGTCTGGGTGTGTCGACGTTGGTGGAGGTGGGTCCGCATGCGGTGCTGACGGGGATGGCGGGGGAGTGCCTCGAGGGGGCCGGTGATGTGGTGGTGGTGCCGGTGATGCGGCGGGGTCGTCCGGAGCGGGAGGTGTTCGAGGCGGCGGTGGCGACCGTGTTCACCCGGGACGCGGACCTGGACGTGAACGCCCTGCACACGGGCAGTGGTGGTGGCCGGCGCATCGACCTCCCCACCTACCCCTTCCAACGCCGTACCCACTGGTCGCCTGCGCTGGGCCGAGTCGGCGCGGCCGGCACCGGGCCGGGTGCGACCGCCCCCGATGTGGTGAGCCGCGCGGTGTCAGCGGAGCCAGAACCGGAGCCGGAGTCGGAGTCGGAGCCGGAGCCGGAGTCGATGTCCTCCGAGGAGGCCGTCCGCCTGGTCCGCGAGAGCACCGCGGCCGTCCTGGGCCATGACGACCCCGGCGAGATCGCGCTCGACCGCACCTTCACCTCCCAGGGCTTGGACTCGGTGACCGCGGTCGAGCTGCGCGACCTGCTGAAGCGTGCCACCGGGCGCCCCCTCGCCACCACGCTCGTCTACAACCTGCCCACCCCGCGTGCCGTAGCCGAGCACCTCGTGAAGGACGGGCGCGGGACGCGGGACGCGGGTGCCGATGAGCCGGGCGCGCTCTCCACGGCCGTGACAGGGGCGCGGGACGCCCGGAGCGTCACCCGGGACGACGACGACCCGATCGCCATCGTCGGTGTGGGCTGCCGCCTCCCCGGCGGCGTCGACTCGCGCGCCGCTCTCTGGGAGCTGCTGGAGTCCGGCGCCGACGCGATCTCGTCCTTCCCCGTCGACCGCGGCTGGGACCTCGACGGACTGTACGACCCCGAGCCGGGGACCCCGGGCAGGACCTATGTGCGGGAGGGCGGGTTCCTGCACGCGGCGGCCGAGTTCGACGCGGAGTTCTTCGGCATCTCGCCGCGCGAGGCCACGGCCATGGACCCGCAGCAGCGGTTGCTGCTGGAGACGTCGTGGGAGGCCCTCGAAGACGCCGGAGTGCTCCCCGAGTCACTGCGCGGCGGCGACGCCGGAGTGTTCATCGGCGCCACCGCACCGGAGTACGGGCCGAGGCTCCACGAGGGAGCGGACGGATACGAGGGCTACCTGCTCACCGGAACCACGGCGAGCGTGGCCTCCGGCCGGATCGCCTACACCCTCGGCACGGGCGGACCGGCGCTCACCGTCGACACGGCGTGCTCCTCGTCCCTGGTGGCGCTGCACCTGGCCGTGCAGGCGCTGCGCCGGGGTGAGTGCGGGCTGGCCCTGGCGGGCGGCGTCACGGTGATGTCGGGGCCCGGCATGTTCGTCGAGTTCTCGCGGCAGCGCGGACTCGCCGCCGACGGCCGCTGCATGCCGTTCTCCGCCGATGCCGACGGTACGGCGTGGTCCGAGGGCGCCGCCGTTCTGGCGTTGGAGCGGCTTTCCGACGCCCGGCGCGCGGGTCACCGGGTGCTGGCCGTGGTGCGCGGCAGCGCGGTCAACCAGGACGGTGCCAGTAACGGCCTGACCGCTCCCAACGGCTCCGCGCAGGAGGGCGTCATCCGAGCGGCCCTGGCCGACGCCGGCCTCGCGCCGGGTGACGTGGACGTGGTGGAGGCGCACGGTACGGGTACGGCGCTGGGCGATCCGATCGAGGCGGGTGCGCTGCTGGCCACGTACGGGCGTGAGCGCGCGGGTGACCCCCTGTGGCTGGGCTCGCTGAAGTCCAACGTCGGACACACCCAGGCCGCCGCCGGTGCCGCAGGGGTCATCAAGATGCTGCTGGCCCTGGAACACGGCACGCTGCCGCGGACACTGCACGCGGACCGGCTCAGCACACACGTCGACTGGTCGTCGGGCACGGTCGCCCTGCTGGCCGAGGCGCGCCGGTGGGCCCGCCGGCCGGACCGCCCGCGCCGGGCGGCCGTGTCCTCCTTCGGGATCAGTGGGACGAACGCGCATCTGATCATCGAGGAGGCACCGGACCGCGACGAGGTCGGGGCCGGCGGTGCTCCTGACCACGGCACAGGGGACACGCCCGTTCCGTCGCCGTTGGTGCTTTCGGGGCGGTCGGAGGGGGCGTTGCGGGCGCAGGCGGGTCGGTTGCGTGATCTGGTGGGGCGGTCGGGTGTGGCTGTGCGGGATGTGGCTTTCTCGTTGGTGTCGACGCGGACGCTTTTCGAGCAGCGTGC
>NZ_JBWKKZ010000031.1:0-3254 GCF_056430705.1 Streptomyces sp. NPDC045956 | reverse complement strand
ACCTTGATCACACCACCCACACCCGCAGCCGCCTGCGCATGCCCGATGTTCGACTTCAACGACCCCAGCCACAACGGATCACCGCCCCGGCGCTCACGCCCGTACGTCGCCAGCAGCGCACCCGCCTCGATCGGATCACCCAACGCCGTACCCGTACCGTGCGCCTCCACCACATCCACCTCACCCGCCACCAGCCCCGCATCCGCCAGCGCCTCCCGGATCACCCGCTGCTGAGCCGGACCACTCGGCGCCGTCAGCCCGTTGCTCGCCCCGTCCTGGTTGACCGCACTGCCCCGCACCACCGCCAGCACCCGATGACCACGACGACGCGCATCCGACAACCGCTCCACCAGCAGCACACCCACACCCTCGGCCCACGCCGTCCCGTCCGCACCCTCCGCGAACGCCTTGCACCGCCCGTCCCCTGCCAGCCCCCGCTGCCGCGAGAACTCCACGAACACCGTCGGCGTCGCCATCACCGTCACCCCACCGGCCAACGCCAGATCACACTCACCCCGCCGCAACGACTGCACCGCCAGATGCAACGCCACCAACGACGACGAACACGCCGTGTCCACCGTCAACGCCGGCCCCTCCAACCCCAACGCGTAGGCAACCCGACCGGAGATCACGCTGCCGAGCGTCCCCGTGAGCACATGTCCGCCGTAGGTCTCGGCGGCGTCCCCCAGCTGGGTCGCGTAGTCCTGCTGGGAGATGCCGCTGAAGACGCCGGTGCGGCTGCCGCGCAGCGAGTCCGGCACGATCCCGGCCCGCTCCAACGCCTCCCACGACGTCTCCAGCAGCAACCGCTGCTGCGGATCCATCGCAGCCGCCTCCCGCGGCGAGACACCGAAGAACTCCGCGTCGAACTCCGCCGCGGAATGCAGGAACCCGCCCTCCCGCACATAACTCCTCCCCGGCACCCCCGGCTCCGGGTCGTACAACCCCTCGATGTCCCAGCCGCGGTCGACGGGGAACGGAGACAGCGTGTGCCTGTCGCCGGCCACGAGGTTCCACAGGTCGTCCGGCGACACCACACCGCCCGGGTAGCGACAGGCCATGCCCACGATCGCGATCGGCTCACGCTCGTCGGCCCCGGTCGGCGCGAGGGTGGCCGCCACCGGGTCCGCCTCGCCCTCTGCACCGAACAGCTCGTCGTGCAGGTGGGAGGCGAGCGAGACGGGGGTGGGGTGGTCGAAGAGCAGCGTGTTGGGCAGGTTCAGCCCGGTGACAGCGGTCAGGCGGTTGCGCAGTTCGAGGACGGTGAGGGAGTCGAACCCGGCGGACCGGAAGGCCAGCTCCGGATCGACCACGTCGCCCGAGGCGTGGCGCAGGATCCCGGCGGCCTCGGAGCGTACGAGCGTGAGCAGGGAGCGACGACGTTCCGCCGAAGACAGGCCGACGGACAGCCACGGTCGGCCCTCGTCCCCGTCCTGGCCGCTCCCGGCCCGGCCGCTCCCGCGGGTGAGAGAAGCGTGGTCGGCCGCGGCATGGGCGGCGCGCGACGAACGGGCGGCGGGGACGCCGTCGAAGAGGGGCCAGGCACGGCGGGTCACCGAACGCCCGACGAAGGTCTCCCAGTCCACGTCGGCGACGAGCAGCGACGCCTCACCGACCGCGGGTGCCCCCGTCGCGGAGGCCCCGGCGACGCCCATCACCTCGCCCAGGACGTCGAGCGCGCGCTCGGGGTCCAGGGCCGCGACGCCGTCCCGCTCGAAGGAGGTCGCCACGGTTCCCGAAGCCATTCCGGCACCGGCCCACGGCCCCCAGGCGATCGAGACGGCACGTCCTCCCCCGGCCCGGCGCCGCTGTGCCAGGGCGTCGAGCGCGGCGTTGGCGGCGGCGTAGGCGGCCTGGCCTCCGTTGCCCCACACCCCGACGATGGAGGAGAAGAGCACGAAGGCGTCCAGCGGAAGGTGTGCGGTCAGCTCGTCCAGGTGGCGGGCCGCGGTGACCTTGGCCCGCAGTACGGCGTCCACCCGGTCGGAGGTGAGGGAGTCGAGCACACCGTCGTCGAGCACGCCGGCCGCGTGCAGTACGGCGGTGAGGGGCCGTTCCTCGGGGATGCCCGCGAGCAACGCGGCCAGTGCGTCCCGGTCGGCGACGTCGCAGGCCTCGACGGTCGCTTCAGCACCGAGCGCCGTCAGCTCCTCGACGAGTTCACCCGCCCCGGGGCCGTCCGCGCCACGCCGGGCCACGAGAAGCAGGTGCGCGGCGCCCGACCGGGCCAGCCTGCGGGCGACCTGCGCGCCCAGGGCACCGGTGCCCCCGGTGATCAGTACGGTGCCGGAGGACCACCGATCGTCCGTCACTGAGACGGAACCGGGGCCGGGACCGGGACGGGGCGCAGGAACCACACGGCGGACGTGGACACCCGAGGGCCGTACCGCGAACTGGTTGTTCTCCTCCCCCGCGAGCAGCGCCCCGACGAACGTACGGAGCACCGCGGGCGACACACTTCCCGGCAGGTCGGTCAAGCCGCCCCAGCGAACGCCCAGTTCGAGCGCGGCGACCTGTCCCAATCCCCAGAGCTGAGCGCCCCCGACGGAGGGGATCTCGTCCGGCCGCACGGCCACCGCCTCACGGGTGGTGACCCAGAGCGGGGCGGCGGGAAGCACCTCGCCCAGGGCCTGGACGAGGGCGACGGCATCGGCCGTGTCCGGCTCGGACGGGGCGAGCCACAGGACGCGCGTGCTGCGTGCGGCATGGTCACCGGCGGCCCGCAGCAGGTCAGCGACTGCGTTCCGGTCGGTACCGACCGGTATGACGACGGTGTGGACCTCGGCACCGCGCACGGTCAGCTCACGTGCGAGCGCGGTGGTGAGTCCGGAGTCGGCCGTGTCCTCGTCCGATGCCAGGAGCAGCACTCGGCCGGCAGGCCGAGGACTGCCGCGGTCGATGACGGCCGGCTGCCAGGTGACGCGGTAGCGAAGCCCGTCCGCCGACGCGCCGGCGGCCTCGGCGTCGGTCGCGGTGGTGCGAGGGGGGTCCAGCCAGTAGCGGTCGCGCTGGAAGGGGTAGGTGGGGAGGTCGATGCGCCGGCCGCCACCACTGCCCGTGTGGAGGGCGTTCACGTCCAGGTCGGCGTCGCGGGTGAAGACGGTCGCCACCGCCGCCTCGAACGCCTCCCGCTCCGGCCGGCCCCGCCGCATCACCGGGACCACCACCACATCACCGGCCCCCTCGAGGCACTCCCCCGCCATCCCCGTCAGCACCGCATGCGGACCCACCTCCACCAACGTCGACACACCCAG
>NZ_JBWKKZ010000030.1:0-3939 GCF_056430705.1 Streptomyces sp. NPDC045956 | reverse complement strand
ACCGCCAGATGCAACGCCACCAACGACGACGAACACGCCGTGTCCACCGTCAACGCCGGCCCCTCCAACCCCAACGCGTAGGCAACCCGACCGGACGCGATGCTGCCGGCGCTGCCGTTCACGAGGTAGCCCTCGTACTCCGGCGGAGCCGAGTCGAACTGCGACCCGTAGTCGTCGTACATCACGCCGGTGAAGACGCCGGTCCGGCTGCCGCGCAGCGACGCGGGGACGATCCCGGCCCGCTCCAGCGCCTCCCACGACGTCTCCAGCAGCAACCGCTGCTGCGGATCCATCGCCACCGCCTCCCGCGGCGAGACACCGAAGAACTCCGCGTCGAACTCCGCCGCCGAGTGCAGGAACCCGCCCTCGCGCACGTAACTGCGCCCCAGCGCCTCGGGATCGGGGTCGTACAGCCCCTCGGTGTCCCAGCCGCGGTCGACGGGGAAGGGGGAGATCGCGTCCGTACCGGCCGCCACCAGGTCCCACAACTCCTCCGGCGACACCACACCACCCGGGTAACGGCAGCCCATCCCGACGATCGCGATCGGCTCACGGCTCGCCGACTCGATCTCCGCCAGGCGGGACTTGGTCTTGTGCAGTTCGGCGGTCGCACGCTTCAGGTAGCTGCGGATCTTGTCGTTCTCGGCGTTCATTGCTGCCACCAACTCCTCGGCATGCGGTCGGTCCACGGCGTGGTCACAGCTGCTCGTCCAGGAAGGCGAAGATCTCGTCGTCGGTCGCCTCGTCGAGCCGGTCCGTCACGGTCGCTCCCGCTCCCTCGGCACCGCCGGGCGCGGCGGTACGACCGCGGGGGACGGCGCCGTCCCGCCCAGAGGTGTCGAGCACGGACAGCAGCCCGACGAGCCGCTCCCGTACCTCGGCGCGGCGGGTGTCGTCCGCATCCAGCAGGGCGACCGCCCGTGTGAGGTCGCCGATCCCCGCCAGCGCCGCGTCCGCGGGCGGGGCTCCGGCCGGACGGGGCAGCTCCCCGTCGATGTGCTCCGCCATGGCCTTCGGCGTGGGGTGGTCGAAGGACAGCGTGGTCGGCAGCCGCAGGCCGGCCAGACGGTTGAGCCGGTTGCGCAGCTCCACCGCCGCCAGGGAGTCGACGCCGATCTCCCGGAAGGGCCGTTCGGGCTCGATCTCGGCGGCCGACGTGTACCCGAGGACCTCGGCGACCTGTTCGGCGACGAGGTCCAAGACGGCCGCGGACCGCTCGGCCGGGTCGAGCGCCACTATGCCCGCGATACGTCCGGCGCCGGGGTCGGTCTCCTTGCCGTGCCGGTCGGCCGCCGCGGGGGCGCCGGCCGCGTCGCGGCGGCGCAGGGCGGCGGGCAGCAGGCCGTGCAGCAGGGGGGACATCGTGGCCGCGCCGCGCTCCTTCGCCGTGCGGCGCAGGGCTGCCCGGTCGAGGAGGAGGGGGACGAGGACGGCGGGTCCCTCCCGGTGGTCGGTCAGGGCCAGGTCGAGCAGGTGGAGCCCCTGCTCCGGGGGTATCGCGGCGATGCCGTCCCGGCGCAGTACGCGCAGGGCCAGGTCGTCGAGGCCCCCCGCCATGCCCGTCAGCTCGTCCCACAGACCCCATGCCAGGGACACGGCGGGCAGTCCGGCCGCACGTCGGGCTTGCGCGAACGCGTCGAGTACCGCGTTGGCGGCGGCGTAGGAGCCCTGTCCGGCGCGGCCCAGGAGTCCGGCGGCGGCAGAGAACAGGACGAACGCGCGCAGCGGCCGGTCGAGGGTCGCCTCGTGGAGGTTCCGCACGGCGTCGGCCTTGGGCCGCAGCACGGTGTCGAGCCGCTGCCGGGTCAGGCCGTTCAGGGCGCCGTCGTCCAGCACGCCCGCGGTGTGCACCACACCGGTCAGCGGGTGCTCCGGCACCACCTCGGCGACGGCCTTCCGTACGGCCTCGCTGTCGGTGAGGTCGCAGGCCAGCAAGGTGACCGTGACGCCGAGGCCGGTGAGTTCCCGCTCCAGTGGGCCGGCTTCCGGGGCGTCCGGCCCGCGCCTGCTGAGCAGGAGCATGTGGCGTACGCCGTACCGACGTGCCAGGTGCGGAGCGACGCGCCGTCCGAGGGCGCCGGTGCAGCCGGTGATCAGTACGGTGCCCTCCGGGTCGAACACGGAGTCCGTGGCGGGGCCGTCGGGGGCGGGAGCGGGCGCGGTGGCCGGCGCCTCCGTCGCTGCCGGGGGCACTGCCGGGGCCGTCGGGACCAGGGCCGGTGCCAGCAGTGCGCCCGCCCGCAGGGCGAGTTGCGGCTCGTACGATGCCAGGGCGCGCGGCAGCGCCGTACGGGACTCGGGCGAATCGTCCGTGTCGAGGAGGGTGAAGCGGTCCGGGTACTCCGACTGCGCGGAGCGGAGCAGCCCCCACAGGGCCGCGCCCGCCAGGTCCGGCACCTCGCCGGGACCGGCCGCCACCGCGCCCCGGGTCAGGACGACCAACCGGGAGTCCGCCAGCCGTTCGTCCTCGGCCCACTCCCGGACCAGGGACAGGCCGCGCCCGAGGGCGACACGTACGGGGTCGTCGTTCCAGCCGTCACCCGCACGGGCGGGAGCGTCCGCCTCCGCGTCCGGCGCCACGGGTATCCCGTCGAGTCGGGTGTCCACCGGCGACACGACCACCAGCCCGGGCGCGGGGGTTCCCGCCGCCACAGCCGTGCGCAGGGCGGTGAGGTCCGCGTGGGCGGCAGGTTCCGCGACCGTTTCGGCCGCGGCGGCCCCGAGCACGGTCCAGCCCTGGGCGCCGGAAGCCTCGATCGCGTGCGGAAGCGGCTGCCAGTCGACGCGGTACAGCGGTTCCGGCGTCTCGTCCTTCCCCAGGGTCACCGGGCGGAGCAGGAGCGCGCCGAGGGTGAGGACGGGGTTGCCCGCCGGGTCGGCGGCCTGTACGGAGAAGGCGGATTCGCTGCCGCCGCCCCCGGGTGCCAGCCTGACGCGGAGCGTCTCGGCTCCTGTGGCGTGGAGGGCGATGCCCTGCCAGGAGAAGGGCGCCAACGTGGTGCCGCCGGTGTCGGGCAGCAGCCCGCCGGCGCGCCAAGGGTGAAGGGCGGCGTCGAAGAGGGCCGGATGGATGCCGAACCCGTCACCGGCCGCGCCCGCGACCCCCGCGGGCCGCCGCACCTCGGCGAAGAGTTCGTCGCCGAGACGCCACACGCCGGACAGTGCGGTGAAGGCCGGGCCGTAGCCGTAACCGTCCGCGGCGAACCCGTCGTACAGTTCCTCGACGTCGATCGGTTCGGTACCAGCCGGTGGCCAGGCCCCGGCAGCCCAGGCCATGTCGGCAGCGGCCGGCTCCGCGGTGGTGAGCACTCCTTCCGCGTGCCTGGTCCACTCCGGTTCCTCACCGTCCCGTCCGGCGTCCTCCGGGCGTGCGGCGACGGCCACGGCACGCCGTCCCTGCTCGTCGGCCGCCTCGACCAGCACCTGGACGTGCAGTCCGCCGCGCTCGGGGAGGAGCAGGGGCGCATGGAGCGTCAGTTCCTCGACTCCTCCGCCGCCCGCCTCTTCGGCAGCCCGCAGCAGCAGGTCGGCGATCGCCGTGCCGGGCAACAGCACCGTGCCGGAGATGGCGTGGTCGGCCAGCCACGGGTGGGTGGAGAGTGACACCCGGCCGGTGAGGAGCAGCGCGCCGGAGCCGGCTATCGGCGTGGCACCGCTGAGGAAGGGGTGGTCCTTCCACTCCAGGCCGAAGCGCGCGGCTGCCGAGGCGCCGGTCGAACCGCTCGCCGAACCGGTTGCCCAGTAGCGGGTGTGTTGGAAGGGGTAGGTGGGGAGGTCGATGCGTCGGCCGCCATCACTGCCGGTGTGGAGGGCGTTCACGTCCAGGTCGGCGTCGCGGGTGAAGACGGTCGCCACCGCCGCCTCGAACACCTCCCGCTCCGGACGACCCCGCCGCATCACCGGCACCACCACCACATCACCGGCCCCCTCGAGGCACTC
>NZ_JBWKKZ010000029.1:0-4013 GCF_056430705.1 Streptomyces sp. NPDC045956 | reverse complement strand
GTCAGCGGCAAGGTCGCGGCCAAGCTCGACGACCACACCGTCCGCGTCGACCTCACCGCCACCAGCGCCGGCCAGAAGGTCCTCGGCATGTCCCGAGCCGTCGTACGCCTCGCCTGACCGACAGGAGAACGATGCTCCAGCACCGGCTGTCCACCCTCACCGTCCCGGCTCTCGGCCTCGGCTGCATGGGCATGAGCGACCTCTACGGTCCCGGCGACGACGCCGAGTCGCTCGCCACCGTCCACCACGCCTTGGACCAGGGCGTCACGCTGCTCGACACCGCCGACATGTACGGGCCGTTCACCAACGAGCGGCTCGTCGGCCGGGCGATCGCGGACCGCCGGGACGAGGTCGTCCTCGCGACCAAGTTCGGCGTCGAACGCCTGCCGGACGGCACCATGAAGGGCATCAACGGCCGCCCCGACTACGTACGATCGGCCTGCGACGCCTCCCTCCGGCGCCTCGGCGTCGACCACATCGACCTGTACTACCAGCACCGCATCGACCCGCAGGTCCCCGTCGAGGAGACCTGGGGTGCGCTCTCGGAGCTGGTCGCGGCGGGCAAGGTGCGGCACCTGGGCATCTCGGAGGCCGCCCCGACGACCGTCCGGCGGGCCCACGCGGTCCACCCGATCACCGCCGGCCAGTACGAGTACTCCCTGTTCAGCCGGGGCATCGAGGCGGAGCACCTGCCCGTCCTGCGCGAGCTGGGCATCGGCCTGGTCGCCTACTCCCCCATGGGACGCGGCCTGCTCACCGGCACCGTGACGAGCCCCGGCCAGTTCCCCGAGGGAGACGTCCGCCGCCTGGCGCCCCGCTTCCAGGAGGCCAGCCTCGTCACCAACCTCACCCTCGTCGAGCGGCTGCGTACCCTCGCCGCCACGGTCGAGGCCACCCCCGCCCAGCTCGCCCTCGCCTGGCTGCTGCACCAGGGCACCGACATCGTGCCGATCCCCGGCACCAGGCGGCGCGGCCACCTCGACGAGAACCTGCGCGCCGCCGCACTGCCCCTCACGGACGACGTCGTCCGCACCGTGGCGGAGACGGTGACCGCCGACGCCGTGGTCGGCGAACGCTACGACCCGGCCCGCATGGCCACGCTGAACCTGTGAGACCGACGCTCCGCCCGGCCCCTCCCCTCACCTCCGACCCGAAGGAACCACCCATGACCATCACCGTCCTCGGCGCGAACGGATCCACCGGGCGCCTCATCGTCGAACGCCTCACCTCCCTGGGCCACCCGGTCCGCGGCGCCGTCCGCAAGCCGGGCAAGTCCGCGAAGTCGGCCCCCGGCGCGGTGGAGTACGTGGCACTCGACCTGGCGACCCCGGGCCGTGACCATTTCGCGGAGGTCTTCGCGGAGACCGACGTCGTCATCAACGCCGCCGCCACCCGCAGCATGACCAAGAAGCAGGCCGACCTGATCGACCGGCAGGGCATCGTCACGGCCATCGACGCCGCGTCCGCCGCGGGCGTGAAGCGCTGGATCCAGGTCTCGATGATGGGCTCCGGCGACCCGTCCCGAGCGCCGGGCTACCTGCGCGCCACCGGCCACGCCAAGCACACCGCCGACGTCCACCTCACGAACTCCGGCATGACCTGGACGGTCATCCGCCCGCCGTGGCTCACCGACGGCGCCGCCACCGACCTGATCACCGTCGGCGACCAGGTCCCGGAGGGCTCCCTCAGCCGCGCCGACCTCGCCGCGGTCGCCGTCGCCTGCCTGGACACGGCCGCGACGCACGACCGCCTCTTCGAGGTCACCGGCGGAGGCCGCCCGATCCCCGACGCCCTGACCTCACTGTCCTGACCCGTTCACCTCACCCCCACACCCCCATGACGCAGCACCCGCCCGCGCCTCGATCCGGTACCCTGTGGACCGAGCGCCCGGGCAGGCCCTGCCACACCCACCGCAGCCGCCGGCCCCGGACGCTCAGGGCTTGACCCCAAGCCCTCGCCTTCGTAGCTCAGGGGATAGAGCACCGCTCTCCTAAAGCGGGTGTCGCAGGTTCGAATCCTGCCGGGGGCACAGAGAAACACCTGGTCAGAGGCCCTTCCGTCCATCGGACGGGAGGGCCTTCGTACTCGCGGCACACATATGGCACACACGCGGCTGCGGGCAGAGGTGGGGAGCTGTGCGAGATGCCCTCAGAGGACGAGCTGGCCCGACGCCGGTACGCGAAGCTGGTCGACCGGCTGGAGACGTTGATGCGCGCCGGCCTGAACCCCATGTACGAGGGCTACTACGGCCAGCTGGTTCTCGGCCGCGAGGACCTTACCGAGATGGGTGAACTCAAAGACCTTCGACAAGCCGCTCGGGAGGCCGGAGGACGTCTCGGCTGGAAGGTGGCCACTCGACTCGTCGACGGCAGGCTCTTCGTGCTTGACCAACGGGAGGTACCCCACGAGATCGAGCGGCTGGCCGGCGATGCGACCGCAGAGGCCGTCGACCGCGCACGGGAAAAGGCTTTCCGGCCGCGGCTGACCTGACTCGAAGACAGTCCGGAGTGCGCCGCGCCACCGCGCGGAGCGACGAACGACGCCCTTGACCGCGGTTTCCCAGCACGGATCAGACACACGTCACGCGGAGCCCTCCTCCAGAACGGCCACCGCTACTGCGGCCTCTCGGGCCTTCCGCTCCGCCTTCTCCAGCTTGGCCTTCGCCTTGGCCAACTGCTTGGAGCGCCGCTTGTGCATCTTCTTCCCGTGCAGCGGGCCTGCCCGTGCGAATCAACATCATCGTCGCCGAGGAGAACGCCCACGAGGTGGACGACATGGTCCGCCTGGTGGAAGACCGCTGGGGCTTCCCGTACCAGGTCTTCACGAACATGTCCCCGACGATCGACGGAGAGGCGAAGCCGCTCGCCTCACAGGCCCAGAAGTACGTCCGCGCCCGCCGTGTCTTCACCGGCTGCAACGCCGGCCACACCTTCTTCCACGTCGACCCGCACGGTGTCGCCTCGGTCTGCAAGATCGGCCGCGACCCCAGCGTGAACCTCATGACCGAGGGCCTGACCGCCCTCCCCCGGCTCGGCGGCATCGCCGAGTCCCTCCAGCTCCGCACCGGTGGATGCTCCGGCTGCTCGAAGGTCGGCACCTGCAGGACATGCCGGCCGCTGGCCAAGCTCCACCAGGAGGCGGGGGACAACCGATCGCTCTACTGCCAACACGGAGGTTACGGAGCATGACTCCCACCAGCGCCACCCTGACCCGGCCCGCGCCGATCCCGGTCACCATCGGCCTGCGCCCGCCCGCAGAGGCCACCGGCGCCCTGCCCGTGCCCATCTCCGCGCCCCCGGTCCCTGAGGGCACGTTCCAGATCATCGGCGACCTGGACGTCGACGTCGCCGAGTCCGCCGGGTGCAGCTGCTCGGCTGGCGACGACCAGCCCTACTAGACCGGGGCTCCACTCCGGCACGCTGCCCCGGCCGTACGCTGGCCGGGGCAGCCCATCGTCTTCTCCGAGGAACCGCGCCGTGTCCATGATCCGCCGCCACTTCCACGACCTTCCCGTGGAGGCCCACCAGGCCATCGCCGACAAGGCGGGTCCCATCCATGCCGCCCGCACCGCCGACGGAGGGCTGAACTCGGGCATCGCCGCGTTCCTCGACACCGATCATGACCCGGTCTTCGTCAAGGGCACCCCCACCGACCACCCACAGGCCCCGGCCCAGCGTCGAGAGGCCGCGATCAACCCACACCTCCCCCGCGCCTGCCCCCGCCTGTACTGGCACATCGAGGTGGCCGGCTGGGACCTCCTCGGGTACGAGGTCCTCCCGGGACGGCACGCCGACTACAGCCCGGGCTCCCCAGACCTGCCCCTCGTCGCCGGGGCCCTTGCGGAACTCCAGAAGACCACCGCTCCCCCAGACATCCTCATTAAGACGCCATTTCACTTGGCGTGATCTTGCGGCAGTTTGGGGTGATGACTGCTGCGCTTGTCGAGCGGATGGCGCCGGAAGATCTGTGGGCTCTGTTCCAGCGGGTGGTGCCGCCAGCGCCGGTTCGCCCGC
>NZ_JBWKKZ010000028.1:0-4795 GCF_056430705.1 Streptomyces sp. NPDC045956 | reverse complement strand
AAACGCCGCGCGGCGAAGAAGTCCGGCCCCGCGGCCTCCGGCGACACCCTCGCCTCCCCCATGCAGGGCACCATCGTCAAGATCGCCGTCGAGGAGGGCCAGGAAGTCCAGGAAGGCGACCTGATCGTCGTCCTGGAAGCCATGAAGATGGAACAGCCCCTCAACGCCCACAAGGCCGGCACCATCAAGGGCCTGGGCGCCGCAGTCGGCGCCTCCGTCACCTCCGGCGCCGCGATCTGCGAGATCAAGGACTGAGCGCCCGCACGACACGACCGGGGCGCCCGGCGGACCGATCATCGGTCCGCCGGGCGCCCCGTTCCGGTGCCGGGCCGCGACGGACCGGACGGTGGCTCAGCGTCGGCGCAGATCCGCGACCCGCGCCCGGTCGGCTCCGGGGTTCTGCTCCCCGAGGGCCGTGGCCGAGCGCAGGCCCGCCGCGGCGCCCGGCACCTGTCGGCGTGGCCCCGGGAGCGGCACGTCCCGGCGCTGCTGGCGCGCCGGGGCCGGTTCACCGCCCGCCACCGGGGCCCCCGGCGCTCCCGGGGCCCCTGCCCCACCTCCCGACGCTCCCGCCACCGCGATCTGCACGCCCTGGTCGGCCAGCGCCTGGAGTTCGGTGCCGGCACGGTCGTCGTGGGCGGGCGGCTCGTCCGTGACCAGGCGGGTGATGACGTCCGTGGGCACGGTCTGGAACATGGTGTCGGTGCCCAGCTTGGAGTGGTCGGCGAGGACGACGACCTCGGCGGCCGCCTGCACCAGCGCGCGGTCGACCGACGCCGACAGCATGTTGGAGGTGGACAGGCCCCGCTCCGCCGTCAGCCCGCTCCCGGACAGGAAGGCCTTGGAGACGCGCAGCCCCTGGAGGGACTGCTCGGCCCCCGACCCGACGAGCGCGTAGTTGGAGCCGCGGAGGGTGCCACCGGTCATCACGACCTCGACCCGGTTGGCGTGGGCGAGGGCCTGGGCCACCAGCAGCGAGTTGGTGACGACGGTCAGCCCGGGCACCCGCGCGAGCCGGCGCGCCAGCTCCTGCGTGGTGGTCCCGGCCCCGACCACGATGGCCTCGCCCTCTTCCACGAAGCCCGCGGCGAGGTCGGCGATGGCCGTCTTCTCGGCGGTCGCGAGATGGGACTTCTGCGGAAAGCCGGATTCTCGCGTGAATCCGCCCGGCAGTACCGCACCGCCGTGCCGGCGGTCGAGGAGTCCTTCTGCCTCCAGCGCGCGCACGTCCCGCCGTACGGTCACTTCGGAGGTCTGGACGACGCGGGCGAGCTCACGGAGCGACACGGCTCCGTTCGCTCGCACCATTTCGAGGATCAATTGGCGACGTTCTGCAGCGAACACGAAACTGACAGTAACCCCAACGACCGTCTGCTTTCAGCAGTATGCGCCGAATAACAGAAGTTGTTCGCATGGCCGACCTGTAGGTGGTATACGCGCCTACTCCGGCCGACTATGCCCCCCGCACACGCCGCGACGCACCGTGACCGCGGACGGACGACTTCCGGCCGCAGCCCTCAACCCGACCACCACGCACGTCACTTGACGCTCGCGCGACACGCTACGCGTCCCCGGCGCCCTTCCGGGAGTGCAGCTGCCGCGCCACCTCCGCGATCGAGCCCGACAGCGAGGGGTACACCGTGAAGGCGTTCGCGATCTGCTCGACCGTCAGGTTGTTGTCGACCGCGATCGAGATCGGGTGGATCAGCTCCGAGGCCCGCGGCGCCACCACGACCCCGCCCACCACGATCTCGGTGCCCGGCCGGCAGAAGATCTTGACGAAGCCGTCCCGGATGCCCTGCATCTTGGCGCGGGGGTTGCGCAGCAGCGGCAGCTTCACGACCCGGGCGTCGATCTTGCCGGCGTCGACGTCGGCCTGCGAGTAGCCGACGGTGGCGATCTCGGGGTCGGTGAAGACGTTGGACGAGACCGTCTTCAGGTTCAGCGGGGTCACCGCGTCGCCCAGGAAGTGGTACATCGCGATCCGCCCCTGCATGGCGGCGACCGAGGCGAGGGCGAAGACGCCCGTCACGTCACCGGCGGCGTACACACCGGGGGCCGAGGTGCGCGACACCCGGTCGGTGCGGATGTGCCCGGAGTCCTTGAGGTGGACCCCGGCATCCTCCAGGCCCATCCCCTCGGTGTTGGGGATGGCGCCGACCGCCATCAGACAGTGCGAGCCGGTGATGACCCGCCCGTCGGAGAGGGTCACCTCGACCCGGTCGCCGACCCGCTTGGCGGACTGGGCCCGCGACCGCGCCATGACGTTCATCCCCCGCCGCCGGAACACGTCCTCCAGGACGGCGGCGGCGTCGGGGTCCTCGCCGGGCAGCACCCGGTCGCGGGACGACACGAGCGTGACCTTGGACCCGAGGGCCTGGTAGGCGCCGGCGAACTCGGCACCGGTCACACCGGACCCGACCACGATCAGCTCTTCGGGAAGCTCGTCCAGGTCGTACACCTGGGTCCAGTTCAGGATGCGCTCACCGTCGGGCCGCGCGTCCGGCAGCTCGCGCGGGTGTCCGCCGGTGGCGATCAGCACGGCGTCCGCGGTGAGCGTCTCCTCGCTCCCGTCGGCGGCGCGCACCACGACCTTGCGCGACCCGTCCAGCGCCTGCATGCCCTCCAGGCGCCCGCGCCCGCGCACGACCCGCGCGCCCGCGCGCGTCACGGACGCGGTGATGTCGTGCGACTGCGCCAGGGCGAGCCGCTTCACCCGGCGGTTGACCTTCCCCAGGTCGACCCCGACCACCCGGGCGGCCTGCTCCATGGGCGGGGTGTCGTCGGCGACGATGATCCCCAGCTCCTCGTACGAGGAGTCGAAGGTGGTCATCACCTCGGCCGTGGCGATCAGGGTCTTGGACGGCACGCAGTCGGTCAGCACCGACGCCCCGCCCAGGCCGTCGCAGTCGACGACGGTCACCTCCGCGCCGAGCTGGGCGGCCACCAGCGCCGCTTCGTATCCGCCGGGTCCGCCGCCAATGATCACGATCCGAGTCACGTACTCCATTGTCCCGCACCCTTCGACGGGCGGCCGCCCGGGGGCACACCTGTTACACGAGTGACGCCGCACCGCTGCCGTACCCTTCCCCCCATGTCGCTCTACGCCGCGTACGCCGGCAACCTCGACGCGCGGTTGATGACCCGCCGCGCCCCACACTCGCCGTTGCGCGCCACCGGCTGGCTGAACGGGTGGCGGCTGACCTTCGGGGGCGAGCACATGGGCTGGGAGGGCGCCCTCGCGACGCTCGTCGAGGACCCGATCTCGCAGGTCTTCGTCTCCCTCTACGACATCGCCCCGATGGACGAGGACTCGCTCGACCGCTGGGAGGGCGTGGGCATGGACATATACCGCCGCACCCGCGTCCGCATCCACACCCTGGAGGGCGAGGAGGGCGCGTGGACGTACGTGCTGAACGCGTACGAGGGCGGCCTGCCCTCCGCGCGCTACCTGGGCGAGGTGGCGGACGCGGCCGAGTCCGCCGGCGCTCCCCACGACTACGTGATGGAACTCCGCAAGCGCCCCTGCTGAGCCGCCCTCGTCAGAAACAACAGAACAACAATCGCAATCCCGTGAGCTCCGTCATCTACGCGCGTAGGCGTAAAGCGGCTACCCTCTTCGGCGTGAACGCATCTCTTCTTCCGGACGACATCCAGGGCGACCCGTACGCCGCCGCCGACGCCGCCGCGGCCCGCCTGCGCGAACTCACCGGCGCCGAGACCCACGACGTCGCCCTCGTGATGGGCTCCGGCTGGGCACCGGCCGTGGACGCCCTGGGCGCCCCCGAGGCCGATCTCCAGGTCACCGACCTGCCGGGCTTCCCCAAGCCGGCGGTGGAGGGGCACGGCGGCAAGATCCGCTCGTACTCCATCGGCGACAAGCGCGCGCTCGTCTTCCTGGGCCGCACCCACTACTACGAGGGCCACGGCGTGGCCGCCGTCTCGCACGGCGTCCGCACGGCCGTCGCGGCCGGCGCCAAGACCATCATCCTGACCAACGGCTGCGGCGGCCTGCGCGAGGGCATGCGCCCCGGCCAGCCGGTCCTGATCAGCGACCACATCAACCTCACCGCCACCTCCCCCATCGTCGGCGCCAACTTCGTCGACCTCACGGACCTCTACTCCCCGCGCCTGCGCGCCCTCTGCAAGGAGGTCGACCCCACGCTGGAGGAGGGCGTCTACGCCCAGTTCCCCGGCCCGCACTACGAGACGCCGGCCGAGATCCGCATGGCCCGCGTGATCGGCGCGGACCTGGTGGGCATGTCGACGGTCCTGGAGGCGATCGCGGCCCGCGAGGCCGGCGCGGAGGTCCTGGGCATCTCCCTGGTGACCAACCTCGCGGCGGGCATGACGGGCGAACCCCTCAACCACGAGGAGGTCCTCCAGGCCGGCCGCGACTCCGCCACCCGGATGGGCTCCCTCCTGACCCAGGTCCTCGCCCGCCTCTGACCAAGGCCACCCCGGCCCGCGCCCCACGCGGGCCGGGAAAGGCGCCGCCCCGTACGACCAGAGTTCCCAGCCGAGTGGACGAGACCCCACACCCGCGCACGGAGAGAAGCCCCGCCCCGAGTGGGCGAGGCCCCGCGCACAGCGAGAAGCCCCGCCCCGAGCGGGCGAGGCCCCGCACCTGCGCACGGCGAGAAGTCCCGACCCGAGTGGGCGAGGCCCCGCACTCGCGTACGGCGAGAAGGGGCCGGGGGGGGGGGGGGGGGGGGGGGGGGGGGGGGGGGGGGGGGGGGGGGGGGAGGGGGGACGACCGAGTACCGGAGGTCTCCCGGGATGGCACCCCCCCACC
>NZ_JBWKKZ010000027.1:0-5075 GCF_056430705.1 Streptomyces sp. NPDC045956 | reverse complement strand
CGGGGACCAAGGTCCTGCTGGGCAACGCGGTCAAGACCGGCAAGCTCGGGCCGATGAAGGACGCTCTCGCCGCCCGGTGGACGGCGCCCGGCAGCGACCCCGTCCTGAACTGGGCGGGCTCGCGTCTC
This sequence comes from Streptomyces sp. NPDC045956, assembly GCF_056430705.1. Classification (NCBI taxonomy): domain Bacteria; kingdom Bacillati; phylum Actinomycetota; class Actinomycetes; order Kitasatosporales; family Streptomycetaceae; genus Streptomyces; species Streptomyces sp. NPDC045956. Next base: position 4,947 of record NZ_JBWKKZ010000027.1, on the reverse strand, counting down.
AAGGGTTACAACCCGCCGATCCGGTCACTGTCCGCCCCGGGCAGCTGGTTTCCCGGCCAGCTCGGCAACATGGCTTCCCGGAGCCCGACGTACCAGCGGGTCGCCAACGTGCCGCTCAGTGCGGGTTACTTGGGCGATCGCTGGGGCCGCGGTTGGGATGCGCTGCGCCGACGCGGGTTCATGAACGCCAAGCTGCTGGGCGTCACTCCCAACCAGGCCATCAATGTCATCACCGGGTCGGACGACCTGGCCCGCATGTACGGCGGGCTGACCCACTCCGGGCAGGAAGTCGTGCGGGCAGGAAATGCCAACCTGGTGAGAGTCGGTAGAGCGGGTGGTCTCAAGGCAGCGGTCAAAACCGCGGGGGCGTTCCGGGGTGGGGGCATCGTCTGGTCGGCGGGGGCGACGGCGTTCTCCGTGGCCAACATCGCCACCATGGACCACGGGAAGGAGTGGGAGAAGAGCAAGGCCGGTTACCTGGCCAACTACGCGGAGGTCGGGTTCAACGCCTCCCTGACCGCCGCGATGGTCGCTCCCACCCCCCTCACCATCGGCCTCGCCGTGGGCACCGGCATCGTCTACGGAGGACTGAAGGTCGTCGAGCACTGGGACGACATCACGGAAGGCGCCGACAAGGCCGCCGACTGGGTGGGCGACAAGGCGAGCGACATCGGAGGCGACATCGCCGACGGCGCCAAGAAGCTGGGCGGAGCGATCAATATTTTCGACTAGCAGGCGCGCGGGGCGTGAGCGGATCGAAGCAAGCATCGGTCCTACACGTGGTCTCCCACTAGCGCGAAGGCGAACGCGAGGCGCCGGTCGACCCAGTCGGCGTGCACGGTCACGTGCGCGCTGCCTTCCGACGCCATGACCACCTCGTCTCCGGCCCGCCACTCGAGCGAACGAGGTCTGGAGCGCTGGTCACCACCCTCAGCACCCAGATCGGCAACTGCGCTGACGACGGTCCCGAGCAACCGGCCGGCCACACGGCCGGCGATCTCCTTGGCGTCTCCGCTGACCCACTCGTTGCGCCCCACGATGGCCGGGTGGCCCGGCTGCTCGATACGCCACGTGTGTCGCAGGGGACGGCGCTTCGGCGGCACACGCGTGAGCTCGCCGAGGACCTGCCCTCGCCCGTCGCGCACCAGGTGGCGCTGCTCACCCTCCTGGTCGACGGGCGGTTCCACGTGGCACAGGAGGCGACGGAGCCCGGCATCCTCGTACAGGGTGTGTTCAGGACGGGACGACAGCGCAGGCGGGTGTGCCTCGGCGTTCCCCAGGAAGGCGCAGGGTGCCATGACGCGCAGAGCATCGGATCCCTGCGCCACCCGCACCGCGGGCGTTCCGCGCACGGCGTACTTGCGCTTGACGGTCGCGGGGCGTTCCACGGATGAGATGACGAACGTCTGGACGTGGGTCCATCCGATCGGCTCCACCGGGGGCTCGTGAACCTTCTTCCTGCCGAACGCCATGTTCGCCTCTCCGGGCTTCTCGGGCCCTCTCCATACGCTTGCCGAGCGACTCCAACGGGACACTTCGCGGACGGCGTGGCTCGCTACGCGCTCGTCCGAGTCAGCTCGACGCCCCGCTCCGTCAGGCCCGTCACCTCGAACAGCGCGCCCGCGAACTCCACCGTCTCCCCGCTGCGTACGTCCTTGTAGAGGGCGACCGGAATCCCGGCGCAGTTGGCGGCGATGCCTGCGGTGCCGGTGGCGGTGTCGACGTAGGAGACCGTGAGGGACAGGCCCGTCGGGAAGCGCTGGACTCCGCCGTTGTCGAGGAGGGAGAGGGTGGCGCCCTTGGGTGGGAAGCCGCCCGCGGCGGTGGTCAGGACGGTGCGGTTGGTGGTGAAGCAGAGGCCGTCGTCGGCGGGGCCCTGCCGGGATTCGAGGACCTCCGGCGCGGCGGCGAGGGCCGTGCGGTCCGCGGCGGCCTTCGGCTCCAGGACCACGCGGTAGGTGCAGATCTGCCGCACGGAGTAGGCGTGGCCGGCGACGGTGAGGTCGGCTCCGGGGCCGACCTTCCACTGGCGTTGTCCGGACGCGTACTTCGCGCCGTCACGCAGCGTCGCCGTACGCTTCGTGCCGTCCGCTTCGGCTCCGGCGTACTGCACGCCGCCACCGCCGGGCAGCCGGAAGCCGCCCCCGCGCAGGACGTGCACGCCGTCGGCGGGGGCCGTGCCCTCACACGCGGGCCCGTTGTCGCGGGCGGCGGGGGTCGCGCCACCGTCGCCCCCTCCGCCGCCGCCGTCGGACGAGGACCCGCAGCCGGCCAGCGCCAGCATGGTCAGAGCGGCGACCGCCGCCGCCCCCGTGACGCCGTACCGCGTACTACTCACCGGCCTGAACACCGCTCTCCTCCTCGGCCACGACCTCGGTCGGGCGCTCCAGAACGACACGGGTGCGGTAGTCGACCTCCGCCACCCGCCACGTGTCACCGGTGATCTCCACGGTGTCGCCCGCGGTCAGCCCGTCGTACTCCACGGGCGGTCGGCCCTCGCAGCTGATCTGGATGCGGCCGTGCACCGACGGCCGCGCGAAGACCGTCGCCACGATCCGGTGCGGGACACCTTCGTGCCGCACCGTGTACGGCACGTGGTACCGGAGCACCCACCGCCCGTCGCACTCGAAGGGGTACTTGACCTGCGGTCGGTCGGGCACGGCACTCACCTGCGGGGCATCGTCACGGGACATCGAACGCCTCGGGTCCCTGGAAGTACTTGTCGAGCTGGTCCTGGCTGACGGTGATCGGAGGGTAACCCTGCACGCCCCACGGGTTGCCGAGGATGACCTTGCCGTCGTCGGTGAAGCCGCGCACGTAGTAGGCGTGGTTGCTGTGGTACGTGCTGCCCCACTCCTGCGGATGGTCCTTGTCCAGACCCTCGTCGTCCGGGGTGGAGAGGGTGACGACCTTCCCCGACTCGTACGCGCTGCGCAGCGAGTCGATGTCCTTGTCGTCGTCCTTGCCGATGCCGAGGAACCCGCCGGTCTCGAGGTCGCCGCCCTCCCGGCCGGTCAGGTAGGGGGCGGCCTTCTTCGGGTCGTCGCCCTCGATACCGCCGTACCCGCGCTCCCCCTCGCCGTCCTCCGAGTAGGTCATCGCGAAGGCCTTCTCGTAGTACGCCGGCCAGGTCTCACCGTTGCCGTACGTGCTGATCGGGTCCCCGTTCTGGTCGGTGGGCAGGTCGGAGGTCATGGTCACCCAGTGGTGATTGCCCTCCTTGTCCCAGACACGCACGCTGACCGTGCCGTTGGGGTTCTCCTTGATGCCGTCCTGGATGAACTGCGGGTCCTTCTGCGCCAGGCCGGCCAGCGAGGCGACGTACCAGCAGTCGCCGAACTGGTTCTGGCTGACGTCGTCGGCGGAGACCCCGTTCTGGAACAGCGGGTCGGAGGGGGGCGCCCAGTGGATGCCGTTGTTGGTCTGGCCGTTCTGGCTGTTGCCGCCGCTCTCGTAGGCGTCGGTGTTGGCGAACGTCGGCTGCATGCCGGGGAAGGCCGCCTGGAACTTGCCCACGTTCTCCGGACTGATCTTGGACAGCATCAGGCTCAGAGTGTCCCGGCGTGCGGTCTCGGGCAGGCCGTTGTGGTCGAACGGGCTCCAGGCGGAGTCGTCGGTGTCGGTGAGCAGCTCGTTGTAGAAGGCCAGGTCCTTGGGGGAGGCCTTCGTCATGAAGGCGTCGAGCTCGGCCGCGGTCAGCCCGTCCAGTTCCCCGGAGATCTTCTCCAGGTCCTCCCGGTTGCCGTTGCTGCCGAAGTCCTTCCCGTCCAGGGCCTGGAGATCACGCAGCGCGGCGTCGATCTTCTTCGCGTCCGGCGGCTTCTCGTCCAGGAAGACGCTGCCGTCGCTGACCGGGTACCCGCGCTTCTCCAGTTCCTGGAGGCCCTCCATCTGCGTGACGCGGCGCTTCATCGACGCCTGCATGTCACCGAGCTCGCCTTGGAGCGAGCCGGGCAGGCGCCGGCGGCCGCCACCGAAGAACGACGGCATCGGGATCAGGTCGCCGACCAGGCCCTGGAGGTCGGGGTTGCGGGACGCGCTCTGCCCGGCCGGCAGGTTCTGCTGGGCGGTGGTGAGCAGGGTCGCGAGTCGGCTGTGCAGCTGCCCCGAGTGCCCGGCGAGGCTGTCGAGGTCACCGGCCAGCGCCCGCAGCTTCGCGGCGTCGAAACCACGGAACGCCATCAGGCGCCGCCCGTCCCGGCCTTGGCCTTGTCCTTCTCCTTGGCCTGAAGGTCCAGCTCCTCCGCCTGGCTCTCCCAGCGGGTCGCGTCCGCCAGCAGGGCCGTACCCATGCCGTTGAGGGTGCGCTGTCGCTGTTGCAGGGTGCCGGTGCACTCGTCGGCGAACGGGCCCTGCCAGATCGCGCCCTCGTCGTCACCGGTACGGAAGCCGGCGGCGCGCGGGGTGGCCTTCTTCACCGCGTCGTCGAGATACGGCCCGAGGTGACGGGCCAGCGTACGCGCCTCGCGGGCGCACTCGCGCAGCTGCTTGGCGCGCTTCTTCAACTCGGCGGCGTCCTCGCTGGGCCCCACGTCCGCATCCTCCCCCGTTCGCCTTCTCCGTACGGCGCCGGGCTCACTCGACGGAGCCATGACACCGCTGGTGCAGCATACGGTGCGGGGGACCAGGGCCCAGGTGGGGGCGATTCGTCTCCACGGATGACGCACAACCACCACACTTGCGCCCCCGGCCGAGGCCGCCGACGCGCCGTTCCGGCACGGGCGCGATACCTCGCCGGCTGGCTCGGAGCCCTCGCGGCCACCCTGCGACAGCCGGGCTCCTCCTGGCACCATGAGGTGATCCGCCCCCCGCCGCGGGGGCGGGGCCGGTGGTCGACGGACGGGGGACAGGCATGGCGTTCCGAGGGGCGGACCCCGAGGATCTGGAGCATCTGGCGAAGCTGCTGGACGGGCGTGGTGGGACGGCGGAGCGTCTTGACGAGGCTTT
>NZ_JBWKKZ010000026.1:0-9660 GCF_056430705.1 Streptomyces sp. NPDC045956 | reverse complement strand
GACGGCCACCACACCCGGCGACAACGCCACCTGCCGCGCGAACCACGACACCAACGTCACCCCCGCACCCACCACCGGGACGACGGAGTCACCGGCAGCAGACGGGCCCACAAGCTCGGCCCGCTCCCCCGGCAGCAACACCTCCACCCGGCCCACCGGCAGCGAAGGCTCACCCACCACAGCCTCCAACACCCGCACGAACCGCTCCGCCAGCAACTCCACCGACGCACGGTCGAACAGGTCGACGCTGAACTCGACCTCTCCCGACAGTCCTCCGGCGTTGCCCTTGGCGTCGCGGGCCGCCGAGACGTGGAAGACGAGGTCGAACTTGGCCGCTCCGGTGGAGGCGCGTTCGGTCGTCACCGTCAGGTCAGGGAGTTGGGCCACTGTGTCGAGTGCAGCGCTCTCCTCGTCGTTGTTCCACTCCAGGACCGTCTGGAAGAGAGGGTGCCGAGAGGGGGAACGCTCGGGATTGACGGCCTCGACGAGGCGCTCGAACGGGAGGTCCTGGTGCGCGTAGGCGGTCAGGTCGGTCTCTCGCACGCGGGCGAGGAGTTCGGTGAAGGTGGGGTCGCCGGACAGGTCGGTGCGCAGGACGAGGGTGTTGACGAAGAACCCGACCAGGTCCTCGACCGCGTCGTCCGTCCGCCCCGCGATCGGCGAGCCGATCGGGATGTCCGTACCCGCACCCAGGCGGGACAGGAGCACGGCCAGCGCCGCCTGCACGACCATGAAGCCGCTGCTGTCGTGGGCGCGCGCAAGTTCCTCGAGGCGCTGGTGCAGCTCGGCCGGGACGCTCAGCGGCACCGAGTCGCCACGGTGCGAGGGGGCCGAGGGCCGGGGGCGGTCGACGGGCAGGTCCAGTTCGGCGGGCAGTCCCGCCAGTTCACGCTTCCAGTGCGCGAGTTGACGGGAGGCGGTCGATTCGGCGTCATCCTCGGCGCCCAGAACGTCTCGCTGCCACAGCGTGTAGTCGGCGTACTGCACCGGCAGCGGGGTCCAGGACGGTTCGCGTCCGGCGACCCGGGCGGCGTACGCGGTGGTCAGGTCCCGGGCCAGCGGGCCCATGGACCAGCCGTCGCCCGCGATGTGGTGGAGCAGCACCAGCAGGACGTGCTCCTCGGGAGCCAGCTCGAACAGCCACGCCTTGAGGGGGATCTCCTCCGCGAGGTCGAAGCCGTGCCGGGCCCTGTCGGTGAGGCGGTCCCGCAGGTCGTCCGGCTCGATCCGCTCGACGGGGAGGTCGGGGCGGGCCCGGTCCGGGGAGAGCACCGTCTGGTGGACGTCGTTGGCCTCCCCCGTGAAGACGGTACGGAGGGACTCGTGGCGTTCCACCACGTCCGCGAGCGCCGTCTTCAGGGCGTGCCGGTCCAGGGTGCCGGTGAGCCGGAGGGCGGTCGGCAGGTTGTAGGTGGGACTCGGGCCCTCGAAGCGGTCGAGGAACCAGAGGCGTTGCTGCGCGAAGGACAGGGGGACGTGTTCGGGGCGCGGACCGGCGGTCAGCGGGACGCCGGCCCGTTCCGCGGAGGTGAGGACGGCGGCCAGGCCCGCGACCGTCGGGTGTTCGAAGAGCCGGCGGACCGGGATCTCGGCCCCGAAGGTGGTGCGCACCCGGTTCACGAGGCGGGTGGCGAGCAGGGAGTGTCCGCCCAGGTCGAAGAAGCTGTCGTCGATGCCGGGCACGGCGACGCCGAGGACCTCGGAGAACAGCCCGCACAGGATCTCCTCCTGCGGGGAGCGCGGCCTGCGGCCTGCGGTGGCACCGCCCAGGTCGGGGGTGGGCAGGCCCTTGCGGTCGACCTTGCCGTTCGCGGTGAGCGGGAGCGCGTCGAGTTCCACGAACACCGACGGGACCATGTGGGCGGGCAGGGCCGCGGACACGTGGGCGCGCAGGGCGGCGGGTTCGACGACCGCGTCGGCGCCCGGCACCACGTAGGCGATCAGTCGGCGGTCTCCGGGGCGGTCCTCACGGACCATGACGAAGGCGTCGGCGACCTGCGCCGCGGTGGTCAGCGTGGCGCGCACCTCGCCGAGTTCGATGCGGAAGCCGCGGACCTTGACCTGGTCGTCGACGCGGCCCTGGTACTCCAGTTCTCCCTGTGCGGTCCGCCGTGCCAGGTCTCCCGTGCGGTACATGCGGGAGCCGGCCGGTCCGTAAGGATCGGCGACGAAGCGTTCCGCGGTCGGGCCCGGGCGTCCGAGGTAGCCGCGGGCGAGGCCGGCGCCCGCGAGGTACAGCTCACCCGTGACCCCGTCGGGGACCGGGCGCATCGCGGAGTCGAGGACGTACGTGCGGGAGTTGGTGATCGGTGCGCCGATCGCCGGAGTGACCCGGCCGGTGAGCGGGGTGCTGATCGTCGCGCAGACCGTCGCCTCCGTCGGTCCGTACGCGTTGAGCATGCGCCGGCCGAGCGACCACTGTTCGACGAGGTCGGGCGGGCAGCTCTCGCCCGCGACGACCAGGGTCGTGACCGTGTTCATGGCGCCTTCGGGGAGCGAGGGCAGGGCGGACGGCGGCAGGGTCACGTGGGTGATCCGCTGCTCGTCGAGCAGGGCGGCCAGCGGCGCCCCCGGCATCAGTCGTTCCTGCGGGGCCAGGACGAGGCAGGCACCCGCCACGAGGGCCATGCAGATCTCGGAGACGGACGCGTCGAAGCTCGGTGAGGCGAATTGCAGGACCCTGCTGTCCGCGTCGACGCCGAACGCCTCGATCTGCGCGGCGGCGAGGCTGGGGAGGCCGCCGTGGGTGACGACCACGCCCTTGGGGCGGCCGGTCGAGCCGGAGGTGTAGATGAGGTAGGCCGGGTTGCCCGGTCGGGCGGTCCGGTCCGGTGAGGTCGGGTGACCGTGCGCGGCCGGGGCCTGTCCGAGGTCGTCCACCACGTCCACCAGGATGCGGGGCAGCTCGGACACGGTTGTGCCGGAGGTGCCGGCCGCCTCGCCCGCACCGTCGGTGACGGCTCCGGCGATCCTGGCCAGGCGCTCGCCCAGCGTGCGGGTGGTGACCAGCGCACCGGGCGACGCGTCGCGCAGGATGTAGGCGATGCGGTCCGCGGGGTAGTCGGGGTCGACCGGCAGATAGGCCGCCCCGGTCTTCATGACGGCCAGGATCGCGACGACGAGTTCGGCGCCCCGGGGCAGGGAGACGGCGGCGATCCGCTCGGGTCCCAGTCCCGCCGCGTCGAGCCGGCCGGCCAGCCGGTCGGACGCCTCGTCGAGCTGGGCGTACGTCAGCACGGTGCCCTCATGGGCGACTGCGGGCGCGTCCGGGGTGTCGCGGGCGCGGGTGCGGAAGAGATCCGGCAGCGTCGCATCGGGCAGGGCGCGGGTCGGCCCGCTCGCCAGGGCGAGGAACCGGTCGCGCGGTGCGGGTGCGGGCAGGTCCACGCGTCCGACCGGGCGGTCCGGGCGGTGGGCGAGGTCACGGAGCACGTCCAGGAACCGGTCGGCGGCCGATCGTGCGCCACGCTCGTCGAACACGTCGGGCCGGTGATCGAGGCGGAACGCCAGGCGCGTACCGGGTACGGCGACGAGCGCGAGGGCGTAGTGCGTGGCGTCCCGGTTCGTGGCCCCGGTCAGCGTCAGGCCCGAGCGCCCCGCCAGCGCGCCGAGGGCGTCGGCGTCCAGCGGGTAGCTCTCGAAGACCATGGAGGTGTCGAACAGCTCCCCCAGGCCGGTGAGCTGCTGGATCTCGGTGAGGCCCAGGTACTGGTGGTCGAGCAGGGCCGTCTGCTCCCGTTGCAGCCGGCCGGCGAACTCGGCGGCCGTCTCCCACGGGTTGACCCGGGTACGCAGCGGGATGGTGTTGATGAAGAGGCCGGCCATGTCCTCGGCGCCCTCCAGGTCCGCCGGACGGCCGGAGACGGTGACACCGAAGACGACGTCGTCCCGCCCGGTGAGCCGGCCGACGACGATCGCCCAGGCCGCCTCGACCAGCGTGTTGAGGGTGACGCCGGACGACCGGGCCTGTGCGGCGAGGGCCGCCGTGTCCTCCTCGCCGAGGGTGAACTCCAGCCGTGCGGGGGCGAGCGGGGCCCTCCCCGACCCCACCGGAGCCAGCCGGCTCGGTTCGTCGAGCCCGGCCAGCGCCTCCTTCCACGCGGCTCGGGCGGCGTCCCGGTCCCGGGCGGCCAGGTGCGCCAGGTAGTCCCGGTACGGCCGGACCCGCGGCAGGCCGACGGTACCGGTCTCCCGGCCCGTCCGCCGCGCGTACAGGGCAAGCAGCTCCCGCACGAGCACGGGGGACGACCAGCCGTCGAGAATGATGTGATGGTTCGTCAGGACGAGGCGCCACTGTTCCGCGCCGAGTCGCAGCAGCACGTAGCGCAGGAGCGGCGGCCGGTCCAGGTCGAACCGGGTGCCGTACTCCTCTTCGAGGACGCGGGCCGCCGCGGCCTCCCGGACCGGCTCGTCCGACCCGGTCAGATCGACCTCCCGCCACGGCAGCGGCGGATCGCTCACCACGACCTGCACGGCGTGCCCGGAAGCCGTCCTGCGGAACGCCGAGCGCAGGGCGCTGTGCCGCCCCAGCACGTCCCGCGCGGCCTCGCGCAGGGCGTCGGTGTCGAGGGCGCCTTCGATGTCGACGGCGAGCTGGGCCGTGTAGATGTCGGGGGCCGAGTCGTCGTAGGCGCTGTGGAAGAACAGTCCCTCCTGCAAGGGGGACAGCGGCAGCACGTCTTCCAGTACCTGTGCCCGGACTGCTTGTGCTGCTTGTGCTGCTTGTGCTGCTTGGGCTGCTTGGGCTGCTTGTGCCTCCAGCGTTTCGATCTCGGGCTGCGTGATGCCCGTCAGGAGCACGTCGGACGGGGTCAGACCGCCCGCTCCGGGGGTGCGGCTGTGCTCGGCCGTCGCTTCCAGCGCCCGGAACCAGCCCTCGGCCAGGTCCCGCACGCTCGCCTCGTCCAGCAGCTCACCGGCCCAGGTCCAGGAGGCGACCAGTTCGGGTCCGTGGTCGCCGTCGTGCGTGGCGGCGTTGACCTCGACCGTGTGGGCCAGGGCGAGTCGGGGGTCCTCGATGGCACCGGCCAACGGAACGGCCGTCCAGTCCGCGGCCTCGGCACTGCCTTCCGGGGCCGCACCGGCGATCCGGCCCAGGTAGTTGAACCCGATCTGGGGCCGTACCCGGCCCAGTTCGGTGTCGGATGCCGTTCCCGGGGCGAGGTGCCGCAGCAGCCCGAAACCGAGACCCTTGTCGGGTACGGCACGCAGCTGTTCCTTGACGCGCTTCAGCACCGTGCCCGGGTCGGACGCGCCGTTCCGGCCGTCCCCGGGTGCCAGCCGCACCGGATGGATGCTGGTGAACCAGCCGACCGTGCGCGACAGTTCGGCACCAGGTGCGGCCTCCTCCACCCGGCCGTGCCCTTCCAGGTCGAGGAGCACGTCATCGGCCCCGGGAGTGCCGAGTTCGCTCCGCCACCTGGTCACCGCGGTCGCGAAGGCCGCGAGCAGCACCTCGTCGGCGCCGGCCCGGAACAGCGCGGGCGTCACACCCAGCAGGGTGCGGGTGACCTCGGAGGACAGCCGCAGTTCGAGGGTGCGCGCGGTGGCGAAGGTGTCGCGCGCCGGGTCCAGGGGACGGTCGCCGAGCAACGGGTCGGGTCCGGCCAGGGCCCCCTCCCACAGGGTCCGCTCCGCTTCCCGCCCCGGTGCGGCCTCGGTCAGCCTGCGGGCCCAGCTCCGGAACGAGGTGCCCACCTGCCCCAGTACGGGCTCGCGTCCCTCCGAGAGCGCCTGCCACGCCTCCTCCAGGTCCTGCACGAGGATGCGCCAGGACACACCGTCCACCGCGATGTGGTGCACGACCAGCAGGAGTCGTCCCTGAAGCTCCCGGCCACGGTCGAACCAGACCGCCCGGACCAGCGCACCGGAGGCGGGGTCGAGCTCTCGCCGCGCCCGCTCCCCCTCCGCCCGCATCAGGTCCTCCAGCGCCGGACCGTCCATCTCGGACGCGTCCACCCGGCTCAGGACCGCGTCCGCGGAGGGCACTCGACCGACGTCCAGTGCGTCGAGCGTCCACGCGTCGTCCGTACGCAGGCGAAGACGCAGTGCGTCATGGCGGTCGAGCAGCTTCTGCACGGCGATGACCAGTCGTTCGCGATCAGCTCGAGCCGGTACGCGCACTACGACGGCCTGGTGGAACTGGTCGACGGGCCCCCCGCGTTCGGCGAGCCAGTGCATGACGGGCGTGAGAGGCACGGCACCGACACCGGCCCTGTCCTCTTCGGCGGCGGCACCGCCCTTCGGGTCGTCCACGGCAACGAGCGGCGCCAGCGCCTCGACCGTCTTGTGCTCGAAGACGTCCCGAGCCGACAGGCTCAGTCCGGCTCGACGAACCCGGCTGATCAGCTGGATCGACATGATGCTGTCGCCGCCGAGGTCGAAGAAGCTGTCGTCGATGCCGACGCGTTCGAGGCCGAGGATGTCGGCGAAGAGGTGGCAGAGGACTTCTTCGTGGGGGGTGCGGGGGGCGCGGGAGGAGGCGGTGGTGGTGTCGCGGTCGGGGTCGGGGAGGGCCTTGCGGTCGAGTTTGCCGTTCGCGGTCAGCGGGATGGCGTCGAGGGTGACGAAGGCTGCCGGGATCATGTAGGCGGGCAGCGACTGCGTGAGATGCGTGCGCAGGTCGTCGGATGTGACCGCATTCCCGGTGGTGTAGGCGATGAGGCGGTCGTCGCGGACGATGACGGCTGCTTGCGTGACGGCGGGGTGCTGGGCCAGGGCGGTCTGGATCTCACCGAGTTCGATCCGGAATCCGCGGACCTTGACCTGGTCGTCCGCCCGCCCCAGGTACTCCAGCTCCCCATCCGCCCGGCGGCGAGCGAGGTCGCCGCTGCGGTACATGCGGGTACCGGCCGGCCCGTAGGGATCGGCGACGAACCGCTCGGCGGTCAGAGCGGCCCGGTTCAGGTAACCCCGGGCCAGACCGGCACCGGAGACGTACATTTCACCGGTCACACCGGCGGGCACGGGCTGTAGGGCGTTGTCCAGGACGTACAGGCGCAGGTCCGGGATCGGCTCACCGATCAGAGACGCTGCCTGCCCGGCCACCGTGTCCGCGTCCAGGGCGCGGTGGGTGACGTGCACGGTGGTCTCGGTGATGCCGTACATGTTGACCAGGCGCGGTCCGCCCGCCGACTCGGGGTGACGTGCGTACCAGGCGCTCAGGCGTCCCAGGTCCAGGGCCTCACCACCGAAGACCACATACCGCAGCGCCAGCCCGTCACCCAGGGCCGGGTTCTCCTGATCGGCCTGCATCAGCTGGTAGAACGCCGAAGGCGTCTGGTTGAGGACCGTCACCCCTTGCGCGGCCAGCAGCTCCAGGAAGTCGGCGGGGCTGCGGGAGACCGTGAACGGCACGACGACCAGGCGGCCGCCGTACAGGAGCGGGCCCCACAGTTCCCACACGGAGAAGTCGAAGGCGTAGGAGTGGAACAGCGTCCACACGTCATCGCCACCGAAGCTGAACCAGCCCTCGGTCTGGGTGAACAGCCGCACCACCTGCCCGTGCGAGACCACCACACCCTTGGGCCGGCCCGTCGAACCCGACGTGTAGATCACATACGCCGGATGCTCCGCCCGCACCACCACGTCCGCCAGAACATCAGCGGACCGGTCCGCCAGGTCGGCGACCGTCGCCGGATCGTCCAGCAGAATCCTCGGCACATCACCCACGTGCTCCGGCAGAGCCTCGCCTGTCGTCACCAGCAACGCCGGGGCCGCGTCATCGAGGACGTAGGCGATCCGCTCCGCCGGATACGACGGGTCCACCGGCACATAGCCGGCGCCCGCCTTCACCACCGCCAGCAGCGCCACCACCAGATCGACCGACCGCTCCAGCGCCACCGCGACCAGCCGCTCGGCACCCGCACCCCGCTCCACCAGCAACCGCGCCAGACGATTCGCCCGAGCGTCCAACTCCCCGTACGACAGCGACACACCGTCACACGAGACGGCCACCGCACCCGGCGACAACGCCACCTGCCGCGCGAACCACGACACCAACGTCACCCCCGCACCCACCACCGGGACGACGGAGCCACCGGAAGCGAGCGCGGCCAGCAACTCGGCCCGCTCCCCCGGCAGCAACACCTCCACCCGGCCCACCGGCACCGAAGGCTCACCCACCACAGCCTCCAACACCCGCACGAACCGCTCCGCCAGCAACTCCACCGACGCACGGTCGAACAGGTCGACGCTGTACTCCACTTCTCCGCCACTGAGGCCGGAAACCTGGAAGACGAGGTCGAACTTCGCCGCCCCCGAGACCGCACGCTCGTGCTCGACGCTCAGACCGGGCATCTCGGTGGACTCGAGGAGAGCCCGTCGTTCGGCTTCGTCACTCCAGTTCAGGACCGTCTGGAAGAGGGGGTGACGGCTGGCGGAGCGCTCCGGGTTGAGATGGTGAACGAGCCGCTCGAAGGGGATGTCCTGGTGTGCGTAGGCGGCGAGGTCGGTCTCCCGGACGCGTGCCAGAAGCTCGGTGAAGGTGGGGTTGCCGGTGAGGTCGGTGCGCAGGACGAGGGTGTTGACGAAGAACCCGACCAGGTCCTCGACCGCGTCGTCCGTCCGCCCCGCGATCGGTGAGCCGATGGGGATGTCGGTGCCCGCTCCCAGTCGTGACAGGAGTACGGCCAATGCGGCCTGGAGGACCATGAAGGTGCTGGCCTGTTCCTGCCGGGCCAGTGTCTCGATGCGTTCGCGCAGGTCGGCGGGGATGGTGAAGGTGACGGTGCCGCCCTGGTGGGACGGGGTGGCGGGCCGCGGCCGGTCGGTGGGCAGGTCCAGCTCGGCCGGGAGGCCTGCCAGGTTCTGCGTCCAGTAGGCGAGCTGCTTGCTCAGGACGGAGTCGGGGTCGTCCTCGGTGCCCAGGACATCGCGCTGCCACAGGGTGTGGTCGGCGTACTGGACCGGGAGGGGTGCCCAGGTGGGTGCCTGGCCGGTGGTGCGGGCGCTGTAGGCGCGGGTCAGGTCCCGGGCCAGGGGCGCGAAGGAGCCCTCGTCGGCGGCGATGTGGTGGACCAGGAGCAGCAGGACGTGCTCGGTCTCACCGAGACGGAACAGGGTGGTGCGCAGCGGCAGGTCACGGGTCAGGTCGAAGGCGTGCCCGGCCGCGTCGGCCAGCGCGCCCACAAGGCCCTCACTCGCTACGGCACGCACCTCGAAGACCGGGGCTACCTCGTCCGCCGGACGGACCTCCTGATACGCACCCGCACTGGCGTCGACAACGATCGTGCGCAGGCTCTCGTGGCGTGCGGTGACGTCGGTGAGGGCGGCACGCAGGGCGTCCTGGTCGAGGGTGCCGGTCAGACGCAGGGCGATGGGGATGTTGTAGGTGGCGTTGGGGCCTTCGAGCTTGTGCAGGAACCACTGTCCCTGCTGCGCCGGCGACAACGGCACCCGCTCCGGACGCGGCTGGGAGGTGACCCGGGCACGGGCGCGCCCCGCACCGGACAACGACTCGGCAAGCACAGCCACCGACGGAGCCTCGAACAGGGCGCGGACGGACAGTTCGGCGCCGAGGGTGGTGCGGATGCGGGCGACGAGGCGGGTGGCGAGCAGGGAGTGTCCGCCCAGATCGAAGAAGCTGTCGTCGATACCGACCCGCTCCAGACCCAGGACGTCCGCGAAGAGATGGCAGAGGACCTCCTCCCGGTCATCGCG
>NZ_JBWKKZ010000025.1:0-13264 GCF_056430705.1 Streptomyces sp. NPDC045956 | reverse complement strand
GCCTGCATCACCGTCACACGCTCCTCGACGAGGAGTGCGCGCAGCTGCTCGGGCTCGTGGACGACACCCGACGGAGCCACGACCACAGCCGCACCCGCCGTCAGCGGAGCGAACAGCTCCAGCCCCGCGATGTCGAACCCGACCGTCGTCACCGCCAGCAACCGGTCCCCACCCGCCAGCGGGATACGCCCCCGCATGTCGGTCAGGAGATTCGCCAGCGCGCCGCGCGAGACGACGACACCCTTGGGACGGCCCGTCGACCCCGACGTGTAGAGGACGTAGGCGGCCTGGTCGGAGCGGGTGGTGACGGGCAGGGGCGTGGCAGGGTCGGGCTCGCGCTCCCGCACGCCCTCCAGCCACTCCTCGTCGATGACCAGGACCGGCCGGGTCTCCTCCCGCATCAACACCAGCCGCTCCACCGGGAAGTCGGCATCCAACGGCAGATACGCACCACCCGTCTTCAGCACCGCCAGCAGCACCATCACCAGGTCCGCCGAACGCGGCAGCATCACCGCCGCATACCGCTCCGGACCCACCCCACCCTCGACCAGCAACCGCGCCAGCCGCTCACTACGCGCCTCCAGCTCCGCGTACGACACAGCCACCCCACCGAACACGACCGCCGCCGCCCCCGGCACCCGGGCCACCTGCGCCCGCACACACGCCACCACATCCCCAGCGTCCGCATCCGCGTCCGCCGACCGGGTGTCGTTCCACTCCTCCAGAACCCGCAGCCGCTCATCCTCCGCCAGCACACCCACCCGGCCCACCCGGACCCCCGGCGCCGACACCACCGCCTCCAACACCCGCACGAAGCGCTCGGACACCCGTTCCGCGAGGTCGGGGGCGACCAGGTCGGGGCGGAAGTCGAGCCGGAAGCTCAGGCCCTCTCCGCCGGTGCCGGGGAGGGCCGCCAGGCTCAGGGCGTAGTGCGTGCCGCCGCGGATCTCGGCGTCGCCGAGGGACAGGCCGGCGCGCGTGGCGCCGGTGCGGACGGCTTCGTGGTCGAGGGGGAAGTTCTCGAACACGGTCAGGGTGTCGAAGAGTTCACCGAGGCCGATGGCACGCTGGAGGTCGGCGAGGCCGATGTGCTGGTGGTCGACGAGTTCGGCCTGTTCGTCCTGGAGGCGTCGCAGGAGTCCGGCGACGGTCTCCCGCGGACGCAGCGTCACGCGCAGCGGCAGGGTGTTGACGAAGAGGCCCACCATGTCGTCCGCGCCGTCGAGGTCGGCCGGCCTGCCTGCCACCGTCACTCCGAACACGACGTCGTCGCGGCCGGTGAGACGGGCGAGGAGCAGGGCCCAGGCGGTCTGTACGAGCGTGTTCGGGGTGACCCCGTGGGATCGTGCCGCCCGGGTGAGGGCGTGGGCCGTGTCGTCGGGCAGGGTGAAGCGGATGCGCTGCTGTGCTTCGGGGTCGGTTCCGGGGCTGTCCGTTCCCAGTCGCACCGGTTCGTTCACCCCGGCCAGGGCGGTGCGCCAGGCTTCGAGCGCCGCGTCGTGGTCGCGGGCGGCCAGCCAGTCGAGGTACTCGCGGTAGGGGCGGGCGTGGAGCGGTGCCGGGTGGGCGCCGTCGACCGTCTCGGCGTAGGCCTTGAGCAGGTCGCGGACGACGAGGGGCAGGGACCAGCCGTCGAGCACGATGTGATGGTTGGTGAGCACGAGCCGCCACTGGTCCGTGCCGAGCCTGGCCACGGTGAACCTGATCAGGGGCGGCTCGGTCAGGTCGAAGCGGGTCCACCGTTCCCGGTCCAGGAGCTCCAGCCAGGCTTCGGCGCGTGCGTCGTCGGCGAGGTGCGTGAGGTCGGTCTCGTGCCAGGGGGTGGTGACGGTGCCGGACACCACGGCGACGGCTCGTCCGTCGGCGATCTGCCGGAAGCCGCTGCGCAGGCCGGGGTGGAGTGCGAGGACCGTGTCGGCGGCCCGGCGCAGGGCCGGGACGTCGAGGGCGCCTTCCAGGGGGAGGACCAGTTGCGCGTTGTAGTAGTCGAGGGCCGCGGTGTCGAACTGGTTGTGGAAGAACAGGCCTTCCTGGAGCGGCGAGAGCGGGAGCACGTCCACGGCGCCCGGTACGGCGGCCCGGGCCTGGGCGATGTCCTCGGGGGTGAGCGCGTCGGTGGTCGCGGTGGGGGTCGCGGTGGCGTCCGTGGCGTCGGCCGGTGCTCCGTCCGTCGCACCGCTCTCCGCGGCCAGGTCCGGGGACTGGGCGGGTTCCGGGAGCAGGGCGAGTTCCGCCACGCTCCGGTGGCGGAAGACGTCCCTGGCGGTGAGTCGCAGGCCGGTCCGGCGGGCGCGGCCGACCAGGCGGGTGGCCATGATGCTGTCGCCGCCGGAGGCGAAGAAGTCGTCGTCGATGCCGACCTCGGGCAGGCCGAGGACGTCGGCGAAGAGCCCGCACAGCTCCGTTTCGCGGGGGGTGCGGGGCGCGCGCCGCTCGGTGTCGGCGGTGCCGTGGTCCGGCGCCGGCAGGGCCTTGCGGTCCAGCTTGCCGTTCGGGGTCAGCGGCAGCTCCGGCAGCACGGCGAACGCGGCGGGGACCATGTAGTCGGGCAGCGAGGCGGCGAGGTGCGCGCGCAGCATCGCCGTGTCGGGTCCTTCGGCGGAGTCCGGGACGACGTAGGCGACCAGGCGCTGGTCGCCCGGGCGGTCCTCGCGTACGACGGCGGCGGCGCGGCCGACCTGCGGGTGGCGCAGCAGTACGGATTCGATCTCACCGAGTTCGATCCGGAAGCCGCGGAGTTTGACCTGGTCGTCCGCGCGCCGCTGGTACTCGAGCCGGCCGTCGGGCGTCCAGCGGACCACGTCGCCGGTGCGGTACATGCGGGTGCCGGGTGCGCCGAAGGGGTCGGCGACGAAGCGTTCCGCGGTCAGCGCCGGGCGGTCGTGGTAGCCGCGGGCGAGTCCGGCGCCGGCGATGTACAGCTCGCCGGAGACGCCGGCGGGTACGGGGCGCAGGGCGTGGTCCAGGACGTGGACGCGGGTGTTGAGGACGGGGCGGCCGATGGAGACGGGGGCGTCGGCGGTGATGTCGCAGGCCGTGGACCAGACGGTCGTCTCGGTCGGGCCGTAGAGGTTGGTGACGGAGGCGGCGACGGTGGTCAGCGTGTGGGCGAGGGCCGTGGGGAGCGCTTCGCCGCCCACGAGGACGTGTACGTCGCCGAGCACGTCTCCGTGGTCGGCGGCCAGCGCGTGCCACAGGCTGGGGGTGGCCTGCATGACGGTGACGTGCTCGCGGACGACGAGGGTGCGCAGGGCGTCCGGGTCGCGGACCTCGTCGCGGTCCGCCAGGACGACCGAGGCGCCGGTCAGCAGCGGCAGGTACAGCTCCAGTCCGGCGATGTCGAAGCCGATCGTGGTCACGGCCAGCCACCGGGCGGTGTCCGTGGTGCCGAGGCGGTGCACCATGGCGGTGAGGAAGTTGTCCAGTGCGCCGCGGGTGACGACGACGCCCTTGGGCCGCCCGGTGGAGCCCGAGGTGTAGATGATGTAGGCCGGGTGGTCGGGGCGGACCTCGGTGGCGCGTTCGCGCGGGTGCGGGTTGGCGGTGGGCATGGCGGCGCTGCGGGCCCGGTCGAGCAGGAGCAGCGGGGCCTGTGCCGTGGCGGGGATGCGGTCGGCCGAGGCCTCGGTGGTGAGCACCAGGGCGGGGCGGGCGTCGCCCAGGATGTAGGCGATGCGGTCGGCCGGGTACTCGAGGTCGACGGGGATGTAGGCGGCGCCCGTCTTGAGGACGGCGAGCAGGGCGACGACCAGGTCCGGGGAGCGCGGGACGGCGACGGCGACGTACTGTTCGGGTCCGATGCCGCGCCGCAGGAGGACGCGGGCGAGTTGGTTGGCGCGGGAGTTGAGTTCGCCGTAGGTCGTCCGGGTGGAACCGTGGACGAGGGCCGGGGCCTCGGGTGTCCGCTGGGCCCGCGCTTCGAACAGCTCGGGCAGGGAGCGTTCGGGGAGCGGGTGCGCGGTGTCGTTCCAGTCGGTGAGGATGCGTTCGCGTTCGGCCTGGTCGAGCAGGTCGGCGTCGCGGACCGGCCGGTCGGGGGCGGCGGCGAGGGCGGTGAGGAAGGCGACGAACCGTTCCTGGTGGGCGGCCAGTTCCGCCTCGGTGTACAGGGCGGGGTTGGCGTCGAACTCCAGGAGTACGCCGCTTCCCGGGGTCGCCGGGTCGCCGAAGGAGACCACGGACAGGTCCTTGACCGGGCCGGTCCACAGCGGGTGCATGACGGTGTCGTGGCCGCCGAAGCGGATCTCCCGGCCGAAGGACATGGCGTTGACGGTGACCGAGTGCAGGCCCCCGCTGCTGCCGGACAGGCCGAGGTCGCGGTGGAGGTCCTCGCTGCGGTAGCGCTGGTGCTTGAGTGCGCCGCCGACCCCTGCGGTGACCTGCCGCACGAGGTCGGTGAGGGTGATGTCCGGGTGCAGGGCGAGGCGCAACGGCACCTCGTTGGCGAAGGCGGCCGGTGTGGTGAGCGCGCCCGCGGTGGTGCGGCCGGTGGTGGGCAGGCCGACGACCACGTCGTCGGCGCCGGTGAGGCGGTGCGTGTAGGCGGCCACGGCGGCGAGCAGTACGGAGGACCAGCGGCCCGCCGCGGCGAGCAGCGCCATGTGGTCGGCGGGCAGCCGGACGGTGCGCCGCAGGGCGATCGGGGACGGGTCGGCGGTCCGGCCGGTCAGCGGGGCGGGGTCGGGGGCGCCCGCGAGGGCGTCGCGCCAGTAGTCGCGGTCCGCGTCGTGCCGGGTCGAGGCGCGGTAGTCGTGGTCCTGGCCGACGAGTTCGGCCAGGGGACGGAACCGGGTGGCCGCGGGCTCACGGCCGGCCGCCAGCTCGGTGTAGACGTGGGCGAGCCGACGGCAGTAGACGGCCTGCCCGTAGCCGTCGAGGACGATGTGGTGGTGGCGGAAGTAGAGCAGGGACCGGTTCTCGCCGGTGCGCAGGAGGGCGTGGGTGTACAGCGGTCCCGTGCGCAGGTCGGACGGGGCCGACAGGTCGGCGTCCATCCAGGCGAGGGCGGCCGTGTCCGGGGCGGGTTCCGTGGTGAGGTCCAGGACGTGCACGGGGATGCCGTCGCCGACCGGTTCCACGGTCTGCCGGAGTTCGTCACCGTCCTCGTCGAAGCGCACGCGCAGCGCCTCGGTCTCGGCGACGGTACGGCGGACCGCCTCGGTCAGGACGCCGGCGTCCACGTGTCCGGCGATCTCGAAGTAGGTGGCGCAGTTGTACAGCGGGCTGTCGGGGGACAGTTGCTGCGCCACCCAGATTCCCGTCTGTGCGGCCGAAACAGCCCTGTGAACCGACCCATGCTCAGACACTGCGCACCTACCCACGTTCTCTTCGGTCTCCTTACGGGCTCTTCTGCTGCGGCGCGGCGGGGCGCCCCCGGGCTGCCCGTGCCCGCGGGTGGCGCCCGGCTCTCAGGCCGCCAGGGGCAGTTCGGCGAGGATGATGTCGACGAGTCCGGCGATGGTCGGCTCGTCCCACATGACGGTGGGTTCGAGCGTCACGCCCAGGTGGTCCTCGATCTCCGCGACGACCGTGAGGGCGTAGATGGAGTCGAGGCCGTAGGCGCCGAGGGGCTCGTCGGAGCGGATGTCCTCGGCGGGCATCTCCAGGTGCGTGGCTATGCGCTCCGTGAGCCAGGCGGTGAGTTCGAGCGGGGTGGGGCCGGCTTCGGTCTTCTCGACGGTGGGGCTGGACATGGGTCAGTTCTCCTTGGGGTTGTGGTCGGCGAGGCTCCGCCTGACCAGGCCGAGGCTGGTGCTCGCCTCGTGGCGGTCGATCAGCTCGTCGAACAGCCGCTGTTCGAGGTCCTGGGGCAGCCGCTCGGGTGGGTGTCCGGGGCGCAGCGGGATCCTGGCCAGCGTCGCGGCGAGCCAGGCGGGGTCGCGGAGGAAGGGGTCCGGGTGGTTCCGGTTGGCTCGCCACAGTCCGACGCAGGCCGCGGCGGCCAGCACGTTCACGTAGCGGTGGGTGAGGTCGTACGAGGCCGAGCCGGCCGCCACGGACAGTTCCGCGGCGGGCAGCTGGGCGCAGGCGGTGGTGAGGTCGCGCAGGTCGTCCGTCAGGTGACGGCCCACGCGGCGGATCACCGGGTGTTCCAGCAGCAGCGCGGGCTCCGCCTCCAGGCCGGCGGCCAGGGAGGAGGAGAGCCGTTCGCGGCCCGCGGCGGTGACGGCCAGCCGGTCGAAGGGGAGCGGCGGCAGCTCGGCGTCGAGGCGGAACAGCTCCTCGGGTGCGGCCTGGCCCTGCGGCCAGGACCGGCGGGCGAGCAGCGGGAGTTGTGGCAGCAGGGACATCTGGCAGGCGGCGCGGGCGGCGTGCCCGAAGCCGGCCGGCTGGATGTCGCGGAGCAGCTTCTGGAAGATGGCGTGTTCGCCCTCGCGGATGTAGAAGTGCGCGCCGAGCAGGGTGGACAGCCGGTGCATGGCGTCCATGAGGATCTTGGAGATGAAGTACTTGACCGCCTGGGCGTAGATGCCGGTCTCCGCGGGCACGAGGTGCAGCGCGCGGGCGCCGACGGTGGCGAAGGCGTCGCAGAGCAGCAGGTCGGCGTGGGCGGCGGCGAGTACGGAGCGGACCTCGGGCAGGTGGATGGCGGGGCGTCCGTACAGGGTGCGTGCGCTGAGGTGGCGGACGGTGGTGCGCAGTCCGGTGTCGAGCATGCCGTTGAACATCGCGACCAGCGTGGTGCGCGTGATCTGGAAGGCCTTCAGTGCCGTCTCCAGGCCCTGGCCGGGTCGTCCGACGATGCTGTCGGCGGGCAGCGGGCAGTCGTGGAACTCGATGCCGCCGAGCTGGACGCCCCGCATGCCGACGCTCGGGAACCGGGGCAGGTAGGCCATCCGGTCCTCGGGGAGGCCGGCCTTGTCGACGAGTATCTGGGAGTGGCTGCGGCTGCCCGGGCGGCGGTCGGTACGGGCGAACATCACGACGGCGTCGGAGCGCCGGAGGTTGGTCACCACCTCCTTGCGTCCGTTCAGGACGAGGCGTCCGTCGGGTCCGGGCAGGGCCTCGAACTCGGTCCCGGCCATGTCGTTGCCGTGGGCCAGTTCGTGGTAGGCGACGGAGACCTTCCGGTTGTCCAGGAGGAGTCCGGCGACGTGCCTGCGCTGTTCCTCGCTGCCCGCGGTCCAGATGTTGACGGCGGCGATGAAGGAGCTGGCCCCGTAGCCCAGTCCGAGGCAGGGGTCGCGCCGGTAGACGGACCGCATGATCTCGATGAGGTCGTCGAGACGGGTCAGGCGGCCCCCGTACTCGGGAGGTACGAATTCGGCGTTGAGGCCGTACTCGTCCAGCGCCCGCTCGCCGGCGGCGAACATCTCGGCCCGTTCGTCGGCGGCGAGGATCTGCCGGAAGCCCAGGGGGTTGCCGGGGTCCCTCGGGTCACCGAGGTGCTTCTCCAGCGCGTCGGCGCGGTGCGGGGCAGCCGTGGCGGAGGCCGCGGTGGCGGCGGCGGTGCCGGCGGAGGTCGTGGCCGCGGCGGTCGTGGTGGCCGGGCTCGTCATGCGTGACTCCTGACTGCCGCCGGCCCGAACGCGGAGGCCGGCATGGGGGGCGCGGTGTCGAGCGTGTGCTCGGCGAGGCGGTCGTAGACCTCGGCGTCCGCCGCTTCGAGGGTGTGGCCCAGGCGGGTCAGGACGGTGCTCAGGCAGGCCTCCAGCCACAGGCCGTCGTGCCACCCGGCCGACGGCCCGCCGGGGTCGCCCTGCTCGTGCGCGAGCGACTCGTCGTGGTGGAGCCACAGGAGCATGCAGGCCGCCGCCGCGTAGCACAGCTCGTAGCGCTCGGCGAGGACGAAGGCGGACGGGGGGACGTCCCGTGCGGTACGCCGTTGGGCACCGAGGTCCTGGTGCAGGGCGTCGGCCTCGGTCCCGATCCGTTCGGCGAGTCCGGCCACGGCCGCGGGGAGGAGGCCCGCCTCGGCGCGGGCCCGGACCCGCGCGACGGTGTCGGGCAGGCTCTGCACCACGCTGCTGCCGCGCTGGGAGATCAGCGCGAGCCGTCGGCGGTCGAAGGCCGGGGGCGGGGTCCCGGGACGGGCCGCGGCCTCCACGCCGGCGCGGTCGACGCGTCCGCGCCGGTAGCCGGCGACGAGCAGCGGGAACTGGTCGATCAGGGCGTTGCGGTTGACGGCCGTGTTGCCGTCGAAGATGGCCACGACCCGGTGGTCGCGCTCCAGTTTGGCGAAGACCCCGTCGGCGTACGTCTCGGTGAGGAAGCTGCGGACGCCGAGGAGTTCCGCTCCCCGGTCGAGGACGTGGTGCACGAGTTCGGGGACGAGTGCCTTGGCGACCGCCGAGGTCACGCTCATCTCTGCGGTGAGCGTGTGGACGCTGCGGCTCGCCATGGTGGCGGTGGCCTCGGCCAGGAGGGCGGCTGCGGTGATCTCGCCGACGATGCGCCGGATCCTGGGCAGGTCGCTCAGGGTCCGGCCGTACAGCCGACGGCCGCGCGCGTAGTCGGTCACCAGCCGCAGCGCGGTGTCGGCCGCTCCGAGGGACAGGGCCGCGCAGGTGGTCCGGGTGAGTTGCAGCGCCTTGAGCACCGTCTCCACACCGCCGCCCACCTCCCCGACGAGCGCCCCCTCCGGGACCTGGGCGTCGTGGAAGGCGATGCCGCTGATGTCGGCGCCGCGGATCCCGTGGGTGGGCACGCGGGGCAGGCAGGTGTACGTGTCGTCCGCGAGACGCTGCTTGTCCACCAGGAAGAGGCTGAAGCCGCGGGGGCCGCCCTCCGGCCGCGTGCGGGCGAGCACGCACACGAGCCGGCCCCGGGTGGCGTTGTTGATCAGCCACTTCTCGCCGTTCAGGGTCCAGCCGCGTGCGGTCCGGACCGCGGTGACCTGCCCCGCGAGCAGGTCGCTGCCGTGGTCGCGCTCCGTGAGGCCCCAGGAGGCGATCGCTCCCGAGGACACCCACTCACCGAGCTGTCGTACCTGTTCGTCATCGCCCGCGACCCATACCGAGGCGGCGCCGAGGAACGTCTTGCCGTGGCCGACCGCGACGGTCAGGTCGTGCCGGGCGACGGTGCGCAGCAGCGACATCAGCTCGGTGTAGTCGGTGAGTCTGCCGCCCGCCGCGTCCGGCACGTAGTGCGCGCTCAGACCGAAGTCGTCCAGGACCCGGCAGGCGGCGGCCGGGAACGCCTCCTGGCGGTCCAGTTCGGCCAGCGCCGCGGGGTGGAACGACGGGTGCTCGTCGCCCGGGAGCCCCAGCAGGGAGTCCAGGGCCGCTACGGCGGACCGGTGCACTGTGCGGAATCCTTCCTCTGGCCGCTCCTCACGCCTGCCGTCCGCACGGCCGTACGGCGTTCCGTACGGCTCGGCGGGAGCGCTGCGGGGATGCGGGCTCACCTCTGTCGCGTCGGCGTGCGTCCGGTGTCGCGGGGGCCGCCGTCGACGAACAGCGGCCGCAGCTCACCGCCCGTGAACAGCTCGCGCATCGCGGCCCGCTGGATCTTGCCGCTGGTGGTGCGGCGCACTCCGCCCCGCCGCAGCAGGACCACGGCCCGCACACCGGTGCCGAACTCGCGGGCCACCGTCTGCCTCATGTCCGCGGCGAGCTTGGCGAGGACGTCCTCGCCGAGCCGGCCCGGCACCTCATGGGTGACGATGATGTCCTCGCTCGTGCCGGTGACGCCGGGTACGGCGAAGACGGCGCCGAACAGGCCCAGCAGGTCGTCGTGCTGCGCCCGCAGTTCGTGCTCGATGTCCTGCGGGTAGAGGTTCCGGCCGCGGACGATCAGCGTCTCCTTGATCCGTCCGGTGACATGGATCTCGCCCTCGTGCACCAGTCCCAGGTCCCCCGTCCGCAGGTACCCGGAGCGTCCGTCGGCGGTCTCGGCGCGGAAGGTCTCCCGGGTGGCCTCGGGCCGTTCCCAGTAGCCCTGCGCGACGCTCTCGCCCTTCAGCCACAGCTCACCGACGCGGCCCTGCGGCAGCACCTCGCGGGTCGACGGGTCGACGACGCACACCTCGTAGTCGTGCGCGGTGCCGCAGCTCACCACGGGCTTGGTGCCCGCCGACGCCTCGGACGGCACGAACCGGTGCCGGGTCAGCTCCTCGGCGTCGACCGGCCGGACGACCGGCTTGCGGGCGCCCTCGCCCGAGATGAACACGGTGGCCTCCGCCATGCCGTAGCAGGGGGTGAGCGCCTCGGCGCGGAAACCGGCCGACGTGAACCGCTCGGCGAAGGCCGCCAGCGTCGCCGCCTGCACGGGTTCCGACCCGTTGGGGGCGAACCGCCAGCGGGAGAGGTCGACGCCTTCGAGCTGCTCGTCGGTGACCGTTCGGGCGCACCGCTCGTAGGCGAAGTTCGGCCCCGCGGACCAGTCGAGGTCGTAGACGTCCACCATGCGCAGCCACCAGTGCGGCCGCTTCAGGAAGGTGGTGGGGGCCATCAGCGTGCAGGAGCCGCCCAGCACGAGCGGGGGCAGGAGGATGCCCATCAGCCCCATGTCGTGGTAGTGCGGGATCCAGGAGCCGAAGCGGGTCGAGCCGTCCAGCCCGAAGGTGCGGCGGAGACTGTCCACGTTGTGCAGCAGGTTGCCGTGACTGATCATCACGCCCTTGGGGTCACCCGTGGAGCCCGAGGTGTACTGGAGCAGCGCCAGCGTGGCGTGGTCCAGCGCGGGTTCGGCCCAGGCGTCCGGGTCGACGGGACCGGCCGGGTCGGCCTCGTCCGTCACCAGTACGGGGCCGGTGGCGACGTCGGTCTGCGTCTCGGCCCACTCGCGCACGTCCGCGTGGACGGCGGAGTTCGTCAGGACGGCGCCGACGCCCGCGTTGCGTGCGATGGAGGTGACGCGCTCGCGCTGGTGACGGTACTGCCCGGGCAGCGGGGCCGGCACGGCGACCACCCCGGCGAACAGGCAGCCCAGGAAGGCGGCCG
Organism: Streptomyces sp. NPDC045956; assembly: GCF_056430705.1. Lineage (NCBI taxonomy): Bacteria > Bacillati > Actinomycetota > Actinomycetes > Kitasatosporales > Streptomycetaceae > Streptomyces > Streptomyces sp. NPDC045956. The sequence continues at coordinate 2,381 of NZ_JBWKKZ010000025.1, read as the reverse complement.
CGAAGTGCAGGCCCTCCGGGTACAGCAGGAGGGCGCGGTCGCCGGGCGCGAGGTGTGCGGCCAGCCGTACGGCGATGCTCCGGGCCTCCGCGTCGAGTTCCGCGTAGGTCAATGTCTCGTCGACCTTTTCCGCAGAAAGATCGCGCACGAAAGTCACCGCAGCCTCGCCCGGCCGGGACGCGGCATTTCCGCGAAAAGCCGCGACGACACTGGGAAGTTCCGCAACTGCAATGGACATTGACCATTCCCCCAAAGCGCGGCACACGGTGCGCGGCTCACGACAACATTCCATCTGCAGCGGGAACATAGTCATCGCATCGGAATCGAGTCAACAGAGGGTCGGCCCGCCACCGGCCCCGAAAGATCCACCGTAGGTAGCCGTGACGTCACTCGGCGTCGACTTTCCGCCTGTTCCAGGCCGTCAGGCCGGTCGCTCGAGGGCCGGTCGACCACCCGCCCCACACCGGGACGGACGGAGATATTCAGCCTCCCCTTAATCCAGTGACAGGCCTGATGGGCTCATGTTCAATACTCGTGCCCAGTCGTCCAGGGCAATGCACATAAACAACGAGAGGTGCGGGAGTGAAGCAGGCCGGTCTCGAGGACATCCTTCCGCTGACCCCGCTCCAGGAAGGCCTGCTTTTCCATGGCCTCTACAATCCTGAAGCCCAGGACGTTTACGTCTCCCAGCACATCCTCGACATAGCCGGCCCGGTCGACGGCACCGCACTCCGCTCGGCCGTCGGCGCCCTGCTGGCCCGGCACACGAGCCTGCGCGTCGGTTTCCGCCACGAGGGGCTCACCACGCCCGTGCAGATCGTGCCCCGGTCGGTGGAGACCCCTTGGCACGAGGCGGACCTCACCGGCCTTCCGGACGACGCGGCGCGCCACGCCCGGGCCGAGGAACTCCTGCGCGCGGACCGTGAGAAACGGTTCGACCTGTCCGCTCCCCCGCTGGTGCGGTTCACCCTGCTGCGGCTCGCCGACCGGCGCCACCGCTTCTCGTTGACGTTCCATCACCTGCTGCTCGACGGCTGGTCGTTGTCGGTGGCCCTGCACGAACTCTTCGCGCTCTACGCCGACGGCGGTGACGCCCGCGCCCTGCCGCCCGTCACCCCGTACCGCGCCTTCCTGGGCTGGCTGGCCCGGCAGGACCGGGACACGGCGCGCACCGCCTGGGCCGACGCCCTCTCGGACCTCGACGAGCCCTCACTGGTGGCCGCCGGTCGGACCAGGTCCGACGACACCGTGGCGGAGCGCGTCACCGTCGAGCTGACGCGGCAGCAGACGGAGCAGCTCACCACCCGGGCACGCGAGCTGGGACTCACCGTCAGCACCCTCGTCCAGGGCGCGTGGTCCCTGCTGCTGTCCAGGGTCCTCGGCAGCGACGACGTCGTCTTCGGCGTCACCGTCTCCGGCCGGCCGCCGGAGATCCCCGGCATCGAGAGCATGGTCGGGCTGTTCATCAACACGGTCCCGCTCCGGGTGCGGACGCGCCCCGCGGAGCCGGTCGGACAGCTGCTCCAGCGCCTCCACCGGACACAGCTCGACCTCCTGCCCCACCAGCATCTCGGCCTCACGGAGATCCAGCAGGCGGCGGGGCTCCCGGAACTGTTCGACACCATGGTCGTCTTCGAGAACTACCCTCACGACGTGGGGCGCTCGGCGTCCTCCGCGTCCCCGTCACAGGCCCCGGTGGCGGAGACGGCGGCCGCGCCCTCGGACACGGTCCAGGTCGTCGGCCAGAGCACCAGCGACCGCTCGCACTACCCCTTGACCCTGGTCGCCCTTCCGGGCACCACGATGCGCTTCCGCCTCGACCACCGGCCCGACGTCTACGACACGGCGGCCGCCGAGGAGCTGATGCGGCGCTTCGTGCGGGTGTTGGAGGCTGTGGTGGGTGAGCCTTCGCTGCCGGTGGGCCGGGTGGAGGTGCTGCTGCCGGGGGAGCGGACCGAGCTTGTGGGCCCGCCTGCTTCCGGTGACTCCGTCGTCCCGGTGGTGGGTGCGGGGGTGACGTTGGTGTCGTGGTTCGCGCGGCAGGTGGCGTTGTCGCCGGGTGTGGTGGCCGTCTCGTGTGACGGTGTGTCGTTGTCGTACGAGGAGTTGGACGGCCGGGCGAACCGCTTGGCGCGGTTGCTGGTGGAGCGGGGTGCGGGTGCCGAGCGGCTGGTCGCGGTGGCGTTGGAGCGGTCGGTCGATCTGGTGGTGGCGCTGCTGGCGGTGGTGAAGGCGGGCGCCGGCTATGTGCCGGTCGACCCCTCCTACCCGGCGGAGCGGATCGCGTACGTCCTCGATGACGCGGCCCCGGCGTTGCTGGTGACGACAGGCGAGGCTCTGCCGGAGCACGTGGGTGATGTGCCGAGGATTCTGCTGGACGA
>NZ_JBWKKZ010000024.1:0-15089 GCF_056430705.1 Streptomyces sp. NPDC045956 | reverse complement strand
CGCACCCCCCACGAAGAAGTCCTCTGCCACCTCTTCGCCGACATCCTCGGCCTCGAACGCGTCGGCATCGACGACAGCTTCTTCGACCTCGGCGGTCACTCGCTGCTCGCCACCCGCCTCGTCTCCCGTATCCGCACCACGCTCCGGGCCGAACTCTCGGTGAAGGACCTGTTCGACCACCCCACCGTCAGCGGACTCGCCCGCGAGCTGGCCGTCACCCCGGGAGCCCGGACCGCCCTCACCGCCCGGCCCCGCCCCGGCCGCATCCCCCTCTCGCACGCCCAGCGCCGCCTGTGGTTCCTCCAGACGATGGAGCGGTCCTCGTACCTCTACAACATCTCGACGGCGGTCCGGCTGCGCGGCGGGCTCGACCACGAGGCTCTCGCGGCGGCCCTGCGCGACGTGACGGCGCGGCACGAGAGCCTGCGGACCGTGTTCCTGGAGGACGCGGAGGGCCCGCACCAGGTCGTGCTGGACGAAGCGGAGGCCCGGCCGGAGCTGGTCAGGGTCCGGGTGTCGGGCGCCGAGCTGGACGAGCGGGTCACGGAGGCGAGCCGGTACGCCTTCGACCTCAGCGCCGAGACGCCGCTGCGGGTCTGGTCGTTCGAACTCTCGCCCACGGAGCACGTCCTGCTGGTGCTGGTGCACCACATCGCCGGCGACGGCTGGTCGATGGGACCGCTCGCCCGCGACCTGGCCGGCGCCTACCGGGCCCGGCTCCGGGGCCACGCGCCCGAGTGGGAGCCGCTCACCCTCCAGTATCCGGACTACGCGCTCTGGCAGCACGAGGTGCTGGGTTCCGCCGACGACCCCGACTCGGCCGTCTCCCGCCAACTGGGCTTCTGGCAGCGCACGCTGGCCGGGCTGCCGGAGGAGCTGGAGCTGCCCGCGGACCGCTCCCGGCCCGCCGTGCCGACGTTCCGCGGCGCCACCGTCGAACTGGACATCCCCGCCGGCCTGCACGCCGCCGCGCGGACCCTGGCCGCCGAACGGAACGTGACCGTCTTCATGGTGGTCCAGGCCGCCCTCGCCGCACTGCTGTCCAGAATGGGCGCCGGCACCGACATCCCCCTGGGCACCCCGGTCGCCGGTCGCACCGACTCCGCGGTGGAGGATCTCGTCGGGTTCTTCGTCAACACCCTGGTGCTGCGCACCGACGTCTCGGGCAACCCGCGCTTCCGTGACCTCCTGGACCGGGTGCGCCGTACGGACCTGGAGGCCTTCGCCCACCAGGACGTGCCCTTCGAGCGGCTCGTCGAGGTCCTCAACCCCGAACGGGCGCTGGCCCGCCATCCGCTGTTCCAGACCGCGCTGAGCTGGAACACCACCGCCGTCGCCCTGGACCTGCCGGGACTGGCGGCCGACGGTCAGCCCGTCGACGCGGGCACGGCGAAGTTCGACCTGAACTTCGGGCTGGCCGAGCACCGCTCCCCCGACGGCGAACCGGCCGGCATCAGCGGCCGGATCGAGTACAGCCTGGACCTCTTCGACCGGGAGACCGTCACCGGCCTCGCGGACGGGCTGGTGCGGCTGCTGGCCGCCGCGGTCGCCGCCCCGGACCGCAGGGTCGGCGAGTTCGAGATCCTGTCGGCGGCGGAGCGGCAGCGCGTCGTCGAGGACTGGAACGCGACCGTGACCGCGGTACCGGCGCTGTCCCTGCCGGAGCTGTTCGCCGCCCAGGCTGCGCGGACCCCGGACGCCCCGGCCGTGGAGTGCGGCGAGGTGCGGTGGACGTACGCCGAGCTGGACGCGCGGGCCGACCGGCTGGCCCGGCGGCTGGTGGACCTGGGCGTGCGGGCCGAGACGCCGGTCGCGCTGCTGATGGACCGTTCCGCGGACCTCGTCGCGGTGCTCCTCGCCGTGGTGCGGGCGGGCGGTACCTACGTGCCCCTCCACACCGGCTACCCGACGGCACGGATGCGCACGGTCCTCGCCGAGGCCGGTGCCCCGGTGCTCGTCACCGATCAACCCCTGGCCGGGCACGAACTGGTGGACGAGCAGCGGGCGGCCGGCACGGCGGTCCTGGTCTGCGACGGCCGGCCCGACGCGGACCCGGTGGCGGAGCTGCCCCGCACGGTGGAGCCGGACCGGCTCGCCTACGTGATGTACACGTCCGGTTCGACGGGGACCCCCAAGGGGGTGGCCGTCACGCACCGGGACGTCGTGGACCTGGCCCTGGACCGCGGATGGGACGTCGGCGAGGGCGACCGGGTGCTGATGCACGCACCGCACGCCTTCGACATCTCCGTGTACGAGATCTGGGTGCCGCTGCTGCGCGGAGCCCTCGTGGTGGTCGCCGAGGCGGGCGACCTGGACGCGCTGGTCCTGGACCGTCTGGTCCGGGAGCGGGGCATCACCCATCTGCACCTGACCGCGGGTCTCTTCCGTGCGATGGCGGAGGACCTGACGGACGGCTTCGGCCTGGTCCGCGAGGTGCTGACCGGCGGTGACGTGGTCTCCGCGGGCGCCGTGGAGCGGGTCCTGGAGGCCAACCCCCGTACCGTGGTGCGTCATCTGTACGGCCCCACCGAGATCACCCTGTGCGCCACCGGTCACGCCGTCCGGGCACCGTACCGGGCGGCCGACGGTCTGCCGCTGGGCCGCCCGCTGGACAACACCCGCGTCCATGTCCTGGACTCGGGGCTGCATCCGGTGCCGCCCGGGGTCACCGGGGAGCTGTACATCGCGGGGGCCGGCCTGGCCCGGGGGTACGCGAGCCGGCCCGGCCCGACCGCCGAGCGCTTCGTCGCGGACCCGTTCGGCGCCCCCGGCACCCGGATGTACCGCACGGGCGACCTGGTCCGGTGGAACCGTGAGGGCCTGCTGGAGTTCGTCGGCCGGTCCGACGACCAGGTCAAGATCCGCGGCTTCCGGGTGGAGCCGGCCGAGGTCGAGACGGTCGTCGCCCGGGCCCCCGATGTGTCGCAGGCGGCGGTGGTGGTCCGGGAGGACGTCCCGGGCGACAAGAGGCTAGTGGCCTACGTCGTCCCGGCCGCGGAGCCCCGGCCGACCGCGGCGGAGCTGCACCACCGGGTCGCCGCGGCGCTGCCCGAGTACATGGTCCCGACGGTGGTCCTCGTCGAGGCCCTGCCGCTCACCCCGAACGGCAAACTGGACCGCGCGGCGCTGCCCGCCCCGAGCCGCGGCGGCGACGGCAGCGGCGCGGCCGTGACCCCGCAGGAGCAGGTCCTGTGCGAGCTGTTCGCCCAGGCGCTGGGCCTGGAACGGGTCGGTACGGAGGAGAGCTTCTTCGCGCTCGGCGGTCACTCCCTGCTGGCCACCCAGCTGATCGCGGGCATCCGCGGGGCGCTCGGTCTGCGGGTGTCGATCCGGGACCTCTTCCAGGCCCCGACGGTCTCCGGTCTGCTCCGGCACCTGGACGCGGGGGGCAGCAAGAGTTCCTTCGCGTCGATGCTTCCGCTGCGAGCGGGCGGCGACGGCCGGACCCCCGTGTTCTGCCTGCACCCGGCCCTGGGCCTCGGCTGGTGCTACGGCCGGCTCGCCGCCCAGTTGCCGAGCGCGCTGCCGGTCTACGCGGTGCAGGCGCGCGGGCTGCTCGGGCAGGAGGCGCCCGCCGAGACGCTCGACGCGATGATCGACGACTACTGCGCGCAGATCCGCGAGGTCCAGCCGGAGGGCCCGTACCGGCTGCTCGGCTGGTCCATGGGCGGGCTGCTCGCGCACCGGGTCGCCACCCGCCTCCAGGCGGCGGGGCAGCGCGTCGACCTGCTCGCGATCGTCGACGCCTATCCGCCCGCCTCGACGCGGGCCGACTGGGACGCGGCGGAGATGGTGGCGCGGATCGGTGAGGAGCTGGGCTTCGACGTGGACCGGGTCGACCCGGACCAGGAGGAGGCCCTGCTCGCGGATCTGCGGGCGAAGGGGCACCCCTTGGGGCATCTGCCGGGCGGTGACATCGGCGCGGCGGTCCGCGTGTACGTGAACAGCTCGCGCCTGACGAGGAACCTGCGGCCCGAGGTGTTCGACGGGGACGTGCTCTTCTTCTCCTCCGGGACCTCGTTCGCCGAGGACGACCCGGTCCACGACGTGGCCGCCTGGCGGCCGTACGTCACCGGGGGGATCACCGAGCAGGTGATCGACCACCTCCACGAGGACCTCTTGATCGAACCGGCCGCGGTCACGGCGATCTCCGACGTGCTCGTCGGCCGGCTGCCCGCGGACGACACATCCCGCGCATCCGGCACACCCCGCGCATCCGGCGCACCCCGCGCACCTCGCGCATCCCGATGAGGAAGGAAACACCATGAGCAACCCGTTCGAGGACACGGAAGCCACCTACGTCGTACTGGTCAACGACGAGGGGCAGCACTCGCTGTGGCCGTCGTTCGCGGAGGTCCCGGCGGGCTGGTCCGTCGTCGTGTCGGAGACGGACCGCCAGTCGTGCCTGGACTACATCAACGAGAACTGGACCGACATGCGGCCCAAGAGCCTCGTCGAGGCGATGGCGGCGGCCGGGCAGGACGCCCCTTGAGCGACGACGCCATGATCAGGGCGGTCGGCGTCCGCAAGAGCTTCGGTGACGTCCACGCCCTCAACGGCGTGGACATCGAGGTCGAGCGGGGCCGGGTGCTCGGGCTGCTGGGTCACAACGGGGCCGGCAAGACGACCTTGGTGAACATCCTGTCCACGGTCTCTCCGGCCTCCGCGGGCACGGTGACCGTCGCCGGTTTCGACGTCGCGACGCAGGGTGCGGAGATCCGCGCGCGCATCGGCGTGACCGGACAGTTCGCGTCGGTGGACGAGTACCTGAGCGGTTTCCGCAATCTCGTCCTGATCGGCCGGCTGCTCGGTGCGGGGCGGCGTGACGCGGCCGCCCGCGCCACCGAGCTGCTGGAGCTGTTCGAGCTGACCGGGGCGGCCCACCAGCCCTCCCGCACCTACTCGGGCGGGATGCGCCGGCGGCTCGACCTCGCCGCCAGCCTGGTCGGCCGGCCGGACGTGCTGTTCCTCGACGAGCCGACGACCGGGCTGGACCCGGCGACCCGGATCGCCCTGTGGGAGACGGTCGAGAAGCTGGTGGCGGAGGGTACGACGGTCCTGCTGACCACGCAGTACCTGGACGAGGCGGACCGGTTGGCCGACTGGATCACCGTCCTGTCGAAGGGCCGGGTCGTGGCCTCGGACACCACCCACCGTCTCAAGGCGGACCTGGGCCACCGGTCGGTGCGGGTGGTCCTGCCGCCCGCCGCCGACCTGACGGCCGCCGCCGCCGCGCTGACCGCCGCCGGGTTCCGCCCGCGGTCCGACGCCGGGGAGCACGCGCTGAGCACGCCCGTGGACACCTCGGCCGACATCGCGGGCGTCATCCGCGCCCTGGACACGGTCGGCACGCAGGCCGTCGAGCTGACCGTCAAGGAGCCGTCCCTGGACGACGTCTACCTGGCGCTCACCCATTCCTCACCCGCCGCCGACGCGGCCTGATCCCCAGGAGTTCCGTTGGCCATCCAGGAGCGCGCCGTGAAGGAGGTGGCGGTCGGCACCGGTACCCCGGCCGGCGCCGTGTGGCGCGGTGCCGGCCTCGGCACCCAGCTGTGGGTCCTGACCGCACGGCAGATCCGTTCCATGTACGGCGACCGCAGGCTGGCGCTGTTCAGCCTGATGCAGCCGGTGATCATGCTGTTGCTGCTGAGTGAGATCTTCGGCAGCATGGCGGACCCGGCCGACTTCCCGCAGGGGGTGCGCTACATCGACTACGTGGTGCCCGCGCTGCTGGTCACCACCGGTATCGGCTCGGCCCAGGGCGCGGGGGTGGGCCTGGTCAGGGACATGGACAACGGGATGGTGGCGCGCTTCCGCGTCCTGCCGGCCCGGCTCTTCCTGGTGCTGGTCGCCCGTTCGCTGGCCGATCTGGTGCGCGTGTTCACCGAGTTGGTCGTCCTCGTGGCCGTCGGTGTGGTCCTGCTGGACTTCCGTCCGGCGGGGGGCGTGTGGGGCACGTCCGCCGCCCTGCTCCTCACCCTGTTCGTCATCTGGTCGTTGATCTGGGGGTTCATCGCCCTCGCGGCGTGGCTGCGCAGTGTGGAGGTGATGTCGAGTCTCGCGGTGCTGGTGATGTTCCCGCTGATGTTCGCCTCCAGTGCGTTCGTTCCGCTGGACGCCCTTCCCGAGTGGCTGCGCTCGGTGGCGCACCTGAACCCCGTGACGTACGCGGTCGACAGCGCCCGCCGCCTGGCGCTGGACTGGGACCCGGGGTGGAGCGTGCCCGGCGCGCTGCTGACCAGCACCGCGCTCATGGCCGTGGGGATGTACGTGGCGGGGCGTTCCTTCCGGAGGCCCCCGAACGAGTAGGCGCGGCGCGCGCGTCCGTCGCCCGCCTTCCCGGGTCGTCCGGGGAGGCGGGCGCGGTCTCAGTGGCGGTACGGGAGCGAAGTCCCGGCGCGAGGACGCCAGTCCCCGCTCGAACGCGTACAGGGCTCCCACTGGGCGTTGAACAGGTTTCCGCCCCAGGCCGGACGGGGAACATGGCCGGCCGACTTCGTCAGGTCCGACGGGGGCCACGGGTGGCGCGGGCCGATCACCGCCGACTGTGTCATCTGCGGGTTGTCGGCCCAGCGCACCGCGCCCCAGGATGACTCAGCCCTTCGTGCGGTCGTTCCGTCCCCGGTCCCCACCCCGAAACAGAGGAGCGATAATCCAGTGCTCCAGCGCGTCGATCTGTCGTCGCTCACCGGCCTCCGTTGGTACGCGGCGCTGACGGTATTCGCCTGCCACATCGCCCAGCAGGGCTTCTTCGCCGACGAGCAGGTCGGCAGCGCACTGCTGCACATCACCCCGCTCGGTTCCATGGCGGTCTCGATCTTCTTCATCCTGAGTGGATTCGTTCTCACCTGGTCGGCCCGCGACGAGGATTCCGTGCCGACATTCTGGCGGCGCCGTATCGCGAAGATCTATCCGCTGCACCTCGCGACGTTCGGCATCGCGGCACTCATCATCTTCTCCCTGTCGGAACCGGTACTCCCCGGCGGTTCCGTGTGGGACGGGCTGGTGCCCAACATCCTGCTCGTGCAGTCCTGGCTGCCCGACGCGACCCTCACCGCCAGTTTCAACACGCCCAGTTGGTCGCTCTCCTGCGAGATCGCCTTCTATCTGTCGTTCCCGCTGTGGTACCGGCTGGTGCGCAGGATTCCCGCGCGGCGGCTGTGGTGGTGCGCCGCCGGTCTCGCCGCGGCCGTGGCGTGTGTGCCCTTGCTGGCGGGCCTGCTCCCCGCGAGCGAGGAGGTGGCCCCCGGGATGACGCTCAACGAGGTCTGGTTCGCGTACTGGCTGCCGCCGGTGCGGATGCTGGAGTTCGTCCTCGGCATCGTGATGGCGCTGATCCTGCGCGCGGGGGTCTGGAGGGGCCCCGGCCCGGCGGTCTGCACCGCGCTCCTCGCCGGGAGCTACGGCCTCACCCAGGTGGCGTCGCCCATCTTCACCCTCGTCGCGTGCTCCGTCGTGCCGGCCGCCCTGCTGATCACGGCGCTGGCCGACGCCGACGTGCACGGCCGCCGCACCGGGCTGCGCTCGGCGACGCTGGTGCGGCTGGGCCAGTGGTCCTTCGCCTTCTACCTGGTCCACTTCCTGATCATCCGCTACGGGCACCGGCTGATGGGCGGCGATCTGGGCTACGAGCGCCAGTGGAGCACCCCGGCCGCGATCGCCCTGTCGGTGGCGATGCTGACGGTGGCGATCGCGGGCGGCTGGCTGCTGCACACCGTCGTGGAGCAGCCCTGTATGCGCCTGTTCGGGAGCCGCGGGTCCGCCTTCCGGACGAAGCCCGGTGGAGCCGCGGCTCCACGGAGTTCACCCGCACCCGACGTGGCCGGCGTGCCCGTCGCACCGGGCGGGCCCGCGCCCGCGCGGACGCCGGCCGCGTCGAACGAACCCACCCCGAGAGGATGATGAGCGTGGCGGACCAGACGGCTCTCAGCCCCGCGCTGCTGGAGTACGCCCGGAGCGTCGCGCTGCGGGACGACGACCTGCTGCGCGAACTGCACGAGGTGACCGCCGGGCTCCCCGGGGGCCGGGCCATGCAGATCATGCCCGAGGAGGCGCAGTTCCTCGCCCTGCTGATCCGGCTCGTCGGTGCCCGGCGCGTGCTGGAGATCGGCACGTTCACCGGCTACAGCACGCTGTGCATGGCGCGCGCGCTGCCCGCCGACGGCACCGTCGTCACCTGCGACATCAGCGACAGGTGGCCCGGCGTCGGCGCCCCGTACTGGCGTCGGGCCGGGGTGGACTCCCGGATCGACCTGCGGGTCGGCGACGCCGTCCGCACCCTCGCCGAACTCCGCGAGCAAGAGGGGGACGGCTCGTTCGACCTGGTCTTCGTCGACGCCGACAAGACCGGGTACCCGCACTACTACGAGCAGGCGCTGGCCCTGGTGCGCCCCGGCGGGCTCGTGGCGGTCGACAACACGCTGTTCTTCGGCCGGGTGGCCGACCCGGCCGCCGACGACCCCGACACCGTCGCCGTGCGCACCCTCAACGAGGTGCTGCGCGACGACGCACGCGTGGACATCGCCCTGCTGACGGTCGCCGACGGCATCACGCTGGCCCGCCGACGGGAGTGAGCCCGCACGGTGGGCGGCCCCACGGGCCGCGTCACCGGAGCACACACGTCCGCCGCCGACCTGCCCGGGCAGGTCGGCGGCGGACGTGTGTGCGGGGCCGGCCGCGGAGGGCCGGCCCCGCGCGGTCAGCGGAACCGGTTGATCGCGTCGAGGTGCCGCGCCCGCATCTCCTCGTCGCGCACGCCCAGCCCCTCCGTCGGGGCCAGGCAGAGCACCCCGACCTTGCCCTGGTGCTGGTTGCCGTGCACGTCGTGCACGGCCGACGCCGTGTCGGCGAGCGGGTAGGTGCGCGAGAGGGTGGGGTGGATCCGCCCCTTGGTGACGAGCCGGTTCGCCTCCCACGCCTCGCGGTAGTTGGCGAAGTGGGTGCCGACGATGCGCTTGAGGTGCATCCACAGGTAGCGGTTGTCGAACTCGTGGCGGAAGCCCGAGGTGGAGGCGCAGGTGACGATGGTGCCGCCCCTGCGGGTGACGTAGACGGACGCCCCGAAGGTCTCCCGGCCGGGGTGCTCGAAGACGATGTCGACGTCCTCGCCGCCGGTGACCTCGCGGATGCGCTTGCCGAAACGCTTCCACTCCCGCGGGTCCTGGGTGTCCTCGTCGCTCCAGAAGCGGTAGTCCTCGGCGGAGCGGTCGATGATGGCCTCCGCGCCCATGGACCGGCACACCTCGGCCTTGCGCGCGCTGGAGACCACGCAGACGGGGTGCGCCCCGCCGGCGAGGGCCAGCTGGGTGGCGTACGACCCGAGGCCCCCGCTGGCGCCCCAGATCAGCACGTTGTCGCCCTGCTTCATCCCGGCCCCGTTGCGGGAGACCAGCTGGCGGTAGGCGGTGGAGTTGACCAGGCCGGGCGCGGCGGCCTCCTCCCAGGTGAGGTGGGCCGCCTTCGGCATCAGCTGGTTCGACTTGACGAGGGCCACCTCGGCCAGCCCCCCGAAGTTGGTCTCGAAGCCCCAGATGCGCTGGGCCGGGTCGAGCATGGTGTCGTCGTGCCCGTCGGGGCTCTCCAGCTCCACCGACAGGCAGTGCGCCACGACCTCGTCACCGGGTTTCCAGACGTTCACGCCGGGTCCGGTGCGCAGCACCACGCCGGAGAGGTCGGAGCCGAGGATGTGGTACGGCAGGTCGTGGCGGGCGGCCAGCGGCGAGGTGCGCCCGTAGCGCTCCAGGAAGCCGAACGTGGGGAGGGGCTCGAAGATGGACGACCATACGGTGTTGTAGTTGACGGAGCTGGCCATCACCGCGACCAGCGCCTCGCCCGGCCCCACTTCGGGCAGCGGCACCTCGTCGACGTGCAGGGACTTGCGCGGGTCCTTGTCCGCGCTCGGCATGCCGCGGAACATGCCGGTGTCCTCTTTGCGGACCGTCACGGCCCGGAAGGACTCGGGCAGCGGCAGCGCGGCGATGTCCTCGGGGGTGCGGTCCGCGGCGGTGACCGCGGCGAGCAGCGCGCTCTGCGCCTGGCTCTCGGGCATGGGAAGGTCTCCGTTCGCTCGTGTCGTCAGGCGGCCCGGTGCAGGGCCGTGAGGCGCTCCAGGGTGGGGACGATCCCGGCGGGCGTGGGATCGGCGAGCATCTCCTCGCTCAGCCGCCGCGCGCCCGCCCGGATCGCGGGATCGTGCACGGCCGTGTGCACCGCGTCCGCCAGGCCGCGCGCGGTGAGCGTCGCGGCGGGCAGGTCGAACCCGGCGGACAGGCGCTGGAGTTGCTGCGCCTTGAGCGGCGCGTCCCACAGGGACGGCAGCAGGATCTGGGGCACTCCGTGGCGCAGGGCGGTGGACCAGGTGCCCGCTCCGCCGTGGTGGATGATCGCGGCGCAGCTCGGCAGCAGCGCGTCGAGCGGTACGAAGTCCACCGGTACGACGTTGTCGGGCAGGGTGCCCAGGCGGTCGAGCTGGGAGGTGTCGAGGGTGGCCACCACCTCGATGTCCAGCCGGCCGAGCGCCTCCAGCAGTTCGGCGTAGGAGACCGCGTCCCGGCCGTAGGTCTCGCGGGCGGAGACGCCGAGGGTGAGGCAGACGCGGGGGCGGTCGGGCTTGCGGGCGAGCCAGGGTTCGATCACGGAGCGCCCGTTGTAGGGCACGTAGCACATGGGCACCGTGGTCTGGCCCAGGTCGAGACGGGTGCTGCGGGGGCCCGGGTCGATCACCCAGTGGCCGAGCACGTCGCGTTCGTCGAAGGCGTACCCGTACCGGTCGAGGGTCCAGCCGAGCCACTCGGCGATGGGGTCCTCGCGCAGCTCCGGCGGTGTGCCGTCGAGCGCGGCGAGGAAGCGCAGGCGGGAGCGTCCGATGGCGTCGGGGCCCCACAGGATGCGGGCGTGGGCGGCACCGCAGGCACGGGCCGCGACCGGGCCCGCGTAGGTCCAGGGTTCCCACACGACGAGGTCGGGCCGCCAGCCGCGGGCGAAGTCGACGATCTCGTCCATCGTGGCGGCGCCGTTGAACGGGGCGAAGCACAGGGCGGCCATCATGCTCTGCTGGCCGAGCAGGTACTCCCAGGTGGTCTCCTCCTCGCTCTCCACCTCACCGAACTCGAAGCCCCGCTGGTAGGGGACGAGGTCGCTGCCCATCTCGGCGAGCAGCTCCGCGGCGGGCAGGTCGTCGCCCACCGGCACGGCGGTCAGGCCGGTGGAGGTGATGACGTCGGTGAGCGAGGGCGGGCTGGCCACCCGCACCTCGTGCCCGGCGGCGCGCAGCGCCCAGGCGAGGGGCACCAGACTGTAGTAGTGGGTGTTGTGGGCGAGGGAGGTCAGCAGGACGCGCACAGCGGCTCCGGTCTGGGAGGGGGCGTACGGACGGCCGGGGTCATCCCGGGTGCACCCGGAGGCGGGCGCAGGCGCCCAGGACCGGGGACCGCGGCCGGGTCAGGGGCGGGCCCTCGGCCCGCAGTCCGGGCAGGCGGCCGGCCGTGACCTGGACGGCGGTGGTGGCGGCCAGGCGGACGAGCGGCAGGGCGAGGGCCGACTGGGGGCCGTCCGGGCCCCCGAGCGGCTCCGGCCCGGGGCTCTGCCGTCCGGCTGCGGCCACCACCACGACGTGCTCGTCGGCGGCGATCCGACGGCCGCCGAGTTCCAGGTCGGTGTGCGCGACCCGGCTCTCCAGCCGGGCCGGGGGGCGGTCGCGCAGCAGCTGGTCGACGGCCTTCGCCGCGGCCGGTGTCCGGCGGGCCCCCTCCCACTCCCCCGGCCGGCCGAGCAGCCGGTGGACGGTGTGCGCGACGGCGGTGACGACGGGTTCGGGGGTGCCGAGCGCGAGGAGCAGCGCGATGCGTTCGACGTCGCGGGGCGTGACGCCGTCGTGCAGGAGGAGGGCGAGGACGTCGTCGGGCCGGGGCTCCGCGGTCCCGGCGGACCGGGACTTCTCGGCGACGAGTTCGGGGACCAGCTCCGCCAGCGTGCGGACTGCGTCGGCGGACTCCCGGGCGACGGTGAGGAGTTGCGGGGCCATCCGGGCGTCGAGCTGGGGTCCGCAGGCGGCGAGCGCCCGCGCGGCGGTGTCGCGGTCGCGGCCCGGCACTCCGAGGAGCCTGAGCACCAGCTCCACGGCGTAGGGCCGGGCGACGTCGGTGACGAGGTCGAAAGCGGCGTCACCGGCGGGCAGCAGGCGGCCGAGCAGCCTGCGGGCGGTGGTGCGGGCCGCGCAGGACGCCTGGGCCGGGGCGCACCGGCCGAGCACCGGGCCGGCCAGCGCCCGCAGGCGGACCAGCTCGGCGCGTTCGGGGAGGGGGAACGCCTCGGCGAGGGGCAGCAGTTCCTCGTCGGGGCGGCGGCCCGCCCGGTCCAGGGTGCCGAAGCGCGGGTCGGCCAGGACGGCCGCTGCGACCTCGGGGTCCGCGGTCACCCAGGCGTCCAGCGGGGCGCTGTGGAACCACGGTCCGGCGGCCCGTATCTCCCGCTCGTAGGGCTCGGGGTCGGCGACGGCGCGCAGGATCAGCGCGTACGGGTCGCCCTGGTTGCCGGCGCACCAGTGGGCGGCGCGGGTCAGCTGAAGGCGGCGGCCGAGCGCGCGCACGCCCGTGTTCGTGCTCGTGTGCGCGTTCGTGTTCGTGTTCCCGGGGGCCGGTTCCGTGGCCAGGGTGGGCATGGCTGCCCTGCCTTTCTTCTCGGGTCGGTGGAGGCGCTCGCACGATCGGGGCGGCAGGTGTGGCAGGGGGAAGGCCGGCGGCCCGTACCTGGGCCGGTGCGTGGTGCGTGGTCGGAGGGGGGCCTCGCGCAGGTGGGGTCCGGTCAGCGGCGGGTGCCGACGAACAGCCCGCGGCCGGAGGGGCCGCCCTCCTGGTAGGCCACGTCGCAGCCGGCGCGCTCGAAGGCCGCCTCGTAGTCGGCGCGCCGGAACAGGGTGATGGTGTGGTCCTCGGTGAGGTGGCGGATGCCGCCGGGCCCGGCGAGGAGGTAGTGCACCTCGATGCGGGTGGCGTCTCCCTCCCGTACGGAGTGCGAGACCCGGCAGACGGTGCGCTCGCCCGCCTCGGTGATGCTGGCGCCGACGTAGCCGGGGGTGAAGGTCTCGGGGAACCACCAGGGTTCGACGACGATGACGCCGGACGGTTCGAGGTGGTGGGTGAAGGAGCGCAGCGCGCTGTCGAGTTCCTCGGTGTTCCGCAGGTGTCCTATGGAGCT
This sequence comes from Streptomyces sp. NPDC045956, assembly GCF_056430705.1. Classification (NCBI taxonomy): domain Bacteria; kingdom Bacillati; phylum Actinomycetota; class Actinomycetes; order Kitasatosporales; family Streptomycetaceae; genus Streptomyces; species Streptomyces sp. NPDC045956. Next base: position 1,895 of record NZ_JBWKKZ010000024.1, on the reverse strand, counting down.
GAACATGCAGGTCACCGCATCGAACCGGCGGTCCAGGGAGAAGGAGCGCATGTCTCCTTCGTGAAAGGTGATGCCGGGGTTGTGGCCCTTCGCGAGGGTCAGCATGTCGGGGGAGATCTCCAGCCCCTCGACGTGGTCGAAGAGGCCGTCGAGGTGGTGCAGGTGCCGGCCGGTGCCGCAGGCCACGTCGAGCAGGGTCCGGGCGTCCGGGTGGTGGGCGCGCACGAGGGCGGCGATCTCCTCGGCCTCCTGCCGGTAGTCCTTTCCCTTCCCCTCGTGGACCAGGTCGTAGACGGCCGCGATGTCGTCTGCGTACATCAGTGTTCCCCTCCGGTGAGCGGGGCGGGTCCGGCCTGGTGCGGGAGGCTGTCCAGCCATTCGTGCACCACGGACGCGGTGTGCCGCGCGTGTTCGGTGAGCATGGTGAAGTGGTTGCCCGGCACGTCGGCGACGGTCCGCGCGAACGGCACCCGGGAGCGCCAGTCGCCCCGGGCCCCGCCGGCGGGCGGCCACGCGCGCAGGGGTTCGGAGGCCCGGGCCAGCAGGACGGGGGCCGCGAGGGCGGTGAGCCGGGTGTCGAGCACCAGTCGCTGATAGCCGGCCATGGCGGTGAGCCGGTGGTCCTCCAGGGGCACGGTGCTGCGTTCGAGGGCCCAGCCGAGCAGGTCGTCGCGCCACTCGCCCATCGCACCGGGGTCCTCGGGGCGGTAGACGTCCATCAGGACTACGGCGACGGGACCGGTGCCGCGTTCCTCCAGCCGGGCGGCCAGGGCGTGGGCGATGTTCGCGCCGGCGGAGTGGCCGGCGAGGGCGAAGGGCTGGCCGGCGGCGTGCTCCAGGAGGACGTCGGCGTGGACGTCGAGCAGCGCGTCGAGGGACGCGGGCATCGGCTCCCGGGGACCGCCGAAGCCGGACAGGGGCAGGACGACCGTCTCCCTGAGGCCGCGCAGCCCTTCGGCGAACGGGACGTACTCGGCGGGGCCGGAGCCGACCGCGGTGCCGGCGCAGCAGTACAGCGCGGGACGCGTCGCCGGTCCGGTCGCGAGGGGGACCGGTGCGGGGCGGCCGGAACCGGGGTTCTGTCGGGAGTAGGCGGGCCGGAAAGCCGCCAGGTCCGCCATCGGTTCCACGACCTCGGCCGACCTGTGCTGGGCGACGGCGGTGCGGAAGGAGGAGAACAGTCCGCTCTCGGCCCGGGCCGGGTCCTCCCGCGGGCCGGTGGCCGCCGCGTCGGCCAGGCCGGCGAGGTGGTGGGCCAGCGCGGTGGGGTCCTCGTGGTCGAAGACGAGGGTGCCGGGCAGGTCGAGCCCGGTGTCCTCGGCGAGCCGGCGGCGCAGCCGTACGGCGGCGAGCGAGTCGAAGCCGAGGTCCCGGAAGGGGGCCCGGGCGTCGACCCGCTCCTCCTCGGGGTGGCCGAGGACCGCGGTGACGTGGCGGAGCACCAGTTCCAGGGCGAGCCGCGGCCGGTCCTCGGGCCGCGCTCGCGGCAGGCCGGGGGCGGCGGGAGTCTCCTCGGCGGGCCGGCCGGCGGCGGACTCCGTGCGGGCCGTGGACTCCGTGCGGGCGGCGGACTCCGTGCGGGCGGCGGGGATGCCGGCGATCAGCGGGCTGGGGCGGAAAGCGGTGAAGGCGGGGGCGAACCGTTCCCAGTCGATGTCCGCCACGGTCACCGTGGCCTCGCCGCTGTCGATTGCCTCCCGCAGGGCGGTGAGCGCCGTCTCGGGAGGGAGCGGGACCACTCCGTGGCGGGCGAAGTAGCCCTCGGGGGCCATCTCGCCCATGCCGTCGCCGTCCCACGGACCCCAGGCCACGGACGTCGCGACCCGCCCCCGCGCACGACGCCGCTCCGCCAACGCATCCAGATGCGCATTGGCCGCCGCATACACCGACTGCCC
>NZ_JBWKKZ010000023.1:5861-15333 GCF_056430705.1 Streptomyces sp. NPDC045956 | reverse complement strand
GTTCTGGCCGTGAGGGCGGGGGTGTGCTGGTCGGCGTGTGCGGTCGTCGAGGTCAGTGCCAGGGCCAGACCGCCCAGCACCGCCACCACGACACCGGAACGCCCCTTGCTCGCAAGCTTCATTGCAGCCTCCCGCGGGTGAAACGACTTCCTGGAGGCTGACGGACGATGGTTACGGGAAGCCTGCCGCGGGTCGGCGGTGGCGCGATCAGCCAGTGGACCCCGACGGTGAACCGGCCGATCCGAGGCCGAAGGGGTGGATAACGCACATCGGCGCCCTTCCCTCCCGTCCGCGGCGGACGGGGTGAAGGGCGCCTCGGAGGCGGCGGCGAGCGGACGCCGCCGCCCGTGTCACCTGCCGAGAATGCCCTCGGGGAGCAGCGACTGCGGGGACGTGGCCGGGTTGCCCACCTCGAGGGTCCCGAGCAGACCGTCCAGGAGCGGCCCACCGGGGATGCCGGAGGACGGGCCGGGCGTGGGGGCGGCCACGGCGGCGGGAGCGGAGGCGAGGAGCGCGGTGGCCATGACGGAGACACAGGCGAGCTTCTTGATCATGCCCGCCCTAACGAACGGCGGCCCGGGGGGAAACGCTCCGCCTCGGCCGACTGGCCCACTCGGGTGAGCGCCACCGCGGCGGGCGCGGAACGCGAGGCGCCGCGCCGGCGGCCGCTCCCGGCGGACGGGCGCCGCACGTGCGCGCCGATGGGGCGGCGTCCGCGGGGCGACCCGGCCCCTCCCGGCGGCCGGGGATCACCGTTCGGCGGCCGGTCGGCGGCCCCCGGTCCCTGACCCGGCCCCGAGGCTTAGCGGCGTGTGTACCTGGAAACGACTACTCCCGAACGGTTGTCGCACCGATGGTCGGTCGGCACGGGGAGGGGTCTTTCGTGGATGTGCCCTTATATCTGAGGCCGCGGGTGGATCCACCGCTCGCCTCACTGCTGGGCGCCGCACCGTTCCTGCACTCGCTCGTCGACGCGCTCGGGTCTCCGCTCAACGTACTGCTCCCGGAGACCGTCGCGGAGAACGCCGAACGTTTCCGAGCCGTCTACCGGCGCCACCACCTCACCGGGCGGGTGTACTTCGCGCACAAGGCCAACCGCTCCAGTGCCCTGCTGCGGAGACTGGCCGCCGAGGACCCGGCCGGAGTCGGGGTCGACGTCGCCTCGCTGGCGGAACTGCGGCACGCCCTCGGTTGCGGCTTCACGGGGGACCGCATCATGGCCACCGGCCCCAAGGACCCGGAGTTCCTGTGGCTCGCCGCCCGCGTGGGAGCGACCGTGAACCTGGACTCGCCGCACGAACTCGACCAACTGGCCGAGCTGGTACGCGCGTACGGACTCGGCCGGGTCGACGTCCTGGCGCGCCTGTCCGGATTCGAGTCCGACACCGGCCACGGGGGAGCGGGCACCAGGATGCTCTCCCGCCGCAGCCGGTTCGGCACCCCGGTGCGAGAGGTGGAGACGCTCCTGTCCGCGCTTGAACGGCACGCCGACGCCGTCGCGCTCACCGGCCTCGCCTACCACCTGGACACCACGGGCCTGGAGGAGAAGGGCCGGGCCCTGGAGCGGTGCGTGCTGCTCATGGACCAGTGCCGGGCCCGGGGCCTCGCGCCGCGGGCCGTCGACATCGGAGGCGGCTTCGGCGTCGGCTACGTCGCCGACCCCGAGGAGTGGGAGCGCTGGACGACCGCGCTCAGCGAGGCGGTCCTCGGCGGCCGTCCGCCCCTGACCTGGCGCGGGCACGGCTACGGGCTGCGCAACGAGGGCGGCACGGTGCGCGGCTCGGTCGCGCTGTACCCCGGCCACCGCCCGGACGCCGGCCCCGGCTACCTCGACCGGCTCCTCTCGCTGCCCACCCCGGTGCTGGGCCGGGCGCCGGGCACGCTCCTCCTGGAGCACCTGCACGACCTGCACATCGAGCCCGGCCGCGCCCTGGCCGACCAGTGCGGGCTGTCGCTGGCACGGGTCCTGGACGTGCGGCGGACGGCGGAGGAGCCGGCCTCGTACCTGGTGCGCCTCGGGATGAACGCCGGGGACGTGAGCCTGGAGGAGCACGGCGTCCTCGTGGATCCCGTGCTGCTGCCCCGCGGCGGGCCCGAGGACGGCGAGCGGGCGCCGGTCGCGGTGCACCTCGTCGGCAACCTGTGCCTGGAGGCCGACCTGATCACCCGCCGCCTGGTCTTCCTCCCCGAACTGCCCCGCGCCGGCGACCTGCTGGCCTTCGTCAACACCGCCGGATACGCGATGGACTTCCACGCCCACCGGGCCCAACGGCAGCCGCTCGCACGGACGGTGGCCGTGGAGAGGGAGGGGGACTCCTGGCGCTGGTGCATGGACGAGGACTACTGGCCGATCACACACCCGGGGGGAAAGCCCGTATGAGGTACGACAGCATCACGGAGGCCATCGGCAACACACCGCTGGTGCGCATCGACCCCGCCGTGCACGGGCTGCGCAACATCGACCTGTACGCGAAGCTGGAGATGCTCAACCCCTTCGGCTCCGTCAAGGACCGGCCCGCCTGGCACATGGCGCGGCCCCATCTGGAGGGCACGGCAGCGGGGGAGGGGACGGTCGTGGAACTCTCCAGCGGCAACACCGCCAAGGCCCTCGCCCTGCTGGCCGGCCTGCACGGGCTGCGGTTCAAGAGCGTCACCAACCGGATGCGCGTACCGGAGATCAAGGAACTGCTCCTGCTGCTCGGCGCCGAGATCGAGGAGCTCCCGGGGCGCAGCGAATGCCTCGACCCGACGGACACCGACGATCCGCTGACCCACTTCCACCAGGCCCTCTCCGAGCCCGGCAGCACCTACCTGCACACCGACCAGTACTTCAACCCGCGCAACGTGGAGGCGCACGCGGCGGGCACCGGACCCGAGATCGTCAAGGACCTGGACGGGCAGGCGCCGGACTGGTTCGTCGCCTGCGTGGGTACGGCCGGTTCGTCGACCGGCGTCGCCAGGGTGCTGCGCGAGCACGACCCGGACGTGCGGGTCCTCGGCCTGGTCGCCCACAAGTCGGACTTCATCCCCGGCATCCGCACCATCGACGAGGTGCACCAGGTCGGCCTCTTCGACCCGGCGACGTACGACGTCATCGAGTCCGTCACCTCCGGCGAGGCCCTCGACGGGATGCTCACGCTCGTCCGGCGCTGCGGTCTCCTGTCCGGGCCGACCGGGGGCGCCGCCTACCAGGGCGCGGTACGGCACCTGCGGGACGCCGACCTGGCGTTGGAGGGGTCGGGGCGCCGCGAGACCGCGGTGTTCATCGTGTGCGACCGGGCGGAGAGCTACCTGAGCTACGTGCGCGCACGCCGCCCCGAGCTGCTGGGCAGGGCGGCGCGCGGGCACACCCTCGCCTCGCTCACCGAGGACGACGTGCGGGCCGAGGCCCTGTCGGTCGGCGTGGCGGACGCCCGCCGCCGGATCGCCGAGGGGGACCCGCGGCCGCTCGTCGTCGACCTGCGCAGCCCGCACGCGTACGCGGCCCTGCACATCGAGGGGTCGGTCAACATGGTCGACGAACTGTTCGAGGAGCTGGTCCGCGGCGGGCTGCCCTTCAGCAAGCGGACGCCGGTGCTGCTCGCCTGCCCCGTCGGAGAGAAGTCCCTGCGGTACGCCGCTCTGCTGACGCGCATGGGACACCCCGAGGTGCGGAGCCTGAGCGGCGGGATCGTCGCCTGGCGCGACGCGGGCGCCCCGCTGGTGCGCGAATGAGCCGGGCCCGCCCGCTCACCGGAACCGCGCGCGAGGAGGCGGAGCGGAACGCCGCCCGGCAGCGGGAACAGGAGCGGGAAGCCGCCTGGCAGCGGGGACTGCGGGAGCAGTTCCCCATCGTCACCGCCCACCCGGAGTCGGCGTACCTCGACAGCGCGGCGACCTCCCAGAAGCCGCGGGCCGTACTGGACGCCGTCCAGACCTACCTCACCACCTCGAACGCCAACGCGGGGCGCGGCACCTACCCCTGGGCCAACCGGACGACGGACCTGGTGGAAGGGGCGCGGGAGCGGGTCAAGGAGTTCCTCCGCGATCCGGAACCGGAGCGTTCCACCGTCCACTTCACCAGCGGCACCACCGAGGGCCTGCGCACCGTCGCCCGCGACTGGCTGGTGCCGTACCTCTCGGACGGCGACGAGATCCTCGTGCCGTTCGCCGACCACCGGGCCAACCTGGACCCCTGGCTGGAGGCCGGGCGGCTGCTGGCCGAACGCGGCGTCGACGTCCGGGTGCGCGCCCTGCCCCACCAGGCGGTCTCGGGCGACTACGACCACCGGGCCCTCGGCGACCTGGTCGGCCCCCGCACCCGGTTCGTGGCCGCCACGCACGTGCACCACGTCTACGGCGGTGACATGAACGTGCACCGCATCCGCGCGGCGGTCGGCCCCGACGTACCGATCTGCCTGGACGCCGCCCAGAGCGTCGGCCACCTGCCCGTGGACCCGGCCGGGGCCGGGCTCGACGTCGATTTCGTGGTCTTCTCGGGACACAAGGCGATGGCCCTGCCGGGCACGGGAGCCCTCTGGGCGCGCAACGCGCGAGGACCCGCGTTCCGGGCGGCGGGCTGGCAGGGCACGCCCAACACGGCGGGCGTCGTGTCGCTGCGGGCGGCACTCGACTGGCTCGACGCGGCCGGTACGGACCGGATCGCCCGCTGGACGGCGGGGCTCACGACCCGCCTGACCGACGGGCTGAGCCGTCTCGGCCCGTACGAGATCCTCGGCTGCCCGGCCAGCCTGGCCGCCGACTCCGCACTGCCCGCCGCACAGCGCCGCCACGGCATCGTCACCTTCCGGCATCAGGACATCCCCTCCGACGACCTGGGGTTCATCCTCTACAGCCACGGGTTCATGGTGCGGGCGGACAGCCTCTGCCAGGCAGGCGCCGCCGCCGAGGACGGGTCGGTACGCGTCAGCCTGCACGTGTACAACACGGAGGAGGAGATCGACCGGCTGCTCGCCGCACTCACCTCCTTGGCGTGAACCACGAGCCGTACGGCAAGTGATAACCGTTTCCACCTGTAGATTCGGTCGCATCCACGACGGGTGAGACGCGGAAGAGGTGGCACGACCAGATGGGCATCAGCATGGCGGTGGCCAAGGCGTGGGTGGAACGCTGGGAGCGGCAGCAGCAGCGCTACGCCGTGGACCGCGAGGAGCGGTTCACGGTGATCACGGACGTCGTCGAGTACGTCACCGCCGGCCGCCCCCGGCCGCTGCTGCTCGACCTCGGCTGCGGCCCTGGGTCCCTGGCCGCCAGGCTCGCCGAACGCCTGCCGGACGCGGAGATCGTCGCCGCCGACATGGACCCCCTGCTGCTCGAACTCGGCCGGACCCACCACGCGAACGCCGCCCGGTACGTCGACACCGTGATCGGCGCCGACGGCTGGACCGACACCCTGGGGCTGCGACGACCCCTGGACGCCGCCGTCTCCACCACGGCGCTGCACTACCTTCCCGAACCGACCCTGCTGGACACCTACCGCCGTCTCGCCGCGCTGCTGCGCCCAGGCGGTGTGCTCGTCAACGGGGACCACTTCCCGCCCGCCGAGCGGTCCTGTGCGGGCGTCACCGCGTACGTGGGCCGCCGCCGCGCCGAGCGGACCGGCGGCCACGCCCACGAGGACTGGCAGGAGTGGTGGACCGCCGCGGCCCGCGACCCCGAACTGGCCGACCTGGTCGCCGAGCGTGCGCAGCGCCACGCCACCCGCCCGGGCGGTGTGGCCGGAGCGGAACCGGCGGCCGACCGCCACGCGGAACTGCTGCGCGAGGCGGGCTTCCGTGAGGTCGTGCCCGTCTGGCGGTTCGGTGACAGTGCCGTGCTCGTGGCGCTCAAGGGCGGCTGATCCCGGGCGCTGCCCGGGACCGGATCAGAGAGCGAGACCCATCAGGACCTCGTCGCGGTCGTCACCGGGGCCCACCCGCAGCGCGCCCGGCCACCGGCCGACCTCGCTCCAGCCGACCCCTCCGTAGAACTCCTCCAGCCCCAGGCCGGCCCGGGCGCTGAGCCGCAGTCGCTCCAGGCCCATCTCGTCGCGGGCGACGGCCGCCAGACGGCGCATCAGGGCGGCCCCCACTCCCGTCCCGCGGAAGCGGACATGTGTCTGGAGGTGGTTGACCGTCCCGCAGTGCGCCTCCAGAGGGTGCGACTCACGGCTCAGCAGCACCCAGCCCGCCAGTGCGCCCCCGACGGTGGCCAGGAGGAGCCGGCTGCGCCGAGGGGAGAGCCTCTCGACGATCGCGTCCAGCGCCGGCGCGACCGCGCCCGGGGACACCGGGGGCAGGGGGCAGCCCAGGGGGATGACCGCGCCTCCGGCGTTGATCACCGCCGTCCAGCACTCCGCGAGGTCCCGCCGAACCGCCTCGGTCGCGTCGTCGGGCTGGGAGATCTGCGCGAACGCGGGCGCGTGCGGGGTCTCGTGCGCTGTCACGCGGCCAGTGTGCCAGCCGTGGCGGGGCGACTCGTACTCCCTGCCGCACGGAGCGCCGACCACGACGCCTGAGGTCCCGCGCCCGGCCTCCGGCCGTCCCTCGCCGGGCGGGGTTCGCACGGGCAACGCCGGCGGGCCGCGGGGAGCCGCCCCGCCGCCCGTGGACGCGCGAGCGCGCGTACCGGGAGCCGAGGGACCCGCGGGCACGCCCCGGCCCGTCGCACCCCGCCGCCCGCCGCCCGCCGCCCGCCGCCCGCCGCCGGTTCCGGATCAGGACGAGTCCCGCACCACCAGCTCGGTCGGCAGCGTCAACTGCTGTCGCGGTGCGCCGTGCTGCGTGATGTCGGTCAGGATCCGGGCCATCGTCCGGCCCAGCTCCTCCACCGGCTGACGGACCGTCGTCAGGGGCGGGTCGGTGTGCCGGGCGAGCACCGAGTCCTCGAAGCCGACGACGGCGACGTCCCCGGGCACCTGCCGTTTCCACCGGCGAAGTTCGGCCAGGGCGCCGACCGCGGTGAGGTCGGAGGCGGCGAACACGGCGTCCAGATCCGGCGCCCGTTCAAGAAGCGAACGCATGGCCCTCGCGCCCCCCTCCTCGGTGAAGTCGCCCGCCTCGACCAGGATCTCCCGGGCGGGCATCCCCGCCGCCTCGTGCGCGGTGCGCCAGCCGGCGAGCCGGCTGCGGCCGACGTCCATGTCGAGCGGGCCGGTGATCGTGGCGATCCGCTCGCGGCCGCTGTCGAGCAGGTGCCGGACGGCCGCTTCGGCACCTCCGGTGTTGTCGGCGTTGACGTAGCTCAGCCGCTCGCCCGCGTCGCGGCGGCCGGCCAGCACGGTGGGCAGGCCCATCTCCTCCAGCATGCCCGGCAGCCGGTCCGCGGAGTGCACCGAGACCAGCAGGACGCCGTCCACCCGGCGGGCCGCCACCGAGTCGGTCAACTGGTCCCGCTCGGCCTGGTCGCGGACGAGCATCAGCTGCAACTGGGTGCGGCTCTCGGCCAGGGCGCCGCTGACCCCGCGGATCAGCGCCGCGAAGAACGGCTCCGAACCGAGCCGGCTCTCCGACTCCGGGATCACCAGGGCCACGGCGTCGGTGCGGTTGGTCACCAGGCCCCGGGCGACGGAGTTGGGAACGTAGTTGAGTTCCTTGATGGCCGCAAGGACCCGGGCGCGTGCGTCGGCACTGACCAGGTCAGAGCCGTTGACGACACGGGAGACCGTGGTGCGGCCCACGCCGGCGCGGGCGGCGACCGTTTTGATCGTGGGACGGCGGTTGCCGCTCATGCAATCCCCCCTCGGCGGCCGCGGCGATGGACGTACCGCGGAGGTGACCTGCGGCAATTCTTGCAGACGCTGCCGTCGGCGGAGCACCCCCGAGGCCTCTGGAACCCCTGCCGGGACCGAAGTTCACCGGCAACTTGCGTTCAAGTCATTGACAGATGGGCGCGCTCCCACGAGTCTTCGATGCGCTGGTGGGAACGTGCCCACCACTGTTGGGCACGTTCCCACCCCGTTCAGAGCCGCTGTAGTCATCGCTGTAGTCGTCGCAGAACTCGTCACTCCGATGTGTCAGCGCCGTCGCTAGGAGGAGATCCATGGGCACTTTCGGTTCGTTGCGCAGGAAGGCGGTGGCCACGGCCGCGGCCGTCGGCGCGCTGACACTGGTCGTCGGTTGCAGCAGCGGCGACGACTCGGCCACCGGCGGTGGCAAGAAGGACGGCAAGACCACCATCACCATGGGCCTGTACGGCGTGATGGGCATCAAGGAGACGGGCCTTCTCGAGCAGTACGAGAAGGAGAACCCCGATGTCGACATCAAGGCCGAGATCGCCGGTGACGAGCAGACGTACTACACCGCGTTGCAGACCAGACTCGCCGCGGGCAAGGGCCTGAAGGACATCCAGGGCATAGAGATCGGCCGGGCCAAGGAGATCACGGAGACCCAGGCGGACAAGTTCGCGGACTTCTCCGGGACGGCGGGCACGGACCACTTCCTGCCGTGGAAGGAGTCCCAGATCAGCACCGAGGACGGCAAGGTGCTGGGCCTGGGCACCGACATCGGCCCGATGGCCGTCTGCTACCGCAAGGACTACTTCGAGAAGGCCGGTCTGCCCACCGACCGCGAGGAGGTCGCCAAGCTCTGGGCGGGCGACTGGAAGAAGTACGTCGAGGTGGGCCGCACCTTCAAGAAGGGCTTCAAGGGCGGCGACGTGTCCTACATGGACGCGGCCAGCGGTCTGTTCAACGCGATGGTCTACGGCTACCCCGAGCAGTACTACGACGACAAGGGTGAGCTGATCTACGACAAGAACCCCGCCGTCAAGGAGGCATGGAACCTCGCCGCCGACGCGGCGGAGGACGGCCTGAGCGCCAAGCTCCGCCAGTTCCAGCCGGGTTGGGACCCGGGCCTGGCCAACGGCACGTTCGCCACCGCCGTGTGCCCCGCGTGGATGCTCAGCCACATCAGCGAGAAGGCCGGCGAGCCGAACAAGGGCAAGTGGGACGTCGCCCGGGCCCCGAAGGGAGCCAACTGGGGCGGCTCCTTCCTCGGAGTGGTCGAGAAGAGCCCGGTGAAGGCGGAGGCCCAGAAGCTCGTCGCCTGGCTGACGGCGCCGGAGCAGCAGGCGCACATCTTCAAGGAGATCGGCAACATCCCGTCCTCGCGCACGGCGCTGGACAACGCCGACGTGAAGAACGCCAAGTCGGAGTACTTCAGCAACGCCCCGATCGGCCAGATCTTCGGCGCCGCGGCCCAGGAGATCCCGGACAAGCAGGTCCTCGGCCGCAAGGACGGCACGATCAAGGACACCTTCTCGCAGGGGCTGACCCTGATCGAGCAGCAGGGCACGGCGCGTGACGAGGCGTGGACGACCACCGCGGAGCGCATCGAGAAGGCCGTCGGCTGACCTTCCGCCCACCCGCGGCCGCCCCGGGCCCGTCGGCAGTCCCGCCGAGAGGGCGAGGGGGCCGAACCAGAAAACAAGCTTACGGGGGAAAGCCAGGGGGCACACCCACCAAAAAAGGAATGGGAGGGGAGGGGAGAAAAGG
>NZ_JBWKKZ010000023.1:0-5851 GCF_056430705.1 Streptomyces sp. NPDC045956 | reverse complement strand
GAAAACAAAAAGGGAAGAAAAAAGAAATCCCCTCCCCCCCCCCCCCCCCCCCCCCCCCCCCTCCCCGCCCCTTCCACCCCCCCCCCCGCCGCCCCCGGGGCCCCGCCCAGACACCCGCTCTCAGGAAGGAACTCCGGTGGCCACCTCCACCACCAAGGCCCTGGCCGGCGAGGAGCCGCCCGGCGGGTCCGGCAGGACAGGCGGCGAGGGCAAGGCCCGGCCGCGTGGCGCGCTGCTGCACCGGCTGGACGTCAAGGGCGCCCCGTACGCCTTCGTCGCGCCGTTCTTCGTCGTCTTCGCCGCGTTCAGTTTCTACCCCCTCGTCTACACCTCGTGGATCTCCCTCCACGACGTGGAGCTGGCCACCCTCGACGTGATGGAGTGGGTGGCGTTCGACAACTACGTCGAACTGTGGGGCGACTCGCGCTTCTGGAACGCGCTGCAGAACACGATCACCATCGGCGTCATCTCCACGGTGCCGCAGCTGATGATGGCGCTCGGACTGGCGCACCTGCTCAACTACCGGATGCGCGCCTCGCTGTTCTTCCGCGTCGCGTCGCTGGTCCCGTACGCCACGTCGGTGGCCGCGGCCGCCCTCGTGTTCACCATGATCTTCGAACGCGACTTCGGCATGATCAACTGGGCGCTCGGCACGGTCGGCATCGACCCGGTGAACTGGGAGGCCGACAAGTGGCCCGCCCAGGTCGCGATCTCCACCATCGTCATCTGGCGCTGGACCGGCTACAACGCCCTGCTCTACCTGGCCGCCATGCAGGCCATCCCCGCCGACCGGTACGAGGCGGCCTCCCTCGACGGCGCCTCCCGGTGGCAGCAGTTCACCCACGTCACCATCCCCGGCATCCGCTCCACGATCGTCTTCACCATCGTGCTCTCCACGATCGGCGCCACCCAGCTCTTCGGTGAGCCGCTGATCTTCGGGCAGGGACCCAACGGTGTCACGGGCGGCGCGGACAACCAGTACCAGACGCTGGGCCTGCTGCTGTACGAGGAGGGGTGGAAGAACTACCAGATGGGCCGCTCGGCGACCGTCGCCTGGGCGATGTTCATGCTGCTCGTCCTCGTCTTCGTCGTGCAGCGCCTGATCAAGCGCCTGCGTTCCCGTACGTCCTGACCTGGAGTCGTCATGACCACCCACAGCCTCCCGATCCGGACGGACGCCCCGGACCGGACCCCCGCCGAGAAGCCGGCCGGCCGCGGTGGCCGCCGTCTGCTGCGCCAGCGCGCCGGCCGCCAGCACCACGCCGGCCCGCTCGCCTACGTCCTGCTCGCCGTGATGGCGCTGCTGTCGATCTTCCCGCTGTACTGGACGATGGTGGCCGCCTCCACCGACAACACCCGGGTGAGCCAGACACCGCCGCCCTTCCTGCCCGGACCCAACCTGTTCAGCAACCTCGCCCGGGCCTGGGACGAGGCGGCGATGGGCAAGGCCATGGTCAACAGCCTGATCGTGGCCGGCGTGATCGCCCTGTCCACGGTGATGTTCGCGACCCTGGCCGGGTTCGCCTTCGCCAAGCTGCGGTTCAAGGGCCGCAACGCCCTGCTGATGCTGGTGATCGGCACCATGATGGTGCCGCCGCAGCTCGGTGTCGTCCCGCTGTTCATGATGATGTCCGAGCTGGGCTGGTCGCAGCAGCTGCCCGCCGTCATCTTCCCCACCCTGGTGAGCGCCGTCGGCGTCTTCTTCATGCGGCAGTACCTGTCGGAGGCGCTGCCGGACGAACTCGTCGAGGCCGGCCGCGTGGACGGGGCGCACTCGCTGCGGATCTTCTGGAGCATCGTGCTGCCCGTGGCACGGCCCGCGATGGCAGTGCTGTTCATGATCACGTTCGTGCACGCGTGGAACGACTTCTTCTGGCCGTTCGTCGTGCTCGACATGACCAACCCGACGGTCCCCGTCGCCCTCACCCAGCTCAGCGCGGGTTACGTCCGCGACCAGTCGCTCATCATGGCGGGCGCGCTGCTCGGCACGCTGCCGCTGCTGCTGATGTTCATCGTCTTCGGCCGCCAGATCGTCAGCGGCATCATGGCGGGCGCCGTCAAGGGCTGACCGCCACCGCCGGGCCCGGTGCCGAGCCGCCGGGCCCGCGTCACCCCCCTGCCTCCTGCCTTCGCGCGTTCGCGAACACCCCCACCTCGAAAGGACTTACGTGGTCACCGCAGCACAGCAGACCCCGTCCGCCCCGGACGCCGCCCGTACCTTCCCCAAGGGCTTCCTCTGGGGCTCCGCGACCGCCTCGTACCAGATCGAGGGCGCCGCCACCGAGGACGGCCGGACGCCGTCCATCTGGGACACCTACGCCCGTACCCCCGGCCGGGTCCGCAACGGCGACACCGGTGACGTCGCCACCGACCACTACCACCGCTGGCGCGAGGACGTCGCGCTCATGGCCGAACTCGGCCTGGACGCCTACCGGTTCTCCCTCGCCTGGCCCCGCATCCAGCCCACCGGCCGCGGCCCCGCCGTGCAGAAGGGGCTGGACTTCTACCGGCGCCTGGTCGACGACCTGCTGGACAAGGGCATCCAGCCCGTCGCCACCCTCTACCACTGGGACCTGCCGCAGGAGCTGGAGGACGCGGGGGGCTGGCCCGAACGCGCCACCGCCGAGCGCTTCGCCGAGTACGCCGCCCTCGCCGCGGACGCCCTCGGTGACCGGGTCAAGACCTGGACCACCCTCAACGAGCCCTGGTGCAGCGCCTTCCTCGGCTACGGCTCCGGTGTGCACGCCCCCGGCCGCACCGACCCGGTCGCCGCCCTGCGCGCCGCCCACCACCTCAACCTGGCGCACGGACTGGCCGTCCAGGCGCTGCGCGACCGGGTCCGCGCCGGCGTCCAGTGCTCGGTCACCCTCAACATCCACCAGGTCCGCCCGCTCACCGGGAGCGACGCCGACGTCGACGCGGTCCGCCGGATCGACGCGCTGGCCAACCGGGTCTTCACCGGCCCGATGCTGGAGGGCGCCTATCCGGAGGACCTGTTCAAGGACACCGCGGCGCTGACCGACTGGTCCTTCGTCCAGGATGCCGACCTGCGGCAGATCAACCAGCCGCTGGACTTCCTCGGCGTCAACTACTACACGCCGACCGTGGTCTCCGAGGCCGACGGCAGCGGCACCCACACCTCCGACGGACACGGCAGGAGCGTCCACAGCCCCTGGCCGGCGGCCGACCGGGTCGCCTTCCACCAGCCGCCCGGCGACACCACCGCCATGGGCTGGGCCGTCGACGCCACCGGTCTGTACGACCTGCTGCGCCGGCTGTCGTCCGACTTCCCGCGGCTGCCGCTGGTCATCACGGAGAACGGCGCGGCGTTCGACGACTACGCCGACCCGGCGGGCCAGGTCAACGACCCGGCCAGGATCGCCTACGTCCGGGACCACCTGGCGGCCGTCCACCGGGCCATCGTGGACGGCTCGGACGTGCGCGGCTACTTCCTGTGGTCGCTGCTGGACAACTTCGAGTGGGCCCACGGCTACAGCAAGCGCTTCGGCACCGTCTACGTGGACTACCCGACCGGCACCCGCATCCCGAAGGCCAGCGCGCGCTGGTACTCCGAGGTCGCCCGCACCGGCGTCCTGCCGGGAGCCTGACCGGGACCGGTGCGGTACGGCCGGCCGCCCCGCTCCGTGCCGCACCACGAGCCCGCCCCCGGCCCCGCTTCAGCGGTGGCCGGGGGCGGGCTCCCGTTCGGTGCCGGGTCAGCCGAGCGGGTCGAGCGTGAGCCGGGCCTCGGCCGGGTTGCCGTCGTGCACCAGCGACTCGTGGTGCCCGACGTCGTCGAAGGCGAAGGCGTAGGCCTTGCCGTCGGCCATCCGGTCGTGGATGACGCGGGCGTAGTGGTTGGTCGTGGAGTCGCGGTAGAAGTCCGCCGCCGAGGTGTCGGGCTGGTTCGGGTTGCTCAGCAGCGTGGAGCGGTTGAAGCCGGCGCACAGTGTGCGCGAGATCGGGCCGCGGACCTGGTCGTTGGGTGCGTCCAGGAGCCGGTGGCAGCCGAAGACGCTGGAGGCGTCCGGCTTCTGGAAGCTCGTGACCACCGCTCCCGCGCCGTTGGTGAAGTGCATGACGCCGCCGGAGACCCGGCCGAAGTACCTGGTGCCCGGCTGGTCGGCGAACGGGGTGACGGTGAGCGTGGCGGACGCGTACTTCTGCCAGACGCGGTTGATGTAGCCGTCCATGACCGACGCGGGCAGGGCCCCGGTCTCCAGCCCGTACAGCGGCGACAGGGCCCGCAGTACGGTGCCGTCGGAGCGGGTCTGGATCAGCCCGCCCCAGCCGCTCTGCGCCCGCAGGGCGTCGAAAACGGCCCGGTAGCCGCCCGCTTCGAGTCGCCCGGCGCTGCTCACGCCACCGTCGGCCCGCTGCACGCCGACGGTGTACGGCGCGGAGAACATGTCGACCTGGGTGCTGTTCAGCCACAGGCCGGAGTCGTTGAGGGTGTACTCGGACCAGTTGAACAGGGTGTTGCGGTTCGGGTCGCTCGGGTTCTGCACGGCGGGTTGCACCAGACCGCCGGTGGTCAGCCGGAAGTCGAGCTTCTGACCGTAGGAGAAGTAGATCCGTCCCGACAGTTTCGGTATCCGGATCGTCTTGGTCTGCCCGGCGGCCGGCCCGGGGATGGACGCGTCCGGTGCGGGGGTGGGGGGATTGCCACCGGCGGGCCAGGCGTGGAAGGTGCCGTTCGCGTCGGCCCAGCCCTGCCGTCCCGTCGTCAGCGAGGTGCCCAGCGTGTAGATGTGCACCGCCTCGCCGCGGCCGGCGTTGTTGGTGATCTTCAGGGGGATGGTCGCGGGCACCGCCGCGTCCGCGGGCGGTGAGGCGCCGAACGTGAGCAGGGCGCCGGCCAGGCCCGCGGCCGTGGCGGCGGCGAGCAGACGGTGTTTGAGGCTCGAGAGCACTCTCCACCTCCGTGCGGTGTGGGGGGAGGAAATTGGTCCGTACCGATACTGAGAGCGCTCTCAGAGTTGCGCTGCGACGCGTCCATGTCAATGCTGCGGACACGGAAACGGCGTGCCGGCGAGCGGGGGCGTCCGGTGTGCCGGCCCTGCGAGCGGGGCCGGTCAGCCGGAGTGGTCGGCGGGGGCGCCGAGCACCCTGTACCGGCGTACCGCGGCGGATCCCCGCGGTACCGCCTCGGGCCACAGGCAGTCCAGGACCGAGGCGGACGGAAGGAAGAGCGCCGTGGGCACCGCGCGGCGGGCGAACCAGTCCCACCGCGCGATCTTGTCCGGCTCGGTGACCCGGGGCGCGCCGGCCGCCCGCTCGGTGACGGCGGCGGCCGTCACGCGGGTCAGTCCGTTCAGGCCGTCGACGAGGACTGCCAGGACGCGTACCTCGCGTGCGGGCACCGTGAGACCGGTCTCCTCCCGCAGTTCACGTGCGGCGGCCGTCTCGAAGTCCTCCCCGGTGTCGACCTTGCCGCCCGGGAGTTCCCACCGGCCGTCGTGGCCGAGGCCGAGCAGGACCCGGCCGGCGGGGTCGAGGACGGCGAGGCCCACACCGGTGAGGCTGTGGGAGGCGGGACGGGCACGTCCGGGCCGCTCGGGGCCGGGGGCAGTGGAGTTCACCCGGCCATTCCACACCACCGCGGCGTGCCGCGCCCCGGCGCCCTGCAGCAGATCGCGGGGCACCGACGCGTTCCACGTGCGGGAGAACACCCGGCTACCGCCCTCGTAGCCGTCCGGCGTGGCGTCGACGAAGAAGCTCTCCTCTCGCGAAGATCGGGGGGAGAGAGGAGGACGGGAGGTCAGTGCTGGGTGAGGGTCTGTGGGTAGTCGGTGATGATGCCGTCGACGCCGAGTGCGGCCATGGTGCGGATGGCGCCGGGTTCGTTGAC
>NZ_JBWKKZ010000022.1:0-18982 GCF_056430705.1 Streptomyces sp. NPDC045956 | reverse complement strand
GCGCCACATGACCACCCACACCCCCCAACCCACCCGTCACCACCACACACCCCCGCGCACGCCAACCCCCCACACCCACACCCACACCCACACCCACACCCGCACCCGCACCCGCACCCGCACCCACCAGACGACGACCGAACAACCCCGCCCCACGCACCGCCACCTGATCCTCACCACCCCCCGCAACCACACCCACCACACGCCCCCACTCCCGCTCACCCGCACCCACCGGCACATCCACCAACCCACCCCACTGCACCGGAACCTCCAAAGCAGCCACCCGACCAAGCCCCCACACCCGCGCACCCACCGCACACGGCACCTCACCCGACCCCACCGCCACCGCACCCCGAGTCACCACCCATATCCGGGCCCGGGGAGCGGCGTCCGGCACGGTCTGGGCCACGAGCAGGACGGCGGCCGTGCCGGGGTCGAGGGCGGGGACGTCGGCCGGAGCGGTGCCCTCCGGGCGGCCGGGCAGCACCAGCACGCCGGCCAGGCCGTCCGGCCGCGCGTCCAGTTCGGTGAGCCGCTCGGTGAGCGTGGCGCGCGCGGCCTCGGTGGGTTCCAGTCGGCAGCGCTCCACCACCACCCCGGCCGAGGTGAGGGCCGACGCCGCGGCGTCCACGTCCTCGGGCGCGGTACCGGGGGTCTGCACCAGCAGCCAGCGTCCGGACGGCAGGCGGCCGGTGTCGTCGGCCGCCAGGGGGGTCCAGGTGACGCGGTAGCGCCAGGAGGCGGCCTCGTCGACGGGTGCCGGGGCGGTGCGCCGGCCGAAGGCGGTGGGCAGCCAGTACCGGTCCCGGCGGAAGGCGTAGGTGGGCAGCGGGACCCGGCGGGCGCCGGTGCCGTCGAAGAGGGCGGTCCAGTCGACTCGTACCCCGTGGGCGAACGCGGCGCCCACGGAGGAGCGGAACCGGTCCAGGCCGCCGGAGCCGCGGTGGAGGGTGGCGAGCGCGGTGGCGTGCACGCCCTCGGCCTCGGCGACCTCGTCGATCGCGGCGCCCAGCAGCGGGTGCGGGCCCATCTCGACGAACGTGCGGTGGCCGGCGCGCAGCAGCGTCCGCAGGGTGGCCGCGAACTCGACGGGCTCACGCATGTTCCGGTACCAGTACGCGGCGTCCAGGGTTTCGGGGGCGTGCTCCGCGGCGGTCACGGTGGAGAAGAAGGGCAGCCGGGCGGCGGTGGGACGGACGGCGCCGAGCGTGTCGAGAAGCTCGGCACGGAACCGCTCCACCTGCGGGGAGTGGCCGGCGAAGTCGACGCCGGCCAGGGGCCAGCGCAGGACCCCGGCGGCGGAGAGCCGGCCGCCGAGCTCCTCCAGCGCTCCCGTGTCACCGGCCACGGTGACCGAGGCGGGGCCGTTGACGGCGGCGACCGACATCCGGTCCGCCCAGGGCTCGATCAGTTCGCGGACCCGGTCGGGCGGTGCCATCACGGAGAGCATGCCGCCGTTTCCGGCCAGCCGCTTCCAGAGCCTGCTGCGCTCGGCGATCACCCGGGCGGCGTCGTCGAGGGAGAGGGCGCCGGCCGCGTGGGCGGCGGCTATCTCGCCCTGGGAGTGGCCGACCACGGCCGCGGGCCGTACACCGTGGGTCTCCCAGAGCGCCGCCAGGGAGACCATCATGGTGAACAGCGTGGGCTGGACGACGTCGGCGCGGTCGATCGGCGGGGCGTCGGGGGTGCCGCGCAGGACGTCGAGCACCGACCAGTCGAGGTGGGCCGCGAGGGCCCGGGCGCACTCCTCGGCCTTGGCGCGGAAGGCCGGTGCGGTGTCCAGGAGTTCGGCGCCCATGGCCGTCCACTGGGAGCCCTGCCCCGGGAAGACGAAGACGGGGGGCCGGCCGCTGCCCGCCTCGCCGACGGTGACGCCCGCGTCCTTCCTGTCCTCCGCCAGCGCGGTCAGCCTGTCGATCAGTGACTGCCGGTCGTCGGCGAGGACCGAGGCGCGGTGCAAGAGCGCGGCTCGGGTGGTGGCGGCGGAGCGGGCGGCGTCGGCGGCGGTGATCTCCTCGTGGTCGGCCAGGTGCGCGGCGAGCCTGCGGGCCTGTTCCCGCAGGGACCCCGCACCGGCGGCCGACAGCGGGAGGACGGTCGTGGTCCGGGCGGGCGGCTGCGCGGCCTCCCCGGGTTCCCCGGTGGGCTCCGGCGGCTCCGGCGGTTCCTCGATGACGAGGTGGGCGTTGGTGCCGCTGATGCCGAACGAGGAGATCCCGGCCCGGCGCGGTCCCTCCGTCCGCCGCGGCCAGGGCCTCGCCTCGTCCAGCAGTTCCACGGCGCCCGCGTCCCAGTCGATTTTGGACGAGGCGGTCGTGGCGTGCAGGGTGCGGGGCAGCTCTCCGTGGCGCAGGGCCAGCACCATCTTGATCACCCCGGCCACCCCGGCCGCGGCCTGGGTGTGCCCGATGTTCGACTTCAGCGAGCCGAGCCAGAGCGGGTCGCCCGTCCGTCCGTGCCCGTACGTGGCCATGAGGGCGCCGGCCTCGATGGGGTCGCCGAGCGGGGTGCCGGTGCCGTGCGCCTCGACCGCGTCCACGTCCGCGGGCGCCAGTCCCGCGTCGGCCAGTGCCTCGCGGATCACCCGCTGCTGGGCCGGACCACTCGGTGCGGTGAGGCCGTTGCTCGCCCCGTCCTGGTTGACGGCGCTGCCCCGCACCACCGCCAGCACCGGGTGGCCGTTGCGGTGGGCGTCCGAGAGCCGCTCGACCAGCAGCATCCCGGCGCCCTCGGCGGGGCCGAACCCGTCGGCCGCCTCGCCGAAGGCCTTGCAGCGGCCGTCGGGGGCGAGCCCGCGCTGCCGGGAGAACTGGGTGAAGAGGGCGAAGTCGGCGATCACCGTGGCGCCGCCCGCCAGGGCGAGGTCGCACTCGCCCCGGCGCAGTGACTGCACCGCCAGGTGCAGGGCCACCAGCGACGAGGAGCAGGCCGTGTCGATCGTCAGCGCCGGGCCCTCCAGACCCAGGGCGTAGGCCACGCGGCCCGCGGTGAAACTGACGATGCCGGCCAGGAGCTGGGCCTCCAGGTCGGCGTCGAGTCCTTCGGCGCCCTTCTGGTAGCCGCTCTCCCACGCCCCGGCGAACACCGCGGTCCGGCTGCCCGCCAGGGACCGCGGGTCGAGGCCGGCTCGTTCCAGCGCCTCCCAGGAGGTCTCCAGCAGCAGCCGCTGCTGGGGGTCCATGGTGAGCGCCTCGTGGGGGGAGATGCCGAACAGGGCGGGGTCGAAGCGGTCGGCCCCCTGGACGAAGCCTCCCTCGCGGCAGTACGAGGTGCCGGGCGCGTCGGGATCGGGCGAGTACCTGCCCTCCACGTCCCAGCCGCGGTCGGCGGGGGCCGGGCCGACCGCGTCGGCGCCGGAGAGCAGCAACTCCCACAGGTCGTCCGGGCTCTGGACGCCGCCGGGGAGCCGGCAGGCCGCCCCGATGATCGCGATCGGCTCGTGGGCCCGCCGGTCCAGGGCGCGCAGCTGCTCGGTGGCCCGGTGCAGCTCACCCGTCACGCGCTTGAGGTAGGCGCGCAGCTTCTCTTCGTTCGCCATGGTGCTGCTTCCTTTCGGGGACGGGCGGCGGGGCTGCTCCGGGCCGGCGGTCACGAGGTGCCGTACCGCTCGTCGATGAACGCGAAGATCTCGTCGTCGTCGGCGCCGCTCAGCACGTCGGTGATGTCGTCGGCACCGGCCGCGCCGTCGTGCAGGGCCCGCCAGCGGTCGGCCAGGGCGTCCAGGCGCAGGGCGACCTCGGCCCGGTCGTCGGGGGCGGGCGCGAGCCGGGCGAGGTGCTCGGGGGTGAGGGCGGCCAGCGCCTCCTCGATGCGGTCGAGTTCGGACAGCAGCGGGGCGGCGGTGTCGGGCCGCGCGGGGGCCAGCAGGCCGTCGAGGTGCGCGGCCAGCGCGGCCGGGGTGGGGTGGTCGAAGACCAGGGTGGCGGGGAGCCTGGTCCCGGTGACCGCCGCCATCCGGTTGCGCAGTTCCACGGCCGTCAGCGAGTCGAAGCCGACCTCGCGGAACGGCCGGTCGGGACGGACCTCCGCGGCGGAGCCGTGACCGAGGACCGCGGCCACGTGGTCGCCGACCAGGCCGAGCAGCCGGTCGTGGCGTTCCTCGGCGGAGAGCCCGGCCAGCCGCTCGGCCAGCGGTTCACCGGTGGACCCGGCGTCCGGCACCGGACGAGGGCCTGCGGCCGGGTTCGCGGAACCCGTCGCGGGCGCGGACCCGACGAGGTCCGACAGCAGGGCGGGGACGCTACCGGTGGCGCGCAGCGCGGCCGGGTCGAAGCGCATGGGGACCTGCACGGCCTCGTCGACGCGCAGGGCGGCGTCGAACAGCGCCGCGCCGAGCGTGGCGGACAGGGGCGGGAAGCCGCTGCGGGCGAAGCGCCGCTGGAGGCTCTCCTGGTCCAGTGCGTGGGCCATCCGGCTGGTGTCGGACCACAGTCCCCACGCCAGCGACACCGCCGGCAGGCCGAGGGACCGCCGCCGGGTGGCGAGGGCGTCGAGGGTGGCGTTGGCCGCCGCGTAGTTGCCCTGGGCCGGACTGCCCAGCAGGCCGGCGCTGGAGGAGAAGAGGACGAACGCCGACAGGTCCAGGTCGCGGGTGAGTTCGTCCAGGTGGACGGCGGCCTCCACCTTGGGCCGCAGCACGCGCCGCAGCCGCTCGGGGGTGAGTCCGGGCAGCACGCCGTCGTCGAGGACGCCGGTGCTGTGCACCACCGCCGTCAGCGGATACGCGGCCGGGATGCCGGCGAGCAGGCGACGTACGGCGTCCGGGTCGGAGACGTCGCAGGCCACGACGGTGGCCGAGGCGCCCAGGGCGGTGAGGTCGGCGACCAGTTCCGCGGCGCCCTCGCCGTCCGGTCCGCGGCGGGTGGCGATCAGCAGCCGGCGGACGCCGTGCCGGCTCGCCAGATGGCGGGCGACGGCGCTGCCGAGGGCGCCGGTGCCACCGGTGACCAGGACCGTGCCGTACGGGTGCCAGGCGGGCGGCATGGTCAGGACGAGCTTTCCGGTGTGCCGGGCCTGGCTGATGGTGCGCAGGGCATCCGCGGCCCGGCGCACGTCGTGGGTGACGACGGGCAGCGGGTGCAGCACACCGGCGGCGAACAGGTCCATCAGCTCCCGCAGCAGCCGGCCGAGTGCGTCGGGTCCGGCCTCGTGGAGGTCGAACGCCCGGTAGCGGACCCCGGGGTGTTCGGCGGCGATCCGCTCGGGGTCCCGGACGTCGGTCTTGCCCAGCTCCAGGAACCGGCCGCCCGGGCGGAGCAGTCCGAGGGAGGCGTCCACGAACTCCTTCGTGAGGGAGTTCAGGACGACGTCTGCGCGGGAGGTGCCGTCCGGGCCGGTGAAGGCGGTCGCGAAGTCGAGGGTGCGGGAGGAGGCGAGGTGGTCGTCGGTGATGCCCAGGGCGCGCAGGACGTCCCACTTGCCGGGGCTCGCGGTGGCCAGTACCTCGGCGCCGAGGTGGCGGGCGATCTGCACCGCGGCCATCCCGACGCCCCCGGCGGCGGCGTGCACGAGGACCCGCTCCCCCGGCCGGAGGCCGGCCAGGGTGACCAGGCCGTAGTAGGCGCTGAGGAACACCGCGGGGACGGAGGCGGCCTGGGCGTAGGACCAGCCGTCCGGGACGGGGGCGAGGAGCCGGTGGTCGGCCACGCACAGCGGGCCCAGGCCGCCGTCCCACAGGCCGAGCACCCGGTCGCCGGGGGCGACGCCGGTGACATCGGGGCCGACCTCGACGACGGTGCCGGCGCCCTCCGTTCCCATGTCCGCCTCGCCCGGGTACATGCCGAGGGCGATGAGGGCGTCGCGGAAGTTCACGCCCGCGGCGCGTACGGCGACGCGCACCTGGCCGGGCTCCAGCGGGGCCTCGGCGTCCGGGGCGGGCACCGGGGCGAGGCCGTCGAGGGTGAGGTCGGTGCCCCTGCGCAGCCGCCAGGCGCCGTGGTCGGGCGGGGTGAACGGCCCGTCCGCGCGATCGGCGGCCCGCTCCAGCCGGGGCACGTACACCGTCCCGGCGCGGACCGCGGTCTGCGGTTCGCCGGAGCTCAGGGCGAGGGCCAGGGCCCGGGCGGACGCCGGGTCGTCGTCCAGGTCCACGAGCAGGAACCGGCCCGGCTCCTCGGCCTGCGCGGAGCGCAGCAGGCCCCACGCGGCGGCCGCGGCCGGATCGTCCACCTCGGCGTCGTCGCGCACGGCGACGGCACCGCGGGTGGCGACGACCAGGCGGGCGCCGTCCGCGCCCTCGGGGACCGCGAGCCGGCGCTGTACGAGGTCCAGGACCCGGCAGGCCACGGTGTGGGCGTCGGCGGCGACGTCGCCGGTCTCGGCCCGCACCGCGAACACGACGGCGTCCGGTGCCGGTCGCCCCTCCTCGGACGGCAGCCGGCCGTCCGGGCCGAGTCCGTCGGGCAGGTGGGCGCCGGCCGCCTCGGCCAGGCCCAGCGGGTCGGGTCCCGCCAGCACCCAGCGTGCCGGGGAGGCGGCGCCGTCACCGGTCCGGGCGCCCGGGTCCGCGGTGAGTTCGCGCCAGGCGACGCGGAAGAGGGCGTCGGCGCCGACCGGGCGCCCGCCCATGAGCTGCCCGGGGTCGACCGGCCGCATGACGAAGGACTCGATCTCGGCGACCGGCCGTCCCTCGCCGTCGGCGCACCGGATGCGGACGGCGTCCTCGGACTCGGGTGAGATGCGCACGTGCAGCCGGTCGGCGCCGGCGCGGTGCAGCCGGACGCCGCGCAGGGCGAACGGCATGCGGACCCGGCCGTCCTCGGGGAAGAAACCCCCGAGGCTCATCGTCTGCAACGCCGCGTCCAGCAGCGCGGGGTGGATGCCGAACCGTGCCGCGTCGCCCTGGGCCTGGACGGGCAGCGCGACCTCCGCGTGCAGGTCGGGGCCCATGCGGTGGGCGCTCACCAGTCCGCGGAAGAACGGGCCGTAGCCGTAGCCGAGTTCGGCGAAGCGGTCGTAGAAGTCGCCGGTGTCCAGTTGTTCGGCGCCGGCGGGCGGGGTGGTCTCCGGGGCGTCCGGCACGTCGGCCGGGTCCTCCGCGGTGAGCAGCCCCTCGGCGTGCAGGGTCCAGTTCGTGGCGCCCTCGGCGCGGGCGTGCACGGCGAAGCGGCGGGCGTCGTCGGGGCCCGGGGCGTCGACGGTCAGCCGCAGCCGGACCCCTCCGGACGGCGGCAGCACCAGGGGCGCGGCCAGGGTGAGTTCCTCGACGCGGGCGGTGCCCGTCTGGCGGCCGGCCCAGAGCGCCAGGTCGGCGAAGGCGGCGCCCGGCAGCAGCGGCGAGCCCATCAGGGCGTGGTCGGCCAGCCACGGGGTGGTGTCGGCGCCCAGGCGCGCGGTGTACATCCGGGCGCCGGGCTCCGGGAGTTCGACGCCGCTGCCGAGCAGCGGATGGTCGGCGGCGTCCAGACCGAGGGAGGCGGGGTCGTCGCCGCGGTGGCCGGGGCTGTACCAGTAGCGCTCGCGCTGGAAGGGGTACGTGGGCAGTTCCACACGCCGTGAGTCCGGGCCGAAGACTGCGTCGGCGTCGATCTCCAGGCCGTGGGTGTAGGCGCGGCAGAGGGCCACGCCCAGCCAGCGGGGGCCGCCCTGGCCGCGCCGCAGGGTGCCGAGGACGGCCGCGGAGGCACCGGCGTCGCTGATCGTCTCCTGGAGGGAGACGGCCAGCATGGGGTGCGGGCTCGACTCCAGGAACACGTCGTGGCCGTCGGCGATCAGGGCGCGGGTGGCCTTCTCGAACTCCACCGGCTCGCGCATGTTGCGGTACCAGTAGTCGGCGTCCAGCTCGGCGGTGTCGATGAGTCCGCCGGTGACCGTCGAGTAGAACGGGATGTCGGAGGTGCGGGGCGCGACGGGGGCGAGCACCTGCCGCAGATGGGCCTCCAACGTGTCGACCTGGGGCGAGTGCCCGGCGGTGTCGACGCCGGGGATGGGGCGGGCGTGCACGCCCTCCGCGCCGAGTTCGGCGACGAGTTCCGCCAGGGCCACCGGGTCCCCGGAGACGGCGCAGGTCTCGGGGCCGTTGACGGCGGCGACGGCGAGCCGGTCGCTCCAGGGCTCCAGGCGGGGGCGCAGGTCGCCTTCGGCGAGGGTCACCGCGATCATGCCGCCCTTGCCGGCCAGCCGCAGCCACGCCTGGCTGCGCAGGGCGACGATGCGGGCCGCGTCGTCCAGCGTCAGGGCGCCGGCGACGTAGGCGGCGGCGATCTCCCCCTGGGAGTGGCCGACGACCGCGGCCGGTTCGACGCCCAGCGAACGCCAGGTCTCGGCGAGCGAGACCATCATGGTGAACAGCACGGGCTGCACCACGTCGACCCGGTCGAGCGAGGGCGCGCCGGGTTCCCGGCACAGCACGTCCAGTACGGACCAGCCGAGGTGGGGCCGGAGCGCGAGGTCGCAGGCGCGGGCGGTCGTAAGGAACGCGCCGGAGCCGCTGGAGCGGGCCAGCAGTCCCTCGGCCATCTCGGGCCACTGCGAGCCCTGACCGGGGAAGACGAACACGACCTGGTCGGAGGTGCCGGCGCTGCCGCGCAGGACGAGCGGGTGCGGCCGGCCTTCGACGAGGTCGTCGAGGGCCGCGATCAGCTCCGTGAAGTTCTCGCCGACGACGGCGGCCCGCTGCTCGAACCGGGTGCGGGTGGTGAGGAGGGTGTAGCCGACGTCGGCCGGGTGCAGCTCGGGGTGGGCGAGCAGGTCGGCGCGCAGGCGGCGCGCCTGGTCGCGCAGGGCCGCGTCGTTGTGCGCGGACATCATCAGCGGCACGGTCACCTCGTGCCACCACTCCTCGGACCAGACGTCGCCGTCGGCGGCCGGGTCGGGTGCGCGGAGTTCGGGCGCGGTGGGCTCCGGCGGTTCCTCGATGACGAGGTGGGCGTTGGTGCCGCTGATGCCGAACGAGGAGATCCCGGCCCGGCGCGGTCCCTCCGCCCGCCGCGGCCAGGGCCTCGCCTCGTCCAGCAGCTCCACGGCGCCCGCGTCCCAGTCGATTTTGGACGAGGCGGTCGTGGCGTGCAGGGTGCGGGGCAGCTCTCCGTGGCGCAGGGCCAGCACCATCTTGATCACCCCGGCCACCCCGGCCGCGGCCTGGGTGTGCCCGATGTTCGACTTCAACGAGCCGAGCCAGAGCGGCCCGTCGCGCCGGTCCCGGCCGTACGTGGCGAGCAGCGCGCCGGCCTCGATCGGGTCGCCGAGCGGGGTGCCGGTGCCGTGCGCCTCGACCGCATCCACGTCCGCGGGCGCCAGTCCCGCGTCGGCCAGTGCCTCGCGGATCACCCGCTGCTGGGCCGGACCACTCGGTGCGGTGAGGCCGTTGCTCGCCCCGTCCTGGTTGACGGCGCTGCCCCGCACCACCGCCAGCACCGGGTGGCCGTTGCGGTGGGCGTCCGAGAGCCGCTCGACCAGCAGCATCCCGGCGCCCTCGGCGAGTCCGACGCCGTCGGCCTCCTCCGCGAACGCCTTGCTGCGGCCGTCCGGTGACACCGCCCGCTGACGGGCGAACTCCACAAGCATCTCGGGGGTGGACATCACGGTGGCACCGCCGGCGAGGGCGTAGTCGCACTCGCCGCGGCGCAGTGACTGCACCGCCAGGTGCAGGGCGGCCAGGGAGGCCGAGCAGGCGGTGTCGACGGTGACGGCGGGGCCCTCCAGGCCGAAGACGTAGGAGAGCCGGCCGGACATCACGCTGGCGGAGTTGCCGGTGGCGATGTAGCCGTCGAAGTTCTCGTCGCCGTCCTGGAGGAGCGGCACGTAGTGCTGTCCGTTGGTGCCGACGAAGACCCCGGTGCGGCTGCCGCGCAGTTCGACCGGGTCGATGCCGGCCCGTTCGAAGGACTCCCAGGACGTCTCCAGGATCAGCCGCTGCTGCGGGTCCATGGCCAGGGCCTCGCGGGGGCTGATGCCGAAGAAGCCGGGGTCGAACTCGGCCGCGTCGTGCAGGAACCCGCCCTCGCGCACGTAGGTGTGGTGTCCGGGCGAGTCGGGGTCGGGGTCGTAGAGGGTGTCGTTGTCCCATCCCCGGTTGGTGGGGAAGGGGGTGATGGCGTCGGTCCCGCCGGACAGCAGGTCCCACAGGTCCTCGGGGGACCGCACCCCGCCGGGCAGCCGGCAGGCCATGCCGATGATGGCGACGGGTTCGTCGGTGCGGGCCGGGGTCTCGGGGCCGGTCCGGTCGGCGGCGTCGTTCCGGCCGAGGAGTTCCTCGCCGAGGTGCCGGGCGAGCGCGGCCGGGTTGGAGTGGTCGAAGACCAGGGAGGTGGGCAGCTTGAGCCCGGTGGCGGCGCTGAGCCGGTCGCGCAGTTCGAGGGCGGTCAACGAGTCGAAGCCGAGGTCGCGGAAGGCGCGGGCGCTGCTCACCGCGTCGCCGGAGGACTGCCCGAGGACGGCGGCGGCGTGTGCGCGCACCAGCCGCAGCAGGGTGGCGTGCCGTTTGTGGCCGGACTGCGCGGTCAGTTCGCGGACGAGTTCGGAGGTGGTCGCGTCGCCGGTGCCCGGCGCCAGTTCGGCCGCGCGCAGCCGCTGTACATCCGGGATGTCGTCGAAGAGCACGGCGGGCCGCACCCAGGTGTAGGAGGCGGCGAACCGGCTCCAGTCGACGTCGGCGACCGCGCCGCAGGCGCTGCCGCGCTCCAGCATGCGGCGCAGGGTCCGCACCGCCTCGTCGGGTTCGAGGGGGGCGAGGCCCCGCCGGCTGAGGAACTCCGCCTCGGCACCGGCGGCGGGCGTGCCTCCGGCCCAGGGGCTCCAGGCCACGGAGAACGCGGGCACTCCGGCGGCGCGGGCGCGTTCGGCCAGCGCGTCGAGGTGCGCGCTGGCGGCCGCGTAGCCGCCCTGGGCCGAGCCGCCCCACACGCCGGAGACCGAGGAGAACAGCACCAGCGCGTCGAGTCCCGCGGCCGGCGCCAGGTCGACCAGGTGGCCGGCGGCGGTGGTCTTGGCGGCGAGGGCGGCGGCGATGTCCCCGGGCGCCGTGTCCCGCAGCGGGGCCAGGGGCACGAGTGGCGGGGCGTGCACGACGACGGACGGCGCGTGCTCGTCGAGCAGGGCGGCCAGTTCCGTGCGGTCGGTGACGTCGCAGTGCACGGGGACGAGGGAGGCGCCGGTGAGTCCGGCGGCGGCGGCCTGTGCGGGGGCGTCGGGCCCGGCCAGCACCACGCGCTCGGCGCCGTCCTCGAGGAGGGACCGGATCAGCCGGCCGGGCACCGTCGTGAGGTCGCCGGCGATGAGGACGGTGCCCCGGGCCCGCCAGGCCGGGGGCCGGGGGTCGGCCGGGTTCGGCAGGACCCGGCGGCCGAAGACGCCCGCCATGCGGACGGCGATCTGGTCCTCGCCGCCGGGTTCGGTGAGGACTCCCGCGAGACGGTCCAGGACCCGGGCGTCGGGCCGCGCGGGAAGGTCGATGAGGCCGCCCCACACCTCGGGCAGCTCCAGCGCGGCCACCCGCCCCAGGCCCCACAGCTGGGCGCCGGCGGTGCACGGCAGTTCGTCGGGGGCGGTGGTGACCGCGCCGCAGG
Organism: Streptomyces sp. NPDC045956; assembly: GCF_056430705.1. Taxonomy (NCBI): domain Bacteria; kingdom Bacillati; phylum Actinomycetota; class Actinomycetes; order Kitasatosporales; family Streptomycetaceae; genus Streptomyces; species Streptomyces sp. NPDC045956. The sequence goes on along the minus strand of NZ_JBWKKZ010000022.1, from coordinate 7,478 downwards.
TGACGGTCCACAGTGGTGCGGTGCTGCCGAGGTCGGCCAGGGCCTGGACGAGGGCGAGGGTGGCGGAGACGGCGACGGGCACGGCGGGGTGGTCCGGCCCGCCGTCGGTGCACAGGCCGAGCAGCGAGACGACGCCGGTGACGGCGGTGTCGCCGTTGATCTCCGCTGCCAGCAGGCCGAACAGCTCGGCGCGTCCGGTGCGGGCCGGGTCGAGGACGACGCGGCGGACCGTACCGCCGAAGGAGGCGACGGCCTGTTCCAGGGCGTCCGCGAGCGCGGCGTGCCGCTCGCCGGCGGGCACGATCAGCAGGCGCAGGCCGGGGCGCCAGCCGCCGGTGGCGGAGCGCAGCCCCTTCCACGCGACGTGGTAGCCGAGCCGGTCCCCTGGCTCCGGGGCGTCGTCGCCGGTCGTGGCGATCGTCGCCCGGTCGGGCCGGGCGGGGCCGACCCAGTGGCGTCCGCGCTGGAAGGCGTAGGTCGGCAGGTCCACCCGGCCGGCGTCGGGGTGGAGCGTCGCCCAGTCCACGGGGACGCCGGCGACCTGGGCCTCGGCGGCGGAGGTGAGGAAGCGCCGCGGCCCGCCCTCGTCGCGGCGCAGCGAGCCGAGGGCCGGTACGGCGGTGCCGGCGCTCTCCACGGTCTGGCGCACGCCGACGGTGAGCACGGGGTGCGCGGAGCATTCCACGAAGGCGTCGACGCCGTCGGCGAGCAGGGCGCGTACGGTCGGCTCGAAGCGGACGGGGAGCCGCAGGTTGCGGTACCAGTAGTCGGCGTCCAGGGCGGTGGTGTCGACCGGCGCCGCCTCGACGGTGGAGTAGAACGGCACGTCGCTCCGGCGCGGCCGGACGGGGCCGAGGACGGTGGCGAGTTCGGCTCTGATGCTCTCGACGTAGGGGGAGTGGGAGGCGTAGTCGACGTCGATGCGGCGGACCCGGGTGCCCTCACCCTCCAGGGTGACCAGCAACGCCTCCAGGGCGCCGGGCTCCCCGCAGACGACGGTCGAGCCGGGGCCGTTGACGGCGGCGATCTCGACGCCGCCGGCCAGGCGGGCCTCGACCTCGGCGGCGGGCAGCGCCACCGAGGCCATGCCGCCCCGACCGGCCAGTTCGCGGGCGATGACCTGGGAGCGCAGGGCCACGATCCGGGCGGCGTCCTCCCGGGAGAGCGCGCCGGCCACGCAGGCCGCGGCGATCTCGCCCTGGGAGTGGCCGATGACGGCGGCGGGTTCGACGCCGAGGGAGCGCCACAGTGCGGCGAGTCCCGTCATGACGGCGAAGGTGGCCGGCTGGACGACGTCGACGCGGTCGAGGCCGGGCGCGCCGGGTGCCCCGCGCAGTACGTCCGCGAGGTCCCAGTCCACGTACGGGGCGAGCGCGCGCCGGCAGCGTTCCACTTCGGCGGCGAAGGCCGGGGAGGTGTCGAGCAGTTCGGCGCCCATCCCGGCCCACTGGGAGCCCTGGCCGGGGAACACGAACGCGACCCGGCGGATGTCCGCCGCGGTGCCGTGCACGGCGTCCGGGGTGGTCTCGCCCGCGGCGAGGGCGGCGAGGGCGTCGACCGGGGCTCCGTCGTCGCCGAGCAGCACGACGCGCCGGGTGAGGGCGGCGCGTTCGGCGGCCAGGGCGTGGCCGATGTCGGTCGGCGAGGTGTTGGGGTGGCGTTCGAGGTGCGCACGCAGGCGGGCGGCCTGGGCGCGCAGGGCGGGGACGGTCTCGGCGGACAGGGGCCAGACCACGGCAGCGGCCGAGGGGGACAGCGGACCGGCCGCCGTGGAGGGGGACAGCGGACCGGCCGCCGTGGAGGGGGACAGCGGACCGGCCGCCGTGGAGGGGGACAGCGGACCGGCCGCCGTGGAGGGGGGCAGCGGACCGGCCGCCGTGGAAGCGGGCGCCGGGCCCGCCTCGGTGGAGGAGGGCGACGGGCCTGCCTCGACGGAAGAGGGCGACGGGCCCGCCCCGGCGGAGGAGGGCGACGGGCCCGCCCCGGCGGAGGAGGGCGACGGGCCCGCCCCGGCGGAGGAGGGCGACGGGCCTGCCTCGACGGAAGAGGGCGACGGGCCCGCCTCGGCGGAGGAGGGCGAGGGGCCTGCCGCGGTGGAGCGGGAGGTGGTCGCCTCGCCCGGCGCAGGGCGGGCGCCGGCGGAGGACGCGTCGCCGGGCGTGGGAGGTTCCTCGATGATGACGTGGGCGTTGGTACCGCTGACGCCGAAGGCGGAGATCGCGGCCCGCCGGGGCCGGTGCTCGCGCCGGGGCCAGGGCCGGGCGCCGGTGAGCAGTTCCACGGCGCTCGCGTCCCAGTCGACCTTGGCCGAGGGCGCGTCGACGTGCAGGGTGCGGGGCAGCTCCGACTGACGCAGCGCCTGCACCATCTTGATGACGCCGGCGGCTCCCGCGGCGGCCTGCGTGTGCCCGATGTTCGACTTCAGGGACCCCAGCCACAGGGGATCGCCCGCGCGTTCACTGCCGTAGGTGGCCATGAGCGCACCGGCCTCGATGGGGTCGCCGAGCGGGGTACCCGTACCGTGCGCCTCCACCACGTCCACATCACCCGGCGCCAGCCCCGCGTCCGCCAGCGCGTCACGGATCACCCGCTGCTGGGCCGGACCGCTGGGCGCGGTGAGGCCGTTGCTCGCCCCGTCCTGGTTGACCGCACTGCCCCGCACCACCGCCAGCACCCGATGACCATGACGACGGGCGTCCGACAACCGCTCCACCAGCAGCACACCCACACCCTCGGCCCAGGCGGTCCCGTCCGCACCCTCCGCGAACGCCTTGCACCGCCCGTCCGCCGCCAGCCCCCGCTGCCGCGAGAACTCCACGAACACCGTCGGCGTCGCCATCACCGTCACCCCGCCGGCCAACGCCAGATCACACTCGCCCCGCCGCAGCGACTGCACCGCCAGATGCAGCGCGACCAGCGAGGACGAGCAGGCCGTGTCCATGGTCACGGCCGGGCCCTGTAGGCCCAGGGTGTACGCCACCCGTCCCGACGCGACGCTGCCCGCGGTACCGAGGCCGAGCTGTCCACTGGGGTCGGCGGCGGTGCCGACCTGGTGGCTGCCGTAGTCGTGGTACATGACACCGGTGAAGACGCCGGTACGGCTGCCGCGCAGCGAGTCCGGCACGATCCCGGCCCGCTCCAACGCCTCCCACGACGTCTCCAGCAGCAACCGCTGCTGCGGATCCATCGCCGCCGCCTCCCGCGGCGAGACACCGAAGAACTCCGCGTCGAACTCCGCCGCGGAATGCAGGAACCCGCCCTCCCGCACATAACTCCTGCCCGGCACCCCCGGCTCCGGGTCGTACAGCCCCTCGGCGTCCCAGCCCCGGTCGACGGGGAACGGGGAGATCGCGTCCGTACCGGCCGCCACCAGGTCCCACAGCTCCTCGGGCGACGCCACACCACCCGGGTAACGGCAGCCCATGCCCACGATCGCGATCGGCTCACGGCTCGCCGACTCGACCTCGCGCAGCCGCTCCCGTGCGCTGTGCAGGTCGGCCATCGCGCGCCGCAGGTACTCCCGCAACTTCTCCTCGTTCGTCGCTGACACGGTTCTCCTCAGGCGTCATCTCGTGGGTCTGGGTGAAGAGCGGTTCAGCGGCCGGTGCGCGGCGCGGTCCGGCTCACTGGAAGTCGCTGTCGAGCAGGTCGAACAAGTCGTCGTCGGAGGCCGACCGGAGCCGGTCGATCACCACGTCGCCGCGGCCGGGGACACCTTCCTCCGCATCCGGACCGGCCGCCGCGCCGGAACCGGCGGGAAGTGCGGCCAGCAGGCCGCGCAGCCGCCGTGCCGCGTCGGCCCGAACCTCGCCGTCGTCGGTCGCGGCGAGGCCGCGCTCCAGCCGGTCGATCACGCCGGTCAGGGTCTCGGCACCGCCCGGTCCGTCCGGGCTCTGACCGGCCGGTTCCGTCGGCCCGGCCACCGTCAGCCCGCCGAGCAGGAGTTCGGCGAGGGCGAGTGGCGTCGGGTGGTCGAAGACGAGGGTCGCGGGCAGCCGCAGCCCGGTACGGGCGTTCAGCCGGTTGCGGAGGTCGACGGCGGTGAGGGAGTCGAATCCGGCCTCCTTGAAGCTGCGGGCGGCGCCGACCGCGGCGGGGTCGCCGTGCCCCAGCACCGCCGCGACCTCGGCCCGCACCAGGTCGAGCAGGAGGGCCGTACGCTCGGACGCGGAACGTCCCGCGAGCCGCGCGGCCAGCGCCCCGGCGGCGTCGACCGGAGCGGGAGCCCGGGGTACAGTCCCGGCCCCGTCCCCGGTGCCCGACACGGTCCCGGTGCCGCCCGGCACGTTTGAGGCCCTGCCGTGCGCGTCCGCCGGTCCGCCGGCCAACTCGCGCAGGACCTCCGGGAGGACGGTGGCACGGGCCGCGGCGCGCGGGTCCAGCCGCACGGGCAGCAGGGCCGGCTCGGGCCGGGTCAGCGCCCGGTCGAACAGCTCCAGTGCGGTGCCGGCGTCGAGCGGGGCGACTCCGGAGCGCCGGACCCGCGCCGCGTCCGCTCCCTCAAGCCCGGTGGCGAGGCCCGCCCCGGACCACCAGCCCCAGCCGAGCGACAGCGCGGGGTGCCCGTCGGCGCACCGCCGGGCGGCCAGCGCGTCCAGGAAGGCGTTGGCGGCCGCGTACCCGGCCTGTCCCGCGCTGCCCAGGGTCGCGGAGACCGAGGAGTACAGCACCAGGGGAACCCGGCCGGACTCCCGGGTCAGCTCGTCCAGGTGGAGGGCGGCGTCGGCCTTGGGCCGCAGCACCGCGTCGATCCGCTCGGCCGTCTGGGCGGACAGCACGCCGTCGTCGAGCACCCCGGCGGTGTGCACCACGCAGGTCAGCGGATGTGCGCCGGGCAGTTCGCCGAGCAGGCGGCGCAGGGCGTCGCGGTCGCTGACGTCACAGGCCCGTACGGCGACCTCGGCGCCCGAACCGGTCAGTTCGGCGACGAGCCGGTCGACGCCGGGTGCGTCGGGACCGCGCCTGCCGACCAGCAGGAGGTGGCGCACCTTGTGCCGTTCCACGAGGTGCCGGGCGGTTTCCGCGGCCAGCGCTCCGGTGCCACCGGTGATCAGCACGGTGCCCTCGGGGTCCAGGGTCACCGACGGTCCGCCGCCACCGGCGCCGTCGGCTGCCATGCCGTCGCCGGTGCGGGGGGTGTGGTCGGCGACCGGAACGATGCGCGGGACGGTGGCACGCCCGTCGCGCACGGCCAACTGACCGGCCCCCGACGCCAGCAGTCCGGGCAGGGCCCGCAGCGACGCCTGGATGCCGTCGATGTCGACCAGGGTGAAGCGGCCGGGCAGTTCGGTCTGCGCGACCCGGACGAGCCCCCAGACGGCGGCTCCGGCGGGGTCCGCCGCGCCTCCCTCGGGGCCGGCCGCGCCCCGGGTCAGGACGACCAGCCGGGGGGCAGCCGCCTCGGCATCGGTCGCGGTACCTGCGGTGGTTGTACCGGTTCCGATGACGGTGGTCGGGTCGGTGGCGGTGGTCGGGTCGGTGGCGGTGGTCGGGTCGGGTTCGGTGGCGGTGGTCGGGTCGGGTCCGGTGGCGTCGAAGGGGGCCTGTACGGCGTCCAGGGCCCGGCGCACCGTCGCCCGCACCTCGTCGAGGAGGCCGAGACGCCCACCGTCGGACGCCGTACGGCCGGCCGCTGCGGTGGTGGTGGTCGTCAGGTCGAGGATGATCACCTCCGCACCGGCGCCGGCCTGCGGCGGCAGCGGCTCTCCCAGAGGGAGCACATGGGTACGGGCGTCCAGTCCCACGGCGCGCAGTCCGGCCGCCGTGGCCTCGGCCTCGGGTCCGACGACCACCCAGCGCCCGGCCGCTGTGACGGGCGCCGGTCCCAGGAACGGCCGCCAGTCCAAGCGGTAAAGAGGCGCGACCGGCGCGGCGGGCAGCCGGTCCGCGGTGATGCGGCGCAGTACCAGGGAGCGGGCGGAGAGGACAGGGTTGCCCTCCTGATCGGCCGCGGTGACCGACACCGCGCCGCCGTCGGCGGCCGCCACCCGGACCCGGAGCGCGTGTCCGCCGCGACCGTGCCACTGCACGTCGCTCCAGGAGAACGGCAGCAGACCGTGCCCACCGTCGCCCAACGGGTCCAGCACCGCGATCGGATGCAGCACCGCGTCGAGCAGGGCGGGGTGCACGCCGTAGTGGGCGGCGTCGACCGCGTGCGCGTCGGGCAGTCGTACGTCGGCGAAGACCTCGTCGCCGCGCCGCCATGCCGCACGCAGCCCTCGGAAGGCTCCTTCGTAGCGCACTCCGGCGGCCGCGAAGAGCGGGTACTGCCCGGCGAGGTCGAGGGGTTCGGCACCGACCGGGGGCCACGCGCCCGTGAGCAGGGCGGTGTCGTCGGCACCGGTTCGGCCGGTCCGGGGCGGGCGGTGGGGGTCGGGGTCGGAGCGGTGGACGGGTGCGGAATCGGTATCGGGATCACCGGTGAGGTCGGCGGGAGGGGCCAGCAGCCCCGAGGCGTGTCGGGTCCAGTCGTCGTCCCGCTCCCCCGCCGCCGGACGCGAGGAGGACGAGGTGGCGGCCATGGGTTCGGGCCGCGAGTGGAGGGTCACCTCACGCGCGCCCCCTGGGGCCGAGGGGGCGGCGGCCACGACGATCCGGACCTGGAGCGGGCGGTCGGAGGCCCAGGTCAGCGGCGTCTCCAGAATCAGTTCGGCGACGCGCGGCAGACCGATCCGGCTCCCCACCTGAAGCACCATCTCCAGTAACGCGGCCCCCGGTACGACGCCCCGGTCCCATACCAAGTGGTCGGCGAGCCAGGGAAGATCGGCAGCGGATATGCGCCCGGACCACACCTCGGTGTCGGTACCGGGCACTTCCACGGCGGCGGCGAGCAGGGGGTGGTCCGCCTCGCGCAGGCCCGCCGCCGACACCCCGTCGGTCTTCGCCCTGGTCCGGGGCGGGGCGGCCAGCCAGTAGCGGGCGTGTTGGAAGGGGTAGGTGGGGAGGTCGATGCGCCGGCCGCCACCACTGCCCGTGTGGAGGGCGTTCACGTCCAGGTCCGCGTCCCGGGTGAAGACGGTTGCCACCGCCGCCTCGAACGCCTCCCGCTCCGGCCGGCCGCGCCGCATCACCGGGACCACCACCACATCACCGGTTTCGTCGAGGCACTCCCCCGCCATCCCCGTCAGCACCGCATGCGGACCCACCTCCACCAACGTCGACACACCCAGACCCCGCACCGCCTCCACCCCGTCCGCGAACCGCACCGCCTCCCGCGCGTGGCGCACCCAGTACTCCGCATCCCCCAACTCCCCGCCACCGACCACCCCACCCGTCAATCCCGACACCACCGCAACACCCGGACGCACCGGCCCGAACTCCAGCGACTCCACGACCCGCCGGAAGTCATCCAGCACCGGCTCCATCAACACCGAATGAAACCCGTGCGACACATCAAGCCGCCGGCACTCCACCCCCTCGCCCACCAACCGGCCCACCACCGACTCCAGCACACCCACATCACCCGACAACACCACCGA
>NZ_JBWKKZ010000021.1:0-25206 GCF_056430705.1 Streptomyces sp. NPDC045956 | reverse complement strand
CGTGTCCGCGCGTACGCCGGTGGTGGCGCGGGCGGTGCGTCCGGAGCGGGTGCCGTTGTCGTACGCGCAGCAGCGGCTGTGGTTCCTGCACCAGTTCGAGCCCGGCAGCGCCCTCTACAACATCCCCGTCGCCCTGCGCCTGACCGGCACCCTCGACCACGACGCCCTGCGCGCAGCCCTCACCGACGTCACCACACGCCACGAGGCCCTGCGCACCCTCTACGCCCAGGACGACCAGGGCGCGCACCAGGTCATCCTCACCCCCGACCGGGCCACCCCCCTCTTCGAGGTACGAAACGTCACCGAAGCCGACCTCGATGCCGCCGTGGCCGCCACGGCCGCCCGGGGCTTCGACCTCACCCGCGACCTGCCCCTGCGCACCACCCTCTTCCGCCTCGACGCGACCGAGCACGTCCTGCTGCTCGTCGTGCACCACATCGCCGCCGACGGCTGGTCCCTCACCCCCCTCGCCCGGGACCTCACCACCGCCTACAGCGCCCGCACCACCGGCCAGGCACCCACCTGGGCACCCCTCCCGGTCCAGTACGCCGACCACACCCTCTGGCAGCGTGACGTCCTGGGCACCGAGGACGACCCCGACTCCGTCCTGAGCAAGCAGCTCGCCTACTGGACGCAGAACCTGGCCGGCCTCCCGGCCGAGCTGGACCTGCCCACCGACCGGCCGCGGCCCGCCACCCCGTCCCACCAGGGCGGCACCGTAACCTTCACCATCCCCGCCGACCTGCGCGAACGCATCGAGACGCTGGCCCGGCAGGAACAGGCCAGCACCTTCATGGTCCTCCAGGCCGCCCTCGCCGTCCTCCTCTCCCGCCTCGGCGCCGGCACCGACATCCCCATCGGCTCACCCATCGCCGGACGCACCGACGACGCCGTCGAAGACCTGGTCGGGTTCTTCGTCAACACCCTCGTCCTGCGCACCGACCTCACCGGCAACCCCACCTTCACCGAACTCCTCACCCGCGTACGCGAAACCGACCTCGCCGCCTACGCCCACCAGGACATCCCCTTCGAACGCCTCGTGGAAGCCGTCAACCCCGAACGCTCCACCAGCCGCCACCCCCTCTTCCAGACGGCACTCAGCTGGAACGACGACGAGGAGCGGCGTGCGCTCTCCGCGGTCGGTGGGATGCGGGGGCTGGAGGTCTCGGCCGTGGGTGCCTCGTTGGGCGCGGCCAAGTTCGACCTGCTCTTCTCCTTCGGCGAGGCGGTCGACGGGTACGCCGGACGGATCGACTACAGCACCGATCTGTTCGAGGAGGACACCGTCCGTGTCCTGGCCGAACGGACGGTACGAGTGCTCGACGCCCTGGTGTCGGACGTCGGCCGGCCCGTGGGGGAGACGGTCGTGCAGGGCGAGGAGGAACTGCGCCGGACGCTCGTCGAGTGGAACGCGACCGAGGTCCCGGGCCGGGAGCGGACCCGTGCCTCGCTGCCGGACCGCTTCGAGGCTCAGGTCGCCCGCACGCCGGACGCCGTGGCTGTCGTCTGTGAGGGCGCCGAGGTCACGTACGCGGAGCTGAACGGCCGGGCCAACCTCCTCGCCCACCGACTCGTCGGGCTCGGGCTGGGGCCGGAGTCCCGGGCGGGCGTCCTCATGGAACGCTCCGTTGACCTGATCGTGGCGCTGCTGGCGGTGGCCAAGGCGGGCGGCGTGTACGTGCCGCTGAGCGAGGCCTACCCGGACGACCGGATGCGCTGGATCCTCGACAGCACCGGGGCGGAGGTCCTGCTCACCGACCGCGCGCTGCGTACCCGGGCGGAGTCGGTGCGTCAGGCGATACCCCTCCTGACGGCCGACACCGCCGACACCGTCGAGACCACGGAAGGGGGCGGGGACCGCTTCGGCCTCGGCCTGGACATCCAGCCCGACCGTCTCGCGTACGTGATGTTCACCTCGGGGTCCACGGGTGAGCCCAAGGGCGTCGCCGCGACCCACGCCGACGTGACGGCACTGGCCGAGGACTCGCGCTGGCTGGACGGCGTGGTGGACCGGGTGCCGCTGCACTCGCCGCACGCCTGGGACGGTTCGACGTTCGAACTGTGGGCGCCCCTGCTGAGCGGCGGACGGGTCGTGGTCGCTCCACCGGGCGACCTGGACATCGAGACGCTGAGCCGCATCATCGTGGAACAGCGGATCACCGCCCTGTTCCTGACGACGGGGCTCTTCCGGGTGCTCGCCCAGGAGCACCCCGAGTGCCTGGCGGACGTCCGGCAGGTGTGGACGGGTGGCGACCTGGCCTCCGCGAGCGCGATGCGCAGGGTGATGGAACACTGCCCCGGCGTCCGCGTCGTCCACGTGTACGGTCCGACCGAGGCGACGACGTTCTCGACCTGCCACGTGGTCACCCCCGCCGATGTCGGGGCGGCGTCCGCCGGTGTCCCGATCGGCGGGCCCATGGACAACACCCGGCACTACGTCCTGGACGAGCGCCTGCGTCCCGTGCCGGTGGGCGTGCGGGGCGAGCTGTACATCGCGGGTGCCGGGCTGGCCCGCGGCTACTGGGGGCGGCCCGGTCAGACGGGCGAGCGGTTCGTCGCCGACCCCTTCGGTGCTCCGGGCGCGCGCATGTACCGCACCGGTGACGTGGTCCGCTGGAACGGCGCCGGCCGGGTGGAGTTCCTCGGCCGTGCGGACAGCCAGGTCAAGGTCCGCGGCTTCCGCATCGAACTGGCCGAGATCGAGGCCGCGTTCGCCGCGCATCCGTCCGTCACCGAGGTCGCCGTCGTCGTGCGCGAGGACCGTCCCGGGGACAAGCGGCTCGTGGCGTACGTCGTGCCGGCCGCGGACGGCAGTGCGGACACGCTCCGCGACCACCTGGCCGGGGCACTGCCCGACTACATGGTCCCGCGGGCCGTCGTGGAACTGGACGCCCTGCCGCTGACGTCCGTCGGAAAGCTCGACCGCGCGGCGCTGCCGGTGCCCGAGTTCACGACGGAGGCCGGCCGTGCGCCGCGCACCGAGCGGGAGGAGACGCTGTCCCGGCTGTTCGCCGAGGTGCTCGGCGTGCCGGAGGTCGGGGTCGACGACGGGTTCTTCGACCTGGGCGGCGACAGCATCATGTCGATCCAGCTGGTCAGCCGCGCCCGCAAGGCGGGGCTGGTGCTGTCGCCCAAGGACGTCTTCGAGCGCCGCACCGTGGCCGCCCTCGCCGCGGCCATGGAGGACGGCGCCGGGGCCGTGGCGGCCGAGCAGCCGGGCGCCGGTGTGGGGCCGCTGCCGATGACGCCGATCATGCACTGGCTGCGCGAACGCGGCGGTGCCATCGACCGCTTCAACCAGTCGACCGTGCTGCGGGTGCCGGCGGGACTGCGGCTGGAACCGCTGCTCACGGCGGTGCAGGCACTGCTCGACCACCATGACGCGCTGCGCATGCGGGTGTCCGAGGCCCCCGAGTCCGGGGCGCTGAGCTGCGAGGTCGCGGAACCCGGACGCATCCGAGCCGAGACGGTGACCCGTCGGGTGGAGGCGGCCGGTCGGGACGCGGACGGGTTCGAGCGGACCTGGACGGCCGAGGCCCGGGCGGCCGTGGAACGACTGGACCCGGAACACGGGATCATGCTCCAGGCGGTGTGGTTCGACCGGGGGCCGGCGGAGCACGGAAGGCTGCTGCTGGTGGTCAACCACCTGGTGGTCGACGGGGTGTCGTGGCGGATTCTGCTGCCCGACCTGAAGGAGGCGTACGAGGCCGCGGAGCGGGGCGGGAAGCCCCGCCCCGAGCCCGTGGGAACCTCGCTGCGCCGCTGGGCCCTGCGGCTGCGGGACGCGGCCCGGACACCGGACCGCGTCGCGGAGGCCGACTTCTGGGCCCGGGCACTGAACACCCCGGAGCCGTTCGTCGGGTCGGGGCCGCTGGACCCCAAGCAGGACACGCACCGTACCGCCGGCCGGGTCGAGATGGTCCTGCCCGAGGACGTGACCGTCCCGCTGCTGACCAGGGTGCCCGCCGTCTTCAACGCCGGCGTCAACGACGTGCTGCTGGCGGCGTTCGCCTGGGCCCTGGACGAGTGGCGCGGCCGGGAGGGGCAGACGTCGTTCCTGGTCGACCTGGAGGGCCACGGACGGGTCGAGGAGACCGTCGAGGGCGCCGACCTGTCGCGCACCGTCGGCTGGTTCACCAGCATGTATCCCGTACGGCTCGCCCCCGGCGCCTACGACCGGGCCGACGCCCGGGCGGGCGGTCCGGCCGCGGGCACGGTACTCAAGCGGATCAAGGAGCAGCTGCGTGCCGTGCCCGGCTCGGGCATGGGATACGGCCTCCTGCGCTACCTCAACCCGGTCACCGGGCAGCGGCTCGCCGCCGGGCAACGGCCCCAGCTCGGCTTCAACTACCTGGGGCGGTTCGCGACCGACGGCGTCGAGGACGCCGTCTGGGCCCCCGAACGAGGGGTGGCGGGCCCGGCCGGCGAGGCGGACACCGCTCCGCTGTCGCACGTGGTCGAGCTGAACGCCCACACCGCCGACGGCCCCGAGGGCGGCCGGCTGGTGGCCGGCTGGACCTGGGCCCAGCGACTGGTGGCGGACGACTCCGTCATGGAACTCGGCCGACTGTGGTTCGAGGCGCTGCGAGCCCTGGTCCGGCACGCCGAGACCCCGGAGGCGGGTGGGCTGACGCCGTCGGACGTGGCCCTGGAGGAGATCACCCAGGAGGAGATCGACGAGTTCGAGGACCTGCTGTAGCCGGGCCGCGCGGCCCGGCACACGCGGGCGGCGCGGCACACAGGCGGTAGGCGCGGCCGGCACGGAAGGGCCCGTACGGGACACACCCCGCACGGGCCCTTCCGCTTGCCCGCGGCCCGCGCTGCCCTCCCGTACGGGCACGACGAAGGTGCCGACCGCACCCGGCCGCTCTCTGTCGAAAGTCGTAGAGGCACTCTGTCGTTGGACGGAAGACCAGGTCAGCGCCGGGACCGTACCGTCATCGACATGAACGGACCCCTGAGGACGGACTGGCCATGATCACCTTGCGCGCAGTGACGAAGCAGTACGGCACCGCCGTGGCCGTGGACGGCCTGAACCTGGACATCGCGCCCGGGAAGGTGACCGGCTTCCTCGGCCCGAACGGCGCCGGCAAGTCCACCACCATGCGCATGATCATGGGTCTGGACAATCCCACCTCGGGCGAGGCGCTGATCAACGGCAAGCCCTACGCGGCCCTCAAGCACCCCCTGCGTGAGGTCGGCGCGCTGCTGGACGCCAAGGCACTGCACCCGGGGCGGAGCGCGCACAGCCACCTGCTGGCCATGGCGCGCAGCAACGGGATCTCCCGTCAGCGGGTGGACGAGGTCCTGGAGATCGTCGGTCTGGAGAAGGTGGCCAAGAAGCGCTCCGGCTCCTTCTCCCTGGGCATGGGGCAGCGGCTGGGCATCGCCAGCGCCCTGCTCGGCGATCCGGAGATCCTGCTGTTCGACGAGCCCGTCAACGGCCTCGACCCGGACGGCGTGCGCTGGGTGCGCGAGCTGATGCGCTCACTGGCCGAAGAGGGCCGTACGGTCTTCGTGTCGAGCCACCTGATGAGTGAGATGCAACTCACCGCCGACCACCTCGTGGTCATCGGCCGGGGCAAGCTCCTCGCCGACGACACCATCGACCGTGTCATCGCGCGCAGTTCGCTCACCGCGGTCCGGGTGCGCACCCCGGACGGCGACGGCATGGACAACCTGGTCGGGCGCCTGGAGGCCCAGTCGCTCCAGGTGCAGCGCCACGAGGAGCACGAGATCCTCGTCTCCGGGGTCTCCGTCGAGACGATCGGTGACCTGGCCTACCAGCTCGGCATCAGGCTCCACGAACTGCGCGTCGTCGAGGCCTCGTTGGAGGAGGCCTACATGGAGATGACCGCCAACAGCATCGAGTACAAGTCGCCCAAGCCCGCCGCCGTGGGCGCGGTGCCCCTTCAGGAGCAGCAGGAAGTCGAGGCCTGAGTCATGGCAAGCACAACCGTGAGCACGCGTGCGTCCCAGGCGTCCGTGCAGCAGGGTGGCGGTGGCACGTGGGGAGCGGTGGCCGCGGAGTGGACCAAGCTCTGGTCGGTGCGGGCCACCTGGTGGTGCCTGGCCGGCTCCGTCGTCCTGATGGGCATCTTCGCGCCGGGGCTGGGCGTCAGCATCGCGAACAGCTACCGCAGCGACGGTGAGAACGTCGACATCCCCATCGCCCACCCGATGGTCCTGGCCGTGAACATGGTGCAGTTCGCCGTCGTGGCGCTCGCCATGCTGGCGATCACGGCGGAGTACTCCACGGGCAGCATCCGCACCTCGTTGCAGTGCGTGCCGGTGCGCGGTCGCATGCTCTTCGCCAAGTCCGCCGTCGCCGCACCCGTGATGTTCGTGGTCGGGACGCTGCTGGCGCTCGTCGGGACCGTCACCACCGCACCCCTGCTGTTCGAGTACGCCGACTCCGACCTGGGCAAGGCGGTGCCGACCATCGTCTGCACCGGTGTCTACGTGGCGCTGATGGGCGTCTTCGCCATCGGTATCGGAGCCGCGATCCGCAGCGCCGTGGGCACGCTCACGACCGTGTTCATGATCCTCGCGGGACTGCCCGGAGCGCTGGCACTCTCCAGCAGCGACTTCACGAAGAAGATCATGGACTACCTGCCCTCCACCGCGGGCCAGCACCTGATGGACGGTGACGCGGAGCCGTACGGACGGATGGGCGCACTCCTCGTCGTCCTCGTGTGGGTGGCCGCCGCCCAGGTGGCCGGCTACCTGGTCCTGCGCAGGCGGGACGCCTGAGCCGATGGCGGCGACTGTCTTCCCCCGTCAGTCGCCGCCATCTTCCCGCCTCCCGGCCCGGGCCGGGAGGCCATTCCTGCATTCGCGCTGACTGCCACGTTCCGTTTCTCTATCATCAGATCTCTTCCTGTGCAAGGCCCTTTAGTACCGACTGAAGGTCCACCCGCGCTACCGTGTTCGATTCGGACGCGTTACTTTGGGAACTACTGCCCTGGGCCGGTCGCATATTGGCCGCACGGATTTGGCGTTCGCGAAGCCGAGCGGTCCGGGTGATATGGTCTGAGGTTGCGTGATCTGGCTAGCGTAGTGGGGGAACGATGCAGCGGATACGTTTGAACGGCGAGAGTGTCGAAAATGTACGCATGATGACCACTCTGGGACCTGTCTCAGAAGCGATATTCTCCGTTCGCCAGATGGGCGGCAGAAGCGAGACGGGGTTCCGGGAGTGGGAGGAGCAGGTGTCCGACCGGCTCCGGTCCGGTCGGCTCGACCTCGGCGTCATCTCCGCTCTGCGCCGGACCTCGGACCTGACCTGGCTGCTTGCCGGCGAGGGCAACGCCGCGGCCGAAGAACGGCTGTTGCCGCAAGGGCTCAGACGGGGCGACGTCCGCTCCGCGATCGAGCGGTACACCGACGCGTCGGTCGGCCCCTACTGGCCCCAGATGCTGGTGCGCCTGGGCGCCGAGCGCGAGGAGCGGATGCGCAGAGCGCCCGAGGGGGGCGAGAGCCTGCTGAATTCGCTGCACCCGGAAATCAGCTGGAAACGACCCTATCTGGAAATACCCGGGGGCGAGGAAGGCGAGATCGAGGTCAACGGAAAGGGGCTCCTGATAGCTCCTTCCATCTTCCTCGGATCACGGCCCGCGGTGTTTTTGCCTAATGTTGGAGGAACCAGCGAATTGCCGGTCCTCGTTTTCTCCGTTCGCCTCGCTCCCGCCGAGACGCGTTCCCTGTGGACGGCCCAGGGAAAGGACGCCGAGGCGTTGGACGCGCTTATGGGACGCACCCGCGCCCAACTGCTCAGGCTGACCCTGATCGGCGGTACCACCAGTGAACTCGCGCGCCGCGTGGGCACTTCCGCGGCGGCCGTCAGCCAGCACACGGGCATACTGCGCAACGCTGGCCTGATCCGTTCCGAACGTGACCGGAACACGGTCATCCACCGCATCACCGGTCTCGGCAGAGCCGTTCTGAACGGGAAATTCCAGGCGTCACACGCGCAGCCGGAAACGATGACCCTCGCCAACGCGGGCGGCGGCCGGGAGACCCGCGTCCCCCGGCAGCGGCAGTCCTTCGCCGTCGGCCGCAAGAGACCCCTCTCCGCGCCCCTCCAGGTGGCGGACGGCGGCCTGGCCTGTCGGGTCTCCTGAACGACCGCACCCCGCGTGAGCGCGACGCACGGCCGTGAGCGGGAGACACGGCCGGGGCGCGACACGCGGACGAAAGAAAGTGACGACGCACGGACGAGTGGGGGGTGGAGGCCGTACGGAACGGTCTCCACCCCCCACTCGTCCGTGCGCGCGTCTACGTCCCCTGGCCGCCCGGCCAGTCCGCCAGCCGCACCGTCCAGCCGCCCAGGCGCAGTTCGTCCGCCAGGACGGCGGCCCGGCCCGGCAGCACCGCCAGCCGGGCCCGGCCCATGAGCCGGTCGGAGGAGTGCTCCATGTCGATGTCCTCGATGTTCACGCCGGCCTTGGCCGCGTCCGCGAACAGCCGCGCCAGCTCTCCCGGGCTGTCGCCCACCGACACCTCGACGGCCGCGAAGTGCGCGTCCGGCACCCCGTGTTTGCCCGGAATGCCGTTCCGTCCGTCCACTCCCCGCTGGAGCAGCTCGGACAGCACCACCGCCCCGCCACCCGCGGCACCGTCCTGCCGCTCGACCCGCCGCAGCGCCTCCGCCACGCCCAGCGCGTCGGCGGCCAGCGCCTCCAGCACCTCGGCCACCGGGCCGGCGTTCGCGGACAGGATGTCCGTCCACAGGGCGGGGCTGCCCGCCGCGGTCCGGGTGACGTCCCGCAAGCCCTGACCGGCCAGCCGCAGGGCGGACTCGCTGCCCTCCAGCAGCCGCGCCGCCGTCAGGCTGGCCACCAGATGCGGCACGTGCGAGACGAGCGCCACCGCACGGTCGTGCGCCTCCGCGTCCAGCAGCACCGGCGTGGCACCGCACAGGGACACCAGTTCCAGGGCGCAGTTGAGCGCCGGATCACCGGTGCGCTCCGAGGGGACGAGCACCCACGGCCGGCCCTCGAAGAGGTCCCCCCGTGCCGCCAGGGGGCCGGACCGCTCCCCGCCCGCCAGCGGATGCCCGCCCACGAACGAGGTCAGCTCGCAGCCCAGCGCCTCGACCTCCTGGCCCGGCAGGCACTTCACGCTGGCCACGTCCGTGTAGAAGCGGGCCGTCCCGCGCTTCTGCAGATCCGCCAGGACCGGCGCCACCTGCACGGGCGGAACGGCCAGCACCGCCACGTCCGCGCACTCGGACGGCTCCCGGGCCCGGCCCGCGCCCAGCGCCTCCGCCGTACGCGTCGCCGTGGGGTCGCTGTCGAGCAGATAGGTGTCGACCCCCCGCCGCCGCAGTGCCAGCGCGACCGACGTACCGACCAGACCCGTCCCCACTATGACCGCAGTACGCATAGGACACCCCAACTCCCGGCCGCGCGGGCCCGGCGTCGATCCGATGCCACGTCAGCCCAGTCGCTGCGTGACGAGGGCCGCGAACCGCTCCAGCCCCAGGTCGATCTGAGCGCCCGTCACCAGGCTGTAGGACAGGCGGATCTGGCGGGCCGCCGCCGGGTCCGAGCTGAAATAGCACATCGGTGTCCACAGGACCCCGTAGTCGCGGGCCGAGGTCTCCAGCAGCTTCTCGTCCGCCTCGAACGGCACGGTCACCACCAGGAAGAAGCCTCCCCGCGGCACGTTCCACCGGACCCCGGTGCCACCGCCGGGCGGGAAGTGCCGCTCCAGGCCGGCGAGCAGCCGCTCCAGGTTCCCCCGGTACACCGCGATCTCCCGCTCGTTCGCGCCGTACAGGTCGCAGCCGTGGGCCAGGAGCTTCCCCCCGATCACCGCCTGGGCGATCGGCGACGTGTTCACCGTCACCATGCTCTTGATCTTCGACAGCTGGTCGGCCAGCGGGCCGACGGAACCGCCGGCGTCCGCCACCGACTGGTCGGCGACGACGTAACCGATCCGGGCGCCGGGCAGACCCGTCTTCGCGAACGACCCCAGGTAGATCACCCTGCGCCGCTCGTCGAGCGCCTTCAGCGTGGGCAGCCGCACCCCGTCGGCGCTGAAATAGCCGTACGGGTTGTCCTCCAGCAGCAGCAGGTCCTCCCGCTCCGCCAGATCCAGCAGGGCGTGCCGGGTCTCCAGGTCGAGGCTGACCCCCGACGGGTTGGAGAAGTCCGTCACCAGGTAGCAGGCCCGGGGCCGCAGCCCGCGCGCCCGCGCGTCCCTCACCACCGCCGTGAGGCTCTCCAGGTCCACGCCACGGGGCCCGCCGTCCACCTCGAGGACGGGCATGTCGACCAGAGCGGCCGCACCCGTCAGGCCCACGTAGCGCGGCGACACCGTGAGGACCACGTCCCGCTCGTCGGAGCGCAACGCCCGCAGCACCAGGAACATGGCCTCCTGGCACCCGACGGTCACCACGACCGCCTCGGGGTCGACCACGACGCCCTCGTCCACCTCCAGGTGCCGGGCGACCAGCTCGTGCACGATGCCCTTGGTACGCCCGTACTGGAGCAGGGTGCGGCGGACCTGGTCCTCGTCGAACCCCTTGTCCTCCCTGAGGTACCGCTCGAAAAGCCGCAGGTAGTCGTGGACCTGGGAGGTGTCCCAGAAGCCCTCGAACGGGCGGCCGGGCGCGAACGACACCGCGTCCGGGAACCGCTGCGCGATCTCGTTGAGGAAGTTCATCGAGCTGAGCGCCTCGTCCTCGAGCGAGCCGTGCAGCGCCGAGGTGTGCAACTGCGCCGTCCGGCCGGCCCCCGCCCCGCCGTCGTCCGCCTGCTCCACCCGCTCCGCCTGCTCCATCGACTGTGCCCGCTCCGTCCGTTCCGCCACCTCCCGGATCACCGCCTCCCGGATCACCGCCACACCGTCCCCTCGCCGACATCCGGACGATCGTGCGACGCCCCGCGCAGCACGCGAAGCCGCCGTGCCTCGGCCACCCCGGAGCAGCCCGCCAGCCCCAGGGCGTCGCGGAACTCCTCCGCCAGCAGCCCGAGCACCCCGCGGGCCCCCTCGGTGCCACCGGCGGCCAGCCCCCACAGCAGCGGGCGCCCGACGAGCACTCCGCTCGCCCCCGAGGCCAGCGCCTTCAGCACGTCGGTGCCGCTGCGGACACCGCTGTCCAGCAGCACCTCGCACCGCCCGGCCACCTCGGCGCACACCGCTTCCAGCACGTCGGCGCTCGCCACCGCGCCGTCCAGCTGCCGTCCGCCGTGGTTGGAGACCACCACGGCGTCCGCCCCGGCCTCGGCGGCCCGCGCCGCGTCCGCCGGGTCGAGCAGCCCCTTGACGATGAGCGGCAGCCGGGTACGCCGCCGCAGCTCCTCCAGGTCCGACCAGCTCAACGACGGGTCGAACGCCGTGCTCGTGTGCGCCGCCAGCGCCGAGCCGCCCGGACTCGCCCGGTGCGCCTCGGACGCCGTACCCGTCGTGAAGTTGGCGGCCACGACGTCGTCCGGCAGCGCGAAGCCGTTGCTCATGTCACGCAGCCTGCGGCCCATCCACGGCACGTCCACCGTGAGCATCACGGCGGCGCAGCCGGCCGCCTCGGCCCTGAGTACCAGGTCGAACGAGAGGGCACGGTCCCGCAGCCAGTACAGCTGGAACCAGGTGATCGCCCCGACCGCCGCGACCCGCTCCAGCGGGAAGCTGCTCAGCGTCCCGACGGTGAAGGGGACACCCGCCTCCTTCGCGGCGGCCGCCGCGGCCAGCTCCCCCCGCGGGTGCACCAGCTTCTGGTACCCGATCGGCGCGGTGGCCACCGGCATGGCGACCCGCCGCGACAGCAGCGTCGTGCCGGTGTCGCACCCCGACACGTCCCGCAGCGCCCGCGGCACGACCCGGATCCGGTCCAGGGCGGCACGGTTGTCGGCGAGTGTGCGCTCCGCCCCGCTGCCGCCCGCCACGAAGTCCCGGACCCCGTGCGGAAGCACGGCGGCGGCCGCGCGCTCGACGTCGTCCAGGCACAACGGCACCCCGGCCGACCGGCCCTCCGCGGCGCCCGCACGGTCCGTACCGCCCGCGGTGCCCGCGGTGCCCGCGGTGCCCGTTGGCCGCGCGGTGGGCGCGAGGCTCCGGGCCGTCACCTGGACCAGCCGTTCTCCCGATGCCGTTCCAGCTCCACGGCCTCGTACAGCGCCTTGATGTTGGACGAGCCGAACGTCTCGGCGCCGAGCCGCTCGATGACCTCGAAGAACAGGGTCCGCCGCGCGTGCGTCGAGCGCGTGAAGATCTGGAACAGCTGACCGCCGTGGTCCTCGTCGACGAGGATGTTCAGCTCGCCCAGCTCCGCGAGGTCGTGCTTGCGCAACCGCACCCGCTGGCCCAGCAGTTCGTAGTAGGTCGCCGGGGTGGTGAGGAACTCCACGCCTGCCCCGCCCAGCGTGCGGACCGAACGGGCGGCGTCGTCGCTGGAGAAGGCGATGTGCTGGACGCCCGCACCGTCGTGGTTCTTGAGGAACTCGTCGATCTGACCGGCGTCGGCCACCGGGTCCGGCTGGATGACCGTGAACGTGATGTCCCCGGACCGGCTCTGCACCACCTTCGACAGCATCGCCTGGGTGCCGACGACGATGCGCTCCTCGAAGATCTCCCGGAAGCCCAGGGCCTGCCGGTAGAACGCGATGGTGTCGTCCAGCTCGCCGATGTTCACGCACACGGCGAAGTGGTCGATCTCGACGAGCCCGGGGAGGTCCGCCGAGGGCCGGCCCTCTCCCGGTTGCGGCCCGTCCACCGCGGCGTCGACCGGTACGAAGCCCTCGGGGAGCCCCGAGGGGTCCTCCTCGGCCCGCTGCACCAGGGAGTGCACGACGTCGCCGAAGCCGGACACCGTCGCGGTGACGACCACGCCGGGTCCGTCGTGGTGCACCGGCCGCGCCAGCGGACGGGCACCGTTGCGCACGGCGTGGTCGAAGACCGCCGCCACGTCCGGGGCGCGCAGGGCGATGCGGGCCACGCCGTCCCCGTGCGAGTGGACGTAGGCGGCGGCCGGGTGCTCGTCCGAGGTGCTCTCCGTCAGCACCAGGAGGATCCGGCCCTGACGCAGGGCGGCGCTGCGGAATCCCTCCGCGGGGGACCCCGCGGTACCGACGACGGTGAAGCCGTAACCGCCGGTCCAGTCGGCGACCTTGCGGTCGAGGTCCTCGACGTAGAGTTCCACGTGGTCCAGCCGGAGATCCTCCACGGGCGCGTCGTCGTGGAGGGCGGTGTCGAGGCCGGTGTTCGGAGCATGGGTCATAGCGACGGAATTCCTGTTCTTCCGGTACGGAGCGGGCAGGAGGCACGGGCCGTCGGCGCGCGCCGACGACGCCGGGCCGGGGCCGAGGCCGGGGGAGGCCCGGGCGGGGCGGTACCCGGGACGCGTCAGTCGGACATCGCGACCAGGATGCGGCGCGGCCCGGTGAACGGACGCCGGCCGTGCGCCACCAGCACGTTGTCGATCAGCAGAAGGTCCCCGGTGCGCCAGTCGACGTCCACCGCGGCGTCGAGCCCCTTGTCGCGCACCTCGATGACGTACTCGGCCGGGATCGGGCTGCCGTCGGCGAACCGGACGGACTGCGGCAGCTCCTCCTCGGGCAGGATCTGGGCGAGTTCGGCGGCCATGTCGTCACCGAGCGCGGCCGGATGCCACTGGTCGGACTGGTTGAACCACACCTCCGCGCCCGTCACCGGGTGGCGCACCGTGGACGGCCGCACCTGCGTCACCCGCAGACCGCCGTCCCCCAGCCACTCCCACTCGGCCTCCGTGCCCTTGAGGAAGACCTCTACATCGGCCCGGTCGTCGGTCTCGAACGTGTCCTGCCAGCTCTTGCCGAGCCCGGCCCCGCCGTGCAGGTTCTGCGTGTAGCGCACGCCCCCGGCGAACGCCTCCCGGACCTCGGGCGCCAGCGACTCCAGCCAGGTCACCCCGTCGACGACCGGCGTGGCTCCACCGGTGGTGGGCTCGTGCGCCGCGAAGAAGAGCAGCCGCGACGGCCAGGCGTACGCGTACGACAGCTCGTTGTGCATGGAGATGGTCAGCTCCGACGGGTATTCCGTCGAGGTGTACACATTGCTCCCCACCTTGCTGCGCGGCGAGTTGCCGTGCACATAGGCGAGCCGGTTGGGCAGCAGGGGATCCATCACGGAATCCAGCGTGCCGTCGTCCACCCGGAAGCCGCGGAAAACCAGAGCCTTCTCGCGGACGAGCATCTCGCCGACCCGCTCCGTGTCACTCACGAATTCGGCGAGCCCCGCGGGCGTCGCCGCGACACCCGCGCTCTCCGGCGTGATCTCGAGGGGCCGCCAGTCGTGCTGTTGAGTCATCAGATCTCGATTCGGGATTCGCCCGTACGCGATAACCGCACGGGGCTGCTGGACAGGAATCGGAAGTGCCGGTTCTCAATGAGCCGGAATGTCGGGGACCTGACGGAAGAACTCCACGACGCTCTTGTTGACGGAGTCCGGATCCTCCAGGTACCCGAAGTGACCGCACCCGGGTATCTCTTCGAACGAGGCACCCGGAATCGCCTCGGCGACTTCCCGCCCCAGACCCGGCGGCGTCACCAGGTCGTCCTGGAAAGCGATGACATGACAGGGCACGTTGATCGCCCGGTAGGCATCGAGACGCGCCGGCACGGGATCGAGGGTCATGTGGACCCGCTCCCCGGGTCCGGAACCGGACGTCGCCTCCAGGACATCCAGCCAGTCGCCGACGGCGGTGTCGTCCGCGAGGGTACGCGGGGACAGGTTACGCATGGCCTGGACCACCGCGTCGAACCGCGGGGGCAGCGTCGTCCCGGAGTCGTAGAGCGCGATCTCCGCCGCGGTCAGCGCCCGCCGCATGGCGTCCACCCGCCCCCTGGTGGCCATGAGAACCGCCTGGCGCACCAGTTCGGGCCGCGCCAGCGCCAGTTCCTGCACCACGTACGCCCCCATGGACGTGCCCACCAGGCGGCACGCGCCGAGCCCGAGGTGTTCGATCAGGCCCGCGAGGTCACGCACGAGGTCGTGCACCGTGAACCCCTCGGCGCAGACATCGGTCGGCGGGATCCCGCGGTTGTCGAACGTGATGACCCGGTGGCCCGCGTCCCTCAGGGCCGGCACCTGGTGCAGATGCCAGGCACGCCCGGAGGCGCCGGATCCCATCACCAGGACGACGGGCTCACCGGGACCACCGGAGTCGTCGTAGTTCAGGTTGATTCCGTTGACGGACACGATGGGCATGGGGCGTTCCTCCGGCGTGGGTCAGTGGTGTCGATGGCGTCCGGGCCGCGGCGTGGACCGGGCTCACGCGTCCCATTCCGCTTGCAGGCGGTCCAGCTCCTCCTGGCTGAGACCGGTGAGCGGCGCGTCCGCCTCGAAGTCGGCGACCACCGGAGCGGCCGCGTCGAAGCGCGCGTTCGCTGCCAGCACGGCCACGGTCCTGTGCTCGAACACGTCCCGCACGGTGAACGAGGCGCCTTCGCTCCGTGCCTGCGCCACGAGTTGCAGCGAACGGATGCTGTCGCCGCCGAGGTCGAAGAAGTCGTCGTCGATGCCGACCCGTCCCAGGCCCAGGACATCGGCGACGATGCGGCAGAGGACTTCCTCGTGCGGGGTACGGGGTCCGCGCGTCGACGTGCTCACGCCGTCCCAGTCGGGGTCGGGGAGGGCTTTGCGGTCGAGTTTGCCGTTCGCGGTCAGCGGGAGTGCGTCGAGCGTGACGAAGGCAGCCGGGATCATGTAGGCGGGCAGGGTGCGGGCGAGGTGGGCGCGGAGGTCGTCGGGAGTGACCGTCTCGCCGGTGGTGTAGGCGATGAGTCGTTCGTCGCGGACGATGACCGCTGCACGTGCGACTGCCGGGTGGGTGGTGAGCAGTGCCTCGATCTCGCCGAGTTCGATGCGGTGGCCGCGGACCTTGACCTGGTCGTCGGCGCGGCGCAGGTAGGTGAGGTGGCCGTCGGGGGTCCAGCGGACCACGTCGCCGGTGCGGTACATGCGGGTGCCGGCGGGTCCGTGGGGGTCGGCGATGAAGCGTTCCGCGGTGAGGCCGGGGCGCGACTGGTATCCGCGGGCCACGCCTTCGCCCGCGATGTACAGCTCGCCCGGCACACCCACCGGGACGGGCTGGAGGTGGTCGTCGAGGACGTAGACGCGGGTGTTGGCCAGCGGCTGTCCGATGGTCACCGGCGCACCCGTGGTGAGGGTGGTCGCGGTGGACCAGATCGTCGTCTCGGTGGGCCCGTAGACGTTGGTGACCTGGGCGGCCACCTCGGTGAGCCGGTCGGCGAGGTCGGCGGGCAGTGCTTCACCACCGGCGAGGACTCGCACACCGGCCAGCGCGGCGGCGGCGTCCGCGTCGGCGGTCACCGACCGCCACAGGCTCGGCGTGGCCTGCATGACGGTGACCTGCTCGTCGGTGAGGAGTGCACGCAGCTGGTCGGGGTCGTGGACGACTCCCGCGGGAGCCACGACGACGGCCGCGCCGGCGGTCAGCGGTGCGAACAGCTCCAGTCCGGCGATGTCGAATCCGACGGTCGTGACCGCCAGCAGCCGGTCCTCGCGGGTGAGCGGGATGCGCCCCCGCATGTCGGTGAGGAGGTTCGCCAGCGCACCGCGCGAGATGACCACACCCTTCGGGCGGCCCGTCGACCCCGAGGTGTAGAGGACGTAGGCGGCCTGGTCGGGGCGGGTGTCGACGGGCAGGTGCGTAACAGGGTGGGGCTCGCGCTCCCGCACGCCGTCCAGCCACTCCTCGTCGATGACGAGGACGGGCCGGGTCTCCTCGCGCATGAAGGTGAGTCGGTCGGCGGGGAAGTCGGCGTCCAGCGGCAGGTACGCACCACCCGTCTTCAGTACTGCCAGCAGCACCGTGACCAGGTCGGTCGTTCGCGGCAGCATCACCGCCGCGTACCGTTCCGGGCCCATTCCGGCCTGGACCAGGTGTCGGGCGAGTCGGTCGCTGCGGGCGTCGAGGTCGGCGTAGGAGGTGGTGGTGTCGTCGTGGACGACGGCGGGTGCGTCGGGGGTGTGGGTGGCGTGGGTGCGGAGGCGGTGGATGAGGTCGTGGTCGTCGGTGGTGGGTGTGGTGGTGCCGTTGACCCAGGTGGTGAGGAGGGTGTGCTGTTCGTCGGTGTCGAGGACCGGGGTGTGGCCGATCCGGGTGTCCGGTGCGGTGAGGACGGCGTCGAGGATCTGCACGAACCGGCGGCTGAGCAGCTCGGCACTCTCCTGGTCGAAGAGGTCCGCGCTGAACTCCAGCACGGCGTCGATGCCCGCCGCGCCGCCCAACTCCGCATAGGACAGCGACAGGTCGTACCGCGACGTACCCGTGCTGCTCGGCTGGTGCGCCGCCTTGAGGTCCCCGAACTCCACAGTTCCCGTGACCGCCGAGGTCAGCACGTTGGGATTGAGCATGGTCTGGAAGAGGGGGTGGCGGCTGGTGGAGCGTTCGGGGTTGACGGCTTCGACGAGGCGTTCGAAGGGGATGTCCTGGTGGGCGTAGGCGGCGAGGTCGGTTTCGCGTACGCGGGTGAGGAGTTCGGTGAAGGTGGGGTTGCCGGTGAGGTCGGTGCGCAGGACGAGGGTGTTGACGAAGAAGCCGACCAGGTCTTCGACGGCGTCGTCGGTGCGTCCGGCGATGGGTGAGCCGATGGGGATGTCGGTGCCGGCGCCGAGGCGGGAGAGGAGTACGGCGAGGGCGGCCTGGAGGACCATGAAGGTGCTGGCCTGTTCCTGCCGGGCCATCCGCGTGATGCGGGTGTGGAGTTCGGCGGGGATGGTGAAGGTGACGGTGCCGCCCTGGTGGGACGGGGTGGCGGGCCGGGGCCGGTCGGTGGGGAGGTCCAGCTCGGCCGGGAGGTCCGACAGTGCCCGCTCCCAGTAGGCCAGTTGGCGGTTGATAGCTGCTTCGGGGTCGTCCTCGGTGCCCAGGAGCTCGCGCTGCCACAGGGTGTGGTCGGCGTACTGGACCGGCAGCGGTGTCCAGGATGGTTCGCGTCCGGCCACCCGGGCCGTGTAGGCGGTGGTGAGGTCCCGGGCGAGGGGGGTGAGGGACCAGCCGTCGGCGGCGATGTGGTGCACGACGAGCAGCAGGACGTGGTCGGTCTCGTCGAGGCGGAAGAGGGTGGTGCGCAGGGGCAGGTCGCGGGTGAGGTCGAAGCCCCGGGCGGCCGTGGCGGCCACGGCCGCGTCGAGGTCGGCTTCGGTGACGTCCCGTACCTCGAAGAGGGGGGTGGCCCGGTCGGGGGTGAGGATGATCTGGTGGGCGCCTTGGTCGTCCTGGGCGTAGAGGGTGCGCAGGGCTTCGTGGCGTGTGGTGACGTCGGTGAGGGCTGCGCGCAGGGCGTCGTGGTCGAGGGTGCCGGTCAGGCGCAGGGCTACGGGGATGTTGTAGAGGGCGCTGCCGGGCTCGAACTGGTGCAGGAACCACAGCCGCTGCTGCGCGTACGACAACGGCACCCGCTCCGGACGCCGCCGAGCGGTGACAGCCGTCCTCGCCTCACCTGCGCCCGCGAGGGCGTGGGCCAGGCCCACGACGGAGGGTGCTTCGAACAGGGCGCGCACCGACAGCTCCACTCCGAGAGCCGTACGGATACGCGACACCAGCCGCGTCGCCAGCAACGAGTGACCGCCCAGGTCGAAGAAGCTGTCGTCGATGCCGACCCGCTCCAGGCCCAGGACGTCCGCGAAGAGGTGGCAGAGGACTTCCTCGTGCGGGGTACGGGGTCCGCGCGCCGACGCGTGCACGCCGTCCCAGTCGGGGTCGGGGAGGGCCTTGCGGTCGAGTTTGCCGTTCGCGGTCAGCGGCAGTGCGTCGAGCGCGACGAACGCGGACGGCACCATGTAGGCGGGCAGCGACTGCGCGAGGTGTCGGCGCAGTTCCTGTGAGGAGACCGTCTCGCCGGTGGTGTAGGCGATGAGTCGTTCGTCGCGGACGATGACCGCTGCACGTGCGATCGCCGGGTGGGTGGTGAGAAGTGCCTCGATCTCGCCGAGTTCGATGCGGTGGCCGCGGACCTTGACCTGGTCGTCGGCGCGGCGCAGGTAGGTGAGGTGGCCGTCGGGGGTCCAGCGGACCACGTCGCCGGTGCGGTACATCCGCGTCCCCGCCGGACCGTACAGGTCGGCGACGAAACGCTCAGCGGTCAGACCCGGGCGCGACTGGTATCCACGGGCCACACCCTCACCCGCGATGTACAGCTCACCCGGGACACCTGCTGGGACGGGCTGGAGGTGGTCGTCGAGGACGTAGACGCGGGTGTTGGCCAGCGGCTGTCCGATGGTCACCGGCGCACCCGTGGTGAGGGTGGTCGCGGTGGACCAGATCGTCGTCTCGGTGGGCCCGTAGACGTTGGTGACCTGAGCGGCCACCTCGGTGAGCCGGTCGGCGAGGTCGGCGGGCAGCGCTTCACCACCGGCGAGGACTCGCACACCGGCGAGCGCGGCGGCGGCGTCCGCGTCTGTGGTCACCGACCGCCACAGACTGGGCGTGGCCTGCATGACGGTGACCCGCTCGTCCATGAGCAGCGCACGCAGCTGCTCGGGCTCGTGCACCACACCTGACGGAGCCACGACCACAGCCGCGCCCGCCGTCAGCGGTGCGAACAGCTCCAGTCCGGCGATGTCGAATCCGACGGTCGTGACCGCCAGCAGCCGGTCCTCGCCGGTGAGCGGGATGCGCCCCCGCATGTCGGTGAGGAGGTTCGCCAGCGCACCGCGCGAGACGACCACACCCTTGGGACGGCCCGTCGACCCCGAGGTGTACAGCACGTACGCGGCCAGCGCAGGATCGACCGAAGCAGGCAGCGATGTCCCCGCAGCCGGCTCACGCTCCCACGCCCCCTCCAGCCACTCCTCGTCGATGACCAGGACGGGCCGGGTCTCCTCGCGCATGAACGCCAGCCGCTCCACGGGGAAGTCGGCATCCAACGGCAGATACGCACCACCCGTCTTCAGTACTGCCAGCAGCACCGTGACCAGGTCGGTCGTTCGCGGCAGCATCACCGCCGCGTACCGTTCCGGGCCCATTCCGGCCTGGACCAGGTGTCGGGCGAGTCGGTCGCTGCGGGCGTCGAGGTCGGCGTAGGAGGTGGTGGTGTCGTCGTGGATGACGGCGGGTGCGTCGGGGGTGTGGGTGGCGTGGGTGCGGAGGCGGTGGACGAGGTCGTGGTCGTCGGTGGTGGGTGTGGTGGTGCCGTTGGCCCAGCGGGTGAGGAGGGTGTGCTGTTCGTCGGTGTCGAGGACCGGGGTGTGGCCGATCCGGGTGTCCGGTGCGGTGAGGACGGCGTCGAGGATCTGCACGAACCGGCGGCTGAGCAGCTCGGCACTCTCCTGGTCGAAGAGGTCCGCGCTGAACTCCAGCACGGCACGCACGCCGCCTGATCGACCACCGTCCGGGGCTTCGAGTTCCTGCATGGCGAGCAGCAGGTCGAACTTCGACACCGCCCCCTCGGCGTCCACCGGGCGCGCCGTCAGACCGGGGAACCGACCGGCGGTCGCGACGGCTGCCGGGTCGACGTTCTGGAGGGAGAGCATGGTCTGGAAGAGGGGATGGCGGCTGGTGGAACGCTCGGGGTTGACGGCTTCGACGAGGCGTTCGAAGGGGATGTCCTGGTGTGCGTATGCGGCGAGGTCGGTTTCCCTGACGCGTGCCAGAAGCTCCGTGAAGGTGGGGTTGCCGCTCAGGTCGGTGCGCAGGACGAGGGTGTTGACGAAGAACCCGACCAGGTCCTCGACCGCGTCGTCCGTCCGCCCCGCGATGGGCGAGCCGATCGGGATGTCGGTGCCCGCTCCCAGTCGTGACAGGAGTACGGCCAGTGCGGCCTGGAGGACCATGAAGGTGCTGGCCTGTTCCTGCCGGGCCAACTGCGTGATGCGGGTGTGGAGTTCGGCGGGAATGGTGAAGGTGACGGTGCCGCCCTGGTGGGACGGGGTCGCGGGCCGGGGTCGGTCGGTGGGCAGGTCCAGCTCGGCCGGGAGACCCGACAGGGTCTGCGTCCAGTAGGCGAGTTGCGTGCTCAGGACGGAGTCGGGGTCGTCCTCGGTGCCCAGGACGTCGCGTTGCCACAGGGTGTGGTCGGCGTACTGGACCGGCAGCGGTGTCCAGGACGGTTCGCGTCCGGCCACTCGGGCTGTGTAGGCGGTGGTGAGGTCCCGGGCGAGCGGGGTCAGCGACCAGCCGTCGGCGGCGATGTGGTGCACGACCAGCAGCAGGACGTGCTCGGTCGCGTCGAGGCGGAAGAGGGTGGTGCGCAGGGGCAGGTCGCGGGTGAGGTCGAAGCCCTGGCCCACGGCGTCGGCCAGCTCGCCGGCGAGCCGGTCCTCGGTGACGTCCCGTACCTCGACGTTCGGGGTGGCCCGGTCGGGGGTGAGGATGACCTGATGGGCACCGTGCTCGTCATCCGCGTAGAGGGTGCGCAGGGCCTCGTGGCGTGCGGTGACGTCGGCCAGGGCGGCGCGCAGGGCGTCGTGGTCGAGGGCGCCGGTCAGGCGCAGGGCGACGGGGATGTTGTAGAGGGCGCTGCCGGGCTCGAACTGGTGCAGGAACCACAGCCGCTGCTGCGCGTACGACAACGGCACCCGCTCCGGACGCACCGCCCGCGCCACCACCGGACGGCCCGTCCGGCCGGCGACCGTCATCAGCCTGGCGAGGCCGGCGACCGTCGGGTTGTCGAACATGTCGCGCACCGACAGCGTCATACCGAGCGCCGAACGAGCGCGTGCCAGCAGCCGGATGGCGAGCAGTGAGTGTCCGCCCAACTCGAAGAAGTCGTCCTCCCGGCCGACCTCCTCGACACCGAGCACGTCGGCGAACAGTCGGCCGAGGACCTCTTCCCACGGGTTGTGGGCCTTCTGGACGGGAGCGGTGGGCTCGCGCTCCTCCATCGGTACCGGGAGCGCGCCGCGGTCCAGCTTCCCGTTCGCGGTCAGCGGCAGTGCGTCGAGCAGGACGAACGCGGACGGCACCATGTAGTCGGGCAGGCTCTCCGCGAGGTGCGCGCGCAGGGTCGCCGCGGTCGGGGCGGACTGTCGGCCGGTGCCCGGGACGACGTAGGCGACGAGACGCTTGTCCCCCGAGCCGTCCTCCGCGAGGACCACCGCCGCCTGGTGCACGCCGGCCGTGCCCACCAGCACCGATTCGATCTCACCCAGCTCCAGTCGGTAGCCGCGCAGCTTGACCTGCTGGTCGGCGCGGCCCACGTACCGCAGCTGTCCGTCCTTGCCCCACAGGGCGAGGTCGCCGGTGCGGTACATGCGGGAGCCGGAGCCGCTCGCGTCGAACGGGTCGGCCACGAACCGTTCGGCGGTCATGTCCGGGCGCCCCAGGTAACCGCGCGCCAGGCCGGTGCCGGCGATGTAGAGCTCGCCCGGGACGCCGACCGGTACGGGTTGCAGGTGCGCGTCCAGGACGTAGGCCCGGGTGTTCCAGAACGGTCGCCCGATCGGCACCGGTCCCGACGGCGTCGGAGCACCCGGTTCGAGTGTGTAGTCGGTGCAGTTGACGGTGGCCTCGGTCGGGCCGTAGGCGTTGACGACCGTCACGTCGGGGTGCCGTGCGCGCCACTCGGCCAGGTTCTCGCCGAGCAGCTGCTCACCCCCGAGGATGAGCGTGCCGGTCGGCGAGACGGTGTCCGGGAGGGAGCCCAGCAGCGCCAGGTGACTCGGCGTGGCCTTCATGAAGGTCGGCCGGGCGGAGGTGTCCGCGCCGCCCGACTCGTCCTTGAGGTCGGCCAGGCGGACCCGCCCGCCCGAGACCAGCGGGGTGTACAACGCGGTCACGGTCAGGTCGAAGGCGATGCGGGAGTGGAGCAGGGCCGTACCGGCGGCATCCTGGTAGACCTGCCGCGCGCGCTGGAGGTAGGCCCCCACCGAACGGTGCTCGACGACGACTCCCTTGGGGCGGCCCGTCGAGCCCGAGGTGTAGATGACGTACGCGGGGTCGTTCGGCAGGGGCAACCCACCGGGGCGTGACCCGCCCGTCGCCGTCCCGCCGAGGGAACCGAGCGCGTCACCCGATGCCTCGGCCAGTGCCCTCCTGGTCTCTTCGGCGTCCCACACGAGCACCTTGCGGTCGGGGGTCTCCGCCACGAGGCCGGACGACCGCTCGTCGGTGAGGATCAGCAAGGGGGCGGCGTCCTCGACCATGTAACGGACCCGCTCCGCCGGCTGGTCGAGGTCCAGGGGCAGATAGGCGCCTCCGGCCTTGAGCACGGCGAGGAGGCTCACGATGAGTTCCACGGAACGGGGGAGGGCCACCGCGACGAACCGCTCGGGGCCCACGCCGTACTCGGCCAGCAGACGAGCGAGGCGGTTGCTGCGCTGGTCCAGCTCCGCGTACGTGAGGGTGGTCTCCTCGAAGAGCAGCGCCTCGGCGTCGGGGGTACGGGCGACCTGGGCCGCGAACAGCTCGACCACACTTGCCGGATCGACGTCCCGTGCGGTGGCGTTCCAGGTCTCCAGCAGACGGCCGCGCTCGGCACCGTCCAGTACATCGATCCGGCCGACAGGCCGCTCGGGCTCGGTGACGGCGCCGCGCAGCACGCGCACGAAGCGCTGGGCGAGGGACTCCGCAGTGGCCGCGTCATAGAGATCCGCGCTGTACTCCAGCACGCCGCCGAGGCCCGAGTCCGCGTCGTACAGGCGGAGCAGCAGGTCGAACTTCGCGCCCTCGTCGGAGGTCGCCTCCGTGGAGACCGTGAGCCCCGGAAGCGCCAGCGCGGCCCCCGCGGAGGACCGGGGGTCCGCGTTCTGCACGACGAGGCGGACCTGGAAGAGGGGGTGCCGGTTGGCGGAGCGCTCGGGGTTGAGGGCCTCGACGAGGCGTTCGAAGGGGATGTCCTGGTGGGCGTAGGCGGCGAGGTCGGTTTCCCGGACGCGTGCCAGAAGCTCGGTGAAGGTGGGGTTGCCGGTGAGGTCGGTGCGCAGGACGAGGGTGTTGACGAAGAAGCCGACCAGGTCTTCGACGGCGTCGTCGGTGCGTCCGGCGATGGGCGAGCCGATCGGAATGTCCGTACCCGCACCCAGCCGGGAGAGGAGTACGGCGAGGGCGGCCTGGAGGACCATGAAGGTGCTGGCCTGTTCCTGCCGGGCCAGTGTCTCGATGCGTTCGCGCAGGTCGGCGGGGATGGTGAAGGTGACGGTGCCGCCCTGGTGGGACGGGGTGGCGGGCCGGGGCCGGTCGGTGGGCAGGTCCAGCTCGGCCGGGAGGCCGGCCAGGTTCTGCGTCCAGTAGGCGAGCTGCTTGCTCAGGACGGAGTCGGGGTCGTCCTCGGTGCCCAGGACGTCACGCTGCCACAGGGTGTGGTCGGCGTACTGCACCGGCAGCGGGGCCCAGGACGGCTCACGTCCGGCAACCCGTTCCGCGTACGCCGTGGTCAGGTCCCGGGCGAGGGGCGCGAAGGAGCCCTCGTCGGCGGCGATGTGGTGGACCAGGAGCAGCAGGACGTGCTCGGTCTCACCGAGACGGAACAGAGTGGTGCGCAGCGGCAGGTCACGGGTCAGGTCGAAGGCGTGCCCGGCCGCGTCGGCCAGCGCGTCCACGAGGCCCTCGCTCGTGACAGCGCGCACCTCGAAGAGGGGAGTGGCCTGGCCCGGAGTGAGGATGACCTGGTGGGCGCCGTGCTCGTCCTCCGCGTAGACGGTGCGCAGAGCCTCATGGCGTGCGCTGACGTCGGTGAGGGCGGCGCGCAGGGCGTCCTGGTCGAGGGTGCCGGTCAGGCGCAGGGCGATGGGGATGTTGTAGGTGGCGTTGGGGCCTTCGAGCTTGTGCAGGAACCACTGTCCCTGCTGGGCCGGCGACAACGGCACCCGCTCCGGACGCGGCTGAGCCGTTAGAGCCGCCCTCGCGTGGCCTGCGTCGGCAAGGGCTCGGGCGAGCCCCGCGACGGACGGGGTGTCGAAGAGGGCGCGTACCGGGACTTCGGCGTCGAGGGTGGTGCGGATGCGGGCGACGAGGCGGGTGGCGAGCAGGGAGTGGCCGCCCAGATCGAAGAAGCTGTCGTCGATACCGACCCGCTCCAGACCCAGGACGTCCGCGAAGAGATGGCAGAGGACCTCCTCCCGGTCATCGCGCGGACCACGCCCCGACGCCTCCACACCGTCGAACCGCGGGGTGGGCAGGGCCTTGCGGTCGAGTTTGCCGTTCGCGGTCAGCGGGAGTGCGTCGAGCGTCACGAACGCGGACGGCACCATGTACGCCGGCAACGACTGGGCAAGATGGGCCCGCAGCTCCTCCGCCGGGACCGGCTCGCCCGTGGTGTA
>NZ_JBWKKZ010000020.1:5213-36024 GCF_056430705.1 Streptomyces sp. NPDC045956 | reverse complement strand
CCTCGGGCAACGGCAAGGGGCAGATCTTCGTCAAGGGCGAGGTCATCAAGACCGTCCCCGAGTCCAAGATCGTGGAGACCCTCATCGAGGAGGCCATGAAGATCGCCGAGCAGATGGAGGCCGACGGTGTGGCCTCCGGCGAACCCTCGGTCGCGATCGCGGGCTGAACCCCCGCGCCTGCCGCGTCGCCCTCGGGGGCGGCGCGGCCTTTTTGCGGCAGGTACAGTGCGGGGACCAGCAGATCTCAGGGTGAGGCCCCCGCACGTGTTGACGCAGACCACATCCCGCGTGCTCGAACCGAACGATCTCGACGCCGCGCTGGCCATCCTCGGCCGTGAGCCGGTCGCTAACGCCTTCGTGACCGCCCGGGTGCAGATCGCGGGCCTCGACCCGTGGCGCCTCGGCGGCGAGATGTGGGGCTGGTACGAGCACGGCATGCTGACGTCCCTGTGCTACGCGGGCGCCAACCTCGTCCCCATCTGCGCGACCCCGCGTGCCGTCCGGGCCTTCGCCGACCGCGCCCGACGGGCCGGCCGCCGCTGCTCCTCGATCGTCGGCCCCGCCGACACCACGGCCCTCCTGTGGCGGCTCCTCGAACCGGGCTGGGGCCCGGCCCGCGAGGTCCGCACCCGGCAGCCCCTCATGGTCACCGACCGCATGCCGGCCGACATCGCCCCCGACCCGTACGTCCGCCGCGTCCGCAAGGACGAGATGGACCGGATCATGCCCGCCTGCGTGGCGATGTTCACCGAAGAGGTCGGCATCTCCCCGATGGCCGGCGACGGCGGACTGCTCTACCAGGCCCGGGTCGCCGAACTCGTCGGCTCCGGCCGCTCCTTCGCCCGCTTCGACGCCGACGGCAAGGTCGTCTTCAAGGCCGAGATCGGCGCCGCCACCGACCGCGCCTGCCAGATCCAGGGCGTCTGGGTCGCCCCCGAGTACCGCGGCAAGGGCCTCGCGGCCCCGGGCATGGCGGCGGTCCTGCGCTACGCCCTGGCGGACGTCGCCCCGGTGGCCAGCCTGTACGTCAACGACTTCAACACCGCGGCGCGACGCACGTACCGGCGGGTCGGCTTCCAGGAGGTCGGCACCTTCATGAGCGTGCTGTTCTGACGGTCCGGCGCGCGGGTGCCGTCCGGGGCACCCCGCCCGGCGCGGCTCACCCGTCGACGCCCCCTGCCACGCCCCACGCCCCGCGCCGACGCTCCCCGGGCGCTTCACCGGGCACCACCGCGAACGCCCCGCGACCCCGACGTGATCCTGCGGAAGGCCCGGGTAGGCTCCCCGCCATGGACCTCGTGATCGGCCCCCTGGACCTCGCCGCGCACGTGGACGAGGCCCTCGCGGTCCAAGCCGCCGCCTTCGGACTCGGCCCCGACGAGGTGGCCGTCCGCCGCCAGATCGTCCTGCGCCACATGACCCACCCGGGCGCCCGAGCGCTCGGCGCCACCGTCGGAGGCGACCTGGTCGGCTTCGTCTACGGCATGCCCAACGACCGCACCCAGTGGTGGTCCACCGTCGTCGAGCCCTACCTCCGCGCCGAGGGCAACGACTCCTGGCTCGACGACTCCTTCGTCATCACCGAACTCCACGTCCACCCGGCCCACCAGCACCGCGGCGCGGGCCGCACCCTGATCACCACGATCACCGACACCGCCGCCCAGCCCCGTTCGATCCTCTCCGCGATCGACACCGAAAGCCCCGCCCGCGGCCTCTACCGCTCCCTCGGCTACCAGGACCTCGCCCGCCGGGTCCTGTTCCCCAGCGCCCCCAAGCCGTACGCGGTGATGGGCGCCCCACTGCCCCTGCGCAGGCCCTCCGGCGGCCGATAACCGATTTCCGCGGGGATGGACCGCCCGGCTAACCTCCTAGCACCACCCTTACGCAGCAGGAGACACGAGAACCATGGCCAACGCACCGGTCCAGCGCATGTCGAAGTTGATGGCGAAGACGCTGCGCGACGACCCGGCGGACGCCGAGGTCCTCAGCCACAAGCTGCTGGTCCGCGCCGGGTACGTGCGCCGTACCGCCGCCGGCCTGTGGAGCTGGCTGCCCCTCGGCAAGAAGGTCCTCGGCAACATCGAGCGCATCGTGCGCGAGGAGATGGACGCCATCGGCGCCCAGGAGGTGCAGCTCCCCGCCCTGCTGCCGCGCGAGCCCTACGAGGCGACCGGCCGCTGGGACGAGTACGGCCCCGAGTTGTTCCGCCTCCAGGACCGCAAGGGCGGCGACTACCTCCTCGGCCCCACCCACGAGGAGATCTTCACCCTGCTGGTGAAGGACCAGGCGTCCTCCTACAAGGACCTGCCGGTCATCCTCTACCAGATCCAGAACAAGTACCGCGACGAGGCCCGCCCCCGGGCCGGCATCCTGCGCGGCCGCGAGTTCCTGATGAAGGACTCCTACTCCTTCGACGTCGCCGACGAGGGCCTGGCCGAGTCCTACGCCCTGCACCGCGCCGCCTACCAGCGCATCTTCGAGCGCCTCGGCCTCGACTACCGCATCTGCGCGGCGACCGCCGGCGCCATGGGCGGCTCCAAGTCCGAGGAGTTCCTCGCGCCCGCCGAGGCCGGCGAGGACACCTTCGCGGACTGCCCGAACTGCGACTTCGCCGCCAACACGGAGGCGATCACCTACGCGCTCACCCCGGTCGACGCGGCCGGTGTGCCCGCCGCCGAGGACATCCCCACCCCGGACACCCCCACCATCGAGACCCTGGCCGCCTCGCTCGGCGTCCCGGCCTCCGCGACCCTCAAGAACCTTCTCGTCAAGGTCGACGGCGAGATCGTCGCCGTGGGCGTCCCCGGCGACCGCGAGGTCGACCTGGACAAGGTGGAGGCGCACTTCGCCCCCGCCGCGGTCGAACTGGTCACCGCCGAGGACTTCGTGGGCCGCCCCGACCTGGTCCGCGGCTACGTCGGTCCGCAGGGCCTGGGCGACAAGGTCACGTACATCGCCGACCCGCGCGTGGCGCCGGGCACGGCGTGGATCACGGGCGCCAACAAGGAGCACACCCACGCCAGGAACGTCGTGGCGGGCCGCGACTTCGAGGTCGACGCGTACGTGGACGTCGTCGTGGTCCGGGACGGCGACCCGTGCCCCAAGTGCGGCACCGGTCTCACGCTGGACCGCGCCATCGAGATCGGCCACATCTTCCAGCTGGGCCGCAAGTACGCCGACGCCCTCAAGCTCGACGTCCTCGGCCAGAACGGCAAGCCGGCCCGCGTCACCATGGGCTCCTACGGCATCGGCGTCTCCCGTGCGGTGGCCGCCCTCGCCGAGCAGCACGCCGACGACAAGGGCCTCGTCTGGTCCCGGGAGGTCGCCCCGGCCGACGTCCACGTCGTCGCCGCGGGCAAGGCACTGCAGACCGAGCTGGCCCTGGAGGTCTCCGACAAGCTGGCCGCCGCCGGCCTCCGGGTCCTGGTCGACGAGCGTGCGGGCGTCTCCCCGGGCGTCAAGTTCACGGACGCCGAACTGATCGGCGTACCGCAGATCCTGGTCGCCGGACGCCGGTCCGCCGAGGGCGTGGTCGAGCTGAAGGACCGCCGCACCGGCGAGCGCGAGGAACTGACGGTCGACGAAGCGATCGCCCGCCTCACCGCCTGACCCACCGACCCGCAGGGGGGCGCCCGCATCGAGCGGGCGTCCCCCTGCGGCGTGCGCGGCCGCCCCGGCTCACGCGACGCTCCCGCCGCCCGCCCCGACCGGCCGGCGCCGTCTCGACCGAGGTCACGCACGTACCGCCTCCGCACCCACGTCCCCGAGCCGAGGGGCACAGCCCTCTGACCCTCGAAGACCTCATCAGCGGCGGCCCTGCGCCGGCTCCGCGCTGCACGCACGAGCGTCAGGCCCGGTCCCCGAGCAAGCGGGAGCGGTCCTCCGCGCCGGTTCCGTGAGGGACACACGAGCGGCACCCCGCCCGGCCCGCGGCGAGCGCCCCGCGCCCTACAGCCAGCCGGCGAACTCCAGCAGCAGTTCCGCGTCCTTCTCCCGGCCCACCCGACGCGCCCGCACGCCCGACTCGACCGCGCGGAACAGCGTCCAGCCGCGCAGCCGTTCCTGGTCGACGTCCAGCGACTCCGCGAGCCGCTTCACACGCCGCCGGGTCGTCGAGGCGCCCGACGGCTGGGCGATGAGATCCTCCACCCGGTCCCGCACCAACCGCGCGAGATCGAAGGCGCACTCGCCCACCACCGGGTCGGGACCCACGGCCAGCCACGGCGTCCGGTCCCCGGCGAGCACCTTGCTCTGCCGGAACGTGCCGTGCAGCAACCGCTGTTCCGGCGGCGCGGCCAACAGCTCCCCGCGGGCCGTGAGCGCCGCGTCGACCAGCGGGGCCGTCTGCGCGTCGGCCGCCGCACCCGCCCGCATCGCGTCGGCCTGCCGCCCGGTCCGCTCCGCCACGGTCTCGAAGGCGTGACCGGCGGGCGGCTCCACCCACAGCCGCCGCAGCGTGCCCGCGGCCTCCAGCAACGCCTTCGCCTCCGGCAGCGACCGCACCGACACGTCCGGATGCAGCCGCTCCAGCAGCAGAACGCCCTCCGTGGCCTCCTCGTCGAGGAGCCGCACCGCGCCCTTCCCGGCCCAGTGGGCGAGCGCGGCCCGCTCGCTCTCCGGCCGCGCCCTGCGCGGGGCCAGCTTCAGCACCGCGGGCGTCCCGTCGGCCGTCCGCACCAGGACCACCAGGCTGCTGCGCCCCCCGGGCACCTGCACCCGCTCCACGGTCGACCCCCGCAGCGCCACGGCCCGCTCGGCCGCCCCGGGCAGCCTCTCCAACCAGTCGTCACCGTCCGGTGCCGTCTCACCGAGCGCCGTGACCAGACGCCGCGGCGGTTCGAAAGCCATGCGCGAGCCGTTCCCTTCCCGTACGGACACCCGTACGTGTTACGCGGTCGGAGCCGCCGAAGCGGTGGGCGGGGCGGACGCCGGGTCCGGGGACGAGTCCGACGCCGTGTCCGGCGCCGACGGGCCGCCGGCCCGCTCCGCGAGCCCAGGGAAGGCTACGCTCCCGCCCCGCCACCGCACCGCCCGGACCGCCGCCTCCCGCAGCGCCCCCGCGGCGGCCGTCCGCCGCTCGCCTTCGGCGGCCCGCACCAGGTCGGAGTAGACCCCGGCCACCCGGTCCTCCAGCTCGGCCGCGAGCCGCACCGCCGTCGCCGAGTCCGGCACCGTGAACGGCAGCGCGTACCCGGCCGCCGCGGCGACCGGCTCGCCCCCGAGGTCGCGGACCTCGCGAGCCAGCGCGTCCCGCCGCGCCCGGTGCGCGTCGTACGCCGTCCGCGCCTCGGAGCGCCGCTCCTCGCCGACCCGCCCGCCGACGACCCCGTAGCCGTACACCGCGGCGTGCTCCGCCGCCAGCGCCGCCTGCACGGCGGTCAGCTCCCTGTCCTCCGCCTCGCTCACCCGTCACCCTCCGTCAGCAGATACACGTGCGCGGCGCCCGCCG
The DNA here is from genome assembly GCF_056430705.1 of Streptomyces sp. NPDC045956. Lineage (NCBI taxonomy): Bacteria > Bacillati > Actinomycetota > Actinomycetes > Kitasatosporales > Streptomycetaceae > Streptomyces > Streptomyces sp. NPDC045956. Next base: position 30,575 of record NZ_JBWKKZ010000020.1, on the reverse strand, counting down.
CCGCCACCGACGCCAGCAACCGCGCCAGTTCGCCCGGCACTTGGAGCAGCGCCTCGGCCCGCCGGTCCGCCAGCTTCCGCTCCGCGACGACGAGCAGGGCCAGGGCGTCCTTCTCGCTCGCCGGCACCGGACCGGACCCGTCCTGGGGCCCGGCGGCCCGCGCCGAGACCGACGGCGACGCCTGCGGTGACGCGGCCCGTACGCCGCCGAACGCCTCCGCGTGCCGTACGACCTCCGCGCGCAGCGGGCGCAACCGCTCCGCGAGCCCCGGATGCGCGGCGGCCACCGCCGCGTAACGCCCGGCCAGCTCCTCGCTGTCCCGGGCCGCCCGCGCGCGGGCCCGCTCGACGGCAGACGCGTCGGCGTCCGTGCCGCCGGAATCCGAGCCGCCGGTGCAGCCGGTGAGCAGGGCGACCCCGGCGGCCGACGCGAGCAGGCTCCTTCTGCGCGGCCCCGGGGCCGGGCGCGGCGATGCGGCAAACGACACGGCAGACGTCCTCGACAGGCTCGTACGGAAGCGACGGCAAAGCGGCGGGTGAGGCGATGGTGAACGACCGGGTGCGGCGGTGCGGAAGAGCAGCGGGCGGCGGCCGGGACCAGCGGTGCGGCCTGCCCGTGATCACGGTACCCGGGCGGTGCCCGGGCACCACTCATCGGCACCGCCGGGCCGGGGGTGGACGGCAACACCCCCCGGGACCGGATACCCTTTGACCAGACACGCGCACCGTCCCACAACAGCACACGCGGCCGAGGAGTCACCCGGATGAGCACCACCCAGAGCGACAGGCTGCGAGAGCTGCTCGAGCCGCTCGTCGCCTCCCAGGGACTGGACCTCGAGGAGATCGCGGTGGACTCGGTCGGCCGCAAGCGTGTGCTGCGTGTCGTCGTCGACTCCGACACCGGAGCCGACCTGGACCGGATCGCCGATGTGAGCCGCGCGCTCTCGGCGAAGCTCGACGAGACCGACGCGATGGGCGACGCGGAGTACACCCTCGAGGTCGGCACCCCGGGCGCGGAGCGCTCGCTCACCGAGCACCGCCACTACGTGCGCGCCACGGACCGCCTGGTGCGCTTCCAGCTCGGGGAGGGCGGTGAACTGGTCGCCCGCATCCTCGGCCTGGACGACGAGGGACTCGACCTCGAAGTGCCCGGCGTGAAGGGCCGCAAGGCCACCACCCGCAGACTCGCCTTCGGCGACATCGACAAGGCCCGCGTCCAGGTCGAGTTCAACCGCAAGGACGACGGCGGCAAGAACAGCATGAAGAACGACGAGAACACGACGGAAGAGGAGGAGGCGTAGCCGTGGACATCGACATGAGCGCCCTGCGGGGTCTGGTGCGGGAGAAGGAGATCTCCTTCGACCTGCTGGTCGAGGCGATCGAGTCGGCCCTCCTCATCGCCTACCACCGCACCGAGGGAAGCCGCCGACGCGCGCGCGTGGAGCTCGACCGGAACACCGGCCATGTGACCGTGTGGGCGAAGGAGGACCCGGACGACCTCGAGGAGGGCCAGGCGGCCCGCGAGTTCGACGACACCCCGTCCGACTTCGGCCGCATCGCCGCCACCACCGCCAAGCAGGTCATCCTGCAACGGCTGCGCGACGCCGAGGACGACGCGACGCTCGGCGAGTACGCCGGCCGTGAGGGCGACATCGTCACGGGCGTGGTCCAGCAGGGCCGCGACCCGAAGAACGTGCTCGTCGACATCGGCAAGCTGGAGGCCATCCTTCCGGTGCAGGAGCAGGTGCCGGGCGAGACCTACCCGCACGGCATGCGCTTGAGGTCGTACGTCGTCCGCGTGGCCAAGGGCGTGCGCGGTCCCTCCGTGACGCTGTCGCGCACCCACCCCAACCTGGTGAAGAAGCTGTTCGCGCTGGAGGTGCCGGAGATCGCCGACGGGTCCGTCGAGATCTCCGCGATCGCCCGCGAGGCCGGCCACCGCACCAAGATCGCCGTCCGCTCCACCCGCTCGGGCCTGAACGCCAAGGGTGCCTGCATCGGCCCCATGGGCGGCCGGGTGCGCAACGTCATGGGTGAGCTGAACGGCGAGAAGATCGACATCGTCGACTGGTCGGACGACCCGGCCGAGATGGTGGCGAACGCGCTCTCCCCGGCCCGCGTCTCCAAGGTGGAGGTCGTGGACCTGGCGGCCCGCTCCGCACGCGTGATCGTGCCCGACTACCAGCTGTCGCTGGCGATCGGCAAGGAAGGGCAGAACGCCCGGCTCGCGGCCCGGCTGACCGGCTGGCGGATCGACATCCGGCCGGACACCGAGCAGCCCTCCGACCGCCCGGCGGACGAGCGCGGGGAATAGATCCAAGCCGCGCGGCGCTGAGATCACGACAGTCTGGCGTGCGGTATGTGTTCGATGCTTGCCCTGAAGGGGTGAGGTCGGTCCGGGGAGGTAGACTTAGAAGTGTCTGGCCGGACACGTACCCGAGCCTGCCCTGAGCGCACCTGCGTGGGGTGCCGGGAGCGAGCGGTCAAGAGCGAGCTGCTGCGCACCGTGGTGGTCGAGGGTGAATGCGCCCCTGATCCACGCGGTACGCTGCCCGGCCGGGGTGCTTACGTGCACCCCGCACCGGTCTGTGTCGACCAGGCAGTGCGCCGCAAGGCGTTCCCGCGGGCGCTCCGCGTCCCGGGTCCGCTCGACGTAAAGGCGTTGCGCCGCTACGTCGAGCAGGCACAAAGTTGCTGAAAGCAGCACGTAGGCAACTGGTAAGGAAGACACGCCGCGCGAAACCCCGTGCGGCTTGGTACCTCGCGAGTCGAAAGCAGGTCGAGATTGCGATGAGCACTCGATGAGTACGCGATGAGTACGCCCATGAACTAGCGACGGTCCGGACGCAACCCGGACCTCAGAGGAGCGAAGTGGCTAAGGTCCGGGTCTACGAACTCGCCAAGGAGTTCGGTGTAGAGAGCAAGGTCGTCATGGCCAAGCTCCAGGAACTCGGTGAGTTCGTCCGTTCGGCGTCTTCGACGATCGAGGCGCCCGTAGTACGCAAGCTGACAGACGCCTTCCAGGGCGGTGGCAACGGCCGGTCCGCCGGTCGCCCCGCAGCCCCGAAGAAGGCAGCCCCCAGGCCCGCGGCGCCCTCCCCGGCGCAGGCGGCGCGTCCGGCTGCCCCGCGTCCGGCGGCGGCCCCCAAGCCCGAGGCTGCCCAGCAGCCCGAGGCTCCGTCGGCCCCCGCGCCGGCTCCCGCGCCGGCTCCCTCCCAGGGGTCGCGTCCGACGCCGGGCCCGAGGCCCGCGCCGCGTCCGGCCCCGGCCACCCCGGAGTTCACCGCTCCGCCGGCCGCCCCGGCCGCTCCCGCCGCCTCGACTCCGGCTCCGGCCGGACCGAAGCCCGGCGGTGCGCGTCCCGGTGCCCCCAAGCCCGGTGGCAGCCGTCCGTCCGGTCCGGGTCAGGACCGCGGTCAGCAGGGCGGCCAGGGCCGTCCCGGTGGCCAGCGTCCCGGCGCCCCGGCGCAGCGTCCCGGCGGTCGCCCCGGCGGCCCCCGTCCGGGCAACAACCCCTTCACCTCCGGCGGCAACGCCGGTATGGCGCGTCCGCAGGCGCCCCGTCCGCAGGGCGGCCCCCGTCCCGGCGGCCCCGGTGCCCCCGGCGCCGGACCCCGGCCGCAGACTCCCGGCGGCCAGGGCGGCGGTCCCCGTCCCCAGGCTCCGGGCGGCAACCGTCCGAGCCCCGGCTCGATGCCGCGTCCGCAGGGCGGCCAGGGCGGTCCCCGTCCCGGCGGCGGCCCGCGTCCCAACCCCGGCATGATGCCGCAGCGTCCCGCTGCCGGCCCGCGCCCCGGCCCCGGTGGCGGCGGTCGCGGACCCGGCGGTGCCGGTCGTCCCGGCGGCGGCGGTCGTCCCGGTGGCGGCGGCGGCTTCGCCGGTCGTCCGGCCGGTCCCGGTGGCGGCGGTCGTCCCGGTGGCGGCGGCGGCTTCGCCGGTCGTCCCGGTGGTGGCGGCGGCTTCGGCGGCGGCGGTGGCCGTCCCGGCTTCGGTGGCCGTCCCGGCGGTCCCGGTGGCCGTGGTGGCACGCAGGGCGCCTTCGGTCGTCCCGGCGGTCCCGCGCGTCGCGGTCGCAAGTCGAAGCGGCAGAGGCGCCAGGAGTACGAGGCCATGCAGGCCCCGTCGGTCGGCGGCGTGATGCTGCCCCGCGGCAACGGCGAAGCCATTCGCCTGTCGCGCGGTGCCTCGCTCACCGACTTCGCGGAGAAGATCAACGCCAACCCGGCGTCGCTCGTCGCGGTCATGATGAACCTCGGCGAGATGGTCACCGCGACCCAGTCCGTCTCCGACGAGACGCTCCAGCTCCTCGCCGGCGAGATGAACTACACGGTTCAGATCGTCAGCCCGGAGGAGGAGGACCGCGAGCTGCTCGAGTCCTTCGACCTGGAGTTCGGCGAGGACGAGGGCTCCGAGGAGGACCTGGTCGTCCGTCCGCCGGTCGTGACCGTCATGGGTCACGTCGACCACGGTAAGACCCGACTGCTCGACGCCATCCGCAAGACGAACGTCATCGCGGGCGAGGCCGGCGGCATCACCCAGCACATCGGTGCCTACCAGGTCGCGACCGAGGTCAACGACGAAGAGCGCAAGATCACCTTCATCGACACCCCGGGTCACGAGGCGTTCACCGCAATGCGTGCCCGTGGTGCCCGGTCGACGGACATCGCGATCCTGGTCGTCGCGGCCAACGACGGCGTCATGCCGCAGACGGTCGAGGCGCTCAACCACGCCAAGGCCGCCGAGGTCCCGATCGTCGTCGCGGTCAACAAGATCGACGTCGAGGGTGCCGACCCGACCAAGGTGCGCGGTCAGCTGACCGAGTACGGCCTGGTGGCCGAGGAGTACGGCGGCGACACCATGTTCGTCGACATCTCCGCCAAGCAGGGTCTGCACATCGACTCGCTGCTGGAGGCCGTGGTCCTCACGGCCGACGCCTCGCTCGACCTGCGGGCCAACCCGCACCAGGACGCGCAGGGCATCTCGATCGAGTCCCGCCTCGACCGCGGCCGCGGTGCCGTGGCGACGGTCCTCGTGCAGCGAGGCACCCTGCGGGTCGGCGACACGATGGTGGTGGGCGACGCCTACGGCCGCGTCCGCGCCATGCTCGACGACAACGGCAACAACGTCGCCGAGGCCGGTCCCTCGACGCCGGTCCAGGTCCTCGGCCTGACCAACGTCCCGGGTGCCGGTGACAACTTCATCGTGGTCGAGGAGGACCGTACGGCCCGCCAGATCGCGGAGAAGCGCGCCGCCCGCGAGCGGAACGCCGCGTTCGCCAAGCGCACGCGCCGCGTGTCGCTGGAGGACCTGGACAAGGTGCTCAAGGCCGGCGAGGTCCAGCAGCTGAACCTGATCATCAAGGGTGACGCTTCCGGTTCCGTCGAGGCTCTCGAGTCCTCGCTGCTCCAGCTGGACGTCGGCGAAGAGGTCGACATCCGCGTCCTGCACCGCGGCGTCGGTGCGGTCACGGAGTCCGACATCGACCTGGCGATGGGCTCCGACGCCATCGTGATCGGCTTCAACGTGCGCGCCGCCGGGCGGGCACAGCAGATGGCCGAGCGCGAAGGTGTGGACGTCCGGTACTACTCGGTCATCTACCAGGCGATCGAGGAGATCGAGGCGGCCCTCAAGGGCATGCTCAAGCCGGAGTACGAAGAGGTCGAGCTGGGCACGGCGGAGATCCGCGAGGTCTTCCGCTCGTCCAAGCTGGGCAACATCGCGGGTGTTCTCATCCGCTCCGGCGAGGTCAAGCGCAACACCAAGGCGCGCCTCCTGCGCGATGGCAAGGTCATCGCGGAGAGCCTCAACATCGAGGGTCTGCGTCGCTTCAAGGACGACGTCACCGAGATCCGGGAAGGCTACGAGGGCGGTATCAACCTCGGAAACTTCAACGACATCAAGGTCGACGACGTCATCGCGACGTACGAGATGCGCGAGAAGCCGCGGGTGTAACAGCCCCGACTTCCGAGACGGTGCGGTCCGGGGCCGGTCGGCGGAGAGTGAATATCCGTCGATCGGCCCCGGCCGTTCGTTGTACGGTTCTGGTGTCCCCGCCCCATGGATGGCGGGGCCACCGATCCCGTACCGGCGGGTGAACCGGTTACACATGTATGTGGGGACGCTGTCCTTCGACCTCCTCCTCGGCGACGTACATTCGCTGAAGGAGAAGCGCTCCGTCGTCCGCCCGATCGTCGCCGAACTCCAGCGGAAGTACGCGGTGAGCGCGGCGGAGGTGGATCACATGAACCTGCACCGCCGGGCCGTCATCGGCCTGGCGACGGTGTCCGGCGACGCGGGGCACCTCAGTGACGTACTCGACCGGTGCGAACGGCTGGTGGCCGGCCGCCCCGAGGTGGAGCTGCTGTCCGTCAGACGGCGCTTCCACGGCGAAGACGACTGACCGAGAACGAGAAGAAGAAAGAACGGGAGACGGACCAGTGGCCGACAACGCGCGGGCGAAAAGGCTGGCGGACCTCATCCGAGAGGTGGTGGCCCAGAAGCTGCAGCGCGGGATCAAGGACCCGCGGCTCGGCTCGCACGTCACCATCACGGACACCCGGGTCACGGGTGACCTGCGGGAGGCGACCGTCTTCTACACGGTGTACGGCGACGACGAGGAGCGCGCCGCCGCCTCGGCGGGCCTGGAGAGCGCCAAGGGAATCCTGCGCTCCGAGGTCGGCAAGGCCGCGGGCGTGAAGTTCACCCCGACCCTGACCTTCGTCATGGACGCCCTGCCGGACACCGCCCGCAACATCGAGGACCTCCTCGACAAGGCGCGCCAGTCCGACGAGAAGGTGCGCGAGGCGTCCGCGGGCGCCGCGTACGCCGGCGAGGCGGACCCGTACCGCAAGCCGGGCGAGGACGACGAGGCCGACGAGGTCGTCGAGGGCGACGAGACGGACGACACCGCTAAATGAGCGAGAAGCACACCACGCCCGACGGCCTTGTCATCGTCGACAAGCCGTCGGGCTTCACTTCGCACGACGTCGTCGCCAAGATGCGGGGCATCGCCCGGACGCGGCGCGTCGGGCACGCCGGCACGCTCGACCCCATGGCGACGGGCGTCCTGGTCCTCGGCGTGGAGCGGGCCACCAAGCTCCTCGGGCACCTCGCCCTCACCGAGAAGGAGTACCTGGGCACCATCAGGCTCGGGCAGACGACGCCGACCGACGACGCCGAGGGCGAGATCACGAGGTCGGTCGACGCCTCGAAGGTCACCCGGGAGTCCGTCGACGCGGCCGTCGCCGAGCTGACCGGCGAGATCATGCAGGTGCCGTCCAAGGTCAGCGCCATCAAGATCAACGGCGTGCGGTCCTACAAGCGGGCGCGCGAGGGCGAGGAGTTCGAGATCCCCGCCCGCCCCGTCACCGTCTCCTCCTTCGCGGTGTACGACGTCCGGGACGCCGTCGCCGAGGACGGCACCCCCGTGCTGGACCTGGTGGTCTCGGTGGTCTGCTCCTCCGGGACCTACATCCGGGCCCTGGCCCGCGACCTGGGCGCCGCCGTCGGCGTCGGCGGTCACCTCACGGCGCTGCGCCGCACCCGCGTGGGGCCGTACAAGCTGGACACGGCGAAGACGCTGGACCAGCTCCAGCAGGAGCTGACCGTGATGCCGATCGCGGAGGCCGCCGGTGCCGCCTTCCCCCGCTGGGACGTGGACGCCAAGCGGGCCCGACTGCTCCTCAACGGCGTACGGCTGGAGATGCCCGAGGTCTACGCGGGCGCAGGTGCCGTAGCCGTCTTCGACCCCGAGGGCCGCTTCCTCGCGCTCGTGGAGGAGCAGCGGGGCAGGGCCAAGAGCCTGGCCGTCTTCGGCTGAGCCGGCCCGCCGCCGGACCCCGCCCGTGGAGCGGCGACCACGGGGACTACCACTGCCGCCGCTCCACGGTCCCCCTCGGTTCCCCCACCTCCTAGGGTGTATCCAACCTTCCCCTCCTGTTCACCCGTCCGGGCAGGCGCTCGGAGTGAACCAGGGGTGTGGAAGGGGGCGCTTTCGTCACGGGACCTGTCCCGCTGATCATCATCGGCCTACCGTCGAACGCACAGCACGGGTGTACGGCGGGGAGGCTCGACGATGGCGTCGCGGAACCGGTCCCGGGAGGCGGACAGCGACAGGGCGGCACGGCGGTCCCGGGCCGGCCTCCAGGACGCGCGCGACGATGCGCGGGCCCCGGAAGCCGGCCCGGGGCGGTGCCCGCCCGACGACGTCCTGCTCCGGATCCACGACCTCGCCGGCCGCCCCCGCGGCGCGGGGTTCGTCGCCGACCACCACGGGACGGTGGTCACCAGCCACGAAGCGGTCGACGGTCTGCCCCGGCTCGTGCTGAGCACCGCCGGCGGCCGCTGCCGTGTGGTGGCCGCCGCCGACGTGACGCCGCTGCCCGCCCTCGGCCTCGCACTCGTGCGCGGTGCGGGCCTCGGCGTCCGGCCGCTGCCCATCAGCGCACGGGACCGCGTGGAGGCGGGCACCTACGTGCGGCTCGCCGCCGGCGGCTGGCGCGAGGCCCGGCTCCTGGGCGCCACCGACGTCCACTACGCGGCCACGGACCGCTTCCACGTCCTCCGTGACGCGCTGGAGCTGGCGCTCGGCATCTCGGGAAGGGACGCGCTGCGTCTCGGCGGGGGCGCGGCGGGCGGACCCGTCCTCGACCTCACGACCGGCGCGGTCCTCGGCGTCCTCGGCACCGCCCTGAGTTCCGGACACAGCGACGTCGGCTTCGCCGTGCCGCTGCCGCCTGCCCCCGGCCCCCTCGCCGCCCTCCTCGCGGAGAACGCGGCGACGGTCCCGGCCTACGGCGCCGACCTGAACCTGGCCGGCGTCCTCGCGCTCACCGCGACCTCGGTGGGGCGGGACGGTCCGCCGGGGGTGCCCGGCGGTGAAGGTTCCGGCCCGGGCGGGTTCCGGGTCGGCGTCGAGGCCGACGGCAGTGGTGGCGCCGCTGCCGTGGCCCCGGTCGAGCGGGCCGCCGTGGCGAGGGAGCTGACCGCCTTCACCAGCAGCCCCGCCCGTGTGCTCGGGCTGGTCGGCCCACCGGGCAGCGGCCGCACGACGGAACTGGCGGCCCTCGCCGCCCGCCGCTCCCGGGGCGCCGAACCGGCCCCCACGCTGTGGCTGCGGGGCGCCGAGCTGCGTGACGACGACAGGTCGCCGGCCGACGCGGCGCGCAGGGTGCTGGCCCGGGCCGCACGTCTCGTGGCCGCGTCGGACCCCGCACGTCCCACGGGCCTCGGCGACATCACGCCGGAGCGCCTCGCCCACCTCGCCCGCGCCGCCGGGCGCCCGCTCCTGCTCCTTCTCGACGGCCCCGAGGAGATGCCGGCCGCCTTGGCCCACCGCCTCCCCGAGTGGACCGAGGGCACGGCGGCCTGGCTCGCGGAGACGGGGACACGGCTCGTCATGGCCTGCCGGGGCGAGTACTGGGAGCGGGCCGGCGCGGAGTTCCCGGCGGAGCTGCTGTACGGGTCGGTGAGGCGGGCGTCGTCTTCGGCGGCCTGTGTGGGGGAGTGGCGGGCGGGGCGAGGGGCGGGGGTGCGGTGGCCCTCTTCCGTCTCCGTCTCCGGGGCGTCGGGAGTGGGGGTCGTCGCCGGTGAGGCGTCGGGTGCGGAGGCGGCCGTCGGCGGTCCGAGTGCCCGGGCGGTCGTCGTAGGGGAGTCGGCGGGCGGGGCGCGGTGGCCCTCCTCCGGCTCCGGGGCAGCGGGAGTGGGGGTCGTCGCCGGTGAGGCGTCGGGTGCGGAGGCGGCCGTCGGCGGTCCGAGTGCCCGGGCGGTCGTCGTAGGGGAGCCGGCGGGCGGGGTGCGGTGGCCCTCGTCCGGCTCCGGGGCGGGCGGTCCGTTCGGTGGGCGTGTCCCGTCGTCCGGGATCGTCTTGACCGGGTTGCCGTCCGGGGCCGTCGGGGGCGGGTCGTCGGCCGGGGCCGTGTCGGGGGCGGCCGGGGCGTCGTCCGAAGGCGTCGGTTCTCCGCCGGAGGCGGACCGGATGCCGTCCAGGGTGCAGGCCGCCCCTGTCGGGACCCGGGCCGTGGCGGTCCGGGCGTCGGGCGAACCGATCGGCGTGGGGCGTCCGCCCTGTGTCCGCGTCGGCGACCTGCGCGACGACGAGGCCCGGGAGGCGCGCGCCCGCTACGGCCTGCCGGACGGAGTCCTCGCGGACCCGGACGACCGACACCCCCTCACGCTGCGCCTGCTCGCGGAGGTCTACGAGGCCCTCCCCGGCCCCCCACCCCTCGTCGGCCTCGACCGGGACGGGGTCTTCGCGGCCTACCTGGACCTGATGTGCCTGCGCGTCGCGACCCGCCTCGCGGCGGAGAACGGCCTGCGCGGCACCGCCGTACGCCGACTAGCGGCGAAGGTCTCCGGGCAGGTGCACGAGGCCGCCCGGCGCAGCCTCGGCCCCGGGCGGGGGGAGCTGGACCGCGAGTCGTTCGAGCTCCTCTTCCCGCCGGGGCAGGCCCCCGCCCGGCTCGGTGGCGGCACCGGCTGGGCGACCGCCGTACTGGCCGAGGGCCTCCTCGTCCCCGCCGGCGCCGGCTACCGCTTCGCGCACGAGGAACTCGCCGACTGGATCCAGGGCACGCACCTCGACCTGGACGAGGCCCTGCGCGCCCTCGTCCACCACCGCGGTACGCTGCGCGAACCCCAAGCCCTGCCCGTGCCGCACCACCGCATCGGCCCCGTCGCCGAGGCGGTACTGCTGCTCGGCCGGCAACGCGGAGTCCCCCAACTCGCCCTGACCCTGGAAGAGCTGGTCACCGCGCTCGACGCAGACCCGCATTCCTGGTGGGCCGCACGGCTGGTCGCCGACGTGCTGACTCGGGTGCCCGACGCGGGGCCGTACACGGAGGTGCTGCGGCTGCTCGCCGACGGCATCGCCGAACGCGGCGGTGAAAGGCGGACGCCGGAGGAGTTCGGCCCCGCCTTCTGGACCACCCTGCGCCTTCCGCAAGCCACGCGCCTGGACCTGCTCCGCCGCCTCGTCCTAGCCGACGGCCCCCCGCACGAGCCCGGCCCCCGCCACCTCGACACCGTCGCCGAACTGCTGGCCGCGGACCCCGGAACCGTGCAGCCGCTCCTCCTCCGCTGGTTCGACGACGATCGGCCCCTGCCCGCCACCCCGCACGCGACCGTCGCCACCGCCGCGCAGGCGCTGCTGCACACCCACCGCCACCGCGGTCTGGACGGCCTCACCGAGGCACTCGTCGACAGCCCGCACCGGCGGGCCGACGAACTGCTCGCCGTCCTGGCCGAGGACGAACCGTCCGCCCTCTGCCGGGCCGTCGAGCGGTGGGCCCGCGACGAGCGGCCGGCACGCCGATCGGCGGCGGTGACCCACGCCCTGCGCACCGCCCCGCACGCACGGACCGGCGCAGACCGCACCCTGCTGCGCCACGCCGCCCTGGTCCTGCTCGCCGGCCCGGCCGACGATCCCCTGCACGGCGGCGCGCTCGCCCTGCTCGTCCAGGACCCCGAGAGCCGCGACCGCCACCTCCCGAGGGCCCTCGACCACTTCGCGGCCGGCGACCCCCACCTCCCGCCGGGCGCCATGGCCGCCGCCCTGCCGACCCACCCGGAGCCCGTCCTCGGGGCCTTCCGCGCCCGGCTGCGCGGCCCGGACTCCGGGGAGGCCCTGCGCGGACTCACCGACGCCACCACGCCTGCGCTCGCCCGACGGGTCGCCGTCCTCCTGGGGGACGCGGTGGCGGAGCGCCCGGAGACCGCCGGGCACATGGCGGCCTACGTCGACCGGCGACTCGACCACGACCCCGCTGCCCGCTCCGTCCTCCACCCCCTGGTCACCGCCCTGCTGGACGACGGCCCCGAGCCCGTACGGGCCGCGCTCGCCGGTGTACTGGCCGCCGACGGCCCGCCCGGCCGCGGGCCGCTCCGCCGCGAGCTGCGCGAACACCTCCTGGCCCGCGAGCAGGACCCCGCCGTCCTGGACGCGCTGCTGCACGGGGCCGTCCGCTGCGGAGGCGAGCACCTGCGCGTCCTCGTCCACCGCACCGGCCTGCTCCTCGTCCGCACGCCGGACGGCGCCACCCGTTTCGACCGCGGTCTGGTCGAGCTGGCACGCCACGTCCCCGGATTCGCCGCCCGGGTGACCGGCTGGCTGGCCGACGCACCGCAGGACTGGGCCGCGCTGGTGGGCCCCAGCGCGCGCCGCACCCTCGAGAATCTGGCGGGCGCCCGGGTCCCCGCGTGACCGGGGCCCGCTCCGCGGGGCGTGCACCCGGTCACAGCGCGCATACCGATGCGGGCGGGAAGCGCACGGCATGGCACTCTTAGAGCTGCGTAAGAGGCATCGACTCCGACGAGTTTGCGACAAGGAGCAGACACAGTGCAGCGCTGGCGTGGCTTGGAGGACATCCCCGAGGACTGGGGACGCAGCGTCGTCACCATCGGCTCCTACGACGGCGTCCACCGCGGGCACCAGCTGATCATCCAGCACGCCGTGGACCGCGCCCGCGAGCTGGGCGTCCCCACCGTCGTCGTCACCTTCGACCCGCACCCCAGCGAGGTGGTCCGCCCCGGCAGCCACCCCCCGCTGCTCGCCCCGCACCACCGCCGCGCCGAACTGATGGCGGACCTGGGTGTGGACGCGGTGCTGATCCTGCCGTTCACGACGGAGTTCTCGAAGCTGTCCGCGGCCGACTTCGTGGTGAAGGTGCTGGTCGACCGGCTGCGCGCCAAGGCGGTCGTCGAGGGCCCCAACTTCCGCTTCGGCCACAAGGCGGCCGGGAACGTGGACTTCCTGGTCGAGCAGGGCAAGATCTACGACTTCGAGGTCGAGGTCGTGGACCTGTACGTGACCGGTGAGGCGGGCGGCGGCGAGCCGTTCTCCTCCACCCTCACCCGTCGCCTCGTCGCCGAGGGCGACGTCGCGGGCGCCGCGGAGATCCTCGGCCGACCGCACCGCGTCGAGGGCGTCGTGGTCCGGGGCGCCCAGCGCGGCCGCGAGCTCGGCTTCCCCACGGCCAACGTGGAGACGCTCCCGCACACCGCCATCCCGGCCGACGGTGTATACGCCGGCTGGCTGCACGCGCAGGGCGAGGCGATGCCGGCCGCGATCTCCGTCGGCACCAACCCGCAGTTCGAGGGCACCGAGCGCACGGTCGAGGCGTACGCCATCGACCGCGTGGGCCTCGACCTGTACGGCCTGCACGTCGCCGTGGACTTCCTGGCCTTCGTACGCGGTCAGGCGAAGTTCGAGACGCTGGACGCGCTCCTGGAGCAGATGGCCGAGGACGTGGAGCGCTGCCGCGGCCTGGTCGCGGCGGCGTCGTAGCGCCGAGCCCCTCCCCTCCCCGAGACGGCGAAGGGCGGCCGGTGCTCACGAGCACCGGCCGCCCTTCGCCGTCCGTGGCTACTGCTGGGGCGGCTGCGGAGGAGCCTGCGGAGGCGCCTGCACCTCGTGCTGACCGGGTTGCGGGTATCCGTAACCCGGCGGCTGGGCGTACGGCCCGCCCGGCTGGGGGTACGGCTGGCCGGGCTGCTGCGGATACGGCTGGCCGGGCTGCCCCGGCTCGGCGTACTGGGGGGGCATACCGGGCTGGCCGGGCATGGGCTGCTGTCCCGGCGTGGGTTGTTGTCCGGGCATGGGCTGCTGTCCGGGCATGTGATGCCCCGGCACCTGCTGGCCCGGGTAGTTCTGGCCCGGCAGCGGCGGTGCGGCGACCGGCGGCGGGTTGCCGTCGGCCGTCCACAGGCCGTGCGACTGCTGGTGGCGCACGAAGTCCTCGGCGACCATCGCCGAGAGGTTGAAGTACGCCTCCCGGACCTTGGGCCGCATCATGTCGAGGTCGACCTCGGCGCCCGCGGCCAGGTGCTCGTCGAACGGCACCACGACGACGCCCCGGCACCGCGTCTGGAAGTGCCCCACGATGTCGTCGACCTTGATCATCTTGCCGGTCTCGCGGACCCCCGAGATGACGGTGATGGACCGGGAGACCAGGTCGGCGTACCCGTGCGCGGACAGCCAGTCCAGCGTCGTACTGGCGCTGCTCGCACCGTCCACGGACGGCGTCGAAATGATGATCAACTGGTCGGCGAGGTCGAGCACCCCGCGCATGGCGCTGTACAGCAGGCCGGTGCCCGAGTCGGTGAGGATGATCGGGTACTGCTTGCCGAGTACGTCGATCGCGCGCCGGTAGTCCTCGTCGTTGAAGGTCGTGGACACGGCCGGGTCGACGTCGTTGGCGATGATCTCCAGCCCGGACGACGCCTGGGAGGTGAACCGCCGGATGTCCATGTACGAGTTGAGGTACGGGATCGCCTGGACGAGGTCGCGGATGGTGGCGCCGGTCTCGCGGCGCACGCGACGGCCGAGCGTACCGGCGTCCGGGTTGGCGTCGATCGCGAGGATCTTGTCCTGCCGCTCGGTGGCGAGCGTGGAACCGAGGGCGGTGGTCGTGGTCGTCTTGCCGACACCGCCCTTGAGGCTGATGACGGCGATGCGGTAGCAGGACAGCACCGGGGTACGGATCAGCTCCAACTTGCGCTGCCGCTCGGCCTCCTCCTTCTTGCCGCCCAGCTTGAAGCGGGAGCCGCCGGAGGCCGGACGGCTGCTCTTCGCCTTCTGCCGCTTGTTGTTGAGCAGCCGGTCCGACGACAGCTCCACGGCCGCGGTGTAACCGAGCGGCGCGGCACCGGGGTTGGTGGGCTGGCGCTGGTCGTGCTGTATCGGCTGCGGCCAGGCGGCACCGAGACGGGGGTCGATGGGCGGTTGCGGCGCCGGAGCGTGGGGGTGCTGGGGGTGCTGGGGGTGGGGCACCTGCTGTGCTTGATCCGGCTGACCGGACTGACCGGGCTGGCCTGGGTGGTGCAACGCCTGGGGGGCGTGCGCCGTTTCAGGGGCCTGTGGGGCCTGTGGGGCGTGCGGGGCTTGCGGCTGCTGAGCGTACGGGAGCGGGGGAGCCTGCGGAGCCTGGCCCTGGGGGACTTGCCCCTGCGGCTGCGGCTGCGGCTGGTTCGGCTGGGCCGGCCGGGCCGGCTGGGCCGGTGGTGTCTGTGGGGCGAAGCCCTGCTGTGCCGGGTACGGCGCGGCCTGTGAGGGCTGCGGGTTCGCCTGGGGCTGACCCTGCGGAGGTACGCCGGGCTGAGGCTGCTGCCCGTACGGTGCGGGCGTCTGGGGGAAGCCGTAACCGCCGGGCTGCACCGGAGGATGGGCCGGGTGAGTCGCCGCACCGGGCTGCGGGAAGCCGTAACCGGCCTGCGGCGCGGGCTGTCCGGGCACCTGGTCGGGCGGCACCGGCGCGGGACTCCACGCGGCGGGCGCCGGCTGGGGGGCCTGCGGCTGGAACGCCGGCTGCTGGACCGGGACGTTCGGCTGCTCCGGAGCGGCGGGGGCGGGCTGCGGCTGCGCGGGCCACTGATGCGCGGGCGCGGGAGCAGCGGGAGGGTACGACGGGGGCAGCGGCGGGACTCCACCCTGCGACGCGGGTGCCGTCTCGGCAGGCGGGGCGTCCTGCGGTTCGTCGTCCGCGGGGGTCGCGGCCTCCGCCTCGGGCCGGGCTTCCTCGAGGTGAGGCACCGCGTCCTCGGGCGCGTCCTGGGCCGGAATCCTGTCCCCGGGCTCGGGCTCGGGCTCGGCGACCTCAGCCACGGGAGCGACCGGCTCGGCCTCGACGTCCTGGGTCGGACCGCCCAGACCGGTCTCGCCCGCGCCGCTGTCCGCGGCACCGGAAACCTCGTCGGACCCCACGGACCCCACGGACCTCGCGGACTCCTCGGACTCTCCGAAGTTGTCCTCGGCCTCGCCGGAAGCGTCGGAGCCGGCGATGTCCTCCATGCTCCCCGGCCCCTCGGCCGTACCGTCCCCGTCGACTGGGTGGCCCTGCTCGCCGGATTCGGCGGGCTCGGAACCGTCAGCAGGGGCCGCACCGTCGTCGAGCCCCGGGCCGTCGTCGAGCACCGGGCCGTCGGTGAGATCCGGACCATCGGTGACCACGGACCCGTGGTCGCTCCCGGGTCCACCGAAGTCCTCCGCCGCCGCGACGTTCACGTCCGGGGCGCCTTCACCGGCCACCTCGGCAGCGACGGAGTCCTGCTCGGCCGTGACCTCGGAGCCTTCGTCCTGCCGGGCATCGTCCGCAGCGGCGCGCTCGGCGATCTCCCGCTTCAGGGCGGCCGAGGAGAAGCGCATGGTGGCGCCGCTCTCCAGATCGCCGTTGTCGGTCTCCGGCTCGTCCGCGGGCGGGGGAGCGGGGGCTTGCAGCTGGAACCCACCGGCAGGGAACGTCGGCACGGCCGTGGGCGACGCCGGGCCCTGAGCGGCGGGTACGTCCGCCTCCTCCGACTCCGGCCGCACCTGCGGTCCCGGCCGCGCATCCGGCTCGGGCCCCGCATCCGGCTCGGGCCGTGCCTGCGGCTGCTGCGGCTCGAACCCGCTCCCGATCGGCAGCCTGGGCACACCGGTCGGCCCGCCGGCAGAGGACACGGGCGGCGTGAACGGCGCAGGCGCCGGCGCTGGTGGCGTGAAGGGGGCTCCCGGAGCGGGCGCCGGGGGCGGCGGCGCGAAGGGAGGCGTGTGAGCGGGCAGGGCGGAGGGACCGCCGGACGGGTTGGCGTGCGGCGGCGGCGTCAACCCGGGCAACGGAGGAACCGGCCCACGAGGCGCGGCCGGAGCGAAAGGACCAGAGGCGGAAGCACCGGAAGCACCGGAAGCACCGGAGGGACCGGAAGAACCGGCGGCGGGCGAGGACCCGGCTCCCGAACCGCCGGCCGAGCCCGCTCCCTGCCCCTGCCCCTGGTCCGCATCGCTCGACGCGTTCTGCGTGTACCAGGCGGGCGGGGCGTAGTCGATGGTGAACTCGCCCGTCGTCTCGTTCGCGGACTCCGCGTCGGGCTGGTCGTCGCCGGGTGTCGCCCAGCCCCCGCGCATCCCGTCCCGATCGCTGCTCACAGTTCCTCCTGATGTGGTCGAGCACCCTCATACCGTGCTGGGGCGACCGTTTTTGTCGTCCGACGTTGTCCGAAGTGAAACGAGGTCGTCCGATCGTCGGCCCTCCCCGTACGACGCCGACGCCCGGGTCACGGGTTCTGGCGTCGCGCCGGGACCCAGCCTAATCACCACACGCCCCGCCCCGGCAGCCCCGTCCTCACCCCAGCATCCGCCCTGTGCGTCACAGCCTGACCCGAAGTGCCGTACCTCGTTTCCGAATCCGTGCATGCGCCATGCGACATCCACGAACAAGTCGGACAGAAACCGGACATGAGCGGTGGGGGTCGACGCCGGGTCACCCCGTGTGTGCCCGCTCGTGATCAAGGCACCGGCATAGTTAGGAGCGCCTCCCGTCATCCCATCGCGGGAACTCCCAGGAACAGGAAGAGGACCCACGCGTGAGCTTCGGCCCGCCCCCTCCATGACCCAGCCCCCGCCGCACACGGAGACCCGCGAGCCGACACGCGGCCGGAACGTGCTGACAGGCCTGCTCGCGGTCATCGGCGCCGCGGGACTGGCCTGCGGCGGTTGGCTGTTGTGGGGTACGGGCGGGGACACCGCGTCGACGGACAAGGCGCGGGCCGCGGACGCGCAGGGGCCCCTCGACGTCCGGGAGACGGTCGAGCAGCAACCCGCGAGCACCGTGGGAGAGATGGCCTTCCGCTTCTCCGTGGACGACATGGTCCCCGGTGAGCACGTGGAGATGCCGGGGATGTGGGCCACGGACCGCATCCTCGCCAAGGGCGTCAACAAGACCCTCGTCGGCATGCGGATCGGCACCGACGTCGCGCCCGGTGAGGAGGAGTGGAGGCTCGGGCTGGACGGCCCGATCTGCGGCTACACCCGCCATGTGACCGTCGACCACCGGACCGCCGTGCACTTCCGCGCGAACGATCAGGAGGAGGACGCGTACTGCAACCAGGTCGCCTTGGTCGACCTCGACGACGGCCGCCTGGTCTGGGAGGACCGCTTCCCCTACTCCGTCGCCGGTCCCGGCACGGGTATGGCCACGGGCCGCAGCAGCCAGGACCGGCCGAGCGTGACGCTGACGCACGACACGGTCGCGGTGACCTGGGGCGGCGGCACCATCGGGTACGACATGGAGAAGGGCACGAACCGGTGGGCCACGAAGGCCACCGCGCCCTGCCAGGACATGGGAGCGGCCGGCGGACGCGCCCTGCTCGTGCGCCAGCAGTGCTGGAGCACCGACGAAAGCGTGTCGGACGCGTCCTGGCAGCACGTCACGTACAAGGTGCGGAAGGTGGACCCGGTCACGGGCCGGTCCCTGTGGACGTACTCGGCCGCGAAGGGCATCCGCGATCTGCGCGTGCCGTCCAGCGAGCCGCCGGTCCTCGCCGTCGCCGGCGGCGACACCGAGATCACCGACCTGCTGTCCCTCGACGACAAGGGACGCAACCGCGCCACGGTCGGTCTCCGCAACGGCGCGTACGTCGCCGACTGCGCGTACACCGACTACCTGGTGATCGACGACTGCCCGACCGTCGCCGTCGGAGCGGGGCAGGTGTTCATCCGCAGCAAGGACCAGTCGGAGAAGCAGGTCTCCAACTGGATCATCGGCTTCGACCCGGCGACCGGGAACACCACGAAGAAGTTCGACTCGGGTCCGGGCTCCTTGCTCCAGCCGGTGCGGATGAGCGGGGACCGGCTCCTCGCCCTGCGCCTGAGCAACGACCACGTCTCGCCGAACGCGCTCGTCTCCCTGGACCCCGAGAAGGACAAGGAGACGCCGTACTTCTACTTCGACCTGCCGAGCGAGGGCGAACCGCTGACGCTGACGAACGAGAACGACGTGGTCGTCCAGGACGGGCGTATCTTCTTCGGCGCCAAGTCCGCGAACGGTCCGTCCGGCGAGCAGAAGAAGCAGTGGACCTACCTGGTCCTGGGCATCGGAAGCAGTGCGGCGGCTGGACCGTGACGGTCCCCGTCGCCCCGACGCCTCATTCCGGGCCGGCGGCTCCGTCCCGCGTCGCCGGCTCCAGATCGAACTCCCCGTCCCGCGCCCCCAGCACGAAGGCCCGCCACTCCGCCTCCGTGTACCGCAGCACGGTGTCCGGGTCGAGCGACGACCTCATGGCCACGGCGCCCGCGGGAAGGTAGGCGATCTCCACCCGCTCCTCGTGCTCCTCGGTGCCGGGCGCGCTGTGCCATTCGACGCCGGAGATGTCGAGGGAGTAGAGCTCGTCCCTCTCCCGCTCCTTGCGTGCCCGCAGTTCCCTGTCCTCGGCGTCGGCCATCGCGGCTCGGTCCTTCCTGCTGTGCCAACGAGCTGTGCGGTCACCCTACTTGCCGCGGTTCTCCCTGATCAGCGGTTTGCCGATGTAGCCGGTGCGGATGACCGGCAGGAGTGAAGGCGGTCACCCGAAGGCGGTGCCGGCGAGTCCGCCGGGCAGGACGTCACATGAGCGGGGCCACGCGAGCGGACCCGGACCCGGACCCGGACCCGAGCGCCCCATAGGATGGACCGCGACCGCGACCGCGACCGCGACCGCGACCGCGACCGCGCCCACCCCACCCCACCCCACCCGGACCCGCGTCCGGCCTCCCGGCCCCCGGCCCCCGGCCCCCGGCCCCCGGCCCCCGCACCCCCGTGGCCGGCCCGCCCGGGCCCGCGTCCAGGCCCCTCCGCCCAGGCTGGTACGCTGTGTGACGGCCGTTTGTGTACGCGCCCCCGGAGCCATGGAGCCCTGGAGGTCGCGCCCAGCGGATCCCCGCCTTCCGAGTCACGGAAGATTCCCCGAGAAGTAGACCGGGGGCACTCGGTGGGCACTCACAGACCCAGAGGAGTACGCGTGTCGCTCGACGCCGCAGTGAAGAAGCAGATCATCTCCGAGTTCGGTACCAAGGAGGGCGACACCGGCTCCCCCGAGGTCCAGGTCGCTCTGCTGTCCCGTCGGATCTCCGACCTGACCGAGCACCTCAAGGCCCACAAGCACGACCACCACTCCCGTCGTGGTCTGCTCATCCTGGTCGGTCAGCGCCGCCGGCTGCTGCAGTACCTGGCCAAGAAGGACATCCAGCGCTTCCGTGCGCTGGTCGAGCGCCTCGGCATCCGCCGCGGTGCGGCGGGCGCCAAGTAAGACGCCGTGAAGGGGGCGGTTCCCATCGTTCGGGGGCCGCTCCCTTTGCTGTACGTGCGCGGTGTCGCCACCGCTTTGTAGTGTGGTAGCAGAACAACCACACGCACGACGCACGACAAGAACGAACGCACGACAAGTACGACGCAGGACACGAACGACACGAGGAGAAGCGCGCCTCGCCGCCGCCGGTCCTCGGTAGTGGCCCCCGGGGGGCAGAACCCCGGGTGCTTCGATCGAAGACCGGCCCGCACAGGACGCAGCGCTTCTCCACCCCTGTCCCCCCGCCACACGGGCGAGGTGGGGCAAAAGACGACACGTAATGGAGAAAACGCTAGTGGAGAACGAGACCCACTACGCCGAGGCCGTCATCGACAACGGCGCCTTCGGTACCCGCACCATCCGCTTCGAGACGGGCCGCCTGGCCCGCCAGGCCGCCGGCTCCGCCGTGGCCTACCTGGACGACGACACCATGGTGCTGTCGGCCACCAGCGCCTCGAAGAACCCCAAGGACCAGCTCGACTTCTTCCCCCTCACGGTGGACGTCGAGGAGCGGATGTACTCCGCCGGCAAGATCCCCGGCAGCTTCTTCCGTCGCGAGGGCCGGCCCTCCGAGGACGCCGTCCTCACCTGCCGCCTGATCGACCGCCCGCTGCGCCCGTCCTTCAAGAAGGGCCTGCGCAACGAGATCCAGGTCGTCGCGACGATCATGGCGCTCAACCCCGACCACCTGTACGACGTCGTGGCGATCAACGCCGCCTCCGCGTCCACGCAGCTGGCCGGTCTGCCCTTCTCCGGCCCGGTCGGCGGCGTCCGCGTCGCGCTGATCCGCGGCCAGTGGGTGGCCTTCCCGACGCACACCGAGCTCGAGGACGCCGTCTTCGACATGGTCGTCGCGGGCCGCGTCCTGGAGGACGGCGACGTCGCGATCATGATGGTCGAGGCCGAGGCCACCGAGAAGACCATCAAGCTCGTCGAGGGCGGCGCCGAGGCGCCCACCGAGGAGGTCGTCGCCGCCGGTCTGGACGCCGCGAAGCCCTTCATCAAGGTGCTCTGCCGCGCGCAGTCCGACCTCGCCGCCAAGGCCGCCAAGCCGACCGGCGAGTTCCCGATCTTCCTGGACTACCAGGACGACGTCCTCGAGGCGCTCACCGGTGCCGTCAAGCCCGAGCTCACGCAGGCGCTCACCATCGCCGGCAAGCAGGAGCGCGAGGCCGAGCTGGACCGCGTCAAGGCGCTCGCCGCCGAGAAGCTCCTGCCGGAGTTCGAGGGCCGCGAGAAGGAGATCTCCGCCGCGTACCGCTCGCTGACCAAGTCCCTGGTCCGTGAGCGCGTCATCAAGGAGAAGAAGCGCATCGACGGCCGCGGTGTCACCGACATCCGCACCCTGGCCGCCGAGGTCGAGGCCATCCCGCGCGTCCACGGCTCCGCCCTGTTCGAGCGTGGCGAGACCCAGATCCTGGGCGTCACCACCCTCAACATGCTCCGCATGGAGCAGCAGCTGGACACGCTGTCGCCGGTGACGCGCAAGCGCTACATGCACAACTACAACTTCCCGCCGTACTCCGTCGGTGAGACCGGCCGCGTCGGCTCCCCGAAGCGCCGCGAGATCGGCCACGGCGCCCTCGCCGAGCGCGCCATCGTGCCGGTGCTGCCGACGCGCGAGGAGTTCCCCTACGCGATCCGCCAGGTGTCCGAGGCCCTCGGCTCCAACGGCTCGACGTCCATGGGCTCCGTCTGCGCCTCCACCATGTCGCTGCTGAACGCCGGTGTGCCGCTGAAGGCCCCCGTCGCCGGTATCGCCATGGGCCTGATCTCCCAGGAGATCAACGGCGAGACGCACTACGTCGCCCTCACCGACATCCTCGGTGCGGAGGACGCCTTCGGCGACATGGACTTCAAGGTCGCCGGCACCAAGGAGTTCGTGACCGCCCTCCAGCTGGACACCAAGCTGGACGGCATCCCCGCCTCCGTCCTGGCCGCCGCCCTCAAGCAGGCCCGTGACGCCCGCCTCCACATCCTCGACGTGATGATGGAAGCGATCGACACGCCGGACGAGATGTCCCCGAACGCCCCGCGGATCATCACGGTCAAGATCCCCGTGGACAAGATCGGTGAGGTCATCGGCCCCAAGGGCAAGATGATCAACCAGATCCAGGAGGACACGGGCGCCGACATCACGATCGAGGATGACGGCACCATCTACATCGGTGCCGCCCAGGGCTCGCAGGCCGAGGCCGCCCGCGCCACGATCAACGGCATCGCCAACCCGACCATGCCCGAGGTCGGCGAGCGCTACCTGGGCACGGTCGTCAAGACGACCACCTTCGGCGCGTTCGTCTCCCTGCTGCCCGGCAAGGACGGACTGCTGCACATCTCGCAGATCCGCAAGCTCGCCGGCGGCAAGCGCGTCGAGAACGTCGAGGACGTGCTCGGCGTGGGCGCCAAGGTCCAGGTCGAGATCGCCGAGATCGACTCCCGCGGCAAGCTCTCCCTGATCCCCGTGATCGAGGGCGAAGCAGGCGACGACGACAAGAAGGACGACGCCGACCAGTGACGTCCCGTAGCGCCAAGGCGACGGCCCGCACCTCCTCGGAGGCGCGGGCCGTCGCCCGTACCCAAACCCTGATCAAGGGCGAGCACGGCACCGGTACGGTCCGCAAGACCACCCTCCCGGGCGGCCTGCGCATCGTCACCGAGACCCTCCCCTCGGTCCGCTCGGCGACCTTCGGCATCTGGGCGCACGTCGGCTCCCGCGACGAGACCCCGGCCCTGAACGGCGCCACCCACTACCTGGAGCACCTGCTCTTCAAGGGAACACGGGGGCGCAGCGCCCTGGACATCTCCTCCGCCCTCGACGCGGTCGGCGGCGAGATGAACGCGTTCACGGCGAAGGAGTACACGTGCTACTACGCCCGTGTCCTCGACACCGACCTGCCGCTCGCCATCGACGTGGTCTGCGACATGCTGACCGGCTCGCTCATCCGCGAGGAGGACGTCGACGTCGAGCGCGGCGCGATTCTCGAGGAGATCGCGATGACCGAGGACGACCCGGGCGACTGCGTGCACGACCTGTTCGCGCACACCATGTTCGGCGACAACGCGCTGGGCCGCCCCGTCCTCGGCACCGTCGACACGGTCAACGCCCTCACCGCCGACCGCATCCGCCGCTTCTACAAGAAGCACTACGACCCCACCCACCTGGTGGTCGCCGCGGCCGGCAACGTCGACCACAACAAGGTCGTACGGCAGGTCCGCGCCGCCTTCGAGAAGGCCGGCGCCTTCCGCGAACCGGTGGCCGCCCCCGTCGCCCCGCGCGACGGCCGCCGCACCCTGCGCACCGCCGGGCGCGTCGAGCTGATCGGCCGCAAGACCGAGCAGGCCCACGTCATCCTCGGCATGCCGGGGCTGGCCCGCACCGACGAGCGCCGCTGGGCGCTGGGCGTCCTCAACACCGCCCTCGGCGGCGGCATGTCCTCCCGCCTCTTCCAGGAGGTACGGGAGAAGCGCGGCCTGGCCTACAGCGTGTACTCGTACACCTCGGGCTTCGCCGACTGCGGCCTCTTCGGCGTCTACGCGGGATGCCGGCCCTCCCAGGTGCACGACGTGCTGAAGATCTGCCGCGACGAGCTGGACCACGTCGCCGAGCACGGCCTCACCGACGAGGAGATCGGCCGTGCCGTCGGCCAGCTCCGGGGCTCCACGGTCCTCGGCCTGGAGGACACCGGCGCGCTGATGAACCGTATCGGCAAGAGCGAGCTGTGCTGGGGCGAGCAGATGTCGGTCGACGACATGCTCGCCCGGATAGCCTCGGTCACGCCGGACGACGTCCGCGCGGTCGCCCGCGACGTCCTGGGCAGGCGGCCCTCCCTGTCGGTCATCGGCCCGCTGAAGGACAAGCAGGCGTCCCGGCTGCACGACGTCGTCGCCTGACACTGGCGGCCCCGACACTCCCGGTAAGGAAGCGAACAACATGAGCAAGCTGCGCGTGGCCGTCCTCGGTGCCAAGGGCCGGATCGGCGCCGAGGCGGTGCGGGCGGTCGAGGCCGCCGAGGACATGGAGCTGGTGGCCGCCCTGGGCCGCGGCGACAGCCTGGACACGCTGGCCGAGTCCGGCACCCAGGTCGCCGTCGAGCTGACCACCCCGGACTCGGTGATGGACAACCTCGACTACTGCGTACGCCACGGCATCCACGCCGTCGTCGGTACGACCGGCTGGACCGACGAACGCCTCGCCCGGCTGACGGGCTGGCTCGACGGCTCCCCGGAGACCGGCGTGCTCATCGCGCCCAACTTCTCCATCGGCGCCGTACTCACCATGAGGTTCGCGCAGATCGCCGCCCCGTACTTCGAGTCCGTCGAGGTCGTCGAGCTGCACCACCCGAACAAGGTGGACGCCCCCAGCGGCACCGCCACCCGCACGGCCCAGCTGATCGCCCAGGCCCGGCAGAAGGCAGGCTCCGCTCCGGCGCCCGACGCCACTGCCACGGCCCTGGACGGCGCCCGCGGCGCGGACGTCGACGGTGTCCCGGTGCACGCGATCCGCCTGCGGGGGCTGCTGGCCCACCAGGAGGTCCTGCTCGGCGGCGAGGGCGAGACCCTCACCGTCCGGCACGACTCCCTGCACCACAGCAGCTTCATGCCGGGCATCCTGCTGGGCGCCCGCCGGGTGGTGACCACTCCGGGCCTGACCTTCGGCCTGGAACACTTCCTGGACCTGAACTGAGACCCGGACCGAGCTACAGCCCCTCATGCGCGCGAAAATCTCCTACGCCCTCACGGCCGCCGTCCTGGTCTTCTACTTCGCCCTGGTCGGCAGCCGCGGTGTGATGCTGATCGGCACCGGCACCGTCCTCACCGTGACCTTCGGGATCGCGGTGCTGATCCTGCCGGTGATCGGCGTGTGGTTCCTCTGGAAGAACACGCAGTTCGTCCGCCGGGCCAACGCCCTCGCCGCCGAACTCGACGCCGAGGGCGGACTGCCCGTCGACGAACTGACGCGCACCCCCAGCGGCCGGGTGGACCGGGACTCCGCCGACGCGGTCTTCGCTCTGCGCAAGGCCGAGACGGAGGACGCCCCCGGCGACTGGCGGAGCTGGTTCCGCCTGGCCGTCGCCTACCACGACGCCCGCGACACCCCCCGCGCCCGCAAGGCGATGCAGCGGGCGATCGCCCTGCACGACGGCAAGCCGGTCGAGACGGCCTGACCGCTCGGGACGCCGACGACAGGGGCTGGGGGGGGGGGGGGGGGGGGGGGGGGGGGGGGAGAGAGGGGGGGGGGGGGGGGGGGGGGGGGCGAGCCCCCAGAGGAAGAAAGCGGCGGGGGGGGAAA
>NZ_JBWKKZ010000020.1:0-5203 GCF_056430705.1 Streptomyces sp. NPDC045956 | reverse complement strand
CTCCGCCAACCATCCCCCCCCTTCCCCCCCTCCCCCCCCCCCCCCCCCCCCCCCCACCCTCCCCCCCCCCCCCCCCCCCCCCCCCCCCCCCCCCCCAGCCCCTGTGACGAGCGTGTCGCGGGCGCTCAGCCCTGCCGGTACTCCGCGGCCCACGCCTCCACCGTGTCGGCGGCCCGGTCGAAGGACTCCTCACGGGCGAGGAAGTCTGCGCTGTGCGTGGTCAGCAGGGGCGGCAGGGTCTCCCCGGACCGGCCCTGCCGGACGAGAAGCAGCGCCTGCCCCTGCACGGTGCGCGGCAGCCCGAGCCAGCGCACCGGCTGCTGCACCGTGCGCACGCTGGAGACCTGCTGCCAGGCCACCGTGCGGGTGCTGAGGAAGCTCACCTGCCGCACGCCCCGAGCGCTCACCCAGGCGCCCATGCGCAGCAGGCGCAGGGCGCACACGATCATGACGACCGCGATGGCGAAGACCGCACCGGCGGAGGACAACGGAGCCGTGGCCGCGATGACGACACCCGCGAACAGGACGAACGAGGCGAGCAGCAGCGTCAGCGCCGCCGCCCCCACCCGCCAGGGCCCCGGCCGGTAGGGCCGGCGCCAGAGGTCGCGGTCGTCGTGGGGCAGCGCGACGTCGTCATCGGTGTCGAAGGCGCGGTCGGCCGTCAGGAAGGGCAGGGGCACGGCTGGTCCTCACTCGTTCCATGGCACGTTCTGTGCCCGGTGAGGCTACCGACCTGTGTCACCGGTCACCACCTTCGGGGCCCCGGATGGAGTCAGGAGGACCGGCCGGACCGGCCCGCGACGCGTCTAACGGCGCTCGGAGGCCTGTGACGGCTGCTTGTGGCCGGACGGCTGGTCGGCCGACAGGGCAGGCATCCCGATCACCAGGGAGCCCACGATCCCGGCGACGAGGGTGAGGCCGAGCAGCCAGCGCCCGGCCATCTGGCCCATGGACGCCCGCTCCCGGGGCGGGGGTGTGACATTGCTGCGGAACCTGTCGGCTTCGGCGACGAAGGCGAACGGCACGGGTTCACGCCGGCGGATCATGGAGGCTGCGTCTCCCTTCGGGGAATGAATGCATCGCTGTTACTCATACAGACGAACGAACGCCCCCGCGGGTGCCCTGTTTCACCGACTTCATCGCGGCACGCCACCGATCGCCCCTTTCGGCGGGCCGTAGAGTGGCCCTCGCCAAGCGACAAGATGGGAAGGCCCTGCACCCGTGACCGACACCCCCGCCGACGATTTCAAGATCGACCTTCGCAGCGACGTCACCGTCGAGCTGGTCAAGAGCGCCGCGACCGACTCGGACGTGCTGTTCGCCGCCCGCGTCTCGACCGCCGGGGAGCAGTCCCTCGACGAGCTGAAGAAGGACCCGGAGCGCTCCAAGGGTCTGATCAACTACCTCATGCGGGACCGGCACGGCAGCCCGTTCGAGCACAACTCGATGACCTTCTTCGTCAGCGCCCCGATCTTCGTCTTCCGCGAGTTCATGCGGCACCGCGTCGGCTGGTCGTACAACGAGGAATCGGGCCGCTACAGGGAGCTCCAGCCGGTCTTCTACGTGCCGGACACCTCCCGCAAGCTGGTCCAGCAGGGCCGCCCGGGCAAGTACGTCTTCGTCGAGGGCACCGCCGAGCAGCACGGCCTGGTGAGCCGGTCGATGGAGGACTCCTACCGCGAGGCCTACCGGACCTACCAGGAGATGCTCGCCGCCGGCGTCGCCCGCGAGGTGGCCCGCGCGGTGCTCCCCGTCGGCCTCTACTCGTCGATGTACGCCACCTGCAACGCCCGCTCGCTGATGCACTTCCTCGGCCTGCGCACCCAGCACGAACTGGCGAAGGTCCCGTCCTTCCCGCAGCGCGAGATCGAGATGGTCGGCGAGAAGATGGAGGAGCAGTGGGCCCGGCTGATGCCGCTCACCCACGCGGCCTTCAACGCCAACGGTCGCGTGGCCCCGTAACCTCCCGGCGGCCCCCCGGACCGGACGCCCATCGGACCGTCGGCACAGATGTACGCATCAGCCACCCGAAGTGTCCGTATTGCGGCGTTCTGAGAAGTTCACTTAGCCTGATCAAAGGGACCCGGCACTGCTTGAACCCCCGAGCAGGCAGTGCCGGGCTCCACCTCCCCTCCCGACCTGCCGCCTCCCCCGAGGGCAGACCCCGCCCTGAGCAACGAGTAGCGTGTAACCCATGGCTCCGACCTCCACTCCGCAGACCCCCTTCGGGCGGGTCCTCACCGCCATGGTCACGCCTCTCAAGGCGGACGGCGCACTCGACCTCGACGGCGCGCAGCGGCTCGCCGCCCATCTGGTGGACGCAGGCAACGACGGCCTGATCGTCAACGGCACCACCGGCGAGTCCCCCACCACCAGCGACGCGGAGAAAGCGGACCTCGTACGAGCCGTCCTGGAAGCCGTCGGCGACCGGGCACACGTCATCGCCGGAGCCGGCACCAACAACACCCAGCACAGCATCGAGCTGGCCCGCGCCGCCGAACGCGCCGGCGCGCACGGCATCCTGCTCGTCACGCCGTACTACAACAAGCCCCCGCAGGACGGCCTGTACCTGCACTTCACGGCCATCGCCGACGCCACCGGCCTGCCGGTCATGCTCTACGACATCCCCGGCCGCAGCGGCGTCCCGATCAACACGGAGACGCTGGTCCGTCTCGCGGAGCACCCGAGGATCGTCGCGAACAAGGACGCGAAGGGCGACCTCGGCCGCGCCAGCTGGGCCATCGCGCGCTCCGGCCTCGCCTGGTATTCGGGCGACGACATGCTGAACCTGCCGCTGCTCTCCGTGGGCGCGGTCGGTTTCGTCTCCGTCGTCGGCCATGTCGTCACCCCGGAACTGCGCGCCATGGTGGACGCGCACGTCGCGGGTGACGTACAGAAGGCACTGGAGATCCACCAGAAGCTGCTCCCGGTCTTCACCGGCATGTTCCGTACCCAGGGCGTCATGACCACCAAGGCCGCGCTCGCCCTCCAGGGACTGCCCGCCGGACCGCTGCGCGCGCCGATGGTCGGCCTCACACCCGAGGAAACCGAGCAGCTCAAGATCGATCTTGCCGCCGGCGGGGTACAGCTCTGACAACAGACTTGGCACCACCGCACGACCGGACTTCACAACTGAATACGCGGGCCACCGGTGCCCGCACCCCACCACGACAACTGCTTCTGCACGAACGTCACGCGCGCCACGTGCCCACCGGTACGTGGCGCGCGTGGTTGAGGAGAGTCTTTTGAGTCATCCGCATCCTGAACTGGGCCGGCCCCCGGCGCTCCCCAAGGGTGGCCTGCGGGTCACCCCCCTGGGCGGCCTCGGCGAGATCGGCCGCAACATGACGGTCTTCGAGTACGGCGGCCGTCTGCTGATCGTCGACTGCGGAGTGCTCTTCCCCGAGGAGGAGCAGCCCGGAATCGACCTGATCCTGCCGGACTTCTCGTCCATCCGGGACCGCCTCGACGACATCGAGGGCATCGTCCTCACCCACGGTCACGAGGACCACATCGGCGGCGTCCCGTTCCTCCTCCGCGAGAAGCCGGACATCCCGCTGATCGGCTCCAAGCTGACCCTCGCGCTCATCGAGGCCAAGCTCCAGGAGCACCGGATCCGCCCCTACACCCTCGAGGTGGCCGAGGGGCACCGCGAGCGCGTGGGCCCCTTCGACTGTGAGTTCGTCGCGGTCAACCACTCCATC
Source organism: Streptomyces sp. NPDC045956 (assembly GCF_056430705.1). Taxonomy (NCBI): domain Bacteria; kingdom Bacillati; phylum Actinomycetota; class Actinomycetes; order Kitasatosporales; family Streptomycetaceae; genus Streptomyces; species Streptomyces sp. NPDC045956. Next base: position 1,499 of record NZ_JBWKKZ010000020.1, on the reverse strand, counting down.
CCGGACGCGCTGGCCGTCGCCATCCGCACCCCGGCGGGCATGGTGGTCCACACCGGCGACTTCAAGATGGACCAGCTCCCGCTGGACAACCGCCTCACGGACCTGCACGCCTTCGCGCGCCTGAGCGAGGAGGGCATCGACCTCCTCCTCTCCGACTCGACGAACGCCGAGGTCCCGGGCTTCGTCCCGCCCGAGCGCGACATCTCCAACGTCCTGCGCCAGGTCTTCGCGGGTGCCCGCAAGCGGATCATCGTGGCGAGCTTCGCGAGTCACGTGCACCGCATCCAGCAGATCCTGGACGCGGCGCACGAGTACGGCCGCCGGGTCGCCTTCGTCGGCCGCTCGATGGTCCGCAACATGGGCATCGCCCGGGACCTCGGTTACCTGAAGGTCCCGCCGGGCCTGGTCGTGGACGTCAAGACGCTCGACGACCTGCCGGACAGCGAAGTGGTCCTGGTCTGCACGGGCTCCCAGGGCGAACCCATGGCAGCCCTGTCCCGCATGGCCAACCGCGACCACCAGATCCGCATCGTCGACGGCGACACGGTGATCCTGGCGTCGTCCCTCATCCCCGGCAACGAGAACGCGGTCTACCGCGTGATCAACGGCCTGACCCGCTGGGGCGCGCACGTCGTGCACAAGGGCAACGCCAAGGTCCACGTCTCGGGCCACGCCTCGGCCGGCGAGCTGCTGTACTTCTACAACATCTGCCGGCCCAGAAACCTGATGCCGGTCCACGGCGAGTGGCGCCACCTGCGCGCCAACGCCGAGCTGGGCGCCCTGACCGGCGTCCCGCACGACCGCATCGTCATCGCCGAGGACGGCGTCGTCGTCGACCTCATCGAAGGCAAGGCGAAGATCGCCGGCAAGGTCCAGGCGGGCTACGTCTACGTCGACGGCCTCTCCGTCGGCGACGTGGGCGAACCGGCGCTCAAGGACCGCAAGATCCTCGGCGACGAGGGCATCATCTCCGTCTTCGTCGTCATCGACTCCTCCACCGGCAAGATCACCGGCGGCCCGCACGTCCAGGCCCGGGGCTCCGGCATCGAGGACTCGGCCTTCGCCGCCGTGCTCCCCAAGGTGGTCGAAGTACTGGAACGCTCGGCCCAGGACGGGGTCGTCGAGCCCCATCAGCTCCAGCAGCTGGTGCGCAGGACCCTCGGCAAGTGGGTGTCGGACACCTACCGACGCCGGCCGATGATCCTCCCTGTCGTCGTGGAGGTCTGACGGCCCGTCGGGTCTCCGACAGCGTCAACCAGGAGCGGGGCGCCTCGATTTGCATCGGGGCGCCCCGCTCCAGTACGTTTACATCTCCGCTCGGACGGGCACCCGACCACTTCGTGGTTCGGAGCCGGCCCCGGAGGGCGGAAATTCCGACTCAGAATCTCTGATAAAGTCGGAAGTGCCGGAAAGGGAAACGCGAAAGCGAGAACCTGGAAAGCACCGAGGAAATCGGATCGGAAAGATCTGATAGAGTCGGAAACGCAAGACCGAAGGGA
>NZ_JBWKKZ010000019.1:0-60824 GCF_056430705.1 Streptomyces sp. NPDC045956 | reverse complement strand
CCCGTCCGCTGCGCTCCCGGAGCTGCGGGGCGTTGCCCCGCCGGGGTGGCCCCCGCTGCGCTCCAGTCACCCGGCCGCACCCGCTGCGCGGGCACGGAACGGGCCTGCGGCCCGGGCAGCGAGGAGGGAGGATGGCGGGGGGTGGTGACTCTGCATCAGGTGAAGCCCCATGTAGCTTTGGCAGAACCAGGCCATCCCCGTGCTTCAAAATGCAGCACCAGACTGACTCTGGAACCAGACCCTACCCCCGTTCGATGTGGGCCACCCAGGTAACGGCCTGGACTTTGCTGGGGACTTCCCCGATTCGCTGTGCGGCGGCTCGGTAGCAGTCGGCGAGTGTGTTGTATCGCGTGACTGCTCCCAATCCTCGCTCGCGCTGGCCGTAGATTTCGCGTACGGCAATGTCGTGTGCGTGCCGGTCGATCACTACGGCTTCTGTGTTTTCCGGGTCGGCAATACACACGTAGAAGCACCCCGTCTTGATATGCATGGGCAAGACTTCGCGGGGATCGGTACCCGCAATGATGCGATTGGCTTTGGTGATCGCGTCACGGACGTGCCCGCTCGCTTCACCTTCGATGAATGCTATACGGGCGAGTCGGCAATTCTCCGACCAACTCTTGTTGGCGGACAGTGCTGCGAGCACTCCCGCACCCTTTCCGGTCTCCCCCTCTGAGATCTCTGCGGCGAATTCGTGTGCGGTGTGGTACCACGTGCGGCCACGTCGCTGCTGGTCGGGCGTAGCGTTGTTCCACATGTCCACGATGGCCTGAGTGTACGCGGCGCGCTGCTCTTCGGTGCTCTTGACCGGGATCATGGTTGAGTCCTCAAGGGTTTGTGAGCGCGCCGCGAAATGGTGAGGAGCGGGCCATTTGGGCGGCTCAACTCAGGTGGGGCGGCGCGGTGGAGGAGAGGGCCGGAATGCGGGGGGAGGTGCGGCCCTCCCCCCGCATCGGTGGCTACTTGGTGCGCGGGTGGGGGAATGCGGGAACGTGAATTCCGGCGAGTGCGAGTAGTTCCTTGCAGCGGTCGAGGGTGAGGCCGGTGGTTGCATCTCGGGTGTCGATTCCGGTGAATACGGCGGTGCCGTGGTGGTCCTGGGGTGCGGACGCGATCGCGCTGAGAATGGCGGTGGCCGGCGGGTTGTGGGAGCCGGTGTATCCGTCGGCGTTGAGCCATACGGAAAGGTCGGGGGAAAGGTCGGTGACGGTGATGTTGGGGGAGTCGATTTCCCTGTAGAGGGCGCTGAGGTCGGCGGGGGAGTCGCCGGTGAATTCGATGATCTTGAACGCGGCGCTGGGGCGGATGATCACGGCGAAGGATGCGGACATGGGTGTCCCCTCTCATGGGCGTGCGTGGTGTGGGGTGTTGGCCGACTGCCACCGCCAACCAACAAGAAAAGTGTATCGCGATTTAGCTACTTCCGCGATCACTATGGCCACATTTCCGCAGGTCAACCCATATGGAGTGGCGGGGCGGGGCCCGGTCGTCGCGCCGCCGATCCACGCCGCGCAGCGGTGAGGATCTGCCCGTCCGGTCGCCGCAGGCGGCGGGGCATCGCGCAGCGACTGCCCCGGGTCCGGGCGGGCCCGCCGCAGGCCTGCGCAGCAGGCCTGCGGCGGGGGTGGAGCAGCGCGAGCGCGCGCAGCGGGCGTCCGGGACGCGCAGCGAACCGGTGTGCTGCCCACCCGGGCGTGAGCGCGCGCAGCGCGCGGTCTGGGGTGCGCAGCACCCCAGACACGCCCCCGGCGGGGCGGCAGCCGGGCCCCGCCCCGCTGCTCCCCAAGGACAGGTGAATCAGGGCCGGGCTCTTGCTGCGCCCTGTCATCCCTGCGGCTGGTGCGCCCACTGCGGCACGGCCGGACGTGGCAAGGGCCCCCAGGGGTGTCCTGAGGGCCCTTCAGTCTGTGGCAGCGGTGCTTATGGCTTTGTTCACGAGAACGGGTTCTGGCTCACTTTCCGTGGAGCTTGCACGCTGAGTGACGGTTGCCGGGTGAGTGGGTCCCTAGGGAAGTTGCCTAAAGTGGCCCGTACCGGGTGGGGTGTGGCTGACAATTCGGCCCGTGGATGAAGTGGTGCTTCGGCTGGAGGAGTTACTGTTCCCGTCGATCGCAGACGTGGCGGTGCTGTCGGTCGACGTGAACGACGAGACGGTACGCATAGAGGCTCGAAGCACGGTGGCTGAGGCCGTCTGTCCCGAATGCGGAAGCTGGTCACGGCGGGTTCACAGTTCCTACCTGCGCTTTCCCGCGGATGTGCCCAGCGGTGGCAGACGGGTCGCTCTCTGTTTGCACGTCCGCAGATTCCTCTGTCCGGTCACATCGTGCGGGCAGCGGACCTTCGCCGAACAGCTGCCAGGGCTGACACGTCGGTACGGCCGGCGGACCGAGCGGCTGCGGTCGACGCTGGCCGCGGTCGGGCTCGCGCTCGCCGGCCGGGCCGGTGCCCGCTTGGCGAGCGTGGTCGGCGTTTCGGTGAGCCGCAGCACGGTGCTGCGGCTGGGCGAAGCGTTGCCCGACCCCGAGGTTCCTGCCCCGCGGGTCGTCGGCGTCGATGAGTACGCGACCCGCAAAGGGCGTCACTACGGGACTGTCCTGGTCGACGTCGAAAGCCGGCGTCCAGTCGATTTGCTGCCCGACCGGGAGGCGTCCAGCCTGGCCGCTTGGCTCGTGAAACGGCCCGGGGTGGAGGTGGTCTGCCGCGATCGGGCACCGTTCTTCGCTGAAGGCGCCATGGCCGGGGCACCACAAGCGGTGCAGGTCGCCGACCGGTGGCATCTTTGGCACAACCTGAGCGAGGCCGCCGAGCGATGCGTCGCAGACCACCGCGGATGCCTGCAGGTCCTGGCGCCGGATTCAGCCCAGTCGGCCCCCGAGCAGAAGAAGCTCGAAAACTCCTCCGACTCGCCCTGGCCAAGGGGACACCGCTTCGCTGACCGCACCCGCGACAAGCACGCGGCCGTCCGCGAACTGCTGGCGGCCGGGCTCAGCCGGAGGGCGATCGGCCGCCAGCTCCGCATGACCTCCCGCACCGTCAAGCTCTTCGCAGACGCAGCCACCCCGGAGGACCTCTTCCGCGGGCAGTGGCAGGGACGGCCATCCAAGCTGGACGCGTTCAAGCCCTACCTGGATGACCGCTGGAACCAGGGCTGCACCAACGCCTGGACGGTGTGGGAGGAGATCGTGCCACTCGGCTATCAGGGCAGCTACCAGCGCGTTCGCGCCTACTTCCGGGAGAAGCGGACCTCTCCCAACCCGATCACAGCTCGGTCACCGTCACCCCGCGTCGTCGCCGGCTGGATTCTCCGACGCCCCGAGCCCCTCCCAGAGATCGACCGCCTTCGACTCAAGGCCGTCCTGGTCCACTGCCCCGAACTCGACGCCCTCACCACTCATGTCCGGTCCTTCGCCCAGATGCTCACCGAGCGCCAGGGCGAACGGCTGCCGCAGTGGCTTGATGCCGTTCGGCGCGACAACCTCCCCAGCCTCCACACCCTCGCCGCCGGCATAGAACGTGACCGCGATGCCGTCATCGCCGGGCTCACCCTGCCCTGGAACTCCGGCGTGGTCGAGGGACACGCCAACCGGATCAAGATGCTCAAGCGCCAGATGTTCGGCCGGGCCGGCTTCGCTCTCCTGCGGAAGAGGGTTCTCCTGGCCATCTGACCACAGCCACTCGTAGGGTGATGGGGACGAGAGAAGAGCATGATGGATCCCCGCATACCCCGCCTGCGTCGCAAGCTGGCCGCGATCCCTTTCCAACCCCTGCGCAGTCACTCCTTCGGAGAAGAGGAACACGAGTTTCGCCTCGGTCCGAAGCTGGCGGAAGCGCGCGTCGCTGCGTTCGAAGCCGAGCACGACATCGTCCTGCCCGACGCCTATCGGCAGTTCCTCACGCAGGTCGGCGGCTCAGGCGCGGCGCCGTTCTACGGCCTCATGCCGCTGGAACGATGTTCCCTGATGGTCATGAATCCGCGCGGAGAACCAGGGACGCCCCGCGGCTTCGACGGCAGAGAACCCAAGGCCCACGGACGCGATCTCTTCCTCCACATCATCGAGATGGGCTGCACCGACGTATGCCTCATCGCGGTGACCGGTCCCCTCACCGGCCGCGTCCTCATCGGTAACAGCGACGGGTACTGGGGTCCCAATGTCTCCTCCGCCATCGACTTCCTCGACTGGTACGAACGCTGGCTCAACCACATGAGCGCCGGACGCGACAACCGGGCCCTGGAACTCACCTCGCCTCGGCTTCGTGCTCATCCAAGCCGCCACCGCCTGGCTCCGAAGATCTGACTCTTCGTAATCACTCCACGGAAAGTGAGCCAGAACCGCGCAGGCTTGCCCGCAAGACCGCGCGGGTGGCGGACATCGCCCGCAACGAGGCGCCCGGCCGGATGGGCCAGTTCGTGGACTGGCACATCGAAGAGGGCCCGGACGGTCTCCAAGGGGTCATCACCTGCGACCACCCGGCGACCCGCTTCGTCCTCGACGGCACCCGGCCGCACATCATCCGGCCGCGCCGGGCGAAGGCCCTGCGGTTCGAGTCGGGCGGCCAGGTTGTGTTCGCCGCGTACACCAGGCACCCGGGGACCAGGCCGAACAACTTCATGGCCAGGGCGTTGCGTATCGGCAGGTGATCGCGGCCGGGTGCGATAGTGGCTGTGCGCGGTCAGCCCTGGGTGGGTCTGGACCTTGAAGAGGCCCCGGGACCTGGTCCCGGGGCCTCTTCCCATGCGGCCGGTCAGTAGCTGCCGCTGTCGCAGCTCGACGAGCTGCTGGAGCTGGAAGCGGCTCACACGATCCCTTGGTGATCAGGTGGCCAAGACGGCACTCAAGAGCCAGTACTCCCCGCCGCCCACCTCTGTCCGCTGTGCGACTGCAATCGCTGTCGGCACATCCATTTCCGGCAGAACCATCACTCCCACGGTCCCTCCCCGGGCGATAGCGAAAGAGGCCCAAGCATGAATCTCGGGCTCCTTCGGCATCTCGAATCGGGCTGGCTTTTCATCAGCGGAGAAGGTGAACGCCAACCGGCCATCAGGTTCGACTGCCCATCGCGTACGAGACTCGTAAGCTCGCGCCGTGCGTTCCCGGGGGACGAAGCCATGACGCGCGATGAATTCGTCCAACTCGTTGCGCGGCACAGTAGAAGGCACCGCCAGAGCAAGCACGGGAGTCATGAGACCAGAAAGCTCAAGCGCGACCGGCAGGCCTACAACCGGGGGCATGTTCTCCGTCACCGTGGTGACTTTTCGCCCACCCATTGACGCTTCCCCTCGACGACCCACATCTCCGAAGCTGGAGCACTCCCGTAAGGGAGGATCCTAGACTGGCGATGCCGGTTCTGCTCAACTTGCCTCGTGCTTGGGTGCGGTCCCGGCGAGTGTTCGGACACGGGGCGGGGCAAGTGGGCGCCGCAGCCGTGGTGTCCCTGTCCTGCATGAGAGCCTACTTCGGGACCACGATGAGCCGTCCCGCCTGGCGGTCTTCCTCACCGGCCACTGCCCGGCCTGTCAGCCCTGCCAGGCGGTTTCCCCCCTTGCCCCCCGCCAGACGTTCACGCCCTAGTGCGGGAAGTTCTTCCTTCACACCCGATGACGCCGGATGAGTTCAACAGCCTATCCTCCAGAGTCCCGTGCCCTTCTCTCCCAGTGTCCAAGTCTTCCACGTCATGGTGGCTTTAATTCCAACACACTTGTTGGCCGTGCCAGTCACACCGACGGGGCCAGCGTAATAGGCATAGTTGCCCGAGTCTTTGTCCATTACTGGGGTTTGGGTGCATGGCTGTCCCTCACCCGAACTCTCCTCGCATCGAACGATGAGGGCAGATGTAAAGGTGGCGACGCCGTAAGCAGGGCCACGGTGATATACGCAGAGACTGTTAGTGCCTCCGTTGGAGGAGTTGTAGTAGACGACCACTTCCATAGCGATTTCGGTTGGGCTGCCTTGGTATTGCTCCCGGAAGGTGACCGTCCCGGAACAGGAGACGGCGGCCTGTGCGGGTGACGATACGAACAGGTTGATACCCATGACGGTTGCCAAGGTCGTGAGTAGCACCAAGGTGCGACGGGCGAAGCGCATCTGGATCCTTCCAGAGGGTCGGTGAGGCACGCTGCTGAGTGCAGGTGAGGCGATGTTGATCACAGCAGGGCAACACACTAGCGAGATCGTAGGACTGTCGTACAGATGCCGTGCTCGCCACGAGGGGCGGGCCGGCAACCGCCGTCGCGGCGCACCGGTCACAGCACTTGAGCACCTAGGGGGTTTCGTTTGGATCACCGAGCCGACCAGAGGAAGATGCCCGCGATGTGGAGTCCGGCGAGGTAGATGGTCGCCGTCTTCTCGTAGCGGGTGGCGATGCCGCGCCACTGCTTCAGGCGGTTGATGCACCGCTCGACGGCGTTGCGCTGCTTGTACATCTCCCGGTCGAAGGCGGGCGGTCTGCCGCCAGCCTGTCCATGCCGCCGTCGGTTGGCTTGCTGGTCGGCCCGTTCCGGGATCACCGCGCGGATGCCGCGTCTGCGCAGGTGGTTCCGGATCGCGCGGGAGGAGTATGCCTTGTCGGCCAGGACCATGGCTGGCCTGGTGCGGGGGCGTCCACGGCGTCGTGGCACGCGCAGGCGGGCCATCACCTCCATGAAGGCGGGTGCGTCGCCGGCCTGTCCGGCGGTGAGGTAGAAGGCCAGCGGCCGGCAGCGGTCGTCGGCCGCGAGGTGGATCTTCGTGGTCAGTCCACCGCGGGACCGGCCAATGCCTCGCTTCGCGCGTCGGCGAGACTCGCACTGGACCGAGTTCTTGGGGACGGATCAGAGATGGCTACCGGCTGGGTGGACAGCGCCGACGCCGATCAGTGGCGGCGGGAAGTGCGACAGATCCTCCAGGCACTCGAAGCACCTGCTGATCACTAATAGTGACTGGTTCACGGAAGTCGTGCCAGAACCCGTTCTCCTGGACAAAGCCAGTGCTTACCGCTCCCGGCGCCGGGCGGCGCGTGCAGGGGCTGTTTCGTCGGTCCAGGTCATCAGGCGCCAGCGGTCGCCGTCGTGGCCCGGGGCGCCCCGCCACGGCTCCAAGGTGTGCATGAGGCTGTTCCAGAGGTCGAGCCGTTCCCGCAGCGTCTGCGGGGTGGGGTTGGCGAGGGTGTCTCGCATCTCATCGATCTGGTAGCCGACGGCTTCGTAGAGGCTCTGGGCGATACGGGTCTCCAAAGCGGTCGGCTGGTAGCGGACGGCCACTTCGTCGAGCCGCGCCATGATGAAGCTCTCGATGGCCGCGGCGTCGGCTTCAGTGATCGACGAGGCGTAGACGTCGAGCGGGGCATCGGGGGGAAAGGCGCCGTCGGGGAGTTGGGTCCTCTTCATGGCGGAGCGTCTCCTGTCAGCTGGTGCTGTCGAGGGCGTTCACGAGGTCGGCGGGCGCAGGAGTCGTGCCGGTGGCGAGGTGCCGGACGCCGTCGCCGGGCGCGGGCCATGCTGCGCCTTTGCCGAGCGGGTGCCGGCGGGAGGACGCGGTGCGCCAGCCGTACCGCTCGGACCACACCAGGGCGGGGGCGGGCGCCGCGGGGGCGTCCAGGACCAGCGCGGCGACGCACACGTCGTCGTCGGGGTGCTGGATGGTCGGCGGGGTGTCGGTGGAGCTCCACCCGCGCGCGTGCAGCGCCTGGGCAACGGCGGTGAGGTAGGGGCGGGCCTGGCGGCCGCGGAGGATGGCGTCGGCGCGGACGGTGGCGCGGCGGGTCTGGCTGGCTGGGTAGTCGAGCGCTGCGGCGGCCTGGGGGGCTGTGAGCGCGCGTTGCTCCATGAGATCGGCCATCCGCTCCGCGCGGCTCTGTGTCAGGGCGGCCTGGGCCGTGTTGCGGTGCACGCCGAGGGTGTCGGTGACGGCGGCCGCGGTGAGGGCGGGGTCGGCGTCCAGGAGCTGGGCGACGCGCGCGGGCAGCTGGTCGCGGGGGACCTGGTCCCCGGAGCCGGTAGGCCGGCCCCCGCCACTGCCGCCGGTACGGCGGCGGGGGGCGGGGGTGTAGTCGCGCACGATGTGGCGGGGCCAGTGCTCGACCCCGCCCACCCGCACCATGTGCTCGCTGACGGCCGGGTCCTTCCTACGGCGGTCCCACACCGACAGGGGCACCCCGCTCAGCGCGGCAGCCTCCTGACGGTCCAGCAGGTCCTCGTCGTCATCCGTCGTCGGCAGCGCGGGGACGGGGCGCCCGGCCAGGTACGCCTCGACCTGCTCGCCGTCGTAGAGGCGGGTCCGGCCCGCGTTGAGCGGCGCGGGGAAACCCTCCTCCTGGTGCTGGCCGCTGTTCAGCAGGGTCTGCAGGGCGATGCCCTGCTGCGCGGCGATGTCGGCGAGAGTACGCACCAGGTGCTGGCGTCCGGCGCGGATCATGTGGGCCTCCCAGTCCGGCGCACCGCCGGAGTTGTCGAGAAAACGGTAGGTGATTCCGCTACCGGGCTACAGGTCGAACTCCACGTGCTCGACGTCGGTGAACTCGACCTCCAGGCCTCCGGCACGGCGGCCGCCGTCGCGGAAGTAGACCTCGCCGAGCGCTTCGGCGGCCAGGCCGCGCAGCTGCTGCTCGCTGGCGCCGGCGTTCTGCGCGTCGAAGAGGCGGGCGGCGTGGTGCGGGGGCAGGGCGAGCGTGAGGTGCCGGACGCGGGCGTCGTCGGTGGTGCCGACCGGCGCGGTGAACCCAAAGCGGGCCCGGGTGTCGATGATGATGCCCGCAGTGCTGGCGGCCTGGCGGCGGGCCCGCTCGCGTACGCGGGGCTGCCAGCGCTGGCGCACGGCGTCCTCCAGGCGCTGCGCCAGGTCCGCGCGCGGCCGGCGGATCTGGTCCTTCACGTAGCGCTCGACGGTGCGCTGCGAGACGCCAAGCAGGCCAGCCACCGCGCGGGTGCCCTTGAGCTGCTTGACCAGGTAGCGCATCTGCGCGCCGGCTGACTTGGGGATGGGGCGGGTGAACGCGCCCTGTACGGCACGGTTGAGGCCGTCTCCGATGATGCCCACGGGGCCACTCCTGTTCATGATCGGCTGTGGGGGCCACTGCGGGGCGATCACGGGCAGGATGGAGGAAAGTCTCCAGCCCACCCATGATCGCGCCGCACAGCGGCTTCCAGGGCGGTTAGCGGGCCGGTTCCGGTTCTTCCGCGCCGGACATGTCGCGCAGGCGGCTGTAGTGGAACTGGTGGGCCACGGTGACGGTCGCTGTGGGGCCGTTGCGGTGCTTGGCCACGATCAGGTCGGTTTCGCCGGACCGTTCGGACTCGGGCTCGTAGTAGTCCTCGCGGTGCAGCAGGATGATCGCGTCGGCGTCCTGTTCCAGGGCGCCAGAGTCCCGCAGGTCGCTCACGGCCGGCCGTTTATCCTGCCGCTGCTCGGGTCCGCGGTTGAGCTGGGCCAGGGCGATGATCACGGCACCGGTGTCGGAGGCGAGGATCTTGAGTTCGCGGCTGATCTCAGTGACGCGGTCGTAGGTCGACTGCCGGTTGTTGCGCTGGTCGGTCTGCATCAGCTGGAGGTAGTCGACGACCACGAGCGGCGCGCGGCCGGTCTCTCGGATGACGGTCTTGATGCGGGAGCGGATGCGGGCGGGGCTGACGCGGGCGCTGTAGTCCATCCACAGCGGCAGGCCCTTCAGCTCCGGGGTGTACCGGTCAAGGCGATCCCAGTCGTCCTGGGTGAGGCTGTCGACGCCGTCGCGGATGTGGTGGAACGCCACCCTCGCCCGGGCCGACAGGATCCGGTTGCTGACTTCGGCCCGGCCCATCTCCAAGCTGTGCACCAGGGTTGGGCCGCTTTTGCGGGCGTTGGCGGTGGCGACACCGAGCGCGAACGCGGACTTGCCCATGGCGGGGCGGGCGGCGACCAGGATCATTTGGCCGGGCATGAGTTTCATCAGGCTGTCGAGGTCGGTGAACCCGGTGACGGCCGCAGGCGGGACGGAGACGGCCAGGCTGTCCAGGTGGGCGTCCAGGTGGTCGCCGAACCGGCCGAAGGTGTCGTTGTCGTCCTGGTCGTCGGCGGCCAGGGACTCCAGCTCCGCCTGGTGGGCGGCGATCGTGTCCGGCACCGACAGCGGATCTGCCTGGCGAGCGCCCTGCATGCCGCGCACGAGGGCCTGCTGGTAGCGACGTACCTGCGCGTAGCCGTGCACAAGGTCGGCGTAGTGGCCGGCCTCGACCACCGAGCAGGCCTCGCTCGCGAGCCGGGACAGTCCCACAACGCCGCCGGCGCGCTCGAGGTCGCCGGTGCTGCGCAGCTGTGCCTCTACCGCGGGCAGTCCGGTCGGACGCCCTGCGCCATGCAGCCGCTGCACGGCCAACCACACCAGCTCGTGCGCGGGCTCGTGCCAGTCGCCATCGCGCACTGCACGGGCCACGTCGGCGACTGGGTCGTATGAGGGCGTGGCCATCAGGCAGGCCCCCAGTGCCCGGTTCTCGGCCTCAACGGAGACGGCTTGTTCCTGGTCAAGAGTCATGGTCACTTGGCCGTCTCCATTTCGTTGCGGGTGGTGGCGGGGTGCGTGCATCGCCGCTGTGGGGCGTCGTCGTCGTCGTCGAGCAGCCAGCCGTACTCATCGCACGCCGGGCAGGCCTCGATGACATCGCGCACCGCGGCCGTCGACCGTGAGCCGCTACCCGGCGCGGGAGCAGTTGCGGGCTGCGGGCGGACCAGGGCGTAGCGGCGCAGGTCGCGTACCCACCCGGGCAGGCACTTGGTCCAGGAGGCCGCACCACCCGTGTTCTTCAGCACCTCCGCTTCGAGCAAAGCCGTGTACCCGGCATCGGCCCCCACCAGGGACGGCCAGCCCTGCTCACGCATCGTGCGCACAAGCTTTGGTGCACAGCTGCGCGCGGTTGCCGCGCCCGCCTGCCACCGCTGCATCTGCTGAAGGAAGTCCTCAGCCGCACGGATCTCCTCCGGAGCAGACTCCTGCGCCTCCTCCCGCTGTGACGGAAGCGCACCCGAGGGACGCGTGGGAGGGGTAGGGGAGGAGGAATCCTCCTCCTCCGGGGGGTGTGGGGGGGAAGCGATTCCGTTTCCCGGAACCGGGGAAGCGTTCCGACCTGCGGGAACGTGCCGTTTACCGCTTCCCGGAACGCCGGACCCGTCGTTACCGCTTCCCGCGTTCCGGGAAGCGTTCTGACCTGCGGTTTCGCCTGCTTCCCCGAACGACGCTTCCGGCGTTCCGGGAAGCGTTACGACCTGCGGCTTTACCCTCCCGTGATCTTCGCTCTCAGGGGCCGTCGGGGACCAGTCCGGATTCCAAGCCGGGTTGTCGAAGACCTCGTAGACGACCGGTCCCTTGCGGCCGGGCTTGGTTGGGTGCGGCAGCTGCGTCCGGCGCACGTAACCGGCGTCCAGCAGCCGGGAGAACGCCTCGTACACGGCGTTCCTGCCTACCAGCTCCCGCGCGTTCTTCGCGGACCGGATACCGCGCTCCTGGAGCTGCTTCCAGACGCTCAGCGGCGTGGACTCCACCCGGGAGGCAAGGTTGAACATCACCTGGAGAAGCACGACGTAATCGAGGCTGTGCACCAGGTCGCTTCCGACACCCATGTGCCGGGGGACAGAGACGCCGCTTACGGGCGCCTGCGCTGCTGTCAGTCGCCCCGTCTCATCTACGGGACGGCTATTCGATGTGTGTTGCTGGCCGTACAAGGAGTGATCTCCCCAGGTAGGGGAGTCGTGACCAGTAGATGTGACCGATCAGAACCCGAGAGTAGTGGCGTTGCGCAATCTGTGGCGCATACTCTGGGTAGAGGTGACCACGAGGGCCGAAGGCCCGCGGGTATCACCCCCGGCGAGGTCACCTCACCGGATCACGACTCAAGGCTTGGCAAGGGCGATTGAGTCGGACTTGGAAGCGGCTCCTGTTGTGGCGACAGGGGCCGCTTCGCATTACGGGGACCGAACGGAGCGAAACACGGTCAGCTCACCTTCGTGAAGTCGTAGCCCGCGGCTGCATCGGGGTGCTTGGCTGCCAGCCTCCTGAGGAAGTGCGCATAGGCCGCAAGATGCCTCGGACGCGGCTTCGCAGCTCCCACCTCCCACCGATTGAACGCCACGCGAGTGATCCCAAGCGCGCGCGCGACGTCCTCCTGGGTCAGGTCATCTGCCTTGCGGAGACGCGCGCGGACCTCAGGAGGGGGCAGCGGGTGCACGCGGGCAATCAGAGCGTCTACCGCTTGTACTAGATCGGACATCGATCTCGCCTCCTTGCTCTGCGTCGAGATGAACTATACAAAGATCTTGACAAGCGGTGGGGGAAGTTGACGGTGTGTCACCAACCGGTTTGGTCTAGGGCCATCGCCAGCCGAGGTTGTGTAGGGCTTCGGCCTGTGCCCTCACAATGGCGCGCAGGTCTTCTTCGTCGGCGACGTCGGCGTATGCGGCTTGGGCGGTGGTCTGGCCCGGGTGCTTCCGGTAGTAGCCACCTGGCTTCTCGATCATCCACCCGTCTGAGACGGCGGCGCAGCACAGCACGACTGCAATCGCCTCCCATGCCGGGATGGCCGGCCATGCGCCTACCGCGAACAGTAGGGGCTTCCTCACCGTCAGGTGAGTTCCGAGTACCGGGAAGAGGTCGTTGTCGTAGCCCTCAAGTAGGTCCTCGTAGGGCAGGGGGCCCTCGGGCGGGTCATAGGGACCCGCCGCGGTCGAGCCGTCAGGGAGCAAGTCCAGTCCAGCTGAGATGCACCAGCCGATCTCGGGGTGCGCCTCCATCGTGCTGATGTCACGGGCCAGGCCGCCGGGCACGATGACGTCGTCCGCGTCCAGCGTGCGCACCAGTTCGCCGGTCGCGCGCGGCAGGGCCATGGTGCGCGCGACGCCAGCGCCTCCCTTGCTCGCCATGCCGGGTGAGATCCAGGGCTCATTCGGCAGCTTCTGGGCAGGCTTGCCGGTTGTGCCGTCCTCCTGGACCAGCCACTGAAGATCCCAGCCTTCAGGGAGGCGTGGCCGCTCATCGCGCAGCGACTCGTAGGCCTCGTGCAGGTATGCGTCCCCGCCGTCGTAGACGGGGGTGACGACGCTAATCGTTCGTGTCATGACCAGGGCCTCATGGGGGTTGTGTACCGCAGCTTTACGCGGTCGGCAGGCAGAGGGATTTCAGTGAGTTCTACCGCTGATCCGCTGGTGGCGTAGGAGACCTTCTGGATGCGCAGCACCGGAACCCCTGGAGGGATGTCCTGTTCCTCCATCTCGGCGTCGGTCGGCATGGAGGCCGTGACCCAGTCCTCGATCCGCTCTACTTCGATGCCGACGGTGTGCAGCTGGTGGAGAGCGCCGCCAGGCCACGGTTCGCGTTCTGGGTCGAACAGTTGCGGATTCCGACTGGCGAGGTCGTGCGGCATGTACGACACGGACCTGCCGACGCCGGCTCCGCGTCGGTGCCGACGCGTATTGACGCGGCGCAGGACAAGGTCGCCGGGCTCGAGTTCAAGAGCTTCGGCTACGTCCACCGACGCCGGAACGACGTCGATGTCTACCAGGTTCTCGTACATGGAGGACACCGGGACCCGGTGCTCCAACTCGGCGACGCCCGTGCCGCGGCGTTCCTCTTCCGGACGCAGCACCATGTCCTTCTCGATCTGGTACCGGGTGTTCGTCCTGACTTGCTGCATCGGCTGGACTCGCACCCGGGTCGTACCGCCGGGCTTGCCAGACAACAGGCCGCGCTCTTTCAGTACCTGGACCGCCTTGCTGACGGTGTTGGGCGCCACGCCGTAGGCCTTGGCGAGTTCCATGATGGTGGGGAAGCGGTCACCAGGTTCGTACTCCTCCCTGATCGCGCCGGCCAGCCTGTCGGCCAGCTCTTGATACTTCGATGCCTTCGCCATAGCTGCACTCTCTCACCCTGTGATCGCCCCATGCAACATGCAACGCAAGTTGGATTCGCAATCCAACTTGCGTTGCATGTTGACCTTGCCGCTCAAGTGTGTCACCTTCTTCTTGCGACCGCATCCATCGCAAGTTGGATGATGCGATCTGGTTTGAAGAAGGGTAGCGATCCTCACACGGATCTCACCTCATGAGCGTCAACAACTCCATACGTCTGGCTGACCGCGTTTACATGCGCGGCCGGGGTGACGAACCACGAGGTCATCCCCGGAGCACAGCCAGGTGAGCCACCCGCAGCCGCTGCGCTGCCCGTCGACCAGGAGCAGGACTTGCTTCGGCTCCTGGACGTCGGAGAACGCAGCAGCAAGGGAGACACCAGATGCGTCACAACGGACGTGCTCCGCTCCAGGCCAGCGCCATGCGGCCCGAGCACCTCAACCTCCGCGACGGCGAACCGGCTTCCGCGGTCTGCCCGGACTGCGAGACCTGGCACCGCCTCACCCGCTCGATGATCCACCCCCACCGCGCCAGCATCACGACTCCGAAGTCCGGCGAGCGCCGCTACTACGGCGACAAGCCGCCCAGGAGCCCTCGCTGCCCGGGAAGCGCGCAGCGCATCACCATCGACCTCACCGTGGAGGAATGGAGTCAGAGGCTGCTCGCCGCGGACAGCACGGCGAGCGGTCGCCGCTCCGCCCGTCAGCACCACAAGCCCATCCCGGCCCCGCCCAAGCCGGTCACCGCGATGGCCCCGCCGGCCCCGAGCGCGGCCGCCGCACTCGACGCCTACCGCAAGCACCTCGCCGAGTGCCGGCCGAAGTGCCGGTGCAGCAACAAGCACCTCAACGGGTGCAAGGCGACGTGCACGTGCTCCAAGAAGTGCTCGACGGAGTGCGCGCAGATCAATGTCGCCCTGCGCTGCGGGCGCACCCGCCGCTGCGTCACCGGGGCTCGCCTGGCTGCCGAGTACGAGCTGCTGAAGCGCGGTCAGGAGCAGCGTGACCGCGTGAGCAAGAAGGAAGCGCGCATCGACGCGCTGATCACCCGGCACCGGTCGGGCGTCGCCGCGCGGAGCGCAGCGACCAAGTGGGCGCAGCACGAGGAGGACACCACCGCCCCGACGGCGCTGGCCAAGCGGTCCGGTACGGCGGTCGAGGAGGCCAACAACACCTGCCGGAGGCGGCCGGCGAACACGGTCTCCGACTACCGCGGCCCGCAGGTACCGGAGAAGCCGGTCCGCATCACCACCTGACCGCGCCCTGTCGTGCACCGCCCCGGCCGGGACGGCGCACGACGGAGTGCGCAGGACGCACTCACGCGACGAACCCCCAGGGATGCCCCTGGGGGTTCTCGCTGGTCACCCTTTCGGAGAGGACGACCCGCATGCACAGCATCCCCCACCCGAGCGTCCAGGACGAGATCGGCCCCCGCCTCCCGGGTGCCATCTACGCGAATGTGGACGGGCGCTTCGAGGTCCTGGCCCTCATCACCAACCCGACGGACGCCGCGCAGCTGCTGCACCGGAACGCCGCTCGATGGGCCCTCATCGTCCGCGACACCCTCCGCCCCGACGGCGCCCCCTTCGTGGTCGGCTCCGTCTGGACGACGTCCGACTACCTGGTCCGCTCCGCCCGGAGCGCGTACGGCCCGGCTGCCTGACCGGCCTGCCACGGTCCCTCTCCCACCCCCGCTGACAGGGGCGGGAGAAGGGCCGTGGCTGGCCGTCCGGCCAGTCACAAGCGACAGCCCCGGAAGGTGAGAGCTCCGGGGCTGTCTTGGTCACAGGATTCGGAGTATCCACATGACCGCAGCGATCATGACACGAAGCGCGGCCCGTACGACAGTGGCCGCGATCAACCCCGAGTACTGGTGCGGCCCGTGCGGTGGCTTCCACGCTGGCGCGTGTGCCAGCGCCGCGCACTGCCAGCTCGGCGACCTGCTGACGCGGATGACCCGTGAGGCCGACAGCCGCGTTCCCGCCGAGCGGCGCGCACGCCGGACGCTCCAGGAGATGCTGCCCGGCTACGAGCGGCAGCCGGTGCTCACCCTGCACCGCCCGGTGATGGCCGACGACGCCTGCCCGCTGTGCCTCCGGTGGAACTGCACAGGCGCCGACTGCCCGCCCGCCTCCGCTGCTCCGGCGCCCGCCACGGCCAGCGGCGGATGGCAGTGCGACACCTGCGGCAACTGGTTCGGCGTCGCCGGGCAACCGGCCGGGCCGGCCATCGCCTGGACGTGCGGCGCCTGCCAGAACCTCGGGTGATGCCGCACCTCATACAGGCGGCCCGGGCCGCGCAGCACCGCGCGGCCCGGGCCGCCGCCCACGTCGGCACCCACCATCCCCTGACCCGACTGCTGCTTGCCGCCGCCGCGGTGGCCGCAGCCGCAGCGTGGGACGCGGGACATCGCGTCGCCGACCTCCACTCCCCCCGCCGGCACCACGAGAGAGCACCACGTGTCTGACCCCGTGTACCAGCGCTACATGGCGGCCCTCGCCGCCTACCAGCACCACCGCACCAACTGCACCAACTCCCTCTGCACGAACGACAGCCGCTGCCCCGAAGGACAGCGACTGTGGCGCCTGTTCATCCAGTCGCAGGACGCCCACATTGCCCGCCTGCGCAGCAAGCGCAGCCGCTGAGCCACCCCGCTCAGCCGACACCGCCACCTCTGTCGGTTGCCTCCCCCGCCCGTCCCGGCCCCACCCCCTGGTGGCCGGTACGGGCGCGGCGAGGGGAGCCGGACAGTGCTCTCAACCTCCTCAGCCCGAACGGAGTTCACCCATGGCCCGCATCACCCGAGCCCGCATGAACCGCGAGGCCGATTAAGAACAAGGCCGCCGCCCGCTCCGACGCGGCCGCCGCCGACGGCGAACGCGCCGCCGCCGACCCGAGCAACAGCGACCACACCCGCGCCTGCGCCGCACGGGCCGCACAGTCCGCCCGCAACCACGCCACGGAGTACCGCGAGATGGCCGCCACGCTGCGCGCCGGGGAGCTCCCGGAGGGCTTCCGCTTCGACTGATCGCCGTCTGACGGCTGCCTGACCCGCCCGGCCCCGTACCTCGCGGTGGCTGGTCCGGGCGCGGTCCAGGGGAGCCGGACAGCCCGGCAAGAAGGAGAACCCAGATGCTGAAGACGATGCGAGCCAGGCGGCGGCACTCCCGACTGATGAGGGTCGCCCTGCACCTGGTCCGAGACGCGGCGGTGCTGTCCTCGGACATGGCCGCACGGGAGCGGATCACTCCGGGGCAGGTCGCCTGCCTGGCTTTCGCCCGCTACCAGCTGCGGATCGACGACGAGGAGGCCGCCGACTACCTGGCCGCCGCCCTGGTCACCCGCGGCTACTCCACTGAGCACCGGCCCGCCACCGCCGTCTGACGGCTGCCTGACCCGTCCGGTCCCTCACCACTCCGGTGAGGGACCGGACGCGGTCCAGGGGAGCCACGCGGCCGCGCTCCGTCCGTCTGCCAGGGGAGGCCCCTGTGTCCCGTCTGATCCCGTTACGCGCGCCCCTGGACGAGTCCGGGCTGGAGCGCAAGCAGCCGGCCGCCGCGGGCGGGCCCGCTGTCCCGCGTCCGCGTACGCCCTCGACTCGCAAAGGAGTACCTGCCATGTCGTCTCTCGACCGCACGTTCCAGATCACGCCCGAGGAAATGCGTGAGATCCACGCCCGGCTCACGCCGCACTTCCCGCCCTACCTGCGCAAGATCGAGCCCCACCCGTACTTCGGGCTGTCGTTCGTCTTCGCGCCGTTCACCGGCCGCGAGGAGGAGCCGTGCACGCCCCGGGCCTTCTACAACGACTCGAAGCTCAGCTACGTCAGGGAGTCGGACAACGAGGCTGAGCACCTGCTGCGGGAAAAGGCCGGCGTCGTGATGGCCAACCTGTACGAGGCGGCCCGCGAGGAGTGGAAGAAGGCCGCCTACGTCGCCGAACTCCGCCGAGTCGTCAGGGACGCCCCGGACCGCTGACGGGCCTACGAGCGGGAGGCGAAGGCGCTGGAGGCGGCCTACGCCTACCTGCGCACCCCCGAGGCGGGCCGGGAATGGCCTGCCGCGATCTCCCGCCTGGTCGACGCGCAGGACGCGACCCGCGCCGCGGCTGCCGCGTTCGACTCGCGCGCGATCGACATCGCTGACGCCCACTACAAGCACCTGTACGCCGACCTGAGCGAGGACCAGTCCCTGGCGAAGGCTGGCTACCCAGAGGCCAAGGACTGGTACGTCGGCGACGGCTTCGGCGGCTACTTCCGCAACGGTCTCGTCGAGAAGGTGGACGACCTCATCAAGCACCAGGACGCCCACCTCGCCAAGGTCGGCCGCCTGTCCGGCACCACCAACTGACCCCCCCACCCCCCCCACCGAGCAGAGAGGAAGAGACGTGCAGAACCTCAAGGAGATGGCCGGCGGCGTGAGGCCGTCGCCGCGCGGGACGGTGCTGGCCGTCCTGGGACTGGTCACACTCGGCGTGGCCATCCTGTCGGTGGCCGTCAGCTACCGCATCCTCCAACCCTCTTTCGGAGCGTGGGCAGTGCCGACCGTCGGCGCGCTGGACGCCCTGTGGGTGGTCTTCCAGGCCACGGAGATCCTGGCGGGCAACAACCGCCGCCGCGCCCGGCGCGTCCAGATCGCAGGCCTCGCCCTGACGGCCGTCAACGCCGCCATCCCGACCGCCCACCTGGTCATGTCCGGGCCCGGCGGATTCGACCTGGCCTACGTCCTGACCCCGGTGGCCATCGTCGGAACCAAAACGGCCTGGTGGTGGGTGCTGCCGTCGCTCGGGCGGAAGGTGTCCGCCAGAACACGGCAGGCCCTCGACACCAAGCGCCAGGAGGTCGACGACCGGCTGGAAGAGATGGAGGCGGAGGCCGCGCACCGGATCGAGCTGCTGGAGCTGGCCACCGAGCTGGAGACGCAGGTGGCCAAGGCAGAGACCAGGTACCGCAGGTCGGTGCTGAAGGCGCAGCAGACCATGACGGCGGACCTGCACGAGCAGGCCGAGGCCACCGAGAAGACCGTCACGGAGAAGACGCTCCCCGCCAGCGTCGCCGCCATCACCCTGCCGGAACTCGGCAAGTGGACGCCGTCCGCGCCCGCCCTGCCCGTCACAGACGACCGTGACGCCACCGGCACACCCCCGCCCGCCCTGCCCCGGGGGCGGCACACCCACGGCACGCAGGTCAACGCGGGCGGAGACGACGAGGCGGCACACAGGGGCGAGCACACCGTCACGCTCGACGAACTGGCCGCCGTCGCGGGTGTGCCGGTCCCCGTGCCGGGTGTGCCGCTGAGCGACGGTCAGATGGGCGTCGTGCTGCGGCACCTGCGCTACTCCGACGACCCGCCGCTGTCCTACCGCAAGGCCCGCGCCGACTACCGCGGCGCCGGCTACGTCGGCAGCGAGGAGCGCGTGCGCCACGTGTGGAGCGAGGTCCTCGCCGCCGAGGGCGGCGAGGAGGCGCCCGAGGACGCCGACGACAGCGAGGACGAGGACGCGGACGCCTGACCACAGGGAGGGCGTCCGCCCCGTTTCGTCCGGCACCACCAGTGAGGGCCAGCCCTGACCAGGGCTGGCCCTTGCTGCGACTGCCGGAAGCAGAAACACGCAGTCGACCAGCGCAGACCCGGCGAGTGACCCGGCGAGCGAACCGCGCGTTCGCAGACCCGAGGGAGCAGACCCGGCGAGTGCTGGAGAACGACCGTAAGGAATCGATCACGGGCGGTTGCGGTCACGCACCGCTCAAGACCAACACAGAGGGAGAGGGGTGTGGGAAAGAAGAAGCAGCAGGCCAGCGACGACATGGCCGGACAAGCAGCAGGCGCCATCGGTGCCCTTGCCATCGCGTTCGGAGTCCTGGCCGCCATCAAGGACAAGACTGGCCTGTCCTGGCCGGCCACTGTCCTGCTCACCGCCGGGGCGCTGGTCGCCCTCGGCTATGGGGCCTGGAAGCTCAGGACGGCCCTTGTACGCCGATTCACGGGCGAGACGCCCACAGATGCGGCCCTGAAGCAGGAGGCGCCCGCACCGTCCCTGGACGGGGAGGCGCTGAGCGCTGAGGAGGTTCCGGCGCACCCGGAACTCACCGCAGCCCTGCGTACGGCCCAGGTCATCGGCAGTGAGCAGGTCATCCGGGCCGACCAGGTCCGCATCGACCCGGTGCAGACCGGCGACCTGTACGACTTCCTGGTCCCCAAGGGCCGCACGTACGAGGACGTCGAGAAGCGCCTGGGCACGGTGGCCGGCATGTTCGGCGTCACCCGTCTGCACATGACGATGGAGCGCAGCCGCGACAACGAACGCCGGGTCAAGCTCCTCAAGCTGCACGAGCCCCCGTTCACCCGCCCCTTCCCGGCACCGACCCGGCAGGAGATCGAGACGTTCGCCGGTGTCCCGTTCGGTCACGACGTGACCGGCCAACTCGCCGGTGTGCCCACCTTCGACAAGGCATCGCTCCTGGTCGCCGGAATGACGCAGATGGGCAAGACCACTCTGGTCAACGGCATCATCACGTGTCTGCTGATCGCGTACGGCGAATTCGAGCTGTACTTGCTCGACGGAAAGTTTTGTGGACTTACCCGATTCGAGCCGATCGCCAGCCGATATGAGTCGTCCGACGATCCGGCCGTGTTCTGGGACATGGTCCGAGAACTCAATGGCCGCTCGGACGACCGCTACGCGAAAATTACGGAAGCCATCCGTAATCGTCAGCCCGTGCCGAAATTCAAGCCGGTCATCTTCATCGTGGATGAGGCGGCCGACTTCTTCGCCTCCGGAGCCACGAACGAAGAAAAGGACCAAGCGCGGCAGATTGCCGAGGACACGCGATCACTGGTCGCCAAGTCGCTGGAATCCGGAATCTCCACGGTTCTCATGACGCAGCGCCCCTCCACAAACGCCATTCCTGTAATGGTGCGCGACCAGTTCCTTTACCGGATGTGCCTCTACGTGGCATCGGCAGGAACGGCAAAGGTTGCCCTCGGTGACACGTACTTCGAAACTGTCGCACCGATCAACCCGGTTCTCCTCGACCCGCACATCAAGGGTCAGGCAGTCCTGTTCGCCAACGGACGATCCACCCTCATCCGGGGTTTCGACTTCGACGACAAATTCGTCTGGGACGTGGTGGACGAGAAGGTCGCCAAGCGTCTGGAATCAATCCCGGAAGAAGGACCGCTCAGGCAAGCCATCGAGCTGATGCGGAGCAAGGGCGTGGACTTTATGACCACACCGGACATGGCGCCCGCTCTTGGAATCCTCGAAGACGACCCCGTCAAACGCGGAAAGAAGCTCAACGAGCTTCTCGGCGGCCCGCCCACGTACAAGAACTCACAGGGGCGCGGCTACCTCCTGAAGGACCTGGTCGCCTTCGCAGGCTCCGGTTCGTGACCGCCACGCACCTCCGCCAGGGCACCGCCACAGCACCGCCATCGACCGCCACGCCACCGCCATACCGCCGCTCCCATGGCGGACCCATGGCGGACCGTTCCGGTCCCATGGCGGTGCCCTGGCGGACCGCCATGGCGGAGGTGACCAGGGATAACACCCCCTGAACCGTGAAGGGAGGGAAAACGCTCTTGAGGACCGCAACAGTCGTCACCATCGGCGTAGGCGCGACCGCGGCCGTCGTCGTGGCCGCGCTCGTGCAGTCGGCCGGCGACAGCCCGGTGAGCACGGCGCTCACCATGGCCGTGCCCGCCGAATACCAGCAGCTCATCGAAAAGGCAGGCACCACCTGCCCGGAAGTCAGCCCGAATCTGCTCGCCGCACTGCTCACACAGGAATCCGGATTCAACCCGAAAGCGCGGAGCCCGGTCGGTGCGCAGGGCATTGCGCAGTTCATGCCGTCCACGTGGGAAACCCACGGAATCGATGGCAACGGCGACGGCAAGCGTGATGTGTGGGACCCCGAAGATGCGATCCCGTCATCCGCAAAGTACCTCTGCACGATCGCCGATGACGTCAAAGACGTTCCCGGCAACAAGCAGAACAACATGCTGGCCGCCTACAACGCGGGAAGCGGCGCCGTCCAGAAATACAACGGCGTCCCGCCCTACAAAGAAACACAGAACTATGTGCGGTCGATCAACGCACTTGCCAACCAGAGCAAGGGCGGCGGCAAAACCGCGACCACCCAGCAGGCTGCCACCGCCATCAACACGGCGAAGCAGATGCTCGGCACCCCCTACTCGTGGGGTGGCGGAGACGTGAACGGTCCCAGTACCGGAACCTGCTGCTCGCCCAGTGGCCGATCCGGAAAATCAACCGTCGGATTCGACTGCTCCGGGCTCACGCTCTACGCCTACGCTAAAGCCGGAATTACTCTGCCCCGCACGGCCGCCGCACAGTACGCGGCATCCGAACACATCGACTGGGGGCAGGTAAGGCCCGGAGACCTCATGTTCTACGGCTCCAGCGGGGCGACCATTCACCACGTCGGCATTTACGTCGGCAATGGCTGGATAATCGACGCCCCTCGCCCCGGAACGCAGGTTCGCTATTCACCCCTGGACACCATGACCGACCTTTTCGCCGTTGGCCGTCCCACCTCGAACACCAACAAGGAGATCTGACCATGCGCAAGTTCAACCTCGCCGCCCCCGTCGACATGTCCAAGGGATTCCAGGACTTCTTCGACACCATCGGCCTGACCGGCGGAGGACTCGTCACCAAGGGCATCGCCGCCGTCATTGCCGTCATCGCCCTGCGGATGCTCCTCCAGCTGTCGGGCGACCCCAAGGGCGCGCTCCGTAAGGGCATGATGGCGGTCGGCACCCTGTTCGTCGCCGTGGTCCTCGCCCTGTACGGCGACACGCTGTTCAGCACGGTCACTGAGGCCAAGGGCTGACCATGGCACTCCGAGCAGACGAAAACCCGTGCAGCCTGCTCAAGGGCCCGGCCAAGGAGTTCTGCGAGCAGGAGAACAACGGCGGCGGCCCCCCTGGTGGCGGGTCGCCCGGCCCCGGCGGAAGCCAAGGGCTCACCGACGGTGCCGCCGGACAGGTCCAGGAGATCGCCAACAATCTGATCCAGAAGATCGTCGACCTGATCGCCCCCAAGGACGCATGGGCGCCCGAAAAGGCCGACAACTGGGTGTACCAGCAGTTCCTGTGGCTGGGACAGCACTTGGCCGTCGCCATCTTCATCTGTGTCGTCGTCGTGTGCGCCCTGACCGCTTGGCAGGGCGTACCGCGCCTGCGACAGATGGGTGCATCGACCGGATGGACCCTCGGGGCAGTCGCTGGCATGGCGTCCGTCCCCGGGGCCGTGGAACTGCTCAACCGGGCCGTGAGCGGCGCGTTCACGGCCATGTTCAACGCCGATCAAGGGACGCTCTTCACGGTCATCCGCGAAGACATGGACAAGGCAGCCGACGCGGACAATCCGCTGTCCGTCCTGCTGATCCTCTCCATGCTCGTCGTTGCCCTCGCCCTCGCGGCGCTGGTCTTCATGACACGCAGCCTCGGCGTCCTGGCCTTCGTCTGCCTGGCTCCCGTAGTGCTGGCGTCGCTGGCACGCGGGGGCGACACGGCAGCAGTCAAGATGTGGGCTCAGCGACTGCTGGGCCTCATGTTCGCGCCCTTCGCCCTGATCCTCGTCAGCCCCTTCGTACAGCTGACCAAGGGCGCGCTCGTCATGGACGCCGTGCTCCTGGTCGCCGCAGACGTCCTCATGCTGCGCATGATCGTGCACGGGGTGCCGTACTTTGGGCCGCGGATGGCCGGCGCCGCCCGGACGCTGGTGGAGCGCAGGACGGATCACCCGCTCGCGCGGGCCGTCGTGCGCGCCGGTGTACCCGACGTCTACGAGCAGGAGACGACACCGCGCGGCCCCCGCACGGTGGACACCCCGCGCCGAGCCATGACGCACGACGGAGGTGTGCTGCTCGGCGCCTACGGCGTCAAGCAGCCTCAGCGGCCGGGGCGGCTGACCACGGCATCGGCTAGCGACAAGGCCGGGCGTGATGCAGTACGCCACGCTCAAATCCGCAAAGCACGACAGGACGCGGTGAGGGCCGCCGGCGGGCCCGCTGCGGGACGCCCCGACCTATCGAATCCGCTGTCCGCTCCCGGATCGGCGCCCGCTTCCGCCGCGCCTTCACAGCCTGTATCCGGGCCCGGATCGACCCCACCGTCGACCCACCCGTAACCCAGCTGACCCCGGCGTGCACCCCTCGGTCGTCCGGGGGGTGCACGCCGGGGCTGCACCCACCCTCAGGAGGATCTGCCGTGTACTCCCTGACGCCCGGCTACCGTGTGCCCGCTCTGCAGCGCGGGCTGAGCCCCGCCGAAACTCTGCTGACGAAAGCGAATGCGGGCCTGGGGGGAGCCATCCTCATGTCGGCGATGCTCACCCCGCCCCCGGTCTGGACGTTCGGCGCAGTCGGCGCTGCCGCTGCGCTGCTCAACGTCGCACCCGGGCCACGCTCGATCGCCCGGTGGGCCGCTGTCGGCTACCGACGCGTGCGGGAGCGCACCGTCCCCGACTCCATGGCCAGCGCGGGAGCGACCACGACGTGGACGCTGTACCCGGAGCACGGCACGATGCAGGACGCGCAGCTGCGCGCTGCCTGGCACGAGGCGTTCTCCCGCGCGCTGGCGTTCGCCGGCGATCAGGCCCGCGGCGCGGGAATCCAAGTCCACGTCACGCACCACGCCCGAGTGGAGGACTACACCGCCCACACACAGACCATTTCCGTCCATGTGCCCAAGGGGCTGACAGGCCAGCCGGCCCGCATCGTGGAGACCCTGGCCCACGAACTCGCCAGTCTCGGCGCACTGACCCCGGTGGAGCCCGAACCGGTCCCCGCCGTATCCGCACGGGGCTCCGGCTGGGTCTGCCTGGACGACGGCAGGTATGCGGCCACCGCACGTATCACCTCCTGGCCCGCCGAGACCGGAGGCGACCTCATGACCCGGCTGCTGCTGGGACAGGGCACCGACCGGACCCTTGCCGTCCTGTACCGGCCGCTGCCGACCAGCCAGTCCCGCCGGTCCGCGAAGTGGCAGCGCGCCGCCAGCGAGGCCTTCACCATGGACAAGGTCAAGGCGGATGCGCAGGACATCGCCAACACCACGACGCACGGCGCGCTCGTCCAGGGCGCCACGCTCGTCGACCTCGACGCCTACATGACGGTGTGGGGTGACAGCCCCGAGGCCGTCACGGACGCCCGGTGGCAGACCTCCCTCATGGCCGACCGGCACCGCATCCGTCTCGACTGGCTCACGGGCCAGCAGCACCGCGCTCACGCGATGACCACCCCGCACGGAGCCTCCACCAGGAAAGGGGCGATCCTCTAATGATCCGCCTGCCCTCCAGCCATGCCGCGATCACGGTGCCACTCGTCGCCTCCAGCACTCGCTTCCCCGGCATCGAGATCGGGCGCAGCCTGCTCGACGGGCGCCCGTTCCACCTCTCCCCCGCCATGGCCGATGACCGGTACCTGCCCTCCACCAACTCTCTCGCCCTGGGTGGCCTCGGCTCGGGCAAGTCGACGACGGCCAAGGTCCGCGCTCGCCGCGAGATCCTCGACCACGGCCACCAGTACGTCGTCGTCGATTCATTCGGTGAGGACAACGCCGGTGAGTGGGCGTCCCTCACCCGCTCGCTCGGCGGTCACGTCATCGAGGCCGGCGCCTTCACGCTGAATCCCGTCTCCGACCTCTTCCCGCCCGAAGTCCGCGAGCAGCTGGTGCGGTCACTGATCGCGGCCGTCGAACCCGGCGCCCTCACGCACCAGGCCACCCACGCTCTCCAGCACGCCCTGAATCACCCCAAAGCCACCTCGCTCACCGGCCTGGTGGATGCCCTGGTGCAGCCGGAAGACGGCAGGTGGCCGACCGAGAAGCTGACCGAATGGGGAGAGGGCGCCGCCATCGCCCTGTCCCGGTACACCGAGGGCTCGCTGCGCGGTCTGTTCGACGGGGACAACGCCAGCCTGCCCGAAACCGACCTGCCCATCACCAGCTTTGACTTCTCCCGGCTGGACCGCAATTCACCGGCCATCCCGTCGCTGATGGCCGCTGTGGCGTGCTGGGCAGAGCACGTGTGGCTGCGGCAGTCGACCGCCACCCACCGGCACCTGGTCCTGGAGGAGGCCTGGCAGATCCTGCTGTCTCCGGCCACCAGCGAACTGATCCAGCGCCTGCTGAAGAACAGCCGCAAGGCCGGCCTGTCACTGGACGTGGTGATGCACACGCTGTCCGACCTCGGCACCGGACCGGCGCAAGACCTGGCCCGCCTGTGCGAAGTCGTCCACGTCGGACGCCTGGGACCCGAGGAGGCGGCAATCGTCGGCGCTCTCCTCAACCTCCCCACCTGGGCGATCGAACGAATTCCAACCCTGGACCCAGGCCAGGCGGTATGGCGGGTCGGTCCGGACTACGTCGACATCGTCCAGACACTGATCAGCGAGGACGAAAGCCGACTCACCGACACCTCATCACGGCGCCGCATGGCACAGCAGGCACTGACCGCAGAGCAGGACACCGCCGTACCCGAGACCACCTCCGACCTCATCGAGGACCAGGAGCACGACCAGGGCCAGGAACACGACCAGGATGACACCGTGCTCGTGGAACTGGAACAGGCCGCCACCGAGGACGACGCCTGGGACTGGGACATGCCCCCCAACGTCGTCGACACCCGCCACCGCGATGCCATCCAGGCCGCGATGGCCGGCCGGTGCACCGAAGCCGCCGACCTCACCGTCCTCGGGGAGCGCACGGACATCCGCACCTACGGCATCAACTCCGACGAAGCCATCTCCTGGCTGTCGACTCGAGCCCGCGTGGCTGAACTCTGCGGCAACCCGGACCAGGCCACACAACTGCGCGCTACGGTCCTGCGCATGGGCAAGAACGTGGAGTGGTTCGAGCAGACTCCAAGCGACGACGACACATCCCCGCAGTGGCACCGCGGGCCCGACCCCGCTACGCCCCCGCCTGCGGCGGCCGAACCAGCCGTGACCACCCGTCGCCGCGCCTGGCCCTACGTTGCTGCCATCGCTGCGCTGTCCATCACCGCAGCAGGCGTCTGGCAGGCCGCCGACACCGAGCAGCACCAAGAAGACCGGAAGGCGAAGGCCGCCGCATACAAGGGACGGTCAGCAACTGAGCTGAACATCGACGGAGTCAAGGCCGACCTCGTCGCGCATTGGAACAGCGACCGCGACCACGTCATCGTGAAGCTGCGGTCGTACGCCGACCGCAACGCGCGATACCTGCGCATCGACGCTTCAGGAGAGAGCGCGCACACAACCCGCGGGGACGACCGTTGGTACCCGAAGGCCCCCGAACTGTCCCTCCCCGTCACCGACCCGCTCGCAGACGTCACCGTACGAGTAGCGATCGGGGGCAAGGACTGGACCGAGGGAGTAAGGGCCGATGCCCGCACCATCCGCTTGTCCCCCACAGGCACGGCGGTCGACGCCGACTCCGGGGAGACGCTGCCCACCGACGTCTGAGACGTTCCGGCCGGCTGATGGGCTCGCATCCAAATGGGGTGCGGGCCCATCAGCGTTCCGCGGCTGACCGCCGGACTCTCTGCCTGGTCCTCGCCCTCTGCGGAGTGCGAGGACCGGACAGGCTGCCCGGCCTGACCAGCACCCAATACCCCCGCAGCACTGCGCCCCGCCGGCCGACCGGCGGGGCGCAGTGCTTCCCGACACCTGGAGGTACTGCTCGTGCTCATCCCCTGCCCGCGCCGCCGCATCGGCCGGCCCCGCCCCACCGTCCCCGGCCCCCGCTACCCGCAGCGCCCCCAGCGCCTGCCCCGCCCCTGGACGCCACGATGACCACCCGCGCCCGACGCGAGCGCCGCCAGGCACTCCCCCGCACACCGCAGGGGCTGCCCGAGTACGACTGGGGAACCGCGCCAACCGACCAGCTCGCCACCCGCCGCCAGCTGCGCGCCGCCGGACTGCGGCCCGGTGGCCACGACCCCGTCGCCATCCTGCGCTGCAAGGCCTGCGCCACGCGTCCCGCCCGGACCTGCACCCGCCCCGCCTACCTGTACCGCGTCGACCTCGCACCGCCGGTACGCCCCATGACCCTCGCGCGGGAGGCCGCCCTCGATGCCGCGATGGCCGCCCGGACCACGTGCCCGGTGTGCCGCCGCCGCTACCACCACGTCCTGCCACTGCGCACCCTCGGCTCCTGCCTGGAGTGCTGGGACGGCACACCCGCCGACCCGGCCACCTACATCGCTGCCCCGGCCGCGCACCAGCTGGCCGCCTGAGCGTCTCCAGGGGTGACGTCCGGGGCGGCGGCAGCATCGGCAGAAGCACGCGACCGCCCCGGACTGCTGCGGTCACGTCCCAGCGACCGCAGCACCTCCAGTGTGCCCGGGCCCCGCCACCGCCCGGTCGGCCCCCACACACAGCAGAGGCGCACCCTCACCAGAGCCTGGACAGCCCGAGGGTGCGCCTCCTCATTCCGCCCGCACGGGCAAGAACGGAGACCATCATGCCTGTTGCCGCCGTCTTACGGCAGAGGCCCCGCACCCTCGTCATCGCGGCCGCGGTGCCGATCGCCCTGGCCGCGCTCGCCGACGACGTCCGCGTCCGCCGGCAGCTGCACGACGCCCGCCGCGACCCGCTGTCGGGCCTGCCCGGCCGACCCGAGCTGCTCGCCCACACCGAGCGCCTGCTGGCCCACGGCGACCGTGACGCCGTCCACGTCCTGCTGCTGGACGGCAACGGCTTCAAGGCCGTCAACGACACCTACGGCCACGCCACCGGTGACGCCGTCATCCGCACCATGGGCCAGCGCCTGGCCCACTGGACGGACCCGCGCCAGGCTCTGGCCGCCCGCCTCGGCGGTGACGAGTTCGCCATGACCGCCGTGCTGGCGCACCAGACGGCCCTGGCGGACATCACCGCGCTGCGCGACCTGATGCAGCAGCCGGTGCACCACGACGGGCAGACGCTGCACCTGACCGTGTCCATGGGCATCGTCCGCGCCGCCGACCTGCCCGGCGAAACCGCTGACCGCCTGCTGCGCGGCGCCGACACCGCCATGTACCGGGTCAAGGAAGGCGCGCAGTTCCCCTACCTGGCCACCACCGCGGACGCTCACGCCCGCACCGTCAACGGCCGCCGCGCGGGCCGCCCCGGCACGCACCTGCCTATCGCATGACACGGGGGCGGGCACAACCGGTCGCCCGGCGGCCAGCTGAAGCCACCCGATTCGGCTGGACAACCGCCGTCCTTGCGGGCGGCGGTCCCACCCACTCAACTGGTCAAAGTGGCCTGGTGGAAGTACATCCGCCAGCCCGTCTTCGTCAGACGCCACACAGAACTCCGCCATGCCCGACGGCCCTGGTTGTCGGCGAAGTACGTCAGATGAACGATGCCCGGAGCGAGGACGACTCCCACCATCTCACTGACCTTGACCGGAGACTCCAGAGACACCGAGCCGCCGCTCGTCACCGTGAGGATCGACTCGACGTCCCACCGGCGCCCAGAAGCCCCGAACTCGATGAACCCCGGATCCAGCAGCTCCAGGACACGGGCCGGGGAAGCACGCACCTCGGGATCGAGAAGCCGCATCTCCCCATCGATGGCCGCCTGCACGGCCCGCTCACTCTCACCTGTCACGCGCAAACCCTACGTACGCTGCTTGCCAAGACACAGTGAATTGATCACTCGCCGCGACGACGGCACGGCGCTGCCGTCAAAACTCGCGAACATCTCTCGGCTGAATGATCACCAACTGCCACCGCAACTCATGCACAAGCGCTGCCGCCAGACGTGAACAAAGCCACTGCGCCCTGTGCGACGCCCTTGCCCACCTGATCTCGCACGCCGGCGAGTACGTCCACAAGGTCTGCGCAGAGGCCTGGCTCACCGAGCACCCCCTCGAAGCACGCCGGGGCCGGTTCGTGTCCGACGCCTAGCGACACCCGCGCCCCGGCCCCGGTGGCGCCTCTGGACGCCCCGCACCCACGGAAGACCAACTCACCGATCCCACGAGAGGACAACCCCTCATGAGCATGGCTGCGTTGCCCAAGGGCGACTGGATCCGCGGCCTCAGCGTCAAGCAGCCCTACGCGGCCGCCATCCTCACCGGCGCCAAGCCGGTGGAGAACCGCCCGCGGCCCTGGAGGCCGGGATGGGTGCTGCTGCACGCCAGCAAGACCATCGACCAGTCTGCGCTGCGCGTCCCGCTCGTCAGCCGTGCGATCCACGGCCGTGAGCTGGTGACCGGCGCCGTGCTCGGCGTCGCCCGAATCACCGACTGCCACCAGGACGCCGGCCGGTCCGCCCCGTGTTCGGAATGGGCACACCTCGGGGCCTGGCATCTCGTGCTCGGCGACGTCCAGGAGCTGCCTCTGCCCGTCCCCGCGCGCGGCCAGGTCGTGCCCTGGAAGCCGTCACCGGACCTGATCCGGCGGGTGTTCCAGCAGCTGCCCGACTTCCAGCCGTGAGCACTCACCACGGCTCCGTCCACACCGCTTCAGGAGCGCCGTGCCCGGCCGGGCACGGCGCTTCACCGCTTCCGCACCACGAGCAGGAAGGCCTGACCGTCCGATGATCCGTCACATGTTCCGCCGCTGTGGCCACGCCCCCGGGCGCCTGTCCCCCGAGGACCAGGCCGCCGTCGACGCGTTCCGCGCGATGCTCGCCGCCCTGCGCTCCCCGGAGCCCTGGACCCCGGGCAGCGCGCGCGACATCGCCCTGCGGGTCGGCCCGTTCATCGAGCGCGCCCACCCCCGACCCGGCGACGACCACGGCCCCGACCTCATCGCCGTCGCCCTCCAGGACCCGGGCGGCCCGTACCCCCTCTACGGCGCCCGCCGCTGGACGCGGGGATGGCTGCGCTGCGAGACACGGAAGATCCTCGGCACGTGGAACCCGGCCTACGCACCCCTCACCCACGCCGCGGCCGGCCTCGACCTGCCCGACGACGTCGGCATGACCCCCGCGCACTACGCCCTCTACATCGAGGCCCGCCGCCGCGACGACAGCCTCGACGGCTACACCCTGCTGCGCCTCGGCCCGTACACCCAGACCCGGCACGCGCAGCGGGACCACGACCGGCTCACCGCCGCGCTGGACGAACGGGAGACCACCCTCGTGCCCGGCTACCGCATCTCCGCACGGTTCGGGCCTCTGGTCGTGAGCGACCACCGGCTGTACGCCGACCCGTACCAGACCGACGCCGTCGCGCTCCTGGCCGCCGCCCTTCAAGGAGCGACCGCATGACCACTGTCCCCGAGTCCATCGTCGACAAGAACCTCGACGCCGCGTGCGCGGCCGTCACGGGCGAGATCAGCCGCACGGACGCCAAGGCCTCCCTGCTGCTGGCCTTCAACGGCGCGGCATTGGCCGGCATTGCCTCCCTCGCCGGCCGTGACTTGCCCACCGCAGCCAAAGCCGTCGGAGCACTCGCCGTCCTCGTCCTGGGCACCGCCGCGGTGCTGCTGCTCCTGGTCGTGAGGCCCAACCTGCGAGGCGACGACCGCGCGAGCTTCCCCTACTGGGCACGCCTGACCGACGACGACACCGTCCGGGCCTCCATGGACAGCGACACCCGCGCCGCCCGCATCCGCGTCCTATCGGCCATCGCCGTCACCAAGTTCGCCATGCTGCGACGCGCCATCGACTGCACCCTGGCGGCCCTCGCCCTGCTCGTCCTGGCCGCCATGGTCGCCCTGCTGTAACCGGCCTCCCCGTGGGACGGCCGACAGCTCTGCACGAACCGGCGCTCTCCGTGAGGCCTCGCAGCCGGGACAGTCCGGCTGTGAGGCCTCACGGTGTCCGCCCGGTCACCCGGACCAGGCGACCACCCTCCCCTGGAGGTCCCCATGCCCCTCACCCGACAGACCCTCAAGGACGTCGCCACCGCCTGCCTGGGCGGGCGCCGCGCCTACACCGACGCCACCGAGGTCGCCGCCGTGCTCGACGCGCAGACCGAGACCGCCTACCGCCAGGCCACTGACTCAGGCCTGGTGATCAGGCGGCACGACAGCGCCCTCGTCATGCAGCCCGACGTACTGGACATCCGCGGTCGCGTCCTGGCTGACACGTTCCACCTGGAGAACCTGCTGGACGGCGCCCGCACCTACGGCATGCCGACCGAACTGGTCCAGCGACTGGAGGCCGCCGTCAGGCACGGCCTTGAGCTGTCCGGGCACCTGGCTGACACCGCTCGCGCTACCGCCGACGCGCACCTCGCCGGTCACTGAGAGATCTGGGCCGCAGACACCCGACATCGGCCGTCGTCCATCGCAAAGGGCCCCTGCCATCCGGTCTCCGGATGGCAGGGGCCCTTTCGCTTTTCTGGCCGACCTATAGTCGGTTCCGAGCAAGATCGTTCTTGCCCAATTGGGCAAGCCCTCGGCGAGTGTCCACTTCAGCCAGTCGCTGAACCGGTCAGACTCTCCATGAGGAGTTCCGCGACCGCGGCCAAGTCCTGCGGAGAGAGCTGGTTCCTCAGTGCGGCCACTACGTGCTCCGGGGAAGCGTCGGGGGGCACGATGATCGAGAGAGCGAGAGCTTCCGATGCCGAGGTATTAACGGCGTTAACGGTCTGCGGTGGGACAGCAGCACCAGGCTGAGGAGCGGTAGAACCGTTAACGCCGTTAACGGTGGAGGCCTCGCTCCCTTCCCCCAGGCGCCGACGCGGCGCGCGTTGGCGAGGCGCCTTCGACGCGGTCATAACCTCCTGAGCAGCAGGGGCCTGCTGCTCCTTGGGCAAGCGGCCAATGCGCCTGGCCGGCTCCACCTTGAGGTCGCCGACCTCCACAGCTTTCTGGAGGTCCGGCGTGAGTTCCAGCAGTGCCAGACGCTGTGAAACCCAGGCCGACGACTTCCCCAGCCGCTTGGCTACCTTGCCCTGCGACCCGTGCACACCGACCAACTCCTGGATGGCCTGTGCCTGGTCCAGAGGAGGCACATCCACCCGGTGCACGTTGGCGATGAGTGCTGACTCCAGCAGGTCGGCGGCAGTGGCGGCCAGGTCGTCATTGACGTCGATCCGCACCTCAGCGAGCCCAGCTGCACCGGCAGCCTTGAGCCTGCGGTTGCCGTCGATGACGACGTAGTCGGCCGACCCGATCTGCGCCTCCTGGTCAGGATGAGCGCGGAGAAAAGCGGCACGCCGTACAACGGTGACCGGCTGAACCTGCCCCCTGACCCGAAGCGACTCCGCAGTCTCCTCGATGTCGGTGTACTCGTCGCGAGGATTGAACGGGTTGTGCGCCAGTTCCGCCAGGGGAACGGAGGCCGGCGGACGCTTGCCCTCCCCGTTCATGATCTGCTGACGCGTCCGCACGCGCCGAGGCGCTTCCTCAGGACTGCCCTGCCCGTCCTCGTCCAGCGTGAAGCCGCGCGTCACACGCTCCGACTGGCCCTTCGGCTTGGTCTTCCTCATACCGCCAGTTCCTTCGCCAGGTCGCGCATCGCCTGCGCATGCTCACTATCGGGCGCGTACTCCAGCAGCGGGATCTCCCCGTCTGCGGCCTCGCGCCCCTCCTTCAGGTCACCGATGACTGCTAGAACCGCCGGCGAGCTACTGCGCTCCCACTGGTCTCGGTTCTCCTTGACCAACCGGCCGCGCCGGCTGTCATACGCGTTGATGACCAGCCCGAGATAGTCGACCGTGATGCGGCCCTTGCGGCACAGGTCTTCCATCTGGGAACGCAGCAGCCGAAACGCTCGATGGGATGCCTTGTTCGCCCACACCGGCGTGATGACGCCCGACCGGTCGGACAGCTCACCCTCGCGGCGCCGCACGTAGTAGAGCGCGGTGTCCATGTTCAGACCGAGACTGGGCGGGCCGTCGATGATGATGATGTCGTAGTCGTTCTCCAGCGGCTCCAGCGCGCGTTCCAGCGCAGCCTCGCTGAACGACACCTTGGACAGTGCCACGTCTCGGAGGAACGCGTCGTCGCTCGCGGGGAGCAAGTGCAGACGCTCACCGAAGCGTTCGTGGTCCAGAGCGACCAGCAGGTCGTGGATGTCACCCTTGGCGGTCCCATCCATGTGCATCAGCAGCGTCTCGACGTCGTCCTCGTACATGAGGTCTTCAAATCCGAGCTCTGCGGTGAGGTGCCCCTGAGGGTCGTAGTCGACGATCAGCACCCGGTGGCCGGCCTCTGCGAGTGCCTGAGCGACGCCGCTTGAGATGAAAGTCTTCCCCACGCCCCCCTTCTGGTTGGCCACTATGACCCGGATGACCGGCTGCTCGGTGAGCGGCGCGCTGGGGGAGGGGTGCGCCTCCAGCCAGAGCGTCAATGCCTGAGCCAAGCCCTGGACATAGGTGACTCCGCGTTCGCTGCATGCAGTCTTGAACGAGTCCGGTTCGCCAACTGGAAGGAAAGTGCCCCAAGTCCGGGCACCGGCGGTGTCCACCTCGGGCAGTTCGTCTGCCGTGTACCAGGCTTTGATGGCGTGCTCAGCGGCATCCTGAATGTCCATGCCGTGCTCAAAAGCGCGGATCTTCAGGTGCCTGCGCAACTGGGGGGTGAGAGCGGTGATTAGCTTCTCTCGCTCCCCTCGGGGACTAGGGATGCTCATGTGGCCGAACATTACTAGGTCACCTCATCGTTGAGGCCACATCCTCACCGCTTGCCGTCAACCTCACCCCGAGCGGGTGATCATCAACTGGGAGCCGTGACCCTTCTCGTCCGACCCGCAGTTGGGCGGGGTGTGACACGACTGATGATCGCCGTTGCCACGGCAACCATGCTAGCCGCCACCGCCTTGCTCGCCCCGGCCGCTCACGCCATCCCCGCCCCTACCTCAGCGGCTGCCGCCAAGGCGTGCTCCGCGCGGTACGAGGTCACCGGGCGGAAGGTGGCGGTGCGGATGCCAGAGGGCAACGCGCCCGTGGCGTCACCGCACAGTCCCGTGGTGCGCTACCTGCACCGGGGTGACGTGGTGACGTCGTGCGTCGCAGCGATCGCCCGTACGCAGAGCGGCCCGGCCTACCACAAGTGCGGGAAGGGCGGACACGTCTGGCGAGTCATCCGCGGAGGGCAAGTGCCTGCCACGTGCCTGAAGCGGATCTAGCCGACGGGACCGCCCCGAGCGGTGCCCGGTCTCTTCGCCGCACTCGCTGGGCTGCTCCGCGGCGAGTGCGGCCCGCCGATACGGGGCAACGTTGGTGCATGAGCGGTCAGTGGGAGTACCAGTTCGTGACGCTCGTCGCCTCACTTGGGTGGGATGAGGAGATCAACAGCATGCTCGTCAGCTGGAGTGCCCAGGGGTGGGAACCGGTGAACCATACGGCGCTGGCCGACCGTAACGGCGACCCCTCATACTTCTCGTTCCTGTTCCGGCGCAGCCTCGTCTAGTCGAGGATGCCCAGCGCGCTGTCGGGGCGGCAGTGGGGGCAGGCTTTGACGCCGTCGGTGATGGCCTGGCGGGCCTGTTCCTGCTCGATGCCGGCGCTGCGCCTGCCTGCGTTCCAGCAGTCGCCGGTGTGGACGTAGACGGGCGGGCTGTGCCGGTTCAATCCCTGCTCCAGGAGCCATGCGGGCGGGTCCGGCTTCTCCTCGATGCCGCGTCGCCGTTCGGCGTCCCGGCGTTCTTCGTCCGCGATCCACTGCTGGGTGCGTGCCAGGTCGCGCAGCTGCACGCGCTCCAGGAAGCGGAGCAGCACGAGTCGCGTCGGACCTGATTCGTTCACACGTTCTATTTTATGCTGTGCTGGTCACGCAGCAATCCCAGGGGTGGGCGAACGGAGACGTCATGGAGCCCGCTGACCTGCTCACCCGGCACGGCATCGCCCCCGAGCACCTCGACCAGGCCCCGGCTCCGCCTGCCCGCCCGCAGGCTCTCGCCCGCGTCCAGGAGGTGCCGCCCCGGCCCTGCACCGTCTGCGGCGCCCCCGCGGCTACCGTCCGCGCCGTGGCCTTTGCGGGCGCGGGGCCGCGCTGGGTGGACCTGTGCTGGGATCACGGCATGGCGGTCCGTCGGCGCCACCGCCTCCCGCAGACGCTGGAGGGCATCACCGCGGACCTGCGGGACGCGGCCCGGGAGGCGGGCCTGCCCGCCGCGGAGCACCTGTCGTTCTCTTCTTCGTTCGAGACGGCCGCCGCCGGCCGCCCAGGCGAGGAACCCTGATGACTGCCCCCGTTCCGCCGGTCACCGAGCCGGACACCTCCGCACGCACCTGCCCCGGCGACCAGGTCGGCCCGTGCGCCGCATGCCGCCGGCCCACCCACAAATACGGGGTCGGGGCCCGCTCGCCGCTGTGCGAGTACTGCGACGCCAAGGCCGCCGAGCGGTGGGGCCGGAAGCTGCGCGCCGACGGTCCCGTGCCGGGTTGACCGGGAGCAGGCGCGAGCCGGGCGGGACAAGACGGCAGATCCGGCCGATCTCGCGGACGGATGCGGCCATCCTTGGATGACGCAGACGTCTGGGCTGGACGGGCTGGCTACAACCTTGACCAGGGGCGTTCCTGAGCTGGTGGGGGTTGTACGTGCTGACCATCAACGTGGCCGTGCTGCTGGCGGTCATCATCGTCGTGCGGCTGCGCAGGCGGACCGAGGCGCGCAGCCGCAATGACGTGAAGCTGACCGTGCTGATCGTTCTGGTCTTCGGCATCCTCGTCGCACCGACCGGGTTCGGGCAGGGCGTGCTGGACGCTGTGGGCCAGCTGGCATCCGGCATCAACGACGCAGGCCGCTGACCTGCCCAACCCCCTGCTCGCGCTTTCGAGCCGGCGGGAGCACGCTGGAAGACGTGAGTGGCGCGCCCATCGTCGTGCACCGGCACGGCCGGGACGAGATCCTGGGCACCGCCTACAGTGATCACGAGTGAACGGTTCCCGACAGAGGGGGGCACCCCGTAACGGGGTGCCCCCCTCTGTCGGGCACACCGCCCGGGCGCATATCGTCCCGGGCTTCCGTGGGGTCTCCGGCGGCCTGGAGCCCCCACCCGGGGCGTCCGGCCGTGCCCGCCCGCAGGAGGCCCCCGGAGATACCGTCCCGGGCCTCGGGCTTCTTAACCGCCAACTAACACCGCCTCGGGTACAGTTGATGTGAACACGAACTTACCGGCGAGCCCGCAGACCGACGCAGTCGGGTAGGCCACATTCGGAAGGCCCCCTGGATGGGGGGCCTTGACCAATGTATTGAGCCCCCTCGGACGAGGGGGCTTAGATAGCCGAATCGCGCGGATAAAGAGTCAGCCCTAACGGGAGATAAGCAACCCCTTCGAGGAGATGAAACCGGCCAGCCGTTACACCGCCCTGGCCAGGCACCGAGAGCCAAGACACGTCGGCGCGGCCTCAGCAGGACCCCACGTATGTACATGTGGTGGTCGGGCTGAGAGCTGCGTACCGCAGAGTCCCGACCACCCTCCCGGGAAAGGTCGGAAGGTGAATCTCTCTCTCGGTGTCAGGATGCTGATCTTCATGATCTGCTTCCTGTTCTCCATCATCATCGGCATGGTGGCGGGTCTCATCAGCCACAAGCCCACCACGCCCAAGGGCCCGGCGTTCCTCTACGGCGGTGGTGTCTTCGGCGGGTCGCTGACGCTGTGCCTGGTGGTGCTCACGTCGCTCGGCGTGCTTTGAACGCGTCGAAGCCCCGGAGGCCACGACGGCTCTCCGGGGCTTCGCCAGATTCGGCCGCATGACGCTGTACCCATGCCTACGCTCACCCTGTGACGATCACACCGGTAACCCTTGCCTTGATCGGAATCGGTGCCGGGTTGCTGGGGTCCATCATCGGCACAGTAGGCACCCTGATGGCGGCCAGCCGCACCCAGCGCGCGACCCGGGACCGCGAGACCGAGTTCAAGATCTGGGAGCGCAAGGCTGACGCCATCGAAGAGGCGCATCGGAAGATGCTCGCGCTCGGCAACGCGCGCGACCTCGCCTGGATGCGCAGGCAGTTACCCGATGGACTTAGCCCTCAGGAACTCGATGAAGGTCATCAGGACGAGCAATCACGCCTGGTCGTTACAAAGCTCATGCTCTATACGGCGCCCGAGTTGGTGACGGCTTATCAGAACTCCAACGCAGCCTTCATGAAGGCGCTGCTCGCGATCTCACGGCTTCAGCTGATGCTCACTGAACTTGCTGCGGGACGCGACGAGGGCAGAGGCCGACAGAACGTCAACGCTGCGGCCCCGGTGGCGGCTCGTGCCGTCGAGGAATCCAAGGCTGCCGACGAACGCCTTGCGGTCGCGTTACGTGAAGCGGCCACGCTCGCCGCTCCGCGAAGCCGTCGACGTTAGCCGGCCTACTTCGAGTCGGCGCGAACGTACCGAAGCCCAGCTCGGTACGGACCTGGCCCGTGTCGCGCACGTGCGCAAGGGCCTTCTGAGCGGTGCTGGCCGCGATGCCGAACTCTGCGCTCAGCTCACCGATGATGCCCGGCACCGGAGCCGCCACCGGCGTGCGCAGCATGGGAGCGGCGCAGCACGACCACGGGGCACGACCTCGCCGACGTGATGGGTCAGGAGTCGGCGCGCACGGCGGTCGAGGTCGCCGCGGCCGGTGGCCACCACCTGTTCCTCGAGGGACCGCCCGCCGGGCGCGGTGGGCGGCACGCCGTGGCGGACCTGGCCGCCCGCCTGGCCCGGTGTGAGGGGCCGCGCAGGGCCCAGGGCCAGGCCACGGTCCCCCGCAGCCCGCCCCTGCCGCGCCGGGACTGGTCGATGACCCGGGCACCACCGTGGACCGTCAGCGGCAGCGTGCCCGGAGCGGCCAGCCGACGCACGGCTGTGCCCTCCCCCTCAGCGGCAAGGGCCGCCAGGACGTCGGCGTCCTGGTTGCTCATCCAGCCCCAAAGGCGGTCGTCGTCGGCGGCGGCGGTGGCCAGCTCCAGCCACGGGTCATCGAGCCGGCACCGCAGCTCCTTGCCCGCGCCGTCCGGGCGCAGCACGAGCGTGGCCCACGGCACACCGGACGGCACGACGAGCTTGCCGTGGGCCAGGAGCCAGGCGACGGCCGCGGACCGGTTGAACTCCGGGTGTGTGGCGGTGCCCCCGGCCGGGGCGGGGAAGTCGGGGTGCCGGCGGCGCCAGTTGGCCACCGTCGCCCAGCCCCCCGGCGATCCGCCCGACCCCGCCATCAGCACCGTGTCCCGCCCTTCGGCAGCCGGGGCGAGTGCGCTGAGCGGGGAACGGCGGCCCGGCGCTACTGCGGCACGACATGCCGCAGTCGTCACTGGCGGCGCGTTCAGCGGCACAACGAGATCTACCGGCGCGCTGTGGAGGAGGGGCTGAACCTCATCAGGGGCGGTGGCATGCTGTGGGCGCAGGGCCTGTGCCCGGTGTGCGGGGTGTCCGTCTCGGTGCGCAAGCGCACGGATGCGGTGTACTGCTCGCCCCGGTGTCGTACCAGAGCGTGGCGCATGCGTCATGAGGCTGCCGACACCTCGTGACGCATCCGAACGGCCGTTGCGTTAGCCGTCACCGTGTGACGGCTAACCATCACGGATGCTCGCGCTGATCAGGCCCACCGCATCCCGATCGCGGACAGCAGTTCCATCCGCTCCGGGGACAGGGTCGCGGCCCTGCTGCGCTGGTTCCCGACCCATGCACCCAGCTTGTGCTCCCGCTCCTCCTGGTCCTCGTCCACGGTCCGTTCGATGTGCTTGCGCGGGACCTGGAGGTGTCCCTCGCGGTCGTAGAACTGCTTCGCGGCGGCGTAGTTCATGGCCCACTTGTCGGCCTGGCTGCGCCGGGCCCGGGGCTTCTCCTCGTCGGCCGCGGGAGTGATGCCGAGGACCTGCTCGCACAACCACTGCTGCACGGTGGTCAGGCTGTCCCACCCGTACCGGACGGAGCGGACCCACCGTCCGAGGTCTTCGCCCTGGTGCACGACCTCGCCCGGCGCCATGGGCAGCATGCCGCCGGCCTCCAGGCGCTGCCGCACGAGGTGGAAAGCACGCTGCCACTCCACCGGCCACGCCGGGCACCAGGACGGATCGATCTCCTCCAGCTGCTCACGCCGCGCCTGCGACAGCGCACCGGCCGACGACGCGACGGGCAGGCCCTGAGCACGCCGCTGCTCGACCTCCAGCGCCTTCCGCGCACCCGCCCGCGCGTTCTTCAGCCAGATCCCCACCCGGTAGCCCTGGAACACGGCGTCCAACGGCGCCAGGAGGTGCCCGGCCTCGGCGGCCCACCCGCGCGCGGCCGCCAGGCCTTCCTCCCAGGCGACGTCGAAGTGCGACCACACCATGCCCAGCTTCTCCAGCTGCCGGGCGCGGCCGGAGTCCATGTCGCCGCGGGCGTAGAAGCGCCGGTTGTCGGCAATCCACTGCCCCAGCGGGAAACCGGCGAGCGCGGCCGGCCACCCCTCCGCCTCCGCCGGGCCGTCTGCGCCGGGCACCCGGTAGGTGAACGGCACCTTCAGGTCACCGTGCTTACGGGCGTAGATGCCCGCGGCTTCGATGCCGCGCCGCCAGTGCTGGTGCTCGGGGTTGAGGACGCGCAGGTTGATGAACGCGGCCAGCTGCGCGGGATCGCGCGGCGTGGAGAACTTCAGGAGCTGGCGCGCGGGCACCGACGGCCCACCAGCCTCGCCTTCGCCGTCCTGGTCGTGCTGGGCGCCCTGAATGGCCACGGGGCTCGGGGCTTGCTGCTCGGCGAGCTGCTCGACCACCCGGGCGTCGTGCGCGCGGAGCGCCATCAAAAGCTTGGAGAGTCCGCCGAAAGCCCGGGAGGTGAGCATGGTGTCGGCGCTCTCGCCGGGCCCGAGTAGGACGGGCACGACGAGGGAGGCGACCTTGCCCTCGCCGGGCTGGATGCGCAGGGCGCGGCCGACGGCCTGGACCAGGTCCGGCATCGAGCCGCGCACGTCCCCGAAGTACACGGAGTCGCATTCCC
Organism: Streptomyces sp. NPDC045956; assembly: GCF_056430705.1. Taxonomy (NCBI): domain Bacteria; kingdom Bacillati; phylum Actinomycetota; class Actinomycetes; order Kitasatosporales; family Streptomycetaceae; genus Streptomyces; species Streptomyces sp. NPDC045956. Next base: position 20,184 of record NZ_JBWKKZ010000019.1, on the reverse strand, counting down.
GGGTGTCCACCCCCTCGCCCAGCACCTTCACCGACCCCAGGAACCCCTTCTCCACCACCGTGCCGTCGGCGGCGACGCCAGCCGCGAACTCATCCAGCACCCGCCGCCGGTGGGCGGGCTTGTGCTCGCCGCACAGCCAGTCCGCCCAGATCGCCCGCGGGTACAGCGCAGGGTCCTCAGCGCGCAGCTTGGCGGCCACGTCGGGAAGACCGGCCGCGAACGCCTCCGCCTCCTTCACCACATGATGGAAGACCAGGGTCCGCCGGAATCCCTCCTCCGACGATGCCTTGAGCAGGGCGGTCTGGAGGGCTGCGAGGCGGGCCCCGCGCACCTCGTCCGAGCGGGCATCCGTGCCCAGAAGCTGCGCGGCCTGGAGGTGGGTGTCGGTGATGTCCACGCACACCACCTGGTACGGCGCACAGATTCCCCGGTCCACGGCCTCCGACAAGGTCAGGGTGTACGCCCTGCTGCCGAAGGGACTGTCGGGATGGTCGTCCATGCTGGCCACCAGCTCGCCCGGTGCGCCCTGGTCGCCGTCCTCGTCGCCGAGCTGCCACAGCCGCGGGGTGGCGGTCATGTACAGGCGCCGCAGCGAGGGGATGCGCTGGTTGTCGTGGACGACCGCCCACGGCTTCGCGCTCCGCCCCGAAACCCGGTGCGCCTCGTCCACGACGATCAGCGACCACCCCGGCAGGCCGGCCTGGTGCGCGCGCTCCAGCGTGCCGAGCCCGAGCGAGGCGTACGTCGCGAACACGGTGACCGTGTCGAACGGCTTCACCCACTCGACCAGCTCCCGGACGTCCGTGGTGCTGGGGAAGGGCAGACCCTCGCCCCGCAGCGAGGAGACGCCGATCATCGGGCCGGTGCGGCCTGCCGCACGCCACGCGGCCTCGGTCTGTGCCAGCAGATCCAGCGAGGGCACGAGCACCAGGACGCGGCCCGCCTGGAGTTCGCGTGCGCTCTGCGCGGCGACGAGGGTTTTGCCGGAGCCGGTCGCCATGACGACCTGGGTGCGCAGTCCGCGCTCGGGGACGGTGCCGTCCGCGGGCACCTCCAGTGCGGCGAGGACGGCGTCGACAGCCTCACGCTGGTGAGGGCGGAGCTTCGTCATGAGCGGAACCCTTCGAAGTGCCGGGATGGCGAAGGCGGGCAGGCAAGGAGTCTGCTGGGTAAGGCGAGGGAGAGATTCACCGCTTGGAATCGCGCGAGGCCGGATCAATACCGGCAGCGCGGAGCACTTCGTAGACAGTGGTCCGCGAAAGACCCGTCGCGCGTCTGATGTCCTGGACGTTCTCCATGCCGTCGTTCCACAGCTCCACCGCGATGCGCTTGAGGGCGAGAGCGGCACCGAGGCGCTGGGTGCGCCAGTCCTCGGCCGAGGCAAGGAGCTGCTCGCGGCCGGAATTCTCGCCTCCTTCCCACCCCGTGGCCCGAGACCAGACCTCTTCCGCGACGTCGCTCCCAAGCTGGGCGACCAGGCGGGCGTACAGGCAGGGGACGACGTCCTGGTCCTCCTCCTCGTCAATGAGCTCGCCCAGGGTCCAGGGGTCGGTGGGCAGCCGCGGGTCGAGGTACTCGCGGCTGCCTGGGTGAGCGACGACGACGAAGGCGTCGACCTTGCTCCTCGTGCGTCGCCTTTCGAACGAGCCGATCCGCTCGGCGTAGCGCTCAGCGTTGGTCTCGGCGACGAACGGACCGATGAGGGCCGGAGGGTGGTCCTGCGGGGTGACGACCACCGCGTAGAACTTCAACATGTCCACCACTGTACATGTCCACTGATGGACATAATGCGGCGCTGGACCAAACGCTGCAACGCCCCTCCACGTACGCCCGCAACCGCCCTATCTGGGAGAGGTGGACGGTCTTCGCCGGGTGGGGCCCGCGCGAACCCCAAGACGTCGCTCTCGTGGAGCTGCGGCTGGTGATCTAGGTCGGTGCCGACGATCGGATGCCGGGACCGCGGAGCACTGGCGGCACGCATTCGCTTGCGCCGGCCCCGCCCGGACCTGTCTCCTACCGGCACCCCGCGCTTGGATCCGGGCCCGGCAGGTCTGACTCGCGTCAGCCCATACATCCCGCCACTGCCTTACGCCACCGCAAACCGGTGGCTATCCTGCAACCATGTCTGTCATCACGATGACCCTGCGCGTCCCGGACGACATCGCGCCCTCGATCCGGGCCGCCGCCTTGGAGGCCGGCCTGAGCGTGAACGCGTACGTGGTCCGCGCCGCCCGCCGCGCCGCCACCCTCGATGCCGCCAAGCAGCTGGCTACGCTCGGCCTCGGCGACGACCTGGCGGGCGAGGGCGACACTCTGTGAACCGTGGGGAAATCTGGTCGCTCGCGGATGGCCGCAACGTCCTGATCATCAGCCTGACCGGCCTCGAAGAGGCCTACGGGGCGGTCCTCGCAATTGTGCTGCACGACAGCGGCCGCTACCCCGACACTGCCATGTCCGTCGTGATCGGCGACCCGCTCCCGTCCACCGCCGTCGCCGTCAACATCGCACAGCTGCGCGTCGACCGGTTCGACGGCGCCAAGCTCCTCGGCCCGGTCGACGGCGCGGCCATGGCCCGCGTGGACGCCGCCCTGCGCGCCGTCCAGGACCTGTAACCACCTACGCCTCGGAGCGCTCCGGCGCTGTCACCTTCCACCGCTGACCCGGCCGTCCGTACGAAGAAGCCGGCCGCCGGGCAGTCGCCCGGCGGCCGGTCCCGTTCCCCTCCCACCGCCCGCGGCGGAGGAAGGCGCTAGGCGACGAGCTCCTAGGTCACCTGCCCGCCATGGGCGGGACCGAAGACGTCAGCACTGGCAGTTCGGGTGTCACCAGAGGCCGTGGCCGTGATCCGGCGGGGACTGGCGCAGGTCGAGGTAGCAGCGCAGCCGCACCCCCACTTGCCCGGGCTCGCGAGTGGTGCGCTCCACAGCCGTGGTCGCCCACCGGGCGGCCAGCGCGGTGTGGAAGGCGAACGCGGTCTCGTCGTCGGCTGCGGCCACGTCGACCACGATCAGGCCCGGTTCGGACACGTGCACATCGTTGATCGCTTCCATGACCGGCACGACGCTCGGCCCGGGGCGGCAGTTCTCATTGTGCTGCCTGTTCACCCCTACGGGGCCCGGCCAATCGGTCATTCCCCGCCCGGCGCAGCCGCACCGGCCCAGTCTTCCGCCGCATGGACGAGTGGTTGCACTTTCTCCACTTCGACTTCACTTGGTGATCACGTCCGGTAGGCTCCGGGCGCTCCATTCGCACCACTGAGGGGGGATTCCTCATGCGCATCCATCGCGTCTTGACTGCTGCCGCGACCACGGCGGCTGTCGCCGCGCTCGGTCTGGCGGCTGCTGTGCCGGCGCAGGCCGCCGAGTACTCCTCGCCCTTGAAGATCAAGGGCATCCAGTACGACGTTCCGGGCCGGGACTCCAACAGGTGCTCCGGCGGCAACACCGCGGCCGAGTACCTGACGATCAAGAACTACTCCAAGACGGCGACGGTGAACCTGAAGGGCTACAAGGTCAAGGACGCCGCCGGCAACACCTTCACCTTCAAGAGCAGCCACACCCTGCAGCCGGGCGACCAGGTGAGCCTGCGCGGGGGCCGCGGCACCGACTCGGACGCCAAGAACGTCGTCTACCGCCAGAACTGCAACTTCATCTGGAACAACGACAAGGACACCATCTACTTCTACAAGCCCACCGGGGCCCGCGCGGACGTCCACGCCTATACGCAGAAGGCCAACGACAAGGACCGCAACGGCTACATCACCTACCACGGCTGACCCGGCCGCCCACGCGACAAAGCCGGCCGCCGGGCAAAAGCCCGGCGGCCGGCCCCGTCCCCGCACCACTGCCCGCCGCGGGCGGGCGACGTACTAGGCGACGAGTTCGTACGTCACGTTCTGCTCTGGGCAGCTGCTCGCCGCCTCCTGCAGCGCGGCGAGCTCCGCCTCGTCCGCGGTCAGGTTCCAGCGCAGCTTCGTGCCGACCCATTCGGCGATGTACCGGCAGTGCGCCTCGGCGGCCGGCGGCATCCACTGTGCCGGGTCCTGGTCGGCCTTGGACCGGTTCGAGCGGGCCGTGACCGCCACCAGACTGGTGGCCGCGCCCTGGTCGTTGGCGTAGGCCTCACGCCGCTCGGCTGTCCACGCGGACGCGCCGCTGTCCCAGCTCTCCGCCAGCGGCACCATGTGGTCGATGTCCAGCCCGGAAGTGGAGGCCACCCACACCCGGTCGTAGTAGGACCACCACTGCCCGCCCGAGAGCCGGCACCGGGGCCCGACCACGGGCGGCTCGACCGCTTCGTCGATCAGGACCTCGTTGCGGGTGGAGCAGCCATCGGCCGGGTCGTCCCCCCGGTTCCAGTGGCGGAAGGCGTCGCGGTCGTAGCCCTCCCGGGACTCGGTGGCGATCTGGAGGCGGGTGACGGCTTCGGCGACAGGAAGCGTCTCCACCGCGTGAGCCGGAATGGATGCGAAGAGGGACAGGACGGCGAGGCAGGCGGCAGCCAGGCCGCGCAGCACAGAGTTGACCATGAGCCGTTGATAGCGGCCCAGGGAGGGGCGCGATCAGTGGTTCGCTGAGTGCGCCGCCCGTGTGAGTGCAATGGTCATACCGGGATCCTTTCCACCGCGACGGTGACTGCTCCGTCGCACGAGCCGGGCCCAGGGGCGTTGCCTATAGGTGTCGAGGGCGCGCAGGAGGCCGAGCGGCGGTCGCCTGTGGCCTGGCCCGCGCCTCGACATGAGAACCCGGATGGACGCCGGTGGTACGCAGCCCAGCTCTGCTCATCGAGGAGGAGGCCGGCAGGCGCCTCACGTCGTGTTCGGGCTGCTGCCCGGGCGACGGCACCGGCGTCTGAAGAAACGTGCCCTTCGGGGATGTGATTGTCAGAGGGTGCGTGTAGAGTCCGGCGCCGCACGGCAGAGGCAGCATCGCGCTGGATTTATGCGCGTGTGAATCCCCGACAAATCGACTTAAAAAGCGCGGTCGCCAGTGCGGGGGATCACTCGTACGGGGTTGTGACTTGCGTCACGCCCAATCGGGGAAAAAGTGGGAACTACCAGCGCTGTTTCCGTCTCGAAGGCCCGGATGTGTGCTGATCAACATGTGACTACCTGTCGCATCAAGGCGGCAAGGCAAGGCATAGTGGGGACATCGCCACCCCTGAGTGTGACAGGCATCACAAAAGCCGAGTTTCGCTTGCGTACGCGGCGGTAACCCGCATTCGGACAAGAGGAAAGCCCCACCTGGCGCCCGCGAAGCATCCCGGTGAGGCCTTCCCTGCACGCCCGTGTGCAGTGCGGCCGACCTATGGGTCGGTCAGAGCCCCGGTCCTCAGACCGGGGCTTTCCGCGTTACCAGGGCCAGTTCCGCGCGACCTCGTAGGCCACGTGGAGCAGGAACCCCAGCCACCGGGAGGCCCGCTTGGGCGGCTCCCGCCTGCTGCAACAACGGCAGTGCCCCTCCGACTCGTCGTGCTCAGTCATCGGGTCTCATCACCCCATTCCTCGGGAAACTGCGGATTTCGCAGCTCCGCGGAGGCCACATCGTTCGTGGACCCCGCGCGGGGCGGTCCACGCGTACGCGAGGGCCCTGGGGTTACGAGGTGGTGAGACTTTACCTGAGCGCTACGGATCCCGTTTCCCGTCAAACGCGGCACTACCAAACACCGAACTGACACCCCGTGCCATACCAAGCAGTCGCATAGGTGAACTTCCCCAACCTCAAACGATGCTCAAGTCCCCAAGCAGCGGAAGCTTGTGACGACCCGACGGGTACGCCGTGCCAGTTCCCACCACCAGCGTGCGGAAGCTCACACGCGAAGCACACCAGCAGGGTGAGCGTGCGCCCCCTGCACCCCTGCCGAGCCCCCGAACCCCGCACCGCACACCCATCTCGCCCCGCCATGCGCACAGTTGCCCGCGGCCGGCGCCTACCCTCGCCGGAGCGGTCCCGCCCTCAGCCCTCGGCGATACCGTGGGCCTACACGCCAGTCACGCGCCCTGGCGCCCTCGAAGAGCGAACAGCCGGCCCCTACGGACACCGTCCGGCAGCAGCTGGAGCCCGCGGCCGCCGACGCGGCCCGCGCCTACGCGGCTAAGACCCGCGAGAACGCCGACCAGCTCGCCGCCGTCCTTGAGGACATCGCCACCAACGGCTTGCCCGCGGTAGAGGACTGCATGCCCTGGGAGGATCTGCGCGACGTCCACCTCGCCCGGCTGGCTCGCCAGCGCCCAGCCGTCGCCTGATGGCCCGACAGCACGGCCCGCGCCGCGCCCGTATGACCTTCTCCGACGCCGCCGCCAAGCAGCTGGAGACCCTCACCAGCGAAGCGGAGCTCCACGCCCTGGACCGCGCTCTAGTCGTCGTCTCCGTCGCCCCCGACATCGGCGATCCCCTGCCCGGCGACACCTTCAGTCCCCAGCTGCGCCAGTACACCGACGACGTTGAGCGCGTACGCATCCTGTACCGGGTCACGGCGCTGCGCACGGTGGTCGTCGTCGCGTACGTCGAGTGTGACGCGCCAGTCTGGACCCGTGGAGCCCTCGACTCGGTGCGGAATTCAGGCCCGCCCGTATCCGGAATTTGTGATCATGAGGCATGGGTCAGGAGAAGCGGAAGAAGCCGTTCGTATCGTCCTCGTATGGAACGGGCGTACGGACAGAGATGTTCAACGGGCTGGGAGCGCCGCTCGCTCAGGCGGTGTGGCGGCAGGTGATGGAACAAACTGGGCTTCGAGACATGATCCTCGCCCAGCAACGCGACCTAATACGGCCACTTCTCAAGCCTGCCTTGTACGGCACCACCATCACGGGCCCCAATGTGCTCAGGGGCAAGAACGCGTGGCCCCGTGGCGTTCTGGGACCGAACCCATACTGGCTGACTACTACCGCATCGCTTCGGCGCGCGAGCGCTCAGGCCGCGGGGGCCAGCCACCTCCGCGGCATCATCACGGCACCGCGCTTCAACATCAACGACCTGTTCCCGAACCCGTTCGAGAACCTTGCGCGCCCCCTCTCACCGAAGGTACCCGGCCTTGCCGAGAGGCTCGCGGAACTGCTCTTCCCGCCCAACCTGCAAGGATTCAGCGAGAAAGAGTGGGCTCAGCTTATCGACATGGTCACCGATGACGGCATAGGCCTGATGTGGGCACCAGGCAAACGACATCTGCGCGCCCTGTTGGACGCTCCCGACCGCGAGGGCCGCTACACCTACTTGCACACCCAGCGCGTGGACCTGTTCGACGAGGTAGAGGCCGGCCTCAACGAAGTGCATCACGAGGATCTGGCAGACCTCCGGAGGCTGGGAGCGCGCGCGATCGCGACCGCGCGCGCCGGGCTATGGGAGGCGGCGCTGGCTCTGGCGACCAACGTCGTCTACACAGCGATGGAGACCCAGGCCTTGGACTGGTACCGGGAGGAGTTCAAGCACGCTCGGGACGATGAAGGAAAGGGGCTACTCGCCACCCTCGGCGCCGGCAAGACCGTGACTTGGGTCATCGACCATGTGCCGATGCCGCCCAGGAGCGTCGGCATCTTCGAACTCCGGGCCCATCTCGTCATCCGGTCGCTGTCGGCTACCTTCGCGCACAGCGACACGGTGAAGGACAAGCACAACAGACACGCGGTCTGCCACACGGCGTCCTATGACTCCTTTCGGGAGGAGTACCTGCTCCCGGCTCTGCTGAACATGCACTCGCTGCTGCGTGGTCTAAACGAGAAGATGATGGTGGACGACGAAAGCGACGACAGCTGACATCGTGGGTGGCGACGGCACTGAGTAAAGTCTGAGCGGGCCTGGCTCGGCGCCAGTGCAGACGCTGCTGACGTCGGCCGAGCTGGCCAGTGGGCCGGGAAGGCACGCGCCGCGGGAACGGCTATGCCCCCCTGGCCGCCGAGGAGCGAGATCTCGATAGGCGGGACCGTCAGCTGGCACGCGAGACCGGCGCATAGGCGCGACGCCCCCGCGCCGCGCCGTCGCAGGGCTCCGCACGAGGGCCCGCCGGCGTGCAGAGCGTTACCTGGCAGGCATGGCGAGATACCGATTGGCGCCTGATCCTGACAGACCAGGGAGACCGACAGGGGGTGGGGGTCTGCGCAGTGCTCCCAGCAACGTTCATGCACTGGCTCCCTGGGCCGATTTCGTGACTCGCGTCCAGGGAGCCAGCTGGTGACGGGCCGCCGACATCGGTTGTGACATCCGGCGGCAGCTGTGATCAGCTGCGGTCGGCGATGCTTGCTACGAGGGTATTGACAAGTTCCTGCAAAGCGGTGATCTCTTGTCGGAGATCGTCATCGACGACCGCGGGCAAGTCGGTGGGGTCGATGGAGGAGATGTTCTTGCGAGTCGCCTTGAGCGCCTTCTGAAAGCGGACGCGCCGCTCATTCGCATGCAGCTGTGGGTCTGCTTCTACGGCCTTGGTCACTAGCGCTTGCACGGCCTCGTAGGCTGTCGCCACCGCCTCGATGTCGGTGGCGCTATTGGTGACTTCCGCCAGACGCGTGGACACCTCGTTTCTTACCTTGTCCGGAAGTTCGATCAGCAGCCCGGAGGCGGCCTGCGCCTTCCCCTCCTCAGCTGCTTGCCGGACGTAGGCGAGGTGTTCTTCGCGGCGCTCCTCAAAGCTCAGGGCCTTGAGCGCGTCACGAGCGGCGTTGGCGGTTTTGGCGTCACCCAGGATGGCTGCTCGCAAAGCCGTCGGGTTCTCGGCGACTTCCAAGGCTTTGGTGGGCCGGATGCCCTCTGCTTCTGCTGCTGCGCTGATGAGAGCGCCTCGGTCGGACGAGGAGTTGCGGCGGCTTGTGTAGTAGAGAGTCCAGTCCTCGGCAGGGGGAAGTTCAAGCGGCTCGTGACCGGGGTACAGCTCGGTCGCGCTGGTCGGAACTGCGCCGGCTGCGTGGGCCGCCTCCCAGGCTTTGTAGTAGCGCAGGATGCGTTCGGGCGAGGTGCTGGCCCGCCGGGCGAACTCGGCAGCGGAGATCTTCGGCACCAGTGCGTGCCGTTGCACTTCCGCTTTCCCCCCGTTCGCCGGACGGACCTGGCAGGCCACGAAGAAGGCCAGCCACCAACTGCCGGCCTTGTCGAGAGCTGTCCACGCCTGGATGTCGCGGTCACGCTGCTGCTCGGAGTAGCCGGTGATGCCGTCCTCTGCCAGCAGCCGGCGTACCTCGGCACGCATGAAGTCCATCTTCGTCCGGATCTCAGTGACCGTCTCGTGGGGATGACGCATCTGCAGGAGAACATGGACGTCCTGGACGCGCTGGCCCAGGCCGAATGGTGGCTTGGCCTCGATGAACTCCGCGAACGAGGAGAACGGCTGCGGAGCGTTGATCCCTGAAGGGATCTGGCGCCACGTCCCGTCGGCCACGACGGCAGCAAGCAGCTCAAGGAAACCACCAGGCGTTCCACCGTCGCGCTCGGCGGCGTTGCGGAGCCGGTAGACACGCTCCTGTTCCGGGGTGAGCTGAGAGTTCGACTCTATGCGTGCGCTCATGCTGCCCTCCTATTTCAGGGCTAGTGCGGCCTTCAGCCGCTTCTCGGCGCGATCGACGGTGTTGGCCGTCTTCGCGGTGTAGCCAGCGGCTTCGTTCACTCTGAAGGTGGCCTTCTGAACGGCGTCCGCGTATCCGGGAGAACCCGGCGGCACGCCGCAGGCGTGAAGATATCGGGTGATGGCGCTTGTAGTCCTGCTCCTAAGGTCTTCCATGATCTCCTTGTCCGTGCGCGGAGGCTGGGGGAGCTGGACGAAAACCTCGTTGTCCGAGTCACTCCGGGGCCCTGGGAGATCTTGCGCCATCTTCGTGCGGATGCCGTAAAGGTCGAGGAATCGAGCGAGTTTGGTCGCATCCTCGGCAGCGTCCACTTCCACCTTGATCGACTCGATGAGCATCAGCTCATCGGATTCGACGTCAGTGTCGTTACTCGCGGCGCGGGTCGTCGTGGCCACGGCTGATTCCACGTAGGACAGCGCGAGCTGGCGTTCCTCGGCAGTGCCAGTCGACTCCTCGGCGGTCTCACGCTCCTTGACACGACGCAGACCTTCTTCCCTCTGACCGCGTAGATGCTCAAGGAAGTCCTTCATCTTCGGGTCGTCAGGCGCGATGATCAGGCATGACTGTTCGCGAGACGGCATCCCGCTCCAGACCCGCAGGCCGCGCCCGACCAGCTGCATGAGATGTCCGACGTCCCGGTAGTGGGTGAGGATCCCAACGACGCTGATCTGCGGGCAGTCGTACCCGATGAACGCCATCCGTACTGTCACGAGGACGTCCATAGGCAGCGAACGGAACTCGGCCAGGGCACGGGGCGCATCCGTGTCAGACGAGACTGCGATACCGACCCGCAGACCGGGGTGGCGGGTCTGGAGGTACTTCTGCACCTTCTTCGCTTCGCTCTGACCCATGCACGAGATCAGCCCGCGGTACTCGGGGTTGAACTTCTGCTTGTCACGCACCTTGGTTACGACTTGCTCGACCAAGGGCTCCCACGTCTTGGGATCGCGCAGCACCTCGGCCAGGCCGTCTCCGTCGTCGGACAGGTTGTACGTGAGGAGACTGTCCCCGCTGTTTCGATCATCAGGGTCACCGAGAGTGCGACGTGATACACGTGCTTCGGTGAGATGCATCTCGAAGGTGCGTAGGTAGTTCTCGGCGATGCCGTCGGCGTAGGTGGCCTCGGCATGCTTGACCAAGGGCTTGAGGCCCTTCGGGTCGTCGGGGCGCGGTTCCGCGTAGTCAGCGAGTACCAGCGGCGCGTTGTCCGCCCTGTAGGGCGTACCGGTCAAGAGGAGGGTGTGCAGAGCGAACCCGTGAAGCTTCTGGATCAGCGTTCCGGCGCGGGTGCCGCCGCCGTCGTTGTCTTTGGAGTCACCGCAGAACTGTGCCTCGTCAGCGATCAGCAAGAAGCGACCCTGATGCTTGGCAGCCCACTCCAGAAAGATCGACTCACTGGTTGCCAGGGCACTGTAGGTGGAAACGAAGCCGGTCCCCTTCTCTCCAGTCAGCGGCACTTCATTCGTGCGGTGCCAGATCTTGCCGAACCGCGGCTGCTCGAACAGCTTGCACAGTCCGTCCGACTCCTTGGTCGGGGTCAGGTGCTGCCAACCGATCTCGCACTGCTGCGCCAGGGTGACGCGAGGGACAAACACTGCGATGTGGTCGATCCGGCCCTCGCGGAACAAGCGGGTGGCCAGGGACAAGTACGCCAAGGTCTTTCCGGAACCCGGCGAGGCAAGGACAACCGTCCGGTCACGACCTGACTCGATACCGTCGATGACCTGTGTAACGACGTCCGCCTGAAACGGCCGCGGCTTAAATGTGTCCTGGAACTGCATCTCCCGCCCCTTCCGGCTGTTGCACCCTGCGCACAGGGCCTGCCCGTTCTCGATGGTTGTCGGACCACCAGCGACCCAAGGGACGCGGTGGTCGGCATTCCAGCCCACGGCCAGCTCGTCGCCACAGCGCTCGCAGCGTCCTTCGGCGCGCGAGTACAAGACGTGCCGTTGTTGACTGTTGAAGAAACGCCGCGAATCAAGCTCTACCAAGGCCCCTCCCCCTCGCAGACAGCGCTGGCCGCAGCGTAGACCGAGCCTCTGACAAGCACAGGCAAAGCAGGCACAGCTGCCCCGAGATTCCCTGCCAGTTTCGCTGGAGATCGGCCACTCCGACATCGGAACCGGGCTCTTGAGCTCAAGGGCCCCGACCAATGGGTGGTCAGCTGTTCGGCCGAGGGAAGCTCGGGCTGGCCGATAGAGGGTGGGCAAAACCGGGGGTGGGATGGGCCTAGGCGCGGTCGCCGGGCTGCCCGTCTCCGTCGCGCGGCAATCCTCGGACGTCTCGGGCTGCCGGCTGAGGGCTGGCGAGGTGGCGGGCAGGGTCGGCTGTGGAAGGGGTACTGCAACACCGAGCAGGAGGCGCATCTCTTCGAAGTACAAGGTGTCCTCGTTCAAGGGGGCGCTGCTGGTGAGGGAGGAGGGGCAGTCGACGGACGCGGCGAGGAGCCACCGGGCGTCACCGTGTCCGTGCCTGGCGGCCTCGGCGATGAAGAACCACGCGTCGTCTTTCCAGTCCTCACTGGAGCGGAGCGCGACCAGCCCGAGCCGGAATAGCGCGCCTGGATGGCCTGCGGCGGCTGCCGCTCCAAGCCAGTCGGCGGCCGTGGACAGCTCGTCGCGGCCCAATGCCTTGGAGCCGAGCCGGTACAGCGAGTTCGCCTCCTCTCGCTCCTCGACCTCCAGTTCGTAGAGGTTGCTCAGAGGGCCGAAGTCACCGTCGGGACGATCCCAGAAGTCGGGAGGGCCGGCGAGCTTGTCCATGAGCGCCAGCAGTTCGGCCGGTACCGCCGACGTCCGGCGGCCGCCGCTGCCCTTAGTGAAGCGGCGCACAACCGTCACCTGTCCTTCTTCGCGCGTTGTGTCTTCTTCCGGTGCCTATCTCGAATGAATGCGTTCAGCTTGCTGCGCAATTCACTGACGGCTGCATACCGGTCTCGGTGGATCCGGTCCGCGGCTATGCCCAGTTCTGCAGAGATCTGCGTGTCGTCGAGCCCCTGGCTCTGCAGCTGCACGATCAGGCGGCGCCTGCTGGGCGGCATAGCCTCGATCGCGGGTCGGACCAGCTCATTCAGTGGATCGACGTCCTCACTCCGCGGGCTGGGCGGCGCCTCCACAATCGCGGTGGCATCCACGAAGTCGATCCGCTTGTCGGCACGCAGCCTGTCGATTGCCAGATTGAACGACGTCGTGCGGAGGTAGGCCCCGATCTTCACGGTGGGGCCCAGCTGTCCGGCTTGGACCCTACGCGCCGCCCTCATGAACGCCTCCTGGGCCACGTCCTCGCAGGCCTGTTCCGAGAGCGTGCCCATCCACATGTTGCGCAGAAACCGGGGTTCCGTCTCCATGAAGGTCTCGTAGTAGTCCAACAGTCGCTGGCCCAGGTCTACCTTCGCCGCTGGGGAGGGCTCCCCCTCTCCAGAGACGGGGGGCTCAGCGGCAGCCTCACCCGCTACCACGAGCGGTATTCCTCAGCAGGCAGGGGGCACGGGCCCGCTTCGTTGGCTCCTACGTCCACGAGGACACCCAGCGTGACTGACGTACAGGTGCGGGCTGCGACACTGACATGTACACGAATTACGCGAGTGTCCAGCAGGTGGGTTGCGCCCTGGTGGGGCGTGCAGCGGCAGTGGTCGCGCTCCGTCGTCCTGGTACCGCGTTGCCGCCGGTCCCAGTACATCTGCACCATGGCGGCCGCCGCCTGCGCGGTCGCCGCTACAGCCGGAACAAGACCGGCCCAGTCCAAGGACGACGTCATGTGAGTTGGTCTCCGTCGGGTTTCGGGGGCGCGCAGGTGGCGCCTTCACCTACTCGACGGTCGACCCCTCGCTGTTCTCCCCCAGCAGATCGGAAGTCTCCGAAACTGTCCGCGGAGCCACTGCGTCTGACCGGTGTTGCAACGGGCGGTGCCCCACAGTGAGGCTCCTCGGGCAGCCAGTGCGGGGCCGTCGGGAGGCCGGACCTCTTCCGAGCTGGACCGCCGGCTGGCACGCGCGACCCGCGCCTGAGCGCCACCCCTGCACGCCACTGGTTTCGGCCTCGCATTCTCCCTGACCTGGCCTGTTCTTCTCTTTATTGATCACCTGGGGTGCTGATCTGCTGACGCGTTGTCAGTGGCTGCTGTCAGCATGTCCTGGTGTGGGGGAAGTTGTGACGAGGGGGAGGCTTGCATGCCTTGGGTACGGCCGTACGTACGCTCTGACGGGACACCGGTCCGCGGGCATTCGCGGTGGGCGCCGGGCGCCCGACGGGAAACGATGATCTTCAGTGTGGTGGCCCTGGCCGTCATCGGCCTGGGCAACAGCAACATCTCCCCCGGCGACGGGACCACCCCGCGGCCGCAGACCACCGTCCACTACCCGATCCGCTTCGACGACGCCCCCGCCGCGCGGGCACCGCAGCCGCACCCGCGGCCGACGGTGTCGTACCCGATCCGGTGGGAGCGGTGACCCGCCGGCGGCCGCCCGCGCGGCGGCGCACCCGGCGGCCCTCCCGCAGGCAGCAGCAGCGCGACGCCCAGCTGCTCCTCTACGCCGCGGCGGCCGCGGCCGGCATCACGCTGGTCGTGACGGTCGTCAACTGGCTCCTCACCCACTGGTGGGTCCTCGTCCCCCTCTTGGTCCTCGCCGCCCTCGCGGGCGCCGGCTGGCTCTACCAGCGTCAGCAGCAGGCCCAGTGGGAGGCGGTACGGGCTCAGGGCCTGCGCTACGGCTTGTCCCAGCTGGACGCACTGCACCACTCCCGGTTCGAGGACGCGGTCCGCGAGCTGATGCACCGCGACGGCTGCCAGGACGCCCAGCGGGTCGGCGGCCGCGGCGACCTCGGCGCCGACGTCAAAGCCACCGACCCATACGGGCGACGCTGGGTGATCCAGTGCAAGCACCGCCGCAACGGCGCCCACGGCTCACCCGTGGGCACCCCCGACCTCCAGGTCCTCAACGGCACCGCCCGCCAGGTCCACGGCGCCGACATCGCGGTCATCATCACCAACGGCCGGGTCACCGCCCCCGCGGTGTCGTTCGCCCAGCAGCAGCGGCTGCACGTCGTCGACCGCCAGACCCTCGCCGTCTGGGCATCCGGCTCACGCCCCCTGTGGGAACTCCTGCGCGCGGTGCCGCCTCCGCGCCGCCCGACCTCGTTGAGCTGACCTGTCGCCCTCGCCCCACCGGGCCGCCTGCGCGAGGAGGGGCGGGGGCGTGTCAGCGCCGTGGTCTACGGTCGTCGTGCCCTGTAGTGGGGTGTGCTCTCGCCTGGCCTCTACGACCGGCCAGGCGAGAGCGGGTGCCCGCTTCCCCCATTGTTTCGGCACGGGGGCGGGCTCTTCCGGATGGAAGGCCGACACCAACGGCGTCATGTTCTATTGACGTCTCTTCGGCGTGCAATTGCAAGGAGAACCGGGAACTTCCACCCGTCAGCGCGCCTCCTTGATCTCGCAGCCGCGATGCGCCTACCGCCTGCCTCCGGGACCGAACCGGTGATCGGCATTGTTCCGTGATTCCTTGATCACATGGCGTAGCAACTCCCGTGCATTCCATGCTGGTTGCCCTCCCGGACCGGTGGCCTCGGCACCCACCTGCCCGGGGACCCGGCGGCGTCCAGACGAGCCGCCGGAACAGGAGGCCGAACAACCACGGAAAGCAGGAGCCACATGCAGCATCGGCAGATAGTCATTCTCACCGTCACGATGACGGTCTTCACGTGGAGCGGGGTGATGGTGGCGGCCGGCCAGACCGCGGCAGCCACCGCGCTGGCCCCCGCCCTCGCCGTCACCGTGCAGCAGATCGTCCACACCGCACGCACCCACAGTGCACCGCCCGCGCCCGCGCAGCCTGCGGACAAGGAGGACGGTGCCCCGTGACGACGCCCACCGACCCGCTGGTACCACCCGACAGACCGCGCCCCGGCCGCAAACTCGGCCCCATCGCAGACAACGTCAGCAGCACCCACCGCGCCTGGCTCGTGCCGATGCGCGACACCTACCTGGCCAGCGGCCTGACTCTGAACGCACTCAGCGACCGGATCCGCTTCGCCAAGTCCAAGCTGTCCGAACTGCTGCGCGGCGTGAGCCTGTACCCGCGCTGGGAAGTCGTCCACCTGATCGCAGCCGAGCTGGGCATGCCGAACTGGCCCCTGTACCGCCTCTGGCGCCAGGCAGCCTTCGAGTCTCAAAGGAGCGGTGAATGGGTCGAACGCTGCACGGACCACACCACCATCCTCACCGCTGCTGACACGGCCCCGCCCATGGACCACCGCGCCTTCCGCGAGCTGACCGAGAGCCACTACCTCCTCTACGCCCAGGCCTTCCTCGACGACGAGGAACGCGACACCGCCGTCTCAGACACCTACGACATCCTCTGGCTCTCCTGGAACGACGCCCTCACCAGCACCGACACCCGCCGCCACGCCTGGACCGTTCTCCGGGACACCGTCATGGCCCGCACCCTGCACCGCGAGGGCCGGCCCGAACTCGGACCGGCAGCCTTCGACACCCTCGCACTGCGGTCCCTCACCGACCCCGCCGACGACATGGACCAGATCCCCGAACTGGTCGAGCTGTTCACCGTGATCAGCCACCTGCCCGGCCGCCAGTTCGACGTCATGGTGCTACGGCGCCTGTGCGGATTCACCCCCGAGACCGTCTCAGCCCTCGTCGGCGCCTCCCTGGCCACCGTCCGCTCCGACGAACGCCACGCCACCCGCTTCGTGAGAGACGTCCTCGACACGCCGCCCTCGACCGGAGGAACAGCCCCGTGACCCGCATCGAAGAACTCCTCTCCAGAGCACTGCTCGCCCGCGAGCGCACCGTCCCCCGAGAAACACCCCGGCCTCCCGCGAACGCCGCGGCCTCCCGCCCCACCGGCAACCCCACCCGGGACAACAGCACCCCCAACATCGCAGCCCAGGATCTACACGCCCTGTGCGAGACCCTCGTCCTGCACACCCCACCCGCCACCGTCACCCGGTTCGTCACCGACCAGGTCCCCGAGCCCCGCAGCGCTCTGGTCCTGGCCTGCATCCTGCAACTGACCGACACCGATGAAGGAGCACGCTTCTGGTGGCAATACGCCGCCGGCGCCGGACTCGCAGCCGCCGCCTACTGCCTCTACCTCCACCACCTCGCGCTGGGAGAACGACACACCGCCGAGTGGTGGCACCGGCAAACCGACGACGTCCAACCGCCGCCCCAACCCAGAGCCTGCGACGACGGCAACAGCTGGAACCCGGCCGACCACCGCATCACCAGCGCCTCCACCACCCAGCTCATGCGCATCCTGCGACACCTCGCCAAGCAGACCGTACGGTCCAGGCCCGCTTCGATCAGCAAACTCATGGCCTACATCCCCGCCGCCGTCACGGCCGGCTACCTCCGCGAACCCGACACCGAAATCCCCCTGCCCGGAGACGAGTTCGCCCGCCGGATCAACTACCTGCTCGCCGCAACAGACCGCCCACACACCTGGCAGAGACGGCCGAAACAACCCGCTACAGATCGCCGCGAGCACACCGCCGCCGAACCCGTCGAACGGGCATACCTGCACACAACCCCCGAACAACTGGGCACCGCCAAACGCTGAACAGCCCGCGGACCACCTTGCCCCACCGCCAGCCTCGGCCGGACACCGCAGCGTGGCCCACTCCACCCCGCGCTCCATCCAGCCCGTCCGGTAGATGCCTTTCTGGTGTGGTGGCGGCCCAAGGTGCCACGCGGTGGGTCGGGGGCCGTACGGGAGCGCCCTGCGGGCCTCCCGTACGCGACGCGCGGGTCGCTGCGCTCCCTTGCACTGCGGTCCTGCGCTGCGCGCGGTCGGACCGCCGGGGCCGGCGCCCTGCGGGCGCACCCGTCGGCCCCGGTCGACAGCCCGCTGCGTGGCCCATCAAGCCCTCGCCCCACTGCGGGCACCCTGGTCACCACCACGTGACAGGCCAGGGAATAATTCTATTTACAGCGACATTTCCGATTGCGGAGTTAATCTGAAACCCGATTTTCACTGTCTGGAACTGATCGTTGACCGTCAGCGGTGACGCGTGATTGCGTGCGAGGTGGAATTTTCACGTCGCACGCGATCTGGAGGACCATTGCGCGCCAAAAGAAGACGCCTAGGAGTAGTCGCTGCACTCACCGTGGCGTTACTTTCCCCCTTCACGGCAAACGCTGACAGCGCACAAAGCCCGTCAAGCTCTAGCTCCGTCGAGCGCCGGGAGGGCGGCGAGAGCCAGAAGATTCTAGTCGGTGACACCCCCTCGGACTTCGACGTACTGCCTGCTGCTTCAATGGCCCCGCAATCTACCTGTGCAGAAACCAAGCGAAATCTGGACTCTCTGCGAAGGGCCGGCCAAGACAAGGCTGTCTGCATTGAATGGCAGACACCCCAAGAACTCGCGAAGACGCGGGGGGCTGCAGCGCCATCAGCAGCAAACGTGGTTTGGTGCTCCCAGCAGCCCCAAAACACGACCTACGTCGAGCGGACCAGTATCTGTTCCGTGCGCGGTGTGGTCATTATTGTCATGGATACCATCACGGGTATGGTCTATGGCAAGGCATACGGTACAGTCGAGCAGGAGATCGATACTCAGAACTCAATTCCCGAGTTCTTCGAGTACATGAACTTCTTCCTGTACGCCTCTGACGTCACGTCGAGCGCGATGACGGTCAAGGTAACTCCGGTATGTTCACTCGACACTAGCTGTAAGCAGAATGCAGGTGCTTGGGCCACACCGCGCCCGGTCACGGTCGGTGGCTCCCTTGACGGAACAATGAGTCGCACCTGGACGGGCACGACAGGGAGAAAGAGCTTCCTCATCAGCTATGCGCTCACCGTCAACATCGGAGGTGCATCCGGCACCACCCGATGGGGCGGAAACGGTGAGCCCGGGGGCGGGGAGTACCTCGTCCGGTGCGACAACGAAGTGTCCGCCCGAGCAGGCTGCGTCGTGCCGTCTTACACCCCCACTTTCGTCGTGGACCGCAAGTACTCCGAGGCCCGCCAGTTTATCGGCATGGTGCAGGCGAGCATGTCCTCTCACCCGGGCTGGGAGGGGAAGGGGCAGCCCTTGCATCGCGAGGCCAACGAACTCGAGGCGAGGAAGAACCGAGCCGTGGTCTGTGACGGCACGTTCACCCCGAGTTCCAGCACTCCTGAGCCGCAGTGCGACGAGTTCCCGTTCGCTTCGTCGAAGGAGAGCGGCCGGCAACTGGGCGTCAAGTCCGGAATCGAGTGCCAGCGGTACAACGTGGTCTCCCAGACGGTCAATGGTCAGGTGCGCCTGAGTCTCACCTGGCCAGGCCTGCAACAGGGCCAGATGCCGTCGCCAACTGCTAAGTGCGCTCGCGCCAGCATGCCTAAGACTCAAAATGAGGGCGTGGGAGGTGACCTCGGCAGGCGCACCACCGAATGGCGGCTCCTGAACAATGACGCTTACTGGGTAGAAGCTGGCCAGCCCGTCGGGTAGACATGGCATAGCCTGCTGATCGGATGGTCCGCTCCACCAGTTGCGTGGGGCGGACCTGCAAGTTTGAAACCCCTCACCCGCCACACCTGTCGAGGCCAATATGAGTGATGAATATTTCCCCAACTCACGTATGTATGACACCGGCTACTGCGTCATCTTCTCCAGAGACGTCGAACCCAACGCTCTGCTATCTCGAATCGTCGGGAGCACTGTCGCTCCTCTCCTCATGAACCGTGACGAAGCGGAAGCGATCAAAGCGCTAGGCGAAGAAATCGAATCGGAAGATGTTCCCGACTTGGATGTGGACGAGCTAGAGACCATCGGGATGCTAGATAATAGCGGCCCACTTCTACGCGCCGGATCACATAAAGACTGGTCTTTCGTCATCGAATCAGAGGGTTCATACCTTGCAGGTGACGACGTACTCAAAGCCGCTGCATCAGGCACAATTTCCCTCTGTGCCAGGCTTAGCGCAACGGGGTCATCATGGCTCTCTTACGCTGAAAACGGTGAGATTCTATCCTCTTTCGATCCTCTTTTCATGGATCGAGATTACGGTAAAAGTCCGGAAGTTCTCGACAGGCTCACCGGCCACAGAGCTGCCGTGGCAGGTGGCGAGCGTGCCGAGGCATACGAGAATGCGCTTCGTCAGATACAAGAGCGACTTGGATGCCTCGTTCCCGCCAGGCTCGATGCTGAACGACTCTCTGCGGTGAGAGTACCCGACCAGTATTAAGGGTGGCCAGTAACCTACGCAGTGACACGTACCGAAAGGCGGCATGACGGGCAGGCATAGAACCGGTCGCCGGATTACCAGGTTCCTGCCGGCCATCAGCGAATCGGGGAAGTCCCCAGCAAATTCCAGGCCGTTACCTGGGTGGCCCACATCGAACGGGGGTAGCGTCTGGTTCCAGAGTCAGTCTGATGCTGCATTTTGAAGCACGGGGGTCGGCCTGGTTCTGCCAAAGCTACATGGGGCATCACCTGATGCAGAGTCACCACCCCCGCCACCCTCCCTCCTAGCTGCTCGGGCCGCAGGCCCGTTCCGTGCCCGCGCAGCGGGTGCGGCCTGGTGGCTGGAGCGCAGCGGAGGCCACCTCAGCGGGGCAACGCCCCGCAGCTCCGGGAGCGCAGCGGACGGAGCGTCACCGGCCCGGCGCAGCCGGGCCGGTGAGCGGGACGCGCAGC
>NZ_JBWKKZ010000018.1:2717-104352 GCF_056430705.1 Streptomyces sp. NPDC045956 | reverse complement strand
CGCCCGGTTACATTCCGAACCCGGAAGCTAAGCCTTTCAGCGCCGATGGTACTGCAGGGGGGACCCTGTGGGAGAGTAGGACGCCGCCGAACAATTATTGCGAGAAGACCCCGCACCGGGAACGGTGCGGGGTTTTCTGCGTTTAGGGTCGTCCTATGCGCTATGAACTGGTCATCTTCGACAACGACGGTGTTCTCGTCGACAGCGAGCCGATCTCCAACCGGCTCCTGGCCGGCTATCTGACCGAGCTGGGACACCCGACGTCGTACGAGGACTCCCTCCGGGACTACATGGGGGGAGCGATGCACCGGGTGCACGACCTCGTGCTGGAGCGGACCGGGCGGCGGCTGCCCGACGACTTCGACGACGTCTTCCACCGGCGGGTGTTCGCGGCGTTCGAGCGCGACCTGGAGCCCGTGCCCGGTGCCGTCGACGTCCTCGGGAAGCTCGCGGCGGACGGGACGGCCTTCTGCGTGGCCTCCTCCGGGAGCCACGAGCGGATCCGGGTGGGGCACCGGAAGACCGGGCTCGACCAGTGGTTCGGGGACGAGCGGATCTTCAGCTCCGAGGACGTGGGGCGGGGCAAGCCCGCACCGGACCTGTTCCTCCACGCGGCCGAGCGGATGGGCGTCGCGCCACAGCGGTGTGCCGTGATCGAGGACAGCCCGCTCGGCGTGCGGGCGGCCCGGGCCGCCGGCATGGACGTCTACGGGTTCACCGCGATGACGCCGCCCGCGAAGCTCGCCGACGCCGACCGGCTCTTCGGCGACATGGCGGACCTGGAGGGCCTGTTGCAGTGACCGGCCGCGGTGAAGCTGAGCCGGATTCATCTTTGGCTGGATCTACCCACGGGTAAGCGGGGGCCCTACGCTCGCCGCCATGACTGATGTGCTGCGGCGCGGCAGGGTCTCGTTGGCGTTCGGCTTCTTCGCCCAGGGGGTCGCCTTCGCGCTGCTCGTCACGCGCATCCCGGCCGTCCAGGACCGGTACGGCGTGTCCGACGCTCTCCTGCCCGTCTTCCTGGCCGCCGTGCCCGTCCTCGCCGGTGTCGGCAGTGTGGTGACCGAGCGGTGGGTGCGGCGGACGCCACCGAGCCGGGTGCTGCGGTGGTCCCAGCCCGTGGTGCTCCTGGCCCTGCTCGGCGTGGGGGTGGGGGACCGGATGGCGGTGCTGGCCGTCGCGCTGGCCGTCTTCGGGCTCGCGGTGGGCGCGTTGGACGCGTCGATGAACATGCTGGGGGTGAGCCTGCAACGGTCGTACCGGCGGAGCATCATGCTGGGGTTCCACGCGGCGTACAGCCTGGGCGGGATTCTGGGCGCCTCGCTGGCCTGGGCCGGTGCGCACTGGGGGCTGGCGCTGTGGGTCTCGTATCTCCCGGTCGTGGCCGTGCTGTTGCCGGCCGCGCTGGTGGGCAGCCGTTGGTACGTCGACGGGGAGGAGGAGGCCGGTGGGGCGGCTGGGAGTCAGGGGCCGCGGAAGGGGGAGAGCGCGGGCGTCGGCTTCATGGTGCTGCTGCCGCTGTGCCTGGTGATGACGTTCGCGTACATCGGGGACTCGACCGTCTCCAACTGGAGCGCGAAGTACCTCCAGGACGTGCTGGGGAGTTCGGAGCAGACAGCGACCGTGCCGTACAACGTGTACATGGTGACCACGCTGGTGGGGCGGGCCGTCGGGGACTTCGGTGTGCGGCGGTTCGGGGCCGCGGCCGTGGTGCGGGTGGGCGCGGTCGTCGCGGCGTGCGGGTTCGCGGTGGTGGCAGGGGCTCCGGGGGCGTGGGTGGGGATGCTCGGGTTCACGCTGGTGGGGCTTGGGTTGTGCGTGCTGGTGCCGCAGACGTTCGCGGCGGCCGGGCGGCTGGCCGCGGAGCGGGACGGCCGGCCCGGTGCGTCCGACGCGGCGGTGGCGCGGCTCAATGTGTTCAACTACGTCGGTTTTCTGATCGGTTCGCCGCTGGTCGGGGCGCTCGGGGATGTCTGGAGCTACCGCGGGGCGATGCTCGTACCGATGGTGTTGGTGCTGGTGACGGTCGTGTACGCCCGGTCGTTCGAGGCTCAACCGGACCGATACGGTGGCGGGCATGAGCGGTCGCGCACAGCTGATGTGGGACGAGGCGGTAACGGGCTATGACTTCGGGCCGGAGCATCCGATGGACCCGGTCCGGCTCGCCCTGACGCGAGGACTGGTCGGTGCCCTGGGGCTCGACCGTGAGGTGGAGGTCGTCTCGGCGCGGCCGGCCGGGGAGTCGACGCTGCGGCTCGTCCACCGGCAGGACTACATCGACGCGGTGAAGGCGGCCTCGGCGGAGCCGGGTTCGGCGGACGGGTCGTACGGGCTCGGGACGGTCGACGATCCGGCCTTCGCGGGGATGCACGAGGTGTCCTCGCTGATCGCCGGGCAGTCGGTGGGGGCGGCGGAGGCGGTGTGGCGGGGGGAGGCGTCGCACGCGGTGAACTTCGCGGGCGGGCTGCACCACGCGATGCCGGGCGCGGCCTCCGGGTTCTGCGTGTACAACGACGCGGCGCTGGCGATCGCGCGGCTGCTGGAGCTGGGGGCCGAGCGGGTCGCGTACGTCGATGTGGACGTGCATCACGGGGACGGGGTGCAGGCGGCGTTCTGGGAGGACCCGCGGGTCCTGACGGTGTCGCTGCACGAGCATCCGCGGACGCTGTTCCCGCAGACCGGGTGGCCGGAGGAGACCGGGGCCGACTGCGCCGAGGGATCGGCGGTGAACGTCGCGCTGCCCGCGGGCACCGGGGACGCGGGGTGGCTGCGGGCGTTCCACGCGGTGGTGCCGGAGGTGCTGGCGGACTTCCGGCCGCAGGTGCTGGTGACGCAGCACGGGGCGGACACGCACTTCGAGGATCCGCTCGCGCACCTCGCGGTCTCGCTGGACGCGCAGCGGGCGGTGCAGGTGGCCTGCCACGAGCTGGCGCACGAGCACGCCGAAGGGCGGTGGGTGGCGCTGGGCGGGGGTGGCTACGCCGTGGTGGACGTGGTGCCGCGGTCGTGGACGCACCTGGTGGGGATCGCGGCGGGGCGGCCGGTGGAGCCGGAGACGGTGATCCCCGAGGGATGGCGGCAGGAGGTGTTCGCGCGGACGCGGCAGCTCGGGCCGATGCGGATGACGGACGGGCGCTGGCCGGTGTCGTGGGCGGCGTGGGAGGCGGGATACGACCCCGCGGACCGGTTGGACCAGGCGGTGGTCGCGGCTCGGCGGGCGGTGTTCCCGTTGCGAGGCCTGCTGGCCTGACGGTGTGCGGGCCCGACCGGGGTGAGCGGGGCGCGGTGCCCGCGACGGTGCGCGGGCCCGGCGTCGAGGGGGTGCTCAGCGGGGGTGCCCCCGCTCGAGTCCGGCCGCGCCCGGGAGGTTACGCCGACCGTGGGTGGATTCGGGCGTTCCTCGTCGCGGAGGCGGCGGAACCGGCAGCATCAGGTGCGTGCTGACCCGTGAAGCTCTTCGGGCCCATCTTCTGGACGCCGCTCTCGCCGGGGTCGTGGCGACCTCGCGCGAGGTGAGCCTGCGCAGTTACCGGTTGTTCGCCGCACGGGATCCGCGGGCGCTGATCGGGATCGACCCGGTGCGGGACTGGGGGCAGCGGGAGCTGCTCGGACTGATGGCGGAGAGGTGCGGCGTCTCGGCCGATCCGCGGCACACCTCGGGTCAGGACGTGATCGACCCGGACCGGACCCTGGCCGCCCTCGACGCCTTCGCGGGCCGGCTCGCGGCGGTCGCTCAGCGTGGCGCACCGGTCCTCCTCGGCACCGGGCACCCGCACCGGCTGCTCGGTTTCTACGTCGCCTTGGCCGAGGCGCTGTCGGCGGCGGGATGTGCTGTCCTCACCCCGGCGCAGGGTCGCCGTGTCGACATAACGACCCGGTTCGGTCTACGCACGTACCGTCTCGACTACGACCGGGGAGTCGCGTTGGTGCGGGAGCCCGGTACCGGACGCGCCGGTGGTGAGCCCGGCGCACACACGCATTCGCCGCTCCCGGTTCGTACCGCGCTGGCTGTCGCGGCCGAGGGCGGAGGGCCGCTGCCCGAGCTGGTGATCGGGGACCACGGCTGGGTCTGCGGAGCAGGTCAGCTGGGGTTCGAGGCGATCGGGCCGGCCGACACGGACGATCCCGCGCCCTTCGTCGGCCAGGCGGAGGGGTCCGTGTCCGTCGTCGTTCCACTTGATGACGCTGTGCGTTCCGAGTACTACCGACCGCTCACCCGCTACGTACTCAATCGCGCGTGTCTGTCACGGTAGGGAAGCGATGGGTGCACCTCTTCCCCATTCGCATCACCCGCCCCTACATTGGGGAGTGAGCACGCAGCGACGAAGAGTCACCGGAAGGGGAAGCCGGTGGCCGTCGAGTGCGGAAGGTTCAGGTGTGTCATGGCTGCAGCAGGCGAAAGGCCTCTGAACGAGGTTCAGTTCCTTACCGTGGCGGAGGTCGCCTCGGTGATGCGCGTGTCCAAGATGACCGTGTACCGGTTGGTGCACAGCGGTCATCTGCCCGCGATCCGGGTGGGACGGTCGTTCCGTGTCCCGGAGCAAGCGGTTCACGAGTACCTCCGCGAGAGCTACGTGGGGGTGGAGACGGCCTGACGGTGGCCCGGGGGAGGCTCTCCGGGCCCGCCAGGGCTCATCAGGGCTCATCAGGTCCTCTCCCGGCCTCCCGGACCCCCTCGGCACCTCGATTACGACCTCAGCGCTCGGGCGGGTAGGCTGACCCCTCGTAGGTCGTGTGGGCCCATGGCGCCCAACAACCGAGTGATGAGAAGTGAGCGAGGGTAGTCGTGGGCTCTGTTATCAAGAAGCGGCGCAAGCGGATGGCCAAGAAGAAGCACCGCAAGCTGCTCAAGCGCACGCGCGTTCAGCGTCGCAACAAGAAGTAAGCGACGCTGCGCCGTCAGCGTGTCCTGTGGCCCCCCACCGCGTCCGGTGGGGGGCCACAGTCGTGTCCGGCGCGGGGCTCGGCCGTATCCGCTAATTCTCGTCATGTGCCGCGTCCGGTGGTGGTCGCCGTGCGACACCGACCGGCTAAGTTGGCCCGCAGACGGGAACGCGGCAGGGTACGGAGCGAGGCGGAAGGAAGGCGCTGATCTTGGGCAAGGTCGTGCTCGTGACCGGAGTGGCCCGGCCGCTGGGGGGCCGTTTCGTGCGGCGCATCCAGCGCGATCCCGACGTGGACCGGGTCGTGGCCGTGGACGCCGTCGCGCCCGAGCACCATCTGGGCGGCGCCGATTTCGTGCAGGCCGACATCCGGCAGTCGGCCATCGGGCGGGTGCTCGCCGAGACCCGCGCCGACACGGTCGTCCACCTGGACGTCACGGGTACGCCCCTGGTCAGCGGCAGCCGTACGTCGGTCAAGGAGACCAACGTCATCGGCACGATGCAGCTGCTCGGTGCCTGCCAGAAGTCGCCGGCCGTGCAGCGGCTCGTGGTGAAGTCCAGTACGAACGTCTACGGGTCCGCACCGCGCGACCCGGCCGTGTGCACCGAGACCACCGCCCCCAAGTCCCTGCCCAGCGGCGGTTTCGCCAAGGACGCGGTGGAGGTCGAGGGGTACGTGCGCGGGTTCGCGCGCCGGCGCCCCGACGTGGCGGTGACGGTCCTGCGGTTCGCCAACATCCTGGGCCCGGGCGCGGACACCCCGCTCGCCTCGTACTTCGGACTGCCGGTGCTGCCGACGGTGTTCGGCTACGACCCGCGGTTGCAGTTCGTGCACGAGGACGACGTGATCGAGGTCCTGCGGATCTCCTCGCACGAGCCGCGGCGGGGGACGCTGAACAGCGGCACCTTCAACATCGCGGGCGACGGCGTGCTGCTGCTCTCCCAGTGCTCGCGCCGGCTGGGCCGCCCCACGGTTCCGC
Organism: Streptomyces sp. NPDC045956; assembly: GCF_056430705.1. Lineage (NCBI taxonomy): Bacteria > Bacillati > Actinomycetota > Actinomycetes > Kitasatosporales > Streptomycetaceae > Streptomyces > Streptomyces sp. NPDC045956. The sequence goes on along the minus strand of NZ_JBWKKZ010000018.1, from coordinate 98,489 downwards.
TGCTGCTGCCGGCGGTCACCTGGGCGGGCACGCTCGTGCGTACGCTGGGGATGACGGACTTCTCCCCCGAGCAGATCCGGCTGCTCACCCACGGGCGGGTGGTGGACACGACGCAGATGCGCGAGACGCTGGGTTTTCGGCCGAAGTACACGACGGCCGAGGCGTTCACGGACTTCGCGCGCGGCCGCGGTGCCGGACTGCTGCCGCCCCAGGCCCTCGCGGGGGCCGTCGACCGGGTCGCGGAGCTGTCCCTGCGGGGCAGTGGCCCCCTCCCGACGCAGAGCGCCAACTGAGGAGCGCAGCAACGATGGCGGACGCCAAGGTCATTCCGTTCGACGACGACCGGTCGCGGGGGAGCGGCACGAGCGGCGGCGCGGCGGCACAGCGCCCGGCGCGGCGTCGTGGCGCCGGCGCGGGGAGCCGGCCCCAGGGCGCGGCGGAGTCCGCGCCGGTGCGTGAGGTGGCGCCCCTGCCGGTGCGGGACGCCGCGCAGGATGATGCCCGTGCGACGGAGGAACCGCAGGAGAGGCCGGGTGAGGCCGAGCCGCGTGCGGAGGGCGGGGACGGCGGCCTGGAGCGGCGGATCGCGGGCGGCCTGGCCTTCCTGCGCCGCCGGCTCACCGGTGACTACGAGGTCGACGACTTCGGCTACGACGCCGAGCTCACCGACCAGGTGCTGATGTCCCTGCTGCGGCCGGTGTACGAGAAGTACTTCCGGGTCGAGGTGAAGGGCGTGGAGAACATCCCGGCCGAGGGCGGTGCGCTGATCGTCGCCAACCACTCCGGGACGCTGCCGCTGGACGGCCTGATGATGCAGGTCGCCGTGCACGACCACCATCCGGCGGACCGGCATCTGCGGCTGCTGGCGGCGGACCTGGTGTTCGTGCTGCCGGTGGTGAACGAGCTGGCCCGCAAGCTCGGCCACACGCTGGCCTGCGCGGAGGACGCCGAACGGCTGCTCGGTCAGGGCGAGCTGGTCGGGGTGATGCCGGAGGGGTTCAAGGGCATCGGCAAGCCGTTCGGCGAGCGTTACAAGCTACAGCGCTTCGGCCGGGGCGGCTTCGTGTCCACGGCGCTGCGGCAGGGTGCGCCGATCATCCCGTGCTCGATCGTGGGCGCGGAGGAGATCTACCCGATGATCGGCAACGCCAAGACCCTGGCGCGGTTGCTGGGCTTCCCGTACTTCCCGCTCACGCCGACCTTCCCGTGGCTGGGTCCGCTCGGCGCGGTGCCGCTGCCGACGAAGTGGACGATCCAGTTCGGCGAGCCGATCCCGACGGACGGCTACCCGCCGGAGGCCGCCGACGACCCGATGCTGATGTTCAACCTGACCGACCAGGTGCGGGAGCAGATCCAGCACACGCTGTACAAGCTGTTGGTGCAGCGGCGGTCGGTCTTCTTCTGAGGTGGGGTGTCCCCGTGCCGATGGGTGCGGTGAGTCGGCGGACGGAGTCCGGCGCAGCTGCGTGAAGCCCGCGGAGCGGTGCGAGGGCAGCGGACGGGAGGGGCCAAGCTGTTGGTGCAGCGGCGGTCGGTCTTCTTCTGACGTGGGGTGTCGCGTGCCGATGGGTGCGGTGAGTCGGCGGACGGAGTCCGGTTGAGGCTCGCCGTACGCCGACGGGGGCGCCCCTCGTGGGAGGGGCGCCCCCGTCGGCGTACCAGCCGTGGATCAGTCCGCGTCCTCCGCCTCGATGCCCAGGCCGGGCAGCAGGCCGGGGAGGAGGGGCGGCAGGGTCACGTCCGGCTCGGCGGGCGGGGTGTTGCCGCCCGTGGACGGAGAGGCGGGGCCGCTGTCCTTCGGCGGGTCGAGCAGGCCGCCCGTGTTGCCGCCGAGCAGGCCGTCCTCGGCGCTGCCGGAGCCGGCCGACTCGCTGGGCGCACGGCTGTCGCCGCGCCCCCGGTCGGGCGTGCCGTCGCCGCCGGTGCTGGGCGTCGACGTGCGGCCGGAGCCGGGGGTGCCGGTGGTCGCCGACTCGGAGCCGCCCCGTCGGCCGCCGTCGCCGCCGCCGCTCTCGTCGTCCTGGGCCGGTGGCTGCGGCAGCATGGACTGCAGCGGGGCCACGTCGTCCTCTATGGCGTCGAAGACCGATGACACCTGTTCGCTGACGTCCCCGAGCTGTACGGGCAGGCGCTCGCGCAGGGCTCCCCAGGCTTCCCGGTGGGAGCGGGAGAAGGCGGAGAGCGCCTGCATGGGGGCGAGCGACCCGGGGTCGCGCGCATAGGCCGCGCTGAGCAGCCGGTGGCCCTCGGACGCGTCGTGCCGCATGCCGGACAGGGCGCGGCGGATCTCGCCGAGGGACTCGTGGTCGAGGGGGCCGCTGCGCCCGCGCTCCATCAGCCGGCGCGCCTCGCTGAGCCGGGTCGAGGCCAGGTCCAGATAGGCCTCGCCGCGCTCGTCGTCCCCGTCGGTGAGACCGAGGCGGAAGTCCTCTATGCCGCGCTTGAGGCCGTAGAGCGAATCGCCGGGCAGGGCGTCCGAACTGGCGGCGGCGACTCCGCCGAAGGCTCCGGCTGCCACGCTCACGCTCAGTCCGCCCGCGGTGAGGCCCTTGGCCAGCCGTGAGCGCGGCCGGAACCTCTGGAGCGGGGCCGCCCGGTGGGTGCCGCGCGTCCGGCGCTGCTCGGGAACCGAAGTGGCCGCCGCCCCGCCCTCCTGGAGCATGGCCTCGAACGCGGCCACCAGCTGGGCTCGCTGGACGACCTTGACCTCGGGATCCAGCTCGGGCCGGGGCAGCGTCTCCAGACCGGTGGCGAGGGTCAGGAGACGACCCTGCTCGGTCGGTTCGACGGTGGCCTCGGCGCCTGTCGGTCCTTCGGACTGCTCGGCCGCCGCCCCGGGATCGGACTGCTCCTCCAGAGCCTGGGCGAAGGCGTTCGCCCGCCGGTGTGCCGATACGTTCGCGATCACTGGCGGCACCTCCTCTCGTCATGACGGTCGACTCCCCAGGGGGTCCTGAGGGTTGCACACCCTGATCGGAACCACCCGATCGTGTGATCGGAGTCGACCAGGGGGTGACCACAGGGAGCCTGCATCCCGCACAACGAGCGGCGTGGCACTTGGGTTACGGACGGTGGATGATCGGACCGCGGACTCAACAGACTCTCACTGGTGGTCATGTGGGGACAGCGGAGAGTTCCGGTGGGGACGGCGCCTCGGGGCGCCGGGATCTCAGCGCGCGTCGTCCGGGAGCAGCCGGGCCAGGGTGCGCACCGCCCGGTACTGGAGCGTCTTGATGGCGCCCTCGTTCTTGCCCATGACGCGGGCCGTCTCGGCGACCGAGAGGCCCTGGAGGAAGCGCAGGGTCACGCACTCCTGCTGCTGCGGGTTGAGCCGGCGCACGGCCTCCAGCAGGGCGGCGTTGGAGAGGGATTCGAGGACGGAGTCCTCGGGGGACCGCTCGACCTCGTTGGCGTCGAGCATCTCGCCGGTGGTGATCTCCAGGCGGAAGCGGCTGGACTTGAAGTGGTCGGCGACCAGGTTGCGGGCGATGGTCACCAGCCAGGCACCGAAGTCCCGCCCCTGCCAGGTGAAGGTGCCGATGCGCCGCAGGGCCCGCAGGAAGGTCTCGCTGGTGAGGTCCTCGGCGGTCGCCTTGCCGCCCACGCGGTAGTAGATGTAGCGGTACACGGTGTCGCTGTACTGGTCGTAGAGCCGTCCGAAGGCGTCGGCCTCGCCGGCCTGTGCCCGCTCGACCAGGTCCATCATGCGGGCGCTGTCGCTGTCCGCGGCGGGACGGCGGTGGGTGGTGGCGGCGGCCCCGGACGAGGACGACCGCGCGCGTCTGCCGACGGCGGCGCTTCCGTCGGCCAGTGCGTAGCAAGGACCGACGGGGGTGGCGGCGGTGGCGAGGACGGGGACGGCGTACGCGGTGGGGACGAAGCCGCGCAACAGGTCTTGTGCTGTTTTGACCGTTGCGCGCAGCGTAGCCAGGCCCGAGGCGTCAACCCCGACGTGTGGGTACACGGGACTCCCAGAGGCAGAGCTTCCATCACGTGCAGTACGGAACCATTCACCCGTCGTAGCGAAGGTGGGGTGCCGGAATGCGTCTGAGGAGAATAACGCTTCGTGCAGGCACTGCTACGCCCAGTTGCTCAAATCATCGATTACGTCGCTTCCGTGCCCGATTGACGCTCGATCAGCTGCAACAGGGTGATCACTTGGTGACCGGAATGGTTCGGATTCCGGTTGACTACAGAGCGTGTTGTGGCCGATGTGAGAAAGGTGGACTGGAGCGGCCGGCCGACGGGTACGTCACATGGCTCGGTGCGCCGGCCGGCCCGGGTCAGCGGCGGCGGCGGTGCAGCGCGATGGCCGCCGCGGTGCCGCCCGCCACGGCCCCGACGCCCGCGGCCGCCGGGATGCCGACCTTGGCCGCCTTGCGGCCGGTGCGGTAGTCGCGCAGGCGCCACTCCAGATCGCGGGCGTGCTTGCGCAGCTTGGAGTCCGGGTTGATGGCGTACGGGTGTCCGACCAGGGACAGCATCGGGATGTCGTTGTGGGAGTCGCTGTAGGCGGCGCAGCGGGACAGGTCGAGGGCCTCCGCGGCCGCCAGCGCCCGTACCGCCTCGGCCTTCGCGGGGCCGTGCAGCGGTTCGCCGACCAGCTTGCCCGTGTAGACGCCGCCGATGGACTCGGCCACCGTGCCGAGCGCGCCGGTCAGGCCGAGGCGGCGGGCGATCACCTGGGCGATCTCCACCGGGGCGGCCGTGACCAGCCAGACCTTCTGCCCGGCGTCCAGGTGGGCCTGGGCGAGGGCGCGGGTGCCGGGCCAGATCCGCTCGGCCATGTACTCGTCGTAGATCTCCTCGCCGATGGTCTTCAGCTCGGAGACGCGGTGGCCCTTGACGATCGACAGCGCCGAGTCGCGGGCGTCCTGCATGTGCTCGGGGTCCTCGAGACCGGCCAGCCGGAAGTAGGCCTGCTGCCAGGCGAACCGGGCGAGGTCGCGGGTCTCGAAGAACTTCCGCTTGTACAGGCCCCGGCCGAAGTGGAAGATCGCGGCGCCCTGCATGACGGTGTTGTCGAGGTCGAAGAAGGCGGCCGCGCGCTCGTCGCCGTGGACGGGGAAGTCCGGCTCCGCGCCCGTGTCCGGCGCCGCGCTCAGCGCGGACTTGCGGGCTGCCTCGGCCGAGGCCTCGCCTGCCAACACGCTCCGCGCCGTGGCGGAGCGCCTACGGGGGGTGAGCCATCGAAGAGCGGCCATGTCCGTGAGCATAGCCAGTTTGTTCGGAGGCTTCGGAGCCGAGAGGTTCGGAGGGTGTGAACTCTGGGCGACCGGGTCGCCGCAGGAGCGGTCCCCGGTGCGCGCCGGGACGCCGGGGCGGCAGGCGGACCGGTTCGTGCGCGGGGCTCGGCCGGCGGGGCCGGGCGCGCGAGAATGGCCGGCATGAGTCCCCTCTTCCGCCGAAAGCCCTCGCAGACCCCGCAAGCCCCGCAGGCCGCGCAGTCCCCTGAGTACTCCGAGAACCATCTCGTCACCCTCATCCGCAAACCCGGCTGCCATCTGTGTGACGACGCACAACTCGTCGTCGAGAAGGTCTGCGCCGACCTGGGCGTCCCCTGGGAGGGGAAGGACATCACCCGGGACCGCGGGCTCCACGACCAGTACTGGGAGCAGATCCCGGTCGTCCTCGTGGACGGTCGGCAGCACACCTTCTGGCGTGTGAACGAGGAACGGCTGCGCAAGGCACTGACCGACGAGTCCAAGTAGTCCGGATGGTCGCTTAGGATCGATGGTGACTTGGTCTCGGGGGCGTTGATCGTGAGGAGCGTGTGCGGCTTTGCCTCCGATGGGAGAGGAACGCGGGCGCGTATGCGCCGGTTCCCGGTTCGTGCGCCGGGGGCGCGTGAGCCCGGTCACGTTGGCCGGGCAAATCGGACACCATCTTTGTGCACGCGTTCACAAAGACATAGCCTGCATTCGACGGGGCGGTCATGTAGGGACGTATGACCGCCTACAGCCCCGCTCTACCCGCAGGAGCACCGTGGCAACTGGCCGAACACACCGACCGGCGACCCGCAGCCGAGGGATTCCCGAGGCCACCGTCGCCAGGCTTCCGCTGTACCTCCGAGCCCTCACCGCACTGTCGGAGCGCTCGGTGCCCACGGTCTCCTCCGAGGAGCTGGCGGCCGCGGCGGGGGTGAACTCCGCGAAGCTGCGCAAGGACTTCTCCTACCTCGGCTCCTACGGGACCCGGGGTGTCGGCTACGACGTCGAGTATCTCGTCTACCAGATCTCCCGCGAGCTGGGGCTCACCCAGGACTGGCCGGTTGTGATCGTCGGTATCGGAAACCTCGGCGCCGCGCTCGCCAACTACGGCGGTTTCGCCTCCCGCGGTTTCCGGGTCGCCGCGCTCATCGACGCCGATCCGGGAATGGCCGGAAAGCCCGTCGCCGGCATCCCGGTGCAGCACACCGACGAGCTGGAGAAGATCATCCAGGACGACGGTGTCTCCATCGGCGTGATCGCGACGCCCGCCGGTGCCGCCCAGCAGGTCTGCGACCGGCTCGTGGCCGCCGGCGTCACCTCCATCCTGAACTTCGCGCCGACCGTGCTGTCCGTGCCGGACGGCGTCGACGTGCGCAAGGTCGACCTCTCCATCGAGCTCCAGATCCTCGCCTTCCACGAGCAGCGCAAGGCGGGCGAGGAGGCCGCGGCCGACACCGGTGCCGTGCCGCGCGTCGCCGCCCGCAAGCAGCCCTCCACCGACCAGGGACCCGACGGGGACGTGCCCGCCGTGATGCCGGCATGAGTCTCCTCGTCGTCGGGCTGAGTCACCGCAGCGCTCCGGTCAGCGTCCTGGAGCGGGCCTCGCTGAACGCGGACGCCCAGCTCAAGCTGTTGCAGGACACGGTCGCCGCCGAACCGGCCACCGAGGCCGCGGTGCTGGCCACCTGCAACCGCATCGAGCTGTACGCCGACGTGGACAAGTTCCACGCCGGTGTCGCCGAGCTGTCCACGCTGCTGGCCCAGCACAGCGGGGTCGGCCTGGAGGAGCTGACTCCGTACCTGTACGTGCACTACGAGGACCGGGCCGTCCACCACTTCTTCTCGGTGGCCTGCGGGCTCGACTCGATGGTGGTCGGCGAGGGCCAGATCCTCGGCCAGATAAAGGACTCCCTGGCCCGGGCGCAGGACTCGCACACCGCCGGACGGCTGCTGAACGACCTGTTCCAGCAGGCGCTCAGGGTCGGCAAGCGGGCCCACTCCGAGACCGGCATCGACCGGGCCGGCCAGTCCCTGGTCACCTTCGGCCTGGAGCAGCTCGCGGCCGGGGCCGAGGTCCAGACCTGGGTGCGGGGCAAGAAGGCACTGGTCATCGGCGCCGGTTCGATGTCCTCGCTGGCCGCCGCCACGCTGGCGCGGGCCGGGGTCGCCGAGATCGTGGTCGCCAACCGCACCTTCGAGCGGGCCGAGCGGCTCGCCAGGATCCTGACCGAGGGCGACGACACGGACGTGCTGGCCCGTGCGGTACCGATGGATTCGGTGCCGGACGAACTGACACGTGCCGACGTGGCCGTCTCCTGCACCGGCGCGACCGGGCTCGTCCTCACCGCCGACGCCGTGGCGGCGACGGTGGAGGGCCGTACCGGCGCGCCCGTCGCCGAGGTGGACAGCGCCCCGTCCGCCGCGGCCCCGGTCGCCGGCACCGACGCCGCGCCGGAGACGCCGCTGCCGGGTGCGGGCGCCGACGAGAACTGCCCGCTCGACCTGTCGTCCGTGCCGACCGGCTTCTCCGTGATGGGCGAGGCCGCCGTGGCCGGCATGGACGCGGCGACGCTGGAGCAGCACGGGGCGTGGGCCGCGGGCGGTACGGCCGTGGACCGGCCGCGCGAGGCCGGGCGCGCGGGCGCCGAGGCGGACGCCGAGCTGATCACCGCGCTCGCCGCGACGGCCGCGAGCGTCGGCCGCATCCCCGAGCGCCGGCGGCCCGAGCCGGTCGCCGAGGCGCCGCGCCCCGAGCCCGTGCTCTTCCTGCTCGACCTCGCCATGCCGCGCGACATCGACGCCGCCGCGCACCGGCTGGCCGGGGTGCGCCTGGTGGACATCGAGTCGCTCGCCGACGCCTCGGCCGACGCGCCGATGGCCGCCGACGTCGACCTGGTCCGGCGGATCGTCGCCGACGAGGTCGCCGCCTTCGGTGCCGCCCAGCGGGCCGCGCACATCACGCCCACCGTCGTCGCGCTGCGCAGCATGGCCGCCGGCGTCGTGGCGGGCGAGATCGCCCGGCTGGAGGGGCGGCTGCCGGGCCTCGACGACAAACACCGCGCCGAGATCACCCAGACCGTCAAGCGTGTGGTCGACAAGCTGCTGCACGCGCCGACGGTCCGGGTCAAGCAGCTTGCCGCCGAGCCCGGCGGCGCCGGGTACGCGGACGCGCTGCGCACCCTGTTCGACCTCGACCCCGAGACGGTGGCCTCCGTCTCCCGCGCCGAGAACAGCACCACTGAGAAGAACCGAGGGCCGGCATGACTGAGAAGGCACTGAGGCTGGGGACCAGGCGCAGCAAGCTCGCCCTGGCCCAGTCCGGGCAGGTGGCGGACGCCGTGAGCCAGGTGACCGGTCGGCCCGTTGAGCTGGTCGAGATCACGACCTACGGCGACGTCTCGCGCGAGCACCTGGCGCAGATCGGCGGCACGGGCGTGTTCGTGGCGGCGCTGCGCGAGGCACTGCTGCGGGGGGAGGTGGACTTCGCGGTTCACTCGCTGAAGGACCTCCCCACCGCGCAGCACGAGGACCTGGTGGTGGCCGCCGTCCCGGTCCGCGAGGACCCGCGGGACGTGGTCGTCGCCCGGGACGCGCGCAAGCTGACCGACCTGCCCCGCGGGGCGCGCATAGGCACCGGCGCCCCGCGCCGCATGGCGCAGCTGAACGCGTACGCCCGCACGCACGGGCTGGAGATCGAGACGGTCCCGATCCGGGGCAACGTCGACACGCGCATCGGGTACGTCCACAGCGGTGAGCTGGACGCCGTCGTGCTGGCCGCCGCCGGGCTGAACCGGGTGGGCCGCATCGACGAGGTGACCGACTTCCTGTCGGTCGACACGGTTCTGCCCGCCCCCGGCCAGGGGGCACTGGCGATCGAGTGCAGGGCGGCGAACACCGCCCAGGACGCCGAACTCGTCGCCGCGCTCGCCGAACTCGACGACCCGTTCACGCGGGTCGCCGTGACGGCCGAGCGGTCCCTGCTCGCCGCCCTGGAGGCCGGTTGCAGCGCCCCCGTGGGCGCACTGGCCGACCTCCTGGCCGACGGGCAGATTGTCAAGGAAATGCGCCTGCGCGGCGTCGTCGGCACGACCGACGGCTCGACGCTGGTGCAGCTGTCCACCACCGGTCCCGTGCCCGAGACGCACGAGGCGGCACTGGCATTCGGTCGCGAACTCGCCACCGACATGCTCGCCCAGGGCGCGGCCGGTCTGATGGGGGAGCGAGCACAGTGAGCCCCACCACCTTTACCGCCGGTCCCGAACACGGGCACGTCACCTTCCTCGGTGCCGGACCCGGAGATCCGGGACTGCTGACCCTGCGCGCCGTGGAGGCGCTGTCGCACGCGGATGTCCTCGTCGCCGAGCACGAGGTGCTCGACGTCGTGCGCACGCATGCGCGGCAGGGCGTGACCGAGATGCACACGGATGCCGATCCGTCGGATCCGGGTGCAGGCACGCCCCAGCTGACGGTAGTTGACGGCTCGTCGACGACCGTGGGCGTCCCCGCCGTGCGGGATGCCGCACATCTTGTCATGGAGGCCGCGCGGGGCGGCAGGCGGGTCGTGCGTGCCGTGACCGGGGACCCCGGGCTCGACACGTACGCCGCCGAGGAGATGCTGGCGTGCGCCGCGGCCGGGGTGCCCTTCGAGGTCGTCCCCGGTATCGCGAACGCCGTCGGTGTGCCCGCGTACGCCGGTGTGCCGCTGCGGGACGCCGAGGGCGCCGACGTGCGGTTCGTGGACGCCCGTACGGCGTCGGCCCGGTGCTGGACCGAGGTGGGCGCCTCCGACGGGACCGTGGTGGTCTCGACGACGCTCGACTCGGTCGCCGCGGCCGCCGGTGAGCTGGTGTCGGCGGGCCGCAAGCCGGACACCCCGCTGACGGTGACGGTCGCCGGTACGACGACCCGGCAGCGCACCTGGACGGCGACGCTCGGCACGGTCGCGCAGACGCTGAAGCAGGCGAAGGTGCTGCCGTCCCCGGACGGTGGCCGTCCGGTGATAGCCGTGGTCGGCGAGCGCAGCGCCCCCGCCCGGCGCGACCAGCTGTCGTGGTTCGAGTCCAAGCCGCTGTTCGGCTGGAAGGTCCTCGTGCCGCGCACGAAGGAGCAGGCGGCGTCGCTCTCCGACCAGCTGCGGTCGTACGGGGCCGTACCCAGCGAGGTGCCGACCATCGCGGTCGAGCCGCCGCGCACGCCCCAGCAGATGGAGCGGGCGGTCAAGGGCCTGGTGACGGGCCGCTACGAGTGGATCGCGTTCACGTCGGTCAACGCGGTGAAGGCGGTCCGGGAGAAGTTCGAGGAGTACGGTCTCGACGCCCGTGCGTTCGCGGGCATCAAGGTCGCGGCGGTGGGCGAGCAGACGGCGAAGGCCCTCGTCGCCTTCGGGGTGAAGCCGGACCTGGTGCCGAGCGGTGAGCAGTCGGCCGCCGGTCTGCTGGAGGACTGGCCGCCCTACGACCCGGTCTTCGACCCGATCGACCGCGTCTTCCTGCCGCGCGCCGACATCGCCACGGAGACGCTGGTCGCCGGGCTGATCGAGCTGGGCTGGGAGGTCGACGACGTCACCGCCTACCGGACGGTGCGCGCCTCGCCGCCACCGGCCACCACCCGCGAGGCGATCAAGGGCGGCGGCTTCGACGCGGTGCTGTTCACCTCGTCGTCCACCGTGCGGAACCTGGTGGGGATCGCGGGCAAGCCGCACAACGTCACCGTGATCGCGTGCATCGGCCCGGCCACGGCCAAGACGGCCGAGGAGCACGGGCTGCGAGTGGACGTCATGGCTCCCGAGCCGTCCGTCCACAAGCTGGCGGAGGCCCTGGCCGACTTCGGCCTGGCGCGCCGGGCGGCGGCCCTGGAGGCCGGGGACCCGGTGACACGGCCGAGCGAGCGGCGGCCGGGGGCGCGCAGGCGTCGCTCCTCGACGTGAGGGGTCGCTCCTCGACGTGAGGCGTCGCGACTGACCGACTCGCGGACATGGCCCGCACCCGGAACCCGGGTGCGGGCCATGTGCGTGCGGGGCGCCGGGGCCGGGCCGGAACTCCGTTGACAGCCGGCCGGCGGGTGCGTGTAATGAGGGCGGTGCCGCGTGGCGCCGGTCAAAGAGCAGTGGGCCGGCCGGCGATCGGGCGAGCGCCCTTCTCCAAGGGGTCCGTGATGAGTCCGCACTCCGCGCCCTGACACGACGCAGCGCATCCGCACGTCGTCGTCCTTCCTCCGCCTCGCCTCTTCCCCCTTCCCCTTCCCGGGTTTTTCCGGTTTTCCGGCACCGTGACGTCCGTCGCGGTCCGCCGTCATGGAGACACGCATCCCTATGCCCACGCCTTTCCCGCGACCCGTCACCGCCGAGGACGGGAACCCGCTCCTGCTGACCACCACCGACGCCGGGACGGGGGCGCCGCGCACCACTCGGCTCGGACACGTCCGCCACGGGGGCTCCCTCCTGGTCCCCGCGTCCGGCCCCGGCCCGGACCTCCCCGCCTGGTACCACGACGTGCTGGCCCGTCCCGTGGTCGGTGTCGAGATCGGCACCGACTCCTTCGAGGCCCTCGCCGTGCCGACGGCCGGCCCGCTGCCCCCGGGGGTGGTGCTGGAGCGGGCCGAGCCCGAGGGGTGGCAGGGCCCGGCGGAGGTCCGTACGCTCGCCGACAAGCTGCTCGAGGTCCACACCTGGCTGCGGGGGCAGCTGCGTCAGGTGCGGGCCGAGACCGAGGCGCACTTCGCGCGCCGGGGCGCCGGTGCGCCGGCCGGCCTCGGGCTCCAGATCCGGCAGCGGTGCCTGGCGTTCTGCCAGGCCCTGGAGTTCCATCACGAGAGCGAGGACGGGCACCTCTTCCCGGGGATCGCCGCCCACCACCCCGGTCTGGCCGACGTCTTCGACCGGCTCGCCGGCGAGCACCGTGCGATCGCCCGCGTCCAGGCCGACCTGGCGGCGCTGCTGGCCGACATCCACATCGCCGACCCGGGGCGTTTCCGTACGGAGCTGGCGGCGATGTCGGCGGAGCTGGACGCCCACCTCGACCACGAGGAGGAGACGCTGATCCCGTTGCTGGCCGACGTGCCGTGGCCGCCGGCCGCCCCCTAGTGGTGCCAGGCCTTCCCGCCGGTGTTGTGGATGAAGCGCTGGAGCACCTTCATGGTGGTCAGGTACTCCTCGTCGGAGATGCCGGCGTGGCGTTCCGCCCACAGCTCGCTCTGGAGGGCGGCGGCCTTCTCCTGGAAGGCCCTGCCCTCGGGGGTGAGGGCCAGGTGGCCGTCGGGGCTCTGGGTGATCCAGCCCCGCGCGAGGGTCGCGTCGATCTCCGGTTCCATCTCCTGGCCCGTGTCGAGGTAGTTCCGCAGGAGGGCGGACACCTCCTCGCGGGCCTTCGGGGCGTCGGCGACCTGGTTGAGGACCCACCACTGGGGCTGGGTGGTGCCGATCCCGTCGAGCGCTGCGCGGGTGCGGTCGATGACGGCCTTGTAAGCGGCCCAGCTCCAGTAGCCGATCGGCTGCTTCACCAGTTCGGCGTCGGTGTGCGTGTACTGCATGGTCACTCCCTCGTCCGGTGTGCGTGGGAGCGACCGTAGGAGCTCGACCGAACTTGAGGTCAAGGGCGGCCGGGTCCGACTCCTCGTCGGCAAAGGCACGGGTGGGGCGGGCGTAGCGTAGGTGGTATGTCGACGTACGGATCCTTTCCCGGCACCCGGCCCCGGCGGCTGCGGAGCACCCCCGTCATGCGTCGGATGGTCGCCGAGACCCGGCTGCACCCCGCCGACTTCATCCTCCCCGCCTTCGTCCGCGAGGGCGTGAGCGAGCCGGTGCCGATCGGCGCGATGCCCGGCGTCGTGCAGCACACCCGGGACTCCCTGAAGAAGGCCGCCGCGGAGGCGGTCGAGGCCGGGGTCTCCGGGATCATGCTCTTCGGGGTGCCGGAGGACGAGAAGAAGGACGCGGCCGGTACGGCCGGCACCGACCCGGACGGGATTCTCCAGGTCGCGCTGCGGGACGTGCGGGCCGAGGTCGGGGACGAGCTGCTCGTCATGTCCGACCTGTGTCTCGACGAGTTCACGGACCACGGGCACTGCGGGGTGCTGGACACCCAGGGGCGGGTCGACAACGACGCCACCCTGGAGCGGTACGCCGAGATGGCGCAGGTCCAGGCCGACGCGGGTGCCCATGTGGTGGGGCCCAGCGGGATGATGGACGGGCAGATCGGCGTCGTCCGGGACGCGCTCGACCAGATCGGGCGGGAGGACGTCGCCGTCCTCGCCTACACGGTCAAGTACGCCTCCGCGTTCTACGGGCCCTTCCGGGAGGCCGTCGGGTCCGCCCTGCGGGGGGACCGGAAGACCTATCAGCAGGACGCCGCCAACGCGCGGGACGCGATGCGGGAGCTGGCCCTCGACCTGGAGGAGGGCGCCGACATGGTGATGGTGAAGCCGGCCGGTCCCTACCTCGACATCCTGGCCAAGGTCGCCGAGGCCTCGGACGTGCCCGTCGCCGCCTACCAGATCTCCGGCGAGTACTCGATGATCGAGGCCGCCGCCGAGAAGGGCTGGATCGACCGCGACCGGGCCATCATCGAGGCGCTGACCGGCATCAAGCGGGCCGGCGCGCGCAACATCCTGACCTACTGGGCCACCGAGGTCGCTCGCACGCTGCGCTGAGCGACCTCCCCCGGTGCTTCGTGCAGGGGGTGCGGGCACCCCTTCAGTGGCTGAGGGCCGCGTCCATGTCGGTCTGCCAGTACGTGACCGTCAGCGCGGTGTCGACGTACACGCCGCCGGAGGGCAGGGCGACGGTGGCGATGGAGCCGTCCTCGAAGGGGATCGTGAGGGTGTCGGTCTGGTAGCCGTTCTCGCCGCTGCCGTCGCCGGCCGACAGCAGGACCCCGGCGTAGCCGGCCTCACCGGGCTGGACGCCGGTCAGTGACTGCGGCTTGGTCGACTCCGCGACCGGCGGCACCGACTGCGCCTCGCCGAAGCGGGCCGCCGGGTACTGCGGGAGCATGCAGGTCTTCGAGCCGGTGTTGGTGGCGGTCAGCAGCAGGTGGTTGATCGGGCGGGGCACCTCCGTCGCGGTGATCCTGACGTCGGCCGCGGAGCACTTGCCGGGCAGGTCGGAGTCCTCGTCGCCGGAGCCGCCCGAGGTGCCGGCGGAGCCGGAGGTGCCGGCGGAGCCGGAGCCGGAAGCGCCGGAGGAACCGGTGGAACCGGAGGAACCGGAGGAGGCGGCCGGGCCCGCGGAGCCGTTCGTCTCCTTGGTGCCGTCGGCCTCCGTGCCCGCCCCGGCCGACTCCTTCCCGCCGGTGGGCCGCTCGCTCTGCTGTCCGGCCGGGGCGGCGGAGGACGGGGAGGAGGCGCCCGTGTCCGTTCCGTCGCCCTCGCAGGCCGTCAGGGCGAGCGCGGCCAGGGCGACCGTGGTGGCGGCGAACAGGCGGGTACGGGTGGTGCGTGCGGACATGACTGGTTCCCCTTCGGGAGGAGTTGAGGTGAGCCGCTCGACCGTCGGCGGGGAGCGGCTGCTTGGATGACCACAGCTTGGGGTCGGGTCCGTCCCGGTCGCCAGTGGAGCCGGGGGATGCGGGACAATGGGATGCCGGAACGGCTCTGACCTGGGGGAACGGCATCCTGCTGGGACGCCGTACGGGGATGCGGGGAGAGGGAGGAACGGGTGGCGGGGGACGATTTCGCGGGACTGCTGCGGGAGTTGAAGGAGCGGTCCGGGCTCAGTTACGGAGCGCTGGGCAAGCGGCTGCACATGAGCGCCTCGACCCTCCACCGGTACGTCAGCGGGGAGGTCGTCCCCACCGAGTTCGCCCCGGTCGAGCGGCTTGCCCGGGTGTGCCGGGCGACCCCCGAGGAGGTGCTCGAACTCCACCGCCGCTGGATCCGCGCGGACGCGCTGCGTGGCGTGAAGAAGGAGGAGGGGAGCGCCCCGAAGGGGACGGGACCCGCGGAGTCGCACGCGGTGAGGGATGCCGAAGCCGCCGAAGCCGCCGAAGCCGCCGAAGTCACCGAAGCAGCCGATGTGGTCGCGGGGGGCGAGGTGGCCGGGGCCGCCGACGCCTTCGGGGCGGGCGCGGACGGCACCCCGCCGCTCCCGCCCGCACCGGCCGTCCCGGACACGGCACGCCGGCGGGTGCCGCGCACCGCGCTGTACGCCGCGATCGGCGTCGTCGCCGTCAGCGCGGCCGTGGCCCTGGTGGTCAACCTGGTGCCGGGCAACGGCGGTGAGGAGGGCGGGCGCCGGGGACCGGCCGGGGCCGCCGCGCGGGCCTCCGTCCCGGAGTCGGCGACCGCCACCCCGTCGGCGTCCCCCAGCGGTTCCTCCTCGCCGTCCCCCTCCGCGTCCGCGTCGCCGCCCCGGTCCGCCTCGCCCTCCGCGTCCGCGTCCGCCCCGGGCGGGAGCACCGCCGGGCCGAGCCGCCGCGCACCCGACACCGGCCCGCCGCTCACCGTGTCGACCACGCCGTACTACTGGGACACCCCCTGCGAGCACGCGTTCCTGGTGGACCGCAGTCCGAAGAACGTGCTGCCGCCACCGCCCCAGCAGGACGCGGTCGGCTGGGCCACCGCCTACGGCGCCGTCTCGGCGAACCGGCAGACGGCCGTTTTGACCGTGCAGGGCACCGGCGCGGAGACCGTGGTCCTGACGGGCCTGCACGTGCGCGTGGTGAGCAGCGGTCCGCCGCTGGGCTGGGACCAGTACGTGATGGGCAACGGCTGCGGCGGCCAGGTGGACCCCAAGGACTTCGACGTCGCCCTCGACCTGGGCAACCCCCTGGTGATGCCGGTCGGCGGGCAGCGGAACTTCCCGTACAAGGTGAGCGAGTCCGACCCCGAGGTCTTCCGTGTCGACGCGCACACCAGCGGCCACGACGTCAGCTGGTACCTGGAGCTGGAGTGGTCGAGCGGGGGCCGGGAGGGCACGGTGCGCGTCGACGACAACGGCCGCCCGTTCCGCACCAGCGCCTCCAAGGACAGCTCCTACTACGCGTATCCCCTCGGCAGCGACGCCTGGGAGTTCGTCCCGGCCGAGTGAGGCTGGCGGGGCCGGGGTGCCGGGCGGGGCCGGGGTGCCGACCGGGCCGAACACGCGGCGGTCGTACGGGTGTCCGTATCGCGGAAAGCCGTGTGTAGGTGGCACGCGGTTTCCTAGGGTGCGGGCATGACCGTGACCGAGAACGCGCCCGCACCCTCCGCCTCCCCGCCGCCGCTCGCCGCACGGGCCCGGTCGATCGGCGGGTCGCCCGTACGGGACATCCTCGCCGTGACCGCCCGCCCCGAGGTGATCAACTTCGCGGGCGGGCTGCCGGCTCCGGAGCTGTTCGACGCGGAGGGCATCGCCGCCGCCTACCGGGACGTCCTCGCCGAGCAGCCCGCGCGGGCGCTCCAGTACTCGACCACGGAGGGCGAACCCTCGTTGCGGGCCGCGCTGGCCGCCCGCACCTCGGTCCGCGGCCTCGGCACCGACCCCGACGACCTCCTCGTCACCACCGGTTCGCAGCAGGCCCTCTCGCTGCTCGCCACCGCCCTGATCGAACCCGGCGACACCGTCCTCGTCGAGAACCCCTGCTACCTGGCCGCGCTCCAGGCCTTCGGCTTCGCGGGCGCCCGGATCGTCGCGGTGCCCGGGGACGAGCACGGCATGGACCCCGAGGCACTGGAGGAACTGGTGCTGCGCGAGCGGCCCAAGCTGCTCTACACCGTCCCCACCTTCCAGAACCCCACCGGCCGCACCCTCCCCGCCGCGCGCCGTGCCGCCGTGGCCGGGATCGCCGGCCGCTGCGGGCTGTGGATCGTCGAGGACGACCCGTACGGGGAGCTGCGCTTCGAGGGCGAGCGGCTGCCGTGGATCGCCTCCCACGAGGCCGCCCGGGACCGGACCGTGCTGCTGGGCTCCTTCTCCAAGGTCATGGCACCCGGCCTGCGACTCGGCTGGCTGCGGGCCCCCGCCACGCTGCGCCGGGCCTGCGCGGTGGCCAAGCAGGCCGCCGACCTGCACACCCCGACGGTCAACCAGCTGGCCGCCGCCCGGTACCTGGCCGACCGGGACCTGGACGCGCACGTCGCCCGGGTCGCCGGGGCCTACGGCGCACGCCGGGACGCGATGCTCGCCGGCGTGGCGGACGCGCTCCCGGCGGGGTCGGCGTGGAGCCGTCCCGAGGGCGGCATGTTCCTGTGGGCGCGGCTGCCGGACGGCTACGACACGACCGCCCTGCTCCCCGAGGTGGTCCGGCACGACGTGGCGTACGTGCCCGGAGCCCCCTTCCACGCCGGGGAACCCGACCGCGCGACGCTGCGGCTGTGCTTCGTGACGCAGACGCCGGACGAGATCGCGGAGGGGCTGCGGCGGCTGGGGGCGGCGCTGCGGGAGGCGGCGCCGCGAGGGGCGTAGGACCCGGTCCTAGGACGAAGAGCCGAGGCAGGGGCGTCGCGCGCGCACGTACCGTGAAGGGCATGCCTGCGACCGTGCCGACGACGACGCCCTTCGACCTCGACGCCTACCTCGACCGGATCGGCTGGGAGGGGGAGCGGCGGCCCGACGCGGCGGTGCTCCGCGGGGTGCACCTCGCCCACCTGCGGGCCGTCCCGTTCGAGAACCTCGACGCCGTCGGCGGCACGGCCCCCTCCCTCGCGCTGTCCGACCTGATGGCCAAGCTGGTGCACGGCCGCCGTCGCGGAGGCTACTGCTACGAGCACAACACCCTGTTCGCGGCCGCCCTGGAGACGCTGGGCTTCGGGGTGACCCGGCTGACCGCGCGGGTCGTCGTCGGCGCGGAGCGCTTCGAGGACCGTCCGCGCACCCACATGGCGCTCCTGGCCGAGGTGCCCGGCGACCCGCGGCCGTACCTGGCCGACGTCGGCTTCGGTGCCGCCGGCTCCCTGCTGGAGCCGGTGCCGCTCGCGGCGGACACCGAGTTCCGCGACGCCGGGCGCCGGCACCGGCTGGTGCACGCGCCGCGACGCGGGCCGCTGGAGACGTGGGTGCTGGAGGCCCACCGGCCCGGCGCGGGCGGTGGTTGGCAGGCCCAGTACGCCTTCACCCGGGAGCCGTTCGAGGCGTCCGACTACGAGGTCGTCAACTGGCACGTCGCCACGAACCCGCGCTCCCCCTTCTCCCGGCGGCCCTATGTGCAGCGGCTGCTGCCCGACGGGCACCTGGCGCTCGACGGCGGCGTCCTCACCAGGACCGGGGCCGACGGCGCGGTCACCGAGCGGAAGCCGGGTGACGAGGCGGAGGTCCGCCGGGTGCTGGCGGAGGAGTTCGGCATCGACGCGCCCGAGGGGGTGCGGCTGACCGGCTGACAGCCGGGGAGCGTTGGGGAATGTGCGCTTCCAGTGGTTTGTGTGAAGCAGCGGGGGACAGTCAACTCCGTGTTGTGCGCAATCAGTTCGGGCGCCCCGCAGGGGCGCCCGCCTCATGAGGGGGAGGCATCCGTGCGCAGTCGCACCGGATGGCGGCGTGCCGTGCTCGGCACGCTGGCGGGCCTGACCGCGACGATCGGCCTGACCGCCGGCCTGTCGGCGCCCGCCGCGGCGGCGACCGGGACACCGGTGGCCGTGACGAAGTACAGCCACACCAGCGCGTCCGGCGACTGGGTCGGGCAGGGCGCAAGCGTCGCCTACACGCCCGGGACGGCGGACATCACCGTGTCCGGGGAGCGGGAGGCGCTGACCGTCCGGATCGAGAACGAGACCGACTGGTGGACCGTCGAACTGGCCGCGCCGCAGGGGGAGAAGCTCCACCCCGGGGTCTACCGCGACGCGGAACGGGCGTCCTCGCGCACCGGGCGGGCCCCGGGCCTCGACGTCAGCGGCGACTCACGCGGCTGCAACCAGGTCTTCGGGCAGTTCTCGGTCCACCAGATCGAGGCGGACGCCACCGGCGCGATCACCGTGCTCGACGCGACCTACACGCAGCGTTGCGAGGCGGCCGACGCCCCGGTCCTCAAGGGCGTCGTCAAGTACCGCGCCTACCCGCTGTCCTTCGCCTACGCCAGCGAGCCCGGGGATTACCCCGGTCAGGGCAGGAGCGGCACCCACACCGGCGCCACCAGCCTCTTCTCACTCCAGGAGTGGGGCACCGGCGGTCTCCAGTACGACGTCTCCGGCAAGCGCGAGACCTGGTCGGCCCTGCTCGTCCCGCCGGCCGGCGAGCGCTTCGAGGCCGGACGCACCTACCGGACGGAACGCGGCAGCGGGCCCGGGGTGGCCGGCCTCGACGTGTCCGGCTTCGGCGGGTGCAACGCCAGTGAGGGCACCCTGACCCTCACCAGGCTGGGCCGCGGCGAGGACGGCGTGATCACCGCCTTCGCCGCCACGTTCGTCCAGCACTGCGAGGGCGCCGAGCCGGCGCTGCGCGGGACGATCCACTACTACGCCTGACGTCTGAAGGCTGACGCCTGACGGGCGGGCCGGGTGCGTCCCGGCCCGCCGGATCAGAGTCGCTCGGGCGTCCCGATGCCCAGCAGGGCCATGCCCTGGTGCAGGGTGCGCGCCGTGAGGTCGCACAGGAACAGGCGGTTCTCCACCTGCTCCGGGGTGTCGGCCTTGAGGACCGGGCACTTGTCGTAGAACGACGTGTACAGCGACGCCACCTGGTACAGGTACGCGGCCAGCTTGTGCGGGGCGTACTCCGCAGCCGCCTCGAAGACCGTGTTGCCGAACGCGTCCAGGTGCAGGCCCAGCGCGCGCTCCGCCTCGTGCAGGTCCAGCTCCGGGTGGGCCGCGGGGCGGACCTCGCCGGCCTTGCGGAGGATGGACCGGATACGGGCGTAGGCGTACTGGAGGTAGACGCTGGTGTCGCCGTTGAGCGAGACCATCTGGTCCAGGTCGAACTTGTAGTCCCGGCTCGGCGACGTCGACAGGTCCGCGTACTTCACGGCGCCGATGCCGACCTGCGCGGCCCGCTCCTGGATCTCGTCCTCGGTGAGGTCGCGCGCCTTCTCCCGGACCACCTCGGCGGCCCGCTGCACCGCCTCGTCCAGCAGGTCCTCCAGCCGCACGGTCTCGCCCTCGCGCGTCTTGAAGGGCTTGCCGTCGGCGCCGAGGACCGTGCCGTAGCCCATGTTGTGCGCGGTGACGTCGTCGTTCAGCCAGCCGGCCCGGCGGGCGGTCTCGAAGACCATCCGGAAGTGCAGCGACTGGCGCACGTCCACGACGTACAGCAGCGTGGTCGCGTGCAGGTCGCCGACGCGGTTGCGGACCGCGGTGAGGTCGGAGGCCGCGTAGCCGAAGCCGCCGTCCGCCTTCTGCACGATCAGCGGCACGGGCTGGTCGTCCTTGCCGCGGATCTCGTCGAAGAAGACGACGAGCGCGCCCTCGGAGCGCACCGCGACGCCCATCTCCTCCAGGAGGCGGGCGGTCTCGGGCATCCCCTCGTTGTACGCGGACTCGCCGACGATCTCCTCGTCGCGGATCTCCATGTCGAGCTTCTCGAAGACGGAGTAGAAGTAGACCTTCGACTCGTCCACGAACTGCTGCCACAGTTCGAGGGTCTCCTTGTCGCCGGACTGGAGGGCGACGACCCGCCTGCGGGCCCGCTCCTTGAACTCCTCGTCGGAGTCGAAGAGGGCGCGCGAGGCCTTGTACACCCGGTTCAGGTTGCTCATGGCCTGCTCGCCGTCGACGTCGGCCGCGGGGGCCAGCTCGCCGGGGTGCTCGAACAGGTACTGGATGAGCATGCCGAACTGGGTGCCCCAGTCGCCGATGTGGTGCCGGCCGATGGTCTTCTCGCCGGTGAAGTCGAGCATGCCGCGCAGGGCGTCGCCGATCACCGCGGAACGCAGGTGGCCGACGTGCATCTCCTTCGCCACGTTCGGCTGGGCGTAGTCGATCACCGTCGTGCCCGGCCGCTCGGCGTGCGGGACGCCCAGGCGGCCGGTCTCGTCCGCGTACCGCGCGGCGAGGTTCCCGATGATCGCGCGGTCGCCGACGGTGATGTTGAGGAAGCCGGGCCCGGAGACCTCGACCTCCTTGATCAGGTCACCGGTGGTGAGGTGCGCGACGACCTCGGTGGCCAGCTCCCGCGGGTTCGCCTTGGCCTTCTTGGCCAGGGCGAGGATGCCGTTGGCCTGGTAGTCCGCCCGGTCGCTTCGTCGCAGCAGCGGGTCGGCGCCGGCGGCCTCGGGCCGGGTGGCCGTGAGGGCGGACGCGAGATGCTGCTGGACGGAGTCGCTGAGGGACGTGACCGAGGCCATGGAGTGGTTCGCCGTTCTGCTCGGGGTTCCGGGAGTGAGGCTGTCTGTAGCTACGGAACCCGAGTATCCCACGCGGTGAAAAGCCGTTTTCGCGGATGCGGGCCGGGCTGGGAGAATGGAGCGGTCAGCCGTGCGACCGTACCGGCTGCTCAGCAGAAGTCCTGGGAATTCCAGGGAACCAGGGAAGAGGACGTGCCGATCGTGGCTCAGAGCACAGAGACCACCGACTGGGTCTCCCGTTTCGCGGACGAGGTCATCGCCGAGTCGGAGCGCCGTGCACCGGGCAAACCCGTCGTCGTCGCGTCCGGACTCTCTCCGTCCGGTCCCATCCACCTCGGCAACCTGCGCGAGGTCATGACCCCGCACCTGGTCGCCGACGAGGTGCGCCGCCGGGGCCACCAGGTCCGGCACCTGATCTCCTGGGACGACTACGACCGCTACCGCAAGGTGCCGGCCGGCATCTCCGGGGTGGACGAGTCGTGGGCCGAGCACATCGGCAAGCCCCTCACCTCCGTCCCCGCGCCGAAGGGCTCCTCGCACCCGAACTGGGCCGAGCACTTCAAGGCCGCGATGGTCGCCTCGCTCGCCGAGATGGGCGTGGAGTTCGACGGGATCAGCCAGACCGAGCAGTACACCTCCGGTGTCTACCGCGAGCAGGTCCTGCACGCCATGCGGCACCGGCAGGACATCGACGCGATCCTCGACCAGTACCGGACGAAGAAGGCCGCGCCGAAGAAGCAGCAGCAGAAGCCCCTCGACGAGGCCGAGCTGGAGGCCGCCGAGGGCTCCGGCGCCGCCGCCGAGGACGACGGCAGCTCCGGCTCCGCCGGGTACTTCCCGTACAAGCCGTACTGCGGCAACTGCGAGAAGGACCTGACGACGGTCACCGCCTACGACGACGACTCGACCGAGCTGACCTACGCCTGCACCGCGTGCGGCTTCTCCGAGACGGTCCGGCTCAGCGAGTTCAACCGCGGCAAGCTGGTCTGGAAGGTCGACTGGCCGATGCGCTGGGCCTACGAGGGCGTGATCTTCGAGCCCAGCGGCGTGGACCACTCGTCGCCCGGGTCGTCGTTCCAGGTCGGCGGGCAGATTGTCGGCATCTTCGGCGGCGAGCAGCCGATCGGGCCGATGTACGCGTTCGTCGGCATCAGCGGCATGGCGAAGATGTCCTCGTCGAAGGGCGGGGTGCCCACCCCGGCGGACGCGCTCCAGATCATGGAGCCGCAGCTGCTGCGCTGGCTGTACGCCCGCCGCCGGCCCAACCAGTCCTTCAAGATCGCCTTCGACCAGGAGATCCAGCGCCTCTACGACGAGTGGGACCGCCTCGACGCCAAGGTCGCCGACGGCACCGCCCTGCCCGCCGACGTGGCCGCCCACGCGCGCGCCGTGCGCACCGCCGCCGGTGAGCTGCCGCGCACGCCCAGGCCGCTGCCGTACCGGACGCTGGCGTCCGTGGCCGACATCACCGCCGGGCACGAGGACCAGGCGCTGCGCATCCTCAGCGAGCTGGACCCGGCCGACCCGCTGGGGACGCTCGCGGAGGCCCGGCCCCGGTACGACAAGGCCGAGGCGTGGATCAACACCCACGTCCCCGCCGACCAGCGGACCATCGTGCGCGGGGAGCCCGACGCCGAGCTGCTGAAGTCCCTCGACGAGCAGGGCCGGCAGTCGCTGCGGCTGCTGCTCGACGGGCTCGCCGAGCACTGGTCGCTGGACGGGCTCACCCACCTCGTCTACGGGGTGCCGAAGGTCCAGGCGGGCTTCTCCGCCGACGCCACGCCCAAGGAGCTGCCGCCGGAGATCAAGGCCGCCCAGCGGTCGTTCTTCGCGCTGCTCTACCACCTGCTCGTCGGCCGCGACACCGGCCCGCGGCTGCCCACGCTGCTGCTGGCGGTGGGGCAGGAGCGGGTGCGGACCCTGCTCGGGGAGTAGACAGGCGCCACGGCGAAAGGGGCCCTCCGCCGGCGGAGGGCCCCTTTCGGCTGTCGGTCAGGCGCTCGGCCTGCCGGCTACGCGATGTGCTCCTCCTGGAGTTCGCGGGTGTGGCGTTCGCTGAAGACCTTCACCATGCGGTCGGCCTCCCGCGCAGCGAGCGGCACGCCGAAGGTCGCCTCCACGTCGTCCCGGAACTGGGCGGCCGTGGGGTAGCTGCCGTCGATCGACTTGCGGAAGACGGTGTAGTAGTCCTCCGGCGTCGGCGGCGGCTCGGCCGTGCCGCCGCCCTCGCCCAGCTCCCGCGTGCGCGTCGGGCCCACCGGGATCGGGAAGCTGCCGGTCTCCTCGGGGGACGGCTCCTGCGGCGGCGGCTCCTCCTCGAACTGCTCCCGGTACTGCTCGGCCTGCCGCTGCTCCTCCGCCCAGTGCGCGTACTGCTCGGGGTCGAAGTCCGGGTCGTAGCCGCCGTGGTACTCCACGGTCTGCGGGTCCCGGGCGTGCAGCCACGGGTTGCGTTCCTCGGTGGGCGCGTCCGGTCCGGGCTCCCGCTCCTGCGGCCGGGCGACGGCCAGTTCGGGCCGCTGCTCCGCGGCTGGGGCCGCCTGCGGGCCCGTCTCCTGGGGCCGGGGCGCGGGGGGCAGCAGCGCCGGCTCGATGCCCGCCGCGGCGAGGCCGGCCGGGGCGGTCTGGGACAGGGGGACGCCGTAGCGGGCCAGGCGCAGCGGCATCAGGGACTCCACCGGGGCCTTGCGGCGCCAGCCGCGCCCGAAGCGGGAGCGCAGCCGGGCCTGGTAGACCAGCCGCTCCTGCTCCAGCTTGATCACCTGCTCGTAGGAGCGCAGCTCCCACAGCTTCATGCGGCGCCAGAGCAGGAAGGTCGGCCCCGGCGAGAGCAGCCAGCGGGTGAGGCGGACGCCCTCCATGTGCTTGTCGGCGGTGATGTCGGCGATCCGGCCGATCGCGTGCCGGGCGGCCTCGACGGACACCACGAACAGGATGGGGATCACGCCGTGCATGCCGACGCCGAGCGGGTCGGGCCAGGCGGCGGCGCCGTTGAACGCGATCGTCGCCGCCGTCAGCAGCCACGCGGTCTGGCGCAGCAGCGGGAACGGGATGCGGATCCAGGTCAGCAGCAGGTCCAGGGCCAGCAGGACGCAGATGCCCGCGTCGATGCCGATCGGGAAGACGTAGCTGAAGTTCCCGAAGCCCTTCTGCAGGGCCAGTTCCCGCACCGCCGCGTACGAACCGGCGAAGCCGATCCCGGCGATGATGACGGCACCGAAGACGACCATGCCGATGAGAACGCGATGCGTCCGGGTCAGCTCTAGTGGCGCGGCCACCCGTACTCCCCTCCCAGTGCCTGTTGTTGCGCGCAACAGAGTGGCACATGTGTGCGGGGAACGGGTGGCCGGTGGTCGGTACGGCCCCTCGGCTCGTCCTCTACGACGCCTTGGCCGGGGCCTTCGACGAGGTCCCGGCATCCTCGGACGGCGCCTTCGACCCCGTCCCGGAGGCCGAGCCCGAGGCGGACCCGGAGGGCGCCGCGGCACCGCCGTTGGCCTTCGCCACCGCCGCGACCGCTTCCTTGGCCGCCTTCTGGGCGTCCTTGACCAGGTCGTCGGCGTCGGGGGTGTCGTCGCCGGCCAGGCCCGCACCGTTGAAGTCGACGGTCACGACGACGTTCTCGACGCGTGTGACGACCGTCTGCTGCTTGAAGGTGCCTTCCTTCTTCTTCAGGTCGTACCGCACGACCGACGCCTCGTCGCCCGTGCCGCTCACCGGCGTGGTCTTCAGGCTCTTGGCGCCCTCGGCGGTCTGGGCGTCCTGGAGCTGCTTCGTGTAGTAGTCGTGCGCCAGCTTGTCGCCCGCACCGCGCGTGGCGTCCGAGTCGAAGCGCAGCATCGACACGCTCAGCCAGCGGAACTGGGAGCCGTCCACGCCGTTGTCGTCGAGGCTGTCCCAGGAGCAACTGCCGCGCGTCGCCGTGTCGTTCGACGCGCCCTCCTTGCCGGAGTCGGCCTTGGGCACCAGGTCCTTCAGCGTCTTCTTCGCCAGCACCGAGCAGGGCTCGGGCAGCTTCGCGTACGCGGCCGCCTCCACCGTCGGGGACGGGCTCGCGGACGCGGAGGCGGTCGCCTTGTCCGCGGCCTTGTCCTTGCCGTCGTCGGAGCCGGAGTCCGAGGAGCAGCCGGCCGCCACCAGCATCAGGGGGACGGCGGCCGCCGCGCAGACAACACGGGGGAGTCGCTTGGCTCGCTGGTCACGCTGGGCTCGTCGCTGCATGGTTCCTTCACTCATGGCACTCGTGGTTCCTGCGGTCGGAACGGGTCCGAGGGGTCACCGTACGCGGTGGGGAAAGTGTGCGGCTCGTCTTCGAGGGCTTCACCCGGGGGCCCGGGGGAGCCCCCGCCGGGCTCAACCGCTCAGCGAATCCGCGAGCTGGGAGGCCAGTTTCCGCGCCATGTCCTGCATTTCCTCGCTGTCCGGGACGACGCCGAGCATCGCCGACTGCTCCGCGTACTCGATGGTCACCACGACGTTCGACGTGCGGAACGCCACAGTCACCGTGCGTCGTTTCGCCGTCGAACCGGAGCTGCTCAGCTCGTCGTCGACCAGTGCCTCGTCGCCCAGGTCGTCGAGGAGCCGGGGCTGGAGGTCGGTGGGCGTGGCACCGGAGGACGCGCCCGACGAGGGGGCGCTGGACGTCGCGGAGCCGGACGGCCGGGTGGTGGCGGACGCGCCGGGTGACGCGGTGTCGGAGGGGGACGCGGACCCCGACGCGGAGGCCGACGACGGCTCCGACGGCGATTCCGACTCCGACTCGGCCTCGGAGACGACCGGTTCCGGCAGGTCGGCGGCTTCCACCTGCTTCGCGAAGAGCTGCTCGGCCTGACTGTCGTCGCTCACGGAGTTGTCGTAGGACACCACCCGCTCGAAGTCGACGAAGAGGTGGTTGGTGGCGTCGGCCGACTCCACCTTCCAACGGCAGCCGACCTTGCGGTCGGTGTCGTACGCGAGAGTCGCCTCGCCGGCGTAGGCCTTCGCGCGCTGCTGCTCGTCGGTGATCTCCTGGATGCCGGGCAGCAGCGAGTCGAGCGACTTGTCGCCCACCGCGCCGCACGGTTCCGGGAGGGTGCGGTACCTGCCGGGCTGGGCTGCCTCGGTCGCGACGCCGGGCCGGCCCGGATTGGAGTCGTCCGCCGTGGCGCCGTCGCCCGAGCCGCCGGTGCAGCCGGCCAGCATGACCGCCAGGGCGGCGGCGACGCCGGGTACATAGGCCTTCCGCTGCACGGTACGGCTCCTCTCGCCGGTGTGGCTGTGGGTCGGTACTCCAGTGTCCCCGCTGGTTATTCGCTTGCCGCGCGGGGGCGTCCCCAGAAGACAATGTGTATCGCACGAGCCGCCGTGAACGCCGGTCAGTCGTCCTTTTGGCTGCCCTTGGCGCCGGTTTTGCGCTTTGAGACTTCTGTAGGTTTTCCGGGGGAATGGGGACGTTATGTCGTACGTGGAGATGCCGGGCGCGAAGGTGCCGATCCGGATGTGGGCCGACCCGGCGACGGTCGAGGACGGGGCGCTGCAGCAGCTGCGCAATGTCGCGACCCTGCCGTGGATCAAGGGACTCGCGGTCATGCCGGACGTGCACTACGGCAAGGGGGCGACCGTCGGTTCCGTGATCGCGATGCGGGGTGCGGTGTGCCCGGCCGCGGTGGGTGTGGACATCGGCTGCGGGATGTCGGCGGTGCGGACCTCCCTGACGGCGAACGACCTGCCCGGTGACCTCTCGCGGCTGCGGTCGAAGATCGAGCAGGCCATCCCGGTGGGCCGGGGGATGCACGACAGTCCCGTCGACCCGGGCCGCTTCCACGGGCTGGCGACCGGCGGGTGGGACGACTTCTGGGGGCGGTTCGACGGAGTCGCCGAAGCGGTCAGGTTCCGTCACGAGCGGGCCGGGAAGCAGATGGGAACGCTCGGCTCCGGGAATCACTTCGTCGAGGTGTGCACGGATACGACCGGTGCTGTCTGGCTGATGCTGCACTCCGGTTCCCGCAACATCGGCAAGGAGCTGGCCGAGCACCACATCGGGGTCGCCCAGAAGCTCCCGCACAACCAGGGGCTGGTCGACCGTGACCTCGCGGTGTTCGTCGCGGACACCCCGCAGATGGCGGCGTACCGCAACGACCTGTTCTGGGCGCAGGAGTACGCCAAGTACAACCGCACCCTCATGATGGCGCTCCTGAAGGACGTGGTCCGCAAGGAGTTCAAGAAGGCGAAGCCGGTCTTCGAGCGGGAGATCTCCTGCCACCACAACTACGTGGCGGAGGAGCGGTACGACGGCATGGACCTGCTGGTCACCCGCAAGGGCGCGATCCGCGCGGGCTCGGGGGACTACGGGATCATCCCTGGCTCCATGGGGACGGGTTCGTACATCGTCAAGGGCCTCGGCAACGACAAGTCCTTCAACTCCGCGTCCCACGGGGCGGGTCGGCGCATGAGCCGCAACGCCGCCAAGCGCCGCTTCTCCACCCGGGACCTGGAGGAGCAGACGCGAGGCGTGGAGTGCCGCAAGGACTCCGGCGTCGTGGACGAGATCCCGGGCGCCTACAAGTCGATCGACCAGGTCATCGAGCAGCAGCGGGACCTCGTGGAGGTCGTGGCGAAGCTGAAGCAGGTCGTCTGCGTGAAGGGCTGACGCCCGGGGCGCCGCCGCCTCAGCCCTCCCGGTGCACCTTCGTGTTCGAGGCCTGGGCGCGGGGGCGGACGACCAGGAGGTCGATGTTCACGTGGGCGGGGCGGGTGACCGCCCACGTGATGGTGTCGGCGACGTCGTCGGCGGTCAGGGGGGCGGCGACGCCCTGGTAGACCTTGGCCGCCCTGTCCTCGTCGCCGCTGAAGCGGGTCAGGGCGAACTCCTCGGTCTTCACCATGCCGGGCGCCACCTCCACGACGCGGACCGGGCGGCCGACGATCTCCAGGCGGAGGGTCTCGGCGAGGACGTGTTCGGCGTGCTTGGCGGCGACGTAGCCCGCGCCGCCCTCGTAGGTGGCGAAGCCGGCGGTGGAGGAGACGACGACCACCGTGCCGTCGCCGCTCGCCTCCAGCGCGGGGAGCAGGGCCTGGGTGAGGTTCAGGGTGCCGATGACGTTCGTCTCGTACATGCGGCGCCAGTCGTCCGGGTCGCCGGTCGCGACCGGGTCGGCGCCGAGCGCGCCGCCCGCGTTGTTGACGAGGACGCCGACCTTCCTGAAGGCGGTGGCGAACTCGTCGACGGCCGCGCGGTCGGTGACGTCCAGCGGGTACGCCGTCGCCTGGTGGCCGGCCGCCACGATCTCCTCGGCGAGCGCCTCGATGCGGTCCTTGCGGCGGGCGGTGAGGACGACGCGGTAGCCGGCGGCGGCGAGCTGCCGGGCCGTGGCGGCGCCGATGCCGCTGCTCGCACCGGTGACGACGGCGATGCGCGAGGCGGCGGACGGGGCGGCTGCGGGGGCCATGGGCTGCTCCTGGTTCCTGGCGGGCGGGGTGCGGGAGGCGTCCCCGTCACGGTGCGACACGGTCGCCGCCCAGGGTAGTCAGCCTCCGTTGCGCGGCGCCCACATGATCACGGCCATCCCGGCGAGGCAGACCAGCGCGCCCGTCACGTCCCAGCGGTCCGGGCGGTAGCCGTCCGCGACCATGCCCCACAGGATCGAACCGGCCACGAAGATCCCGCCGTACGCGGCGAGGATGCGGCCGAAGTGGGCGTCGGGCTGGAAGGTGGCGACGAAGCCGTACGCGCCGAGGGCGAGGACGCCGCCGGTCGCCCAGAGCCAGCCGCGCTGCTCGCGCACGCCCTGCCAGACCAGCCAGGCGCCGCCGATCTCGAACAGGGCGGCGACGACGAACAGGGCGGCGGAGCGGAGGACGAGCATGCGGGCAGCTTCGCACGCGGGGCGCGTCGCGGGCCGGTGGGGGCGCCGCTCCCCGAGGCCGGGCGCCGGGCCGGAATAACGTCCGGGACCCCACCGTTGGAGGCGGTATAGTTGAACCGTCAACAACTCGGAGGTTGAGCGACCATGCAGTTCGGCATCTTCACCGTCGGCGACGTCACGCCGGACCCGACCACCGGGCGTACACCGACCGAGCGTGAGCGCATCAAGGCCATGGTCGCCATCGCGCTGAAGGCCGAGGAGGTCGGGCTCGACGTCTTCGCGACCGGCGAGCACCACAACCCGCCCTTCGTCCCCTCCTCGCCCACCACGATGCTCGGCTACATCGCGGCCCGCACCGAGCGGCTGATCCTCTCCACCTCCACCACCCTCATCACCACCAACGACCCGGTGAAGATCGCCGAGGACTTCGCGATGCTCCAGCACCTGGCCGACGGCCGGGTGGACCTGATGATGGGCCGCGGCAACACCGGGCCGGTGTACCCCTGGTTCGGCAAGGACATCCGCGAGGGCATCAACCTCGCCGTGGAGAACTACGCCCTGCTGCACCGCCTGTGGCGCGAGGACGTCGTGAACTGGGAGGGCAAGTTCCGTACCCCCCTCCAGGGCTTCACCTCCACGCCCCGCCCGCTGGACGGCGTCGCGCCGTTCGTCTGGCACGGCTCGATCCGCTCCCCGGAGATCGCCGAGCAGGCCGCGTACTACGGCGACGGCTTCTTCCACAACAACATCTTCTGGCCCGCGGACCACACCAAGCGCATGGTCGAGCTGTACCGGGCCCGCTACGCCCACTACGGGCACGGCACGCCCGAGCAGGCGATCGTCGGCCTCGGCGGGCAGGTGTTCATGCGCAGGAACAGCCAGGACGCGGTGCGCGAGTTCCGCCCGTACTTCGACGTCGCGCCGGTCTACGGGCACGGCCCCTCCCTGGAGGACTTCACCGAGCAGACCCCGCTCACGGTGGGCTCGCCCCAGCAGGTGATCGAGAAGACCCTCGCCTTCCGCGACTACGCCGGTGACTACCAGCGCCAGCTCTTCCTGATGGACCACGCCGGACTGCCCCTGAAGACCGTCCTGGAGCAGCTCGACCTGCTCGGCGAGGAGGTCGTGCCGGTGCTGCGCAAGGAGTTCGCCAGGAACCGCCCGGCCGACGTCCCGGACGCGCCGAACCACGCGTCGCTGCTGGCCGCCGCCCGCAAGGAGGGCCAGGACGGCAAGGGCAGCAAGGGCAGCAAGGACAGCAAGGAAGGAGTACGGGCATGAAGCTCGTCGTCGTCTCCGCGGGACTGAGCGTCCCGTCCTCCACCCGGCTGCTGGCCGACCGCCTGGCCGCCGCCACCGCGGGCCGGGCGCCGGCCGAGGTCCAGGTGGTGGAGCTGCGCGACCTCGCCGTGGAGATCGCGCACACCTTCACCAACGGATTCCCGGGCCGGAAGCTGTCCGCCGCCTTCGACGCGGTCGCGGCGGCGGACGGGCTGGTCGTGGTCACGCCGGTGTTCTCGGCCTCGTACAGCGGACTGTTCAAGTCGTTCTTCGACGCGCTGAGCGTGACCGAGGAGGACGCCCTCGCCGGGAAGCCGGTCCTGATCGGCGCGACCGGTGGCACGGCCCGGCACTCGCTGGTCCTGGAGCACGCGCTGCGTCCGCTCTTCGCCTACCTGAAGGCCGTCGTCGTCCCCACCGGCGTGTACGCCGCCTCGGAGGACTGGGGCGCCGAGGGGCTGGACGGACGGATCGAGCGGGCGGCCGGGCAGCTGGCCGCGCTGATGACGGGGCTGTCCACGGCCGGGAGGCCGGCGGGGAAGGCGACGGAGGGGGCGGGCGCGGCGCCGGTCGCGGAGACGGCCGGGAGGCCGGTCGCGGAGGCCGACGGGATCGTGCCGTTCGCGGAGCGGCTGGCCGCGCTGCGGCCCGCCGGGTGAGATCTCGGTGAGAAGTCCGGCCGCCCGGTCGCGGGGCGTGCGCCCTTGGCAGACTGGGTGCGTGCCCCGGACCGTTCTGCTCGCCGAAGACGACCGCGCCATCCGGCACGCCCTGGAGCGCGCCCTCACCCTGGAGGGGTACCGGGTCACCGCGGTCGCGGACGGCGTCGAGGCGCTGGCCGAGGCCCATCGCGCCCGGCCCGACGTCCTGGTGCTGGACGTGATGATGCCGGGCGCCGACGGCCTCCAGGTCTGCCGGGAGCTGCGCGCCGGGGGCGACCGCACGCCGATCCTGATGCTCACGGCGCTGGTGGAGACCGCCGACCGCATCGCGGGCCTGGACGCGGGCGCCGACGACTACGTGGTCAAGCCCTTCGACGTCGAGGAGGTCTTCGCCCGGCTGCGCGCCCTGCTGCGCCGCACGGACCGCGCGGAGCCCGAGGCCGGTGACGGCCGGCCCGAAGGCGGTGACGACCGGCCCGAGGACGACGGCGACCGGCTCGGGGCGGACGGCCGGTACCTGGAGGCGGCCGGACTGCGCATGGACCCGCGGGCCCGGCGCGCCTGGCGGGACGGCCACGAGCTGGAACTGACCCGCACCGAGTTCGGACTGCTGGAGCTGCTGGTCCGCAACGCGGGCATCGTGCTCGACCACTCCACGATCTACGACCGGATCTGGGGCTACGACTTCGGGCCCGGCTCCAAGAACCTCGCCGTCTACGTCGGCTATCTGCGCCGCAAGCTCGACCGGCCGGGCGCGCCGCGGCTGATCCAGACCGTACGCGGGGTGGGTTACGTGCTGCGGGAGGACTGAGTGGGCCCCTCTCCGCTCGGGCGCCGGCCCCGGCTGCTGTCGCTGCGGACGACCTTCGCGGTGTCGTTCGCCACGGTCGCGGCCGTGGTCACGGTCCTCGTCGGGGTGCTGTCGTACAACGCGGCGGCCCGGCTGGTCCGGGTCGACCAGGAGTCCGTCTTCGCGCAGGTCGTGCAGGACCTGCGGGCCGAGGTGCGGGAGCGGCGGATGGCGCCCGGCGACTTCTCCTCCTCCGCGCCCGGCCACGACATCGTGCGCCCGGCCCGCACCGACGTGCAGGTGCTCGGGCCGGACGGCGGGATCTCCGACCCGGCCGGCCCGCGGCTGCCGGTCACCGGTGCCGACCGGCGGGTCGCGGGTGCCGCCGACGCGGGGCGGACGGTGCAGCACGAGGACGTGGGGGTCGGCCGGGACGTCTTCCGGGTGGCGACCGTCTCCCTCGGCGGCGGCCGGGGAGCCGTGCAGGTGGCGCAGGAGTTCAGCGGCACCGAGGACCTGCTGCGGGCGCTGCAACGCCGGACGCTGCTCCTGATGGCCGCGGTGGTGACCGCCGCGGGCCTGTTCGGCTGGTGGCTGGCCCGCCGCATCACCCGGCGGCTGGTGGTCCTCACCTCCGCCGCCGAGAACGTGGCCCGCACCCGTCGGCTCGGCGTTCCGGTGCCGGTCACCGGCCCCGACGAGGTGGGCCGCCTCGGCCGCGCCTTCGACCTCATGCTGGGCCGCCTCGCCCAGTCGGAGGAGGACCAGCGGCGACTGGTCCAGGACGCGGGCCACGAACTGCGGACGCCGCTCACCTCCCTGCGGACCAACATCTCGCTGCTGCGCCGGATCGACGAACTCCCGCCGGGCGCCCGCGAGGAACTGGTCGCCGACCTGGGCCAGGAGGCGCGGGAGCTGACCGACCTGGTCAACGAACTGGTCGAGCTGGCGGCCGGCCAGTCCGCCGGCGAGCCCCCGCGGCGGGTCGACCTCGCCGGGATCGCGCACGACGTCGCGGCCCAGGCCAGACGCCGTACCGGGCGGGAGATCGGGGTGTCGGTCGGCGGAGCGACGGTGACCGACGGGCGGCCCGCCCTGCTCACCCGGGCGCTCACCAACCTGGTGGAGAACGCCGCCAAGTTCGATCCGGACGGCACCGCTCCCATCGAGATCGCCGTCTCCGGGCCCGCCCGGCCGGGCACGGTCCGCATCGAGGTCCGCGACCGGGGTCCCGGCATCTCCGACGCCGACCTGGCCCGTGTCTTCGACCGCTTCTACCGGGCCGCCGCCGCCCGCTCCCGGCCCGGCTCGGGGCTCGGCCTGTCCATCGTCCGGGAGGTGGCGCTGGCGCACGGGGGAGCGCCGTTCGCGGTGCGGCGGGAGGGGGGCGGGTCGGTGATCGGGTTCACGGTGGGCCCGGGGCCGGGGAACGGCGAGGACGACGGGGACGGCGGTGGCGGGCGCCTGGGGTAGCCCCTGGGGGCGCGGGTGCACCGGCCGGGCGTTCCGAGGCTCGGGTCACCGGCCGGGCGGCCGGGGTGGGCGCCCCTGTCAGTGGTGGGCGTGGACCACGGCGTGGCCCTTGCCCCGGCCGATCATCCACTTGTTGACCGGCGTGGTGATCACGAACGCCACGGCGAACCCGCCGAGCAGCGCCGACCAGAACAGCCCGTCCGACAGGTGCGCGTCCATCGCCCCCGGCGTCAGCGCGATGATGGCGTTGTCGACCAGCTCCATCACCGCGATGGAGACGGTGTCGGCGGCCAGCGCCACCTTGACGGCGGCCTTCAGGGAGACACCGGCGCGCACCACCGCGACGAGCGTGAAGGAGTAGCCGAAGACGAAGGCCAGGGTGATCGCGAGGATCATCGTCGGCATGTTGCCCCACATCAGGGCGGTGCCGATGACCATGCCGAGGATCTCGCCGACGGCGCACCCGGTGAGGCAGTGCAGCGTCGCCCTGACCGCCGTGGCCCAGGTCGCCTCGTGCGCCTCGTGCGCCTCGTGCGCCTTGCGCGGGTGCCGCGCGTGGTGCGTGTCGTGGTCCATGTCGCTCCCCTTCTCGTGCCCGGTCGACGGCCGTCGCGTGCGGTGGGCGGCCCGCCGTTCGCCGTCCGTGTGTCCATGTGCCCCTGCGGAACCCGGCGAGCCGACGAACGAGCCACACGATCGAGCCACGCGAACGAGCCACGCGAACGAGCCACGCGATCGGGAACATCATACCCCCCGGGGGTATTCCGGAGGGCCCGTTCGGTGGCCGTAGGCTCGCTGGACACGGATCGACGACGCCCCACTTGGAGGACCGGTGCCGACACGCCGGCGGATCACCGCACGCAATGCTCGTTTCCAGCAGTGGGAGGCGCTGCTGGGCAACCGGAACAAGCGCACGCGCGCGAAGGAGTTCCTGGTCCAGGGGGTGCGTCCGATCTCGCTGGCGGTGCGGTACGGCTGGCCCGTGAAGGCGTTGATCCACGACGACCGGCGGGAGCTGTCCCCGTGGGCGCGGGAGCTGCTGCGCGAGGTCGACGCCGAGCAGGTGGCGATGGCGCCCGAGCTGCTGGCGGAGCTGGGGGAGAAGAACGAGAGCGCGCCGGAGCTCGTCGCGGTCGTCGAGATGCCGGCCGACGACCTGGACCGGCTCCGCGTCGGCACCGATTTCCTGGGCGTCGTGTTCGACCGGCCGACGAGTCCCGGGAACATCGGCAGCATCATCCGGTCCGCGGACGCCTTCGGGGCGGACGGGCTCATCGTGTCCGGGCACGCCGCGGACGTCTACGACCCCAAGTCCGTGCGGGCCAGCACCGGCTCCCTGTTCGCCCTGCCGGCCGTGCGGGTGGGGTCGCCCGGCACCGTCGTGGACTGGGTCGCCGCGCGGCGCGCCGAGGGGCGGCCGATCGTGCTGGTCGGCACGGACGAGAAGGGCGAGTGCGAGGTCTTCGACTTCGACTTCACCCAGCCGGTGCTGCTGCTGGTCGGCAACGAGACGTCCGGGCTGAGCAGCGCCTGGCGGGACCTGTGCGACCACACCGTCAGCATCCCGATGACCGGGTCCGCGAGTTCCCTGAACGCCGCCAACGCCGCGACCGCCGTGCTCTACGAGGCGCACCGGCAGCGCCTCGTCGCCGCGAGGCGCGCCTGACGGTCAGAAGGCGGCGAGCCGGGCCAGGCCCCACAGGATGATCAGGTCGAGGGCCATCACGCTGATCGACCACAGGGGGTAGTACGGGATGAACATGAACTGGGTCACGAGGCTGACCGCGGCGGTGGCCAGCCCGGCCGCGCGGCCCCAGCTCATGGACCGCAGCATCCCCACCCCCACGACGATCAGCGCGACGCCCACGACCAGGTGGATCCAGCCCCAGCTGGTGAGGTCGAACCGGTACTCGTAGTGCCGCGGCACCCCGTAGAGACGGTCCTCGGCGATGCCGGTGATGCCCTGAAGGACACTCAGCACTCCGCTGACGAGCAGCGGCACGCCGAAGTACCGCAACGGCCCGGCGGACCGCCCGTCGTCGGACCGCCCGTTGCCGGATCGCCCGTCCTCGCGGTCGATCGGGCCGGCCTCGTGCCGTGCTCCGTGGGGCATGTCCACCATGACCTCTCAACCCTTCGTCTTCGAGCGATGGTCACCGCGCCTCACGGTGCGGGCGGGAGGCGGGCGCGTCCGTCACGGTGACAGCGTCACCCTGGCGTGGCCGTGCGGCGACCGCACCGGGGCCGTACGGGTCTGGCCCTTCGGCGCCCGAAGCCCCGCGCCCCCTCGTCTGGCGCCACCTGCCGCTCCCCCTGATGCCACATGGCGCCATGTGGCACCCACCTCTGCCCGCAGAGCCCCTCAGACCTGCCGATCGCTCCTCCCTCTGCATTCCGATCCCCACGTTTTCGCAGGTAGGAGCGATGGCACCAAGAGGACCCCGCCCGGATGTCAGTGGAGCTTGCGCATGGCGCCACTGTGGTGCCATGATGGCGTCATGGACCTCACCCCGTATGTCGACAACCTTCGCCGCGAACTGGCGGTGGCCGCCGAAGCCGGCGGCGAGGACGCCCGTGAGCTGGCCGAGAGGCTCACCGCGCCGCTGGAATCGGCGACCCGGCTGACCATGCTGCACGTGCTCTCCGCCGCGATGGACGAGATCACCCGCGAACTCGCCCCCGGCTCGGTCGACGTACGGCTGCGCGGGCTGGACCCCGACTTCGTGGTGACGCCGCCGCCCACCGACGACGGCGCCCCCGCCGCGCCCGCGGAACCGCCGAGGGTCCCGGCGCTTCCCGCCGACGGCGACGAGGGCGGCACCGCGCGTGTGAACCTGCGTCTGCCGGCCCACCTCAAGACGCGCGCCGAGGAGGCCGCCAACCGCGAGGGGCTGTCGGTCAACGCCTGGCTGGTCCGTGCCGTGTCGGCCGCGGTCGAGGGCGGCGCCGGGCCCCGCCCGACGGAGAGGGCCCGCACCGTCGGGCAGAGCTTCCAGGGCTGGGTGCGCTAGGGAGCGCCACCGCCCGCACTTCGAAGAAGCACCGCAATCCATCACGTCCCACCAGCGGGGACGCCCCCATGACCCATGAGGACGGTACAGCCATGCCTTCTTTCGACACCTCCGGACCGATCGCCGTCAACGCCCACGTGGGCGCCGGCTCCATCCGGTTCACCGCGGGCGACCGGCTCGACACCGTCGTCGAGGTGCGGCCCGGCGACCCCGGGCGGGACAAGGACGTACGGGCCGCCGAGCAGACCCAGATCTCCTTCGCGAACGACGTCCTGACCATCAGCACGAAGGAGCGCCGCATCATCGGGCCGACCGGCGTCGTCGACGTGACGGTCGAGCTGCCCGCGGGCTCGCACATCGACACGACCGGCTCCTGGACCCAGGTGCTCGGTGAGGGACCGCTCGGCGAGGTCCGGGTGAAGACCTCGGGCGGTGACGTCCGCCTGGACACGACCGGCCCGCTCCGGCTCGCCGCCTCCCACGGTTCGGTCACCGTGGACCGGGTGGAGGGGACGGCCGAGATCACCACCAGCTCCGGCAGCGTGCGCGTCGGCCTCGTGGAGGGCTCCGCGGTCCTGAAGAACTCGCACGGCTCCACGACCGTCGGCGCCGCCCTCGGCGACCTGCGGGTCAGCCACGCCAACGGCGACATCGACATCACCCGCGCCGAGGGCTCGCTCACCGCCACCACGGCCCACGGCACCCTGCGGGTGGGCGAGGTGACGCGCGGCGAGGTGCGCCTGGAGACCTCCTACGGTGCCATCGAGATCGGCATCCGCGAGGGCACGGCCGCCTGGCTCGACGCGCACTCGGACGCCGGGCGGGTGCGCAACACGCTCACCGCGTCCGACGACCCCGGGCAGACCGAGGACACCGTCAAGATCCGCGCCCGTACGCGGTACGGCAACGTCGACGTCCACCGCGCCAAGGTCTGACGGACCCGCCCCTCACGCTCACCCCGTCCGTCCCCGTCGTCCCGTCATCCAGTCGCCCCACTCCTCGAAGGGGAGGGCTCCATGCCTTCATCTGTCATGCCCACGCCCAGGCAGGGGAACGGTCACCAGCCGTCGCCGGCCGCCGTCTCCGCCGTCGGTCTGCGCAAGTCGTACGGTGACAAGACCGTCCTCGACGGCATCGACCTGCGCATCCCCGCCGGAACCGTCTTCGCGCTGCTCGGCCCGAACGGCGCCGGCAAGACCACCGCCGTGAAGATCCTCTCCACCCTCGTCACGGCCGACGGCGGGCAGGCCCAGGTCGCGGGTCACGACATCGCCGCCGAGCCACAGGCGGTCCGGGCCGCGATCGGGGTCACCGGGCAGTTCTCCGCGGTGGACGGTCTGATCACCGGCGAGGAGAACATGCTCCTGATGGCCGACCTGCACCACCTGTCCAGGGCGGAGGGCCGTCGGGTGACCGCCGAGCTGCTGGAGCGGTTCGACCTGGCGGAGGCGGCGAAGAAGCCGGCCTCGACCTACTCCGGCGGCATGAAGCGCCGCCTGGACATCGCGATGACCCTGGTGGGAAGCCCGCGGATCATCTTCCTCGACGAGCCGACCACCGGCCTGGACCCGCGCAGCCGCCACACCATGTGGGGCATCATCCGCGAGCTGGTCACGGGCGGGGTGACGGTCTTCCTCACCACCCAGTACCTGGAGGAGGCCGACCAGCTCGCCGACCGCATCGCCGTGCTCCACGACGGCGGGATCGCCGCGGAGGGCACCGCGGAGGAGCTGAAGCGGCAGATCCCCGGCGGCCACGTCCGCCTGCGCTTCACCGACCCCGCCGCCCACCGGTCCGCCGCCGCCGCGCTGCGCGAGGTCACCCGGGACGACGAGGCGCTCACGTTGCAGATCCCGTCCGACGGCAGCCAGCGCGCCCTGCGCTCCCTCCTCGACCGGCTCGACGCGGCCGGCGTCGAGGCCGACGAGCTGACCGTGCACACCCCTGACCTCGACGACGTGTTCTTCGCCCTGACCGGCCCCACCGACCAGCCCAAGGAGACCGTCCGATGAACGCCGCCCCGGCCGTCGCCCGCCCGACCCGGCTCTCCCTCGCCCTGCGCGACTCCTCCACGATGCTGCGCCGCAACCTCCTGCACGCCCGGCGCTATCCGTCCCTCACCCTGAACCTGCTGCTCACGCCGGTCGTACTCCTGCTGCTCTTCGTCTACATCTTCGGCGACGT
The DNA here is from genome assembly GCF_056430705.1 of Streptomyces sp. NPDC045956. Lineage (NCBI taxonomy): Bacteria > Bacillati > Actinomycetota > Actinomycetes > Kitasatosporales > Streptomycetaceae > Streptomyces > Streptomyces sp. NPDC045956. Next base: position 59,850 of record NZ_JBWKKZ010000018.1, on the reverse strand, counting down.
GATGAGCGCGGGGATCGGCGACGGTGGCGCCGACCGGTCCGAGTACGTCGCCTACCTGGTGCCGGGGCTGCTGCTGATGACCATCGGCTCCACCACCATCGGCACCGCGGTCTCCGTCGCCATGGACATGAGCGAGGGCATCATCGCCCGCTTCCGCACGATGGCCATCCATCGCGGGTCGGTGCTCGTCGGGCACGTGGTCGGCAGCGTCGTCCAGGCGATGGCGAGCGTGGTCGTCGTCGGCGCCGTCGCCGTGGCCATCGGCTTCCGCTCGACGGACGCCACCGTCCTGGAGTGGCTCGTGGCGCTCGGGCTGCTGGCCGCCGTCACCCTGGCGCTCACCTGGATCGCGGTCGGCATGGGCCTGGTCAGCCCGAACGCCGAGGCCGCCAGCAACAACGCCATGCCGTTGATCTTCCTGCCGTTCATCTCCAGCGCCTTCGTCCCGGTGGACGCGATGCCGGGCTGGTTCCAGCCGATCGCCGAGTACCAGCCCTTCACCCCGGCCATCGAGACCCTGCGCGGCCTGCTGCTCGGCACCGAGATCGGGCACAACGGCTGGCTCGCCGCCGCCTGGTGCCTGCTGCTGACCGGCCTCGGCCACCGCTGGGCGAAGGCGTCCTTCGACCGCGACCCGAGCTGACCCGCACCGCCGGCCGGCCTCGCCCGCCCGGCACCCGTCCCATCGCACCGGGGCGGCGTACACCGACACCGCGTCGGCGTACGCCGCCTCTCACGCGTGTACCGGTGCCACGTATGCGCGTCCGGTGCCACGGCGCTGACCTGGGGCGAGTCGCCGCCTGGCGATGGATGACGCCGCCGGTGGCGCATTGTGGCAGTGCATGGTGCCAAAAATGCTCGCTATGGTGCCATAGATGTGCCATCATGGTGTCAACGCGAACAGGTCCCCGGCCACGAGGCCCGGGACGCGTGCGCGGAGGGGACCGGATCAGGTGAACAGGGGGCGGATCATGGACACGGCGCACCACCCGCGGAAGACGGCACCCGGCACCTGCGCCGCCTTCGCGCGCTTCGTGCTCTGCGGCGGCGGGATCGGGCTCGCCTCCAGCTTCGCCGTGGCGGCCCTCGCCTCCTGGCTGCCGTGGGCCCTGGCGAACGCCCTGATCACCGCCGGGTCCACGCTCCTCGCCACCGAGGTGCACGCCCGCTTCACCTTCGGCGCGGGCCGCGCCGCGACCTGGCGCGAGCACGCGCAGTCGGCCGGCTCGGCGGCGGCGGCGTACGCGGTCACCTGCCTCGCCATGTTCGTCCTGCACTGCGTGGTGGCGGCCTCCGGTCCGGTGCTGGAGCAGGCCGTCTACCTCTCCGCCTCCGCCCTCGCCGGCGTGGGTCGTTTCGCCGTGCTGCGCCTGATGGTCTTCGCGCGCGGCCGGTCGAAGGCCGGGGGTGACGCGTGCCGTGTGCCCGGGGCGCTGGACCGTACTGTCTCCGGCGGCTTTGACGGAGCATGTCGAGGGGCCTTGGTGTCGTGCGACACCAAGGCCCCGAAGGAACTGCAACACCATCTGCCGGCCCTAGTGCTGCGCCGGCCCTCTGTTTCCGCACTGCCGCGCTGTACTGCCGCGGGGGTGCGGGGATCGCGGATGCGTGACCGGAGACCACCTGCCTGTCGATGTCCTGCGGTACCCGGGCCTCGTGCCATCCGCCCGGGCGATCCTGATGGCGCTCGACTCCTCCGTTCTTCCCTCTGGACCAGCTGTCCGCGGGACGGTGTCCCGCTCGTACCGCGGTACTGCTCTCGGCGGCCCCTCACCACTGCGGGCCGCCCGGTCCGGTCGTCAGTCCCGTCGCCGTCCTGCGACAACCCTGGCTTCGAAACTCCACCACCGGACCGTCATGCGGGTACTGCTGCCCGGCAGTTCGTGTCTGCCGGGCCTCGCTCGATCTCGACTACGAAAGAAACCATAATCACGGGACGGCCGAATGTCTACTCCAGCGAGTATAGGTTTCATGAGCTTGGCGATGAGGCATCCCTGCGGCGACCGTGAGGGATTGCCGGGCTCCGCGGCTCGCGTCCCGGCACGCGAAAGGGCCCTACCGGCGTGCCGGTAGGGCCCTGACGGTGCTGCTCGGCTCAGGCCGCCGTGGCGGCCGGCGGGGCGGGGGGACCGATGAGGTCGGCGACGTCCCGCAGGCGGATCCGGTCCGTGTATCCGGAGCTGTCACGCATGGCCGTGAGACGGGCACCGTGGACCAGTCCGGTGCACCGGCCGTCCTCGTCGCGTACGACCAGATGACCCGTACGCGCGGCGGCCATCACGGACAGCGCCACCTCCACGGTCATGTCCTCCCACACCTGGGGCCCGTCCGCGGGGTCGGCCGCGCAGCCGGGCGCGGGGTGGGGGCGAGCCGTGCGGAACTGCGGCTGGACCAGCGTCAAGGGGTGCCTCCTGCGGGGGTGGGCCGGCGTCGTGGTCTCGGGGGTCATGCCGCACCACCGAGGGCGGACCGCCCCGCGGCCGCGCGGCGGGCCGGAGCGGGGCGGCGCCGGCCGCGTGAGGTGGAGCCGCGGTGCTTGGGGCGTTCGGTCACGGGCGCGGTGATGACGACCGGGATGCCGGAGGGTGCCTGGGCGCCGGTGATGCGGTGCAGGGCCTCCGCGCCCGCGCGGACCTGGGTGGTCTGCGGGACGATGCCGGCGGTGGCCATGAGCCGGGTCATGCCGCGGCGCTGGTGGGGGGTGACCAGGGTGACGACGCTGCCGGACTCGCCGGCGCGGGCGGTGCGGCCGCCACGGTGGAGGTAGTCCTTGTGGTCGGTCGGAGGGTCGACGTTGACGACGAGGTCGAGGCTGTCGACGTGGATGCCGCGCGCCGCGACGTTGGTCGCCACCAGCACGCTCACGTGTCCGTCCTTGAACTGCTTCAGCGTGCGGGTGCGCTGCGGCTGCGACTTGCCCCCGTGCAGGGCGGCGGCCCGTACCCCGCTGTTCAGGAGGTGTTCGGTGAGGCGGTCGACGGCGTGCTTGGTGTCCAGGAACATGAGCACCCGGCCGTCGCGTGCGGCGATCTCGGTGGTGGCCGCGTGCTTGTCGGCGCCGTGGACGTGGAGCACGTGGTGCTCCATGGTCGTGACCGCGCCGGCCGACGGGTCGACGGAGTGGACGACGGGGTCGCTCAGGTAGCGGCGCACGAGCAGGTCGACGTTGCGGTCGAGCGTGGCGGAGAACAGCATGCGCTGCCCCTCGGGGCGGACCTGGTCGAGCAGGGCGGTGACCTGCGGCATGAAGCCCATGTCGGCCATCTGGTCGGCCTCGTCGAGGACGGTGACGGCGACCTGGTCCAGCCGGCAGTCGCCGCGATCGATGAGGTCCTTGAGGCGCCCCGGTGTGGCGACGACGATCTCGGCCCCGCCGCGCAGCGCGCTCGCCTGCCGGCCGATCGGCATCCCTCCCACCACGGTGGCCAGGCGCAGCCTCACCGACCGGGCGTACGGCGTGAGCGCGTCGGTGACCTGCTGCGCCAGCTCACGGGTCGGTACGAGCACCAGCCCCAGCGGCTGCCGGGCCTCGGCGCGTCGTCCGGCCGTCCGGGCGAGCAGGGCCAGCCCGAAGGCCAGGGTCTTGCCGGAACCGGTGCGCCCCCGGCCGAGGACGTCGCGGCCCGCGAGGGAGTTCGGCAGCGTGGCGGCCTGGATCGGGAACGGCACCGTCACGCCCTGCGCGCCGAGCGCGGCCAGCAGCTCCCGGGGCATGTCGAGATCGGCGAAGGCCTCCGCGGGGGGCAGGGCGGGGGTGATCGTCTCGGGGAGGGCGAACTCGCCCTGGACCGCGGCGGGCCGGCGGCCGTGACCGCCGGAGCGGCTCGGCCCGCCGGAGCTGCGCGGGGCCGGCGAACCGAAACGGCCGCCACCCCTCCTGGAGTCGGCACCGCCGTCACGGGTGCGGGTGGAGCGGTCGTTCGTGCGTGTGCGGTTCATGCGGAACCTTCCTCGACGCGGCGCATACCAAGGAATTCCCGCGGCGAAAAAGCGGCACGGAGAATTACGAGAAAGGCCGGTGGGCGCGACCACGGAAAATGGTCGGCGAAAAGACTGGCGAGCGCAGACGCTTGGTGAGTGGCGCGACGTGGATGCGGTGTCCGGCGTCCACGAGAATGCGTCGAGGGAGGCGTCTGCCGTGTGCAACGTGTGGAAAAAGCGAACAGCTGGGGCCCGCACCCCGAAGGATGCGGGCCCCAGCTGCGTAGTGCGCGTCAGTGTCAGGCGAGAACGATGTTCTCGGCCGTCGGGCCCTTCTGGCCCTGCGCGATGTCGAAGTTCACCTTCTGGCCTTCGAGCAGCTCGCGGAAGCCCTGGGCGGCGATGTTCGAGTAGTGGGCGAACACATCGGCGCCGCCACCGTCCTGCTCGATGAAGCCGAAGCCCTTTTCCGCGTTGAACCACTTCACGGTGCCAGTAGCCATGTCATTTCTCCTTCGGGGCAGTGCGTCGGTGCCCGCACTGCGCGGACACCGCGTCGCCGCGATGATCACCCCACCCGGAAAAAGACCGGATATACAAAAGCGCTTCCATCGGCACAGAGGTCGAACGGAGAGCGCTTGAAGTTTGGGAACCACAACTGCAACTGAGATCGACAGTAGCACAGTGCGGCGGGCCGCGTACGCAGAAGAATTCCATTCCAGTTACTGCGGCAGAGAATCTGTCCGCGTTTCCCATTCGAATCTCGATCCGGGACTACAGGTATTCGGGCGAGGACGAAGCCCCCCGTCGGCCTGACACGCGCGGCGTCGCGCGTGCGGGGCCCTGCGGCTCGTCAGCGGTCGAGGGCGGGCTCCTGCGACGCCCGCCACTCGCGGGGTGCCATGCCGTAGGCGGTCCGGAACACCCGGCTGAAGTGCGCGGCGCTGGTGAAGCCCCAACGGTGTGCCACCGCGGCGATCGCGGCGTTCCTGTGCAGCGTCAGGTCGCGTCGGCACGTCTCCAGGCGGCGGCGCTGGACCCACCGGCCGACGGTGGCGTCCTCGCTCTCGAACAGCTTGTGGAGGTAGCGCAGGGATATGTGGTGGGCCTCGGCGATGGTCTGCGGGGTCATACCGGGGTCGGCGAGGTGCCGGTCGATGTAGGCCTGGATCCGCAGCAGCAGTGCCCGGTTCCCGCGGGGCGTGTCCTCGGTCGCTCGGCCGAGCACCTCGTCGGCCAGCACGTCGAGCAGGTCCACCACGTTGCGTGCCATCAGTTCGCCGGTGCGCGGCGCGCAGTTCCCGGCGCCGTCCACGAGCCCGGCCAGGAAGGGCGCGAGCAGACCGCCGAGGGACGTCCCGGGGCCGAGCGGACGGGCGGTCACCTGGGCCAGGTCGTCCTCGCCCAGCCTCAGGACGTCCCTCGGCAGGACGAGGGACTTGGTCCGGAAGGGCTCGGGGAAGGACAACCGCAGGGGGCGTGCCACGTCGTGGACGAAGACGTCGCCGGCGGTCAGGAGCGCCACCCGGCCGTCCTGCTCCAGGCGACCCGACCCGGTGTCCAGCAAGGTGACCACGACGTACTCGCCCCGGCTGTCCGCCGTGCCGGGCCGGTGCGTGCGCACGCCGGTCAGGGCGTCGCCGGCCACGGTGACGGCCTGGAGCCGCCCGAGCGGTGTGGCACGGACGGGGCCGGAACCCGCGTCGTCCGGGACGGTGATGTCCACGAGGCCGAAGATCCCGCACAGAGCCGCGTGCCGGTCCGCGCGCCGGTGGGGCGCGGACAACGGGTCGAGGGGGTGGAAGTCGCGGAGCGTGCTGGGTTCCTGGACGTCTGGGGCCACTGTTCTCTGTCCTTCGGCCGGTGTGTGCCTTCCGCACCACCGTGCCAGCGGGACCGGACCGGCACATCGCGTGAACCCACTAGATCCGGCTCACCGGGGCCGGACGGGTCAGTCGCCGGTCGCGATCCGCTGGGCGCGCCTCAGGGCCTGCTCCGGCGTCTGCTGCCCGGTCAGCGCGGACTGGATCGCGGTGTAGATCCCGGTCGCCGCCCCGGGCCACCTGACGCCGAGGTCCTGGGTGCGGGAACGTGCTCGCCCCACACTCTCGACGAAGACGGCCGACGACGGGTGCCGTGCGGCGTACCGGGCGGCCACGTCGGCACGGGAGGGGACCGTGAAGTGCTGCTCGGCCAGCGTGAGCATGTTGGCGGAGTCGTTGAGGCAGGCGAGTACCCGGGCGGCCTTCCGCTGCCGGGCCTCCGAGGGGCCCCGCGGGACGGTCCACACCTCACCGCCCAGCGGGGTGACCGGGTTCTGCCCCGTTCGGGGCACGGGGACGGGAGCCACTCCCCAGTCGAGGTCCTTGTCCGCGTTCAGCTCGGGGATGCGCCACGGACCGTTGATCATCATGGCCGTCCGTCCGGCGGCGAACTGGTCGTGGACCTCGGCCTGGGTCCAGTTCAGCACCGACTTCGACATGGACCCGCTCGACACCAGGTCGACCCACAGTCGCAGCGCCTGCGCGGCCTGCGGGGAGTCCAGCTGTCGCTCGTGCCCGCCGTTGGACCACAGGAAGGGCAGGAACTGCCAGCTGCTCTCGAAGGTGGCGCTCGCGTCGACCGCCATGCCGTACCGTCCCGAGCGGGTCAGCCCGGCCGCCGCCTTCTTCAGGTCGTCCCAGGTCTCCGGCACGCCGACACCGGCTTCGGCGAGCATGTCCTTGTTGTAGAAGAGGGCGACCGTGCTGACGTAGGGAGCCAGCCCGTACACCTCTCCCTCGTACGTCCCCGCCGACAGGATGCCCTCGCCGATGCCGGTGGTGTCGATGCCGTACCGCTCCAGCGGGGTCAGCGCGCCGGTCCCGGCGATCTGCTGGAGGTCGGCGTTGTCCAGCATCAACAGGTCGGGAAGGGTCCGCGCGGAGGCCTGCCGCAGCACTCGGGGCACGAGTGAGGCCGGGGGGACGCTCGTGTGCTCGACCTCGACGCCGGCCGCCTTGCCACAGGCCGCCAGCATGTCGTTCCACTGGGCGTGCTCGGAGGTGTCGGTGTAGTAGTCCAGCACGGTGATGGAGGTGACCTCGTCCCCGGCGGACCCGGTGCCGGACCCGTCGACGCATCCGGTGAGGGCCGGGGCGAGCGCGAGAAGCGCGGCCAAGGGGGCGCAGACGCGCCGGGCCCGCCGTCCGGCCGGTGAGATCATGCTGGTGCCCCTGCCGAGTGACTGTTCGGGGCCGGGGCCCTGTCGCGGAGGCGGGGCTCCAGGGGCCGTCGGGATCGCCCGGACCGGTGATTCTGTTCGAATGCATCCTAAACGGCCCAGGAGCGCCCCATCACGGGCTTTCCGGGGGCGGCGTCGTCTCGCGTGAACGTACCAACCCTGAGGTCAGTCCTCGGGCAGGGCCGTGACCAGATTGGCGAGCTGCACCCGGGAGTTGACCGACAGCTTGCGGAACACGGACGTCAGGTGGGTGTTGACCGTGTGCGGGGAGACGACGAGGAGGTCGGCGGCCGACCGGTTGGTGTGGCCCTGGGCCACGAGCCGCGCGATCTTCCGCTCCGACGCGGTGAGGGCCTCCCACCCCTGTACGGGGCGCCGGACGGCCGCCGGCCTGCGACTGCCGGCGCCCGCCCGCTCCAGGTCGCGCTGCACCAGCGCGGCCGCGGCGCGAGCGCCCGTCGCGGCGAGGGTGTCGCGGGCGTGGGTCAGCGCGGGCACGGCCCCTCGCGTCCGGTCCGCCGCCAGGAGGGCCCGTCCCAGATCCGCCGCCGCGGCGGCTCTGACGAGGGGGCGGGGCCCCGGACCGAGCACGTCCACGGCGTGCCGGAGCACGGTGGGATCGTCCTCCACGAGTCCGCGGGCGTGCGCCGCGACCCCCGTGGCGGTCGGTACGGAGGGGTTGCGTCCGGCGTGGGCCGCGGCCTGTGCGGCCAGTCTCCCGGCCAGTTCCCCGTCACCGCCGTCCAGGGCCATACGCGTCGCGGGGCCCGCCCAGTCGCGCAGGGCACGCCAGCGCATGAACGGGCCTTCCCGTTCCACCTGGCGGATCCTGTCGACGCAACGGCCGGTGTCCCCGTCGGCGTCGGCGTGCAGCGCTTCGAGGAAGCGCACCGCGGCCGTGTTGCCCGGGTTGGGCTTGGCCTCCAGTCCCTCCCGCGCCGCACCCAGATGCAGCCGCGCGGCGTCCCGGTCACCGCACAGCAGGGCGATCCAGGAGCGGATCACCCGGCCGTTCACCTGCTGGACCGGTGCGTCGACCTCGTTCTCCAGGTGCTCCATGGTCGCGAAGGCGGCGTCGGCGTCGTCGAGTCGGCCCAGGCCCAGGTCGTGCTGGCCCTGCGCCCACGACAGCATCGCCTGACGGGACGTACCGGCCTCCGTCGCCCGCAGCAGCAGTCGGCCGGCGGCGTCGAAGTCGTCCAGGTGCAGGTGCGCGATGATCTCCTCGGGCAGGAAGGCGGCGTCGAGGGCGCTCAGCGCGGCGAAGCGGTCCAGCGCGAGCGCGTTCTCCCCGGCGTTCTGGGCGATCTCGCCCAGCCCGGACAGGGCCAGGGTGTGCGCGTCACGGTCACCTGCCCGGACCGCGGCCCGCAGGGCGGCCTCACCGGCCTCGCGCGCGGCCCCCAGGTCGTGCTCCCGGGACAGGGCCAGGGCCCGCAGGGCGGTCAGCCGCGCGGTGACCCGGGGGGCGGCACCTCCCGTGGCGAGGGCCGCTTCGGCCCGGCGCCGCAGTTCCCCCGCGCGGTCCATGTTCCACAGGGCCCCGCCGAGACCGGCCTGGAGCCGGCTGAACTCCTCCAGGGGCGGTCGCTCCGCCAGCAGCCGGTCCCCCGTCGACAGGGCCTCGCCGCTCCGGCCGGCCCGGGTCAGGAAGAGGATCGTCTGCTCTCCCACCGCGTATCTGAGGGGCCGGGCGGACGGCACCAGTTCCAGCGCGCGTGTCATCAGGTCCGCCGCGAGGCCCGGTGTGACCGGCAGCACGTCCTCGGCCGCGCGCCGCAGGAGGGAGACGGCTTCCTCGTCCCCGGGAGCCGCCCCCCTGAGGATGTGCGGCACCGCGTCGACCGGGGGGCGCCCCGCGGCGACGAGACCGCGTGCGGCCTCCCGGTGGAGGGCTTTGCGGGCCGAGGGCGATATGTCCACGTACACCGCCTGGCGCAGCAGGTCGTGCCGGAAGGCCAGGCGCTCACCGTCATCGTCCAGAATGCCGGCGCCCACGGCCTCCTCCAGGGCGTCGATCAGGGTGGCGACCGGGCGGCCGCAGAGCGCGGCGGCATCGTGGAAGCCGAACCGGCGCCCCAGTACGGCGCCCATCTGAAGGAAACGGAGGGTGTCGTCCCGGAGGGACCTGAGCCTGCCGCGCACCCCCTCCACGAGTCCGCGGGGGACGAGGTCGTCGAAGGAATCGGCATCGCGCAGGGCCGTGAGCATCTCCACCGCCAGGAACGGGTTCCCGCCCGCTCCGTCGAGCAGGTCCCGTACCCGTGCGTCGGCCGCCGTGCCGAGGGCGTCGTCGGCCAGTTGGGCGATCGCGGCGCCGGACAGCGGGCCCAGGGCCACGGTGGCCACCGGGAGGGTGCCACGGGCGGCCGCGACGATCTCCTCCGCCGGGCCGGCGTTCTCCCGGCGCCCGGCCAGCAACCACAGCACCGGCGACGTCCGCAGGCGTGCCGGAAGCTGCCGCAGGGCGAAGCGGCTCAGCGGATCGGCCCACTGCACGTCGTCCAGGGCGATCAGGACCGGCATGCCGCCCGCCCGCGCCTCGATCGCCTCCGCCAGGCGTTCCAGCAGCCAGATCCGCTGGTCGTGGTTGCGGGCGATGTCGGCGAACGTGTCGGCGGACAGCAGCGGTCGGTCACCGTGCAGGACACACGCGGCCAGGGACGAGAGCGGCACGACGTGGTGCAGCTCGTCGGCCTTGCCGACGCCGACGGAGTACCCCGACCGCCGGGCCATGGCCACGGCTGCGGCCAGCAGCGTCGTCTTGCCGATACCGGGCTCGCCCCGGATGAGGGCCAGTGCGCTGCTCCCCGTGCGGGCCACGGAGGCGACCAGTGCCTCCAACTCGCCCAGTTCGTGCTCCCGGCCGCGGAGACCGCTGCGGGACAGCGGACCGCCCGCCCCTGCCATGGATGACCCTTCCCGTCCGCGCTCTTCCGTAGGGACCGCCGCCCGGTGCGGCGGGTGTACGTGGATCCCGGAGCCGGTGACGAGCGCGGTGCGACCACGGGGGAGGCGGCGCGCCGGTGAGCCCTTGCCTGTCCGTGCACTGTAACTGGTCCCCGCGCGCACCGAGGCGGCGCCCGCCCAGGTCAGGAGGGTGCCGCAGGGGGGCGGGAGAGCGGTCCGGACGACGCCGGCCGAGCCCGCGCCCCGGTGCGTCCGCGCCGCATGGCGCTCCCCGGTAAGGAGTGGTGCGCTCAGGGACAACGCGGGCGGAGGCGACGGTCCTAGCGTCGTTCTGTCCCGTCTCGTGCCGCGCGACGGATCGCGTACCGGCACACCCCGAACGAAGGAAGAGACCTTGCCGTACATCACCGTGGGCCAGGAGAACTCCACCACCATCGACCTGTACTACGAGGACCACGGCTCCGGCCGGCCGGTCGTCCTCATCCACGGGTTCCCGCTCGACGGACACTCCTGGGAGCGGCAGAGCGCGGTGCTGCTGGAGGCCGGCTACCGCGTCGTCACGTACGACCGCCGCGGGTTCGGGCAGTCGAGCCAACCGACGACCGGGTACGACTACGACACCTTCGCGGCCGACCTGAACACCGTGCTGGAGACCCTCGACCTCCGGGACGCCGTCCTGGTCGGCTTCTCCATGGGCACCGGCGAGGTCGCGCGGTACGTGTCGACCTACGGCACCGCCCGGGTCTCCAAGGTCGCCTTCCTGGCCTCGCTGGAGCCCTGGCTGCTGAAGACCGACGACAACCCCGGCGGGGCCGCCTCGCAGGAGTTCTTCGACGGCGTCGTCGCCGCCGTCAAGGCCGACCGGTACGCGTACTACACGGCCTTCTACCAGGACTTCTACAACCTGGACGAGAACCTCGGCTCCAGGATCAGCGAGGAGGCGGTGCGCAACAGCTGGAACGTCGCCGCGGGTGGCGGCTCCCACGCCGCGGCCGCCGCGCCCACCACCTGGTACACCGACTTCCGCGCCGACATCCCGGCCATCGACGTGCCGACGCTGATCCTGCACGGTACGGGGGACCGCATCCTGCCGGTCGAGGCGACGGGGCGGGCCTTCCACGAGGCGCTGCCGTCCGCCGACTACGTGGAGATCGAGGGCGCCCCGCACGGACTGCTGTGGACGCACGCGGAGGAGGTCAACGCCGCGCTCCTCGCCTTCCTCGGGAAGTGACCCCGCACGCGGGCCGCTCGGCGGCCCGCGGACTCCGGCCGTCCGGCCGGGATCACCGAGTCAGGTGAACCCGACGGGCGGCCGTGCGGTTGCCGCCCCCGCGGCGCCGTGCCCCGCCCGCCGAGGACAGGCGCCCCCGCCCGCCCTTCACGAAACCCCGGCTCAGGGCCACACCAGGCAGTACGGCTGGTGCCCCGCCTCGTGCAGCCGGTGGCTGAAGTCCTGCCACTCGTGCAGCAACTGGTACACGTTGAACGCGTCGCGCGGGCCGCCCCGGTCCGGGACCGTCGACCAGATGAAGGCCGCCGCGCCGACCGCCTCCTCGCCGATGCCGCGCAGGGGGTCGACGACGGTCATCGGGAGCTTCACGACCGCGTAGTCGGGGTGCAGGACGACCAGCTCCAGCGGGGGCACCTTGTGCAGGGGGACGCCCTCGATGCCGGTGAGGACCATCGCGGCCATGGTCTCCGGCTTGATCTTGGTGAACATGCCGTTCATCCCGAGCTCGTCACCGCCGAGTTCCTCGGGGCGCATCGAGATCGGGACGCGGGCCGCGGTCGCGCCGTCGGGCGCGCCGAAGTACTTGTAGGTCACCCCCACCCGACCACCATTCCTGCTCCCCGCCCCCAGCCGGTCGGCCCGCCGGTCGAGCCGGTCGGGCTCGCCCGGGATGCCGTGTGCCTGACGTGCTTCGGTCGCTTCCTCCGCCTCGCGCCGGTGCCTCCCCCGCCGGGCACGTCGAGGACCCAGGTCGTCGGTCCCCTCGCCCAGTCCGCCACCGCGATGCATATCTCCACCCGACTGCTTTTCTAGGACGCGTGGCCCCCGCCGCGCAACCCGATCATCGTGTCAGTGACCTCCCCCACGGCCGCTCGCCGAAACGTGCGGTGAAACATATGTCCGTTCATATGTCCGCGGGACGTCGGCGGCCCCCCTCCGCGCCGCCCGCGTGAGCTGCGTGGATGGGTTCCAGTCTGGCAGACGGTACGGCGATCGGGGCGGTTGTCTACCCTGATGAGGTCACCCTGGGCAACCAGGGGGCGTGCGGGGCCCCAGCCGGGCCCGGGCAGCGTCCGATACGTCGGAGAAGGTCGAGAAGGTCGGAGAAGTCGCAGGTCATGAGCGAACTGGCATACCCATACGAAGCACCGGCCTCGCAGGCTCTGTTCGACCGCGCGGCGGCGGTCACGCCCGGCGGTGTGAACTCCCCGGTGCGGGCGTTCCGCGCCGTCGGCGGCACGCCCCGGTTCATGGTGTCCGGCACCGGGCCGTACCTCACCGACGCCGACGGGCGGGAGTACGTCGACCTGGTCTGCTCCTGGGGGCCGATGATCCTCGGGCACGCGCACCCCGAGGTGGTCGCCGCCGTGCAGGAGGCGGTGGCGCGCGGGACGTCGTTCGGCACGCCCGGTGAGGGCGAGGTCGCCCTCGCGGAGGCGATGGTCGAGCGGGTCGCCCCGCTGGAGGAGGTGCGGCTGGTCTCCAGCGGCACCGAGGCGACGATGTCGGCGATCCGGCTCGCCCGCGGGTTCACGCGGCGCACCAAGGTGGTCAAGTTCGCCGGGTGCTACCACGGGCACGTCGACTCGCTGCTGGCCGCCGCGGGCTCGGGCCTGGCCACCTTCGCGCTGCCCGACACCCCCGGCGTCACCGGCGCCCAGGCGGGCGACACGATCGTGCTGCCGTACAACGACCTCGAGGCGGTGCACGCGGCCTTCGCCGCGCACCCCGGCGAGATCGCCTGCGTGATCACCGAGGCCTCGCCCGGCAACATGGGCGTCGTGCCGCCGCTGCCCGGGTTCAACCAGGGACTGAAGGACGCGTGCGCCGCGAACGGCGCGCTGTTCGTCTCCGACGAGGTCATGACCGGCTTCCGCACCAGCAAGGCGGGCTGGTACGGCGTGGAGGGAGTGGTCCCCGACCTCATGACCTTCGGCAAGGTCATGGGCGGCGGCTTCCCGGCCGCGGCCTTCGGCGGACGCGCGGACGTCATGGCGCACCTCGCCCCGGCCGGCCCCGTCTACCAGGCCGGCACCCTCTCCGGGAACCCGGTCGCCACCGCCGCCGGCCTCGCCCAGTTGCGGCTCCTCGACGACGCCGCGTACGAGAAGGTCGACGCGGTCTCGGCGCGGATCCAGTCGCTGGTCACCGAGGCGCTCGGCAAGGAGGGCGTCGCGCACACCGTGCAGAACGCCTCCAACATGTTCTCCGTCTTCTTCACCGACGGGCCGGTCACGAACTACGACGAGGCCAAGGCGCAGGAGTCCTTCCGCTTCACCGCCTTCTTCCACTCGCTGCTCGCGAACGGCGTCTACCTGCCGCCGTCCTCCTTCGAGTCCTGGTTCGTGTCCACCGCCCACGACGAGCGGGCCCTCGAGCGCATCGCCGACGCCCTCCCGGCGGCGGCCCGCGCGGCCGCGGAGGCGAGCGCATGAGCGACGACCGCGACCAGGAGCTGACCGTCGTCCACGTCATGCGGCACGGCGAGGTGGAGAACCCGACCGGTGTCCTCTACGGCCGCCTGCCCGGCTACCACCTCTCCGACCTGGGCCGGCGCATGGCCGACCGGGTCGCCGAGCACCTCGCGCCCCGGGACGTGACGTACGTCGTCGCCTCCCCGCTGGAGCGGGCGCAGGAGACGGCGACGCCGATCGCCAAGACGCACGGACTCGACCTCGCCACCGACGCGCGGCTCCTGGAGGCCGAGAACGTCTTCCAGGGCAAGACCTTCGGCATCGGCGACGGCGCGCTGCGCCGGCCCGCCAACTGGAAGCACGTGGTCAATCCGTTCAAGCCGTCCTGGGGCGAGCCGTACGTCGACCAGGTCGTGCGGATGATGAGCGCGCTGGAGGCGGCCAAGGAGCGGGCACGCGGGCACGAGGCCGTGATCGTCAGTCACCAGCTGCCGATCTGGACCCTGCGGTCCTACGTCGAGCGCCGCCGGCTCTGGCACGACCCGCGCAAGCGGCAGTGCACGCTGGCGTCCCTGACCACGTTCACGTACCGGGGCGACCGGATCGTGTCCGTCGGCTACACCGAGCCCGCCCGCGACCTCGTCCCGGCCCACCTCCTCGCGGGGGCCAGGCCGGTCAAGGGGCAGGGCAAGGCGTACGGGGCCTGACCGCCGCGGCCCGCGCTCGCGACCACCGCGCGACCGGCGGTATGTGACGCTCGTTACGTAACCCGCACATATTTCCGGAACCCGCACGTTCGTCACGTCCTCTGACTGGATGACCACCAGAGGACGTGACGAACGAGGTTGCGATGCGCACTTCCACCCGCACTCTCACCCGCAGGGGGATGCTCGGGCTCGGCGCGGGGGCCGCGGCCGCCGCCGGGCTCGCGGGCTGCGGCTCCGGCTCCCACACCGCGTCGGGCGGGACGCACCAGGCCGGCGGTTCCGGGAAGCCGTCGCCCTCCGGGAGCGGCGAGGCCCCCGCGAAGCCCATCGGCGACGGCTCCACGTCGTACACCGGCCGGCAGCCGCACCAGCCGGACGCGCCCGTGCCGCTGGAGCCGGGCGAGACGCCGCCGCAGTTCGTCGTCTTCTCCTGGGACGGGGCGGGCGAGGTCGGCAACGGGCTCTTCCCGCGCTTCCTCGACCTCGCGCAGGAGCACGGCGCGCACATGACCTTCTTCCTCTCGGGCCTGTACCTGCTGCCCGAGTCGAAGAAGCGCCTCTACGACCCGCCGAACAACCCGCGCGGCGCCTCCGACATCGGCTACCTCACCGACGCCCACATCAAGGACACGCTGAAGAACGTCCACCGGGCCTGGCTCGACGGCCACGAGATCGGCACCCACTTCAACGGCCACTTCTGCGGCGGCACCGGCACCGTCGGCAACTGGACGCCCGCGCAGTGGCGCAGTGAGATCGACCAGGCGAAGTCCTTCGTGAAGGAGTGGCGGACCAACACCGGCTGGACCGACCTGCCGTCGCTGCCCTTCGACTACGACAAGGAACTCGTCGGCGGCCGCACGCCCTGTCTGCTCGGCCAGGACAGCCTGCTGCCCACCGCCCGCGAGCTGGGCTGGCGCTACGACGCCTCCTCGCCCGGCGGCCGTCAGGTGTGGCCGGCGAAGAAGGACGGGATCTGGGACCTGCCGTTGCAGCAGATACCTTTCCCCGGCCACTCCTTCGAGGTCCTCTCGATGGACTACAACATCCTCGCCAACCAGTCGGTCAACTCGACCAAGGCCCCCGCCCACCACTACCCGGGCTGGCGTGAACAGGCCACCGGCGCCTACGTATCCGGTTTCAAGCGGGCATACGAGACGAACCGGGCACCCTTCTTCGTCGGCAACCACTTCGAGGAGTGGAACGGCGGCATCTACATGGACGCCGTCGAGAACGTCATCGAGCACATCGCGCGGGAGAAGGAGAAGGGGAACGGCCAGGACATCCGGCTCGTCTCCTTCCGTCAGTTCACCGACTGGCTGGACGTGCAGCGGCCCGAGGTGCTGGCCAGGCTCCGTACCGTCGAGGTGGGGCAGCGGCCGGCCGGCGGCTGGAGCGCCTTCCTCAAGGAGGCGCCGACGGCATCGGGCGCCCCGACCCCCTCGGGAAACGCCGCCTGAAATGCGGGTTTCCGCCCCTGAGGGGGGTGCGCAAGATCCCCGGAACGGACATGCGAAACTTTTCACATGAGTGCCGCCAGCCGCGCCCCCCTGCGTTCGAACCGCTCGAACCGGTCGAACCGCTCGCACCGCGCCAGCACCACCGCCCGTGCCCGCCGCCGCGTCGTCCTGACCGCCGGTGCCGCGGCGGTCGCGCTGCTGGCCACCGCCTGCGGCTCCGGCGGCACCTCGGGCGGCGGCGGTGACACCGGCTTCGTCACGGGTGCGGACGGCATCTCCACCGCCGACAAGGGCGAGCGGGCCGACGCCCCCGACCTGTCCGGCGAGACGGTCGACGGAGGGCAGCTCGACGTCGGCGACTACAAGGGCAAGGTCGTCGTCCTCAACGTCTGGGGCTCCTGGTGCCCGCCCTGCCGGGCCGAGGCCAAGAACTTCGAGACGGTCTACCAGGACGTCAAGGACCAGGGCGTCCAGTTCGTCGGCATCAACACCCGCGACACCTCCACCGGCCCGGCCCGCGCCTTCGAGAAGGAGTTCGGGGTCAGCTACCCGAGCCTGTACGACCCGACCGGCAAGCTGATGCTCCGCTTCGAGAAGGGCACCCTGAACCCCCAGGCGATCCCCTCCACGCTCGTCATCGACCGGGAGGGCAAGGTCGCCGCGCGCACCCTCCAGGCGCTCAGCGAGGAGAAGCTCCGCAAGATGCTCGCCCCGTACCTCACGAGCGAGTCGGGCGAGTCCGGCGAGTCGGGCAAGTCGGAGACGTGACCCCGATGTCCACGATGTCCACCCTCGCCGCCGAGGGCTTCAACGGCACGGTGCTCAACGGCGCCCTGCTGGTGGCCCTGCCCATCGCGCTCCTCGGCGGCCTCGTCTCCTTCTTCTCCCCCTGCGTCCTGCCGCTCGTCCCCGGCTACCTCTCCTACGTGACCGGGGTCACCGGCACCGACCTCGGTGAGGCCCGCCGCGGCCGGATGGTCGCCGGAGCCTCCCTCTTCGTCCTCGGCTTCACCGCCGTGTTCGTCTCCAGCGGAGCGCTGTTCGGCTACTTCGGCTCGACGCTCCAGGAGGAGCGGGGCGTCCTGACCAAGGTGCTCGGCGTCCTCATGATCCTCATGGGCGTCTTCTTCATCGGCCTGATGCCCTGGTTCACCCAGCGCGAGTTCCGCTTCCACAAGCGTCCGGTCACCGGCCTGGTCGGCGCCCCGCTGCTCGGCGCCCTGTTCGGCATCGGCTGGACGCCCTGCATCGGCCCGACCCTCGCCTCCGTGCTGGCGCTCTCCGCCGACCAGGGCACCGCCGGGCGCGGCGCCATACTGACCGTCGCGTACTGCGTCGGCCTCGGCGTGCCCTTCGTGCTCGCCGCGGTCGCCTTCCGCAAGGCGCTCGGCGCCTTCGGCTGGATCAAGCGGCACTACGTGTGGGTGATGCGGGTCGGCGGCGTCATGATGATCGCGACCGGCCTGCTGCTGCTCACCGGCGTGTGGGACAGCATCGTGCAGGACATGCAGACCTGGTCCAACGGCTTCACTGTAGGGATCTGACCGATGAGTGACACGACCACGGACAAGACCCCGGCGGCGGGCGAGGACCAGGACCTCGGCGCCGCCGGCTCCCAGCTCTCCACCGCCCCCCGCGAGGAGGCCCCGAACCTCCCCGCCCTCGGCGTCGTCGGCTGGGTCCGCTGGTTCTGGCGCCAGCTCACCTCGATGCGGGTGGCGCTGCTGCTGCTCCTGCTGCTGTCGCTGGGCGCGATCCCCGGCTCGCTGATCCCGCAGAGCGGCGTCGACGAGATGAAGGTCGCCGAGTTCCGCGACCGGCACGACATCCTCGGGCCGCTCTACGACAAGCTCGGCCTCTTCCACGTCTACAGCTCGGTGTGGTTCTCCGCGATCTACATCCTGCTGTTCGTCTCCCTCATCGGCTGCATCGTCCCGCGCACCTGGCAGTTCGTCGGCCAGCTCCGCAGCCGCCCGCCCGGCGCGCCCCGCCGCCTGGACCGGCTGCCCGCGTACACCACCTGGCGCACCGCGGCCGAGCCCGAGCAGGTCCGCGAGGCCGCACTCGGCATCCTGGGAGGGCGCCGCTTCCGCGCCCACACGGTCGGCGACGCCGTCGCCGCCGAGAAGGGCTACGTGCGCGAGGCCGGCAACCTGCTCTTCCACATCGCGCTGATCGTGATGCTGATCGCCTTCGGCTGGGGCCAGCTGTTCAAGTACGAGGGCAACAAGCTGATCCTGGAGGGCGACGGCTTCTCCAACACGCTCACCCAGTACGACGACTTCAAGTCCGGCAACCTCTTCGACCCGGACCACGACCTGACCCCCTTCAGCTTCAGCCTGAAGGACTTCCACGGCACCTACGAGGCGAGCGGCCCCAACCGCGGCACCCCGCGCGTCTACGAGGCCGAGGTGAGCTACAGCGAGGGCGCCTTCGGCAAGGAGCGGACCAGGACCATCGAGGTCAACGAGCCCCTGGAGATCGACGGCTCGAAGGTCTACCTCACCGCCCACGGCTACGCGCCCATCGTCACGATCAGGGACGGCCAGGGCAACGTCGTCATGGACAAGGAGGCGACCGCCCTGCTGCCGCTGGACTCCAACGTCACCTCCTCCGGCGCCGTCATGGTCCGCGACGGCTACCGCGACGCCGACGGGAAGAAGGAGCAGCTCGGCTTCAACGCCTTCTTCCTGCCGACCTACGGCGGCAAGGGCAGCACGATGCTGTCGACCTTCCCCGCGCTGATCAACCCGATGCTGGCGCTCTCCGCCTACCACGGCGACCTCGGGGTGGACGCGGGCTTCGCCAAGAGCATCTACCAGCTCGACAAGACCAACCTGGAGGAGTTCAAGGACTCCGACGGCAAGCTGTTCAAGAAGCAGCTCAAGGTCGGCGAGACCATGACCCTCCCGAACGGCGCCGGCACGGTCACCTTCGACGGCGTCCAGGAGTGGGCCAACTTCCAGGTCACCGAGCAGCCCGCCAGCGGCTGGGCGCTCGCCGGTTCCGTCGCCGCGATCCTCGGCCTCGCCGGCTCCCTGTTCATCCAGCGCCGCCGCGTGTGGGTGCGGGCCGTCAAGGGCGCCGACGGGGTGACCGTCGTGGAGATGGCCGGCCTCGGGCGCAGCGAGTCCGCGAAGGTCCCCGAGGAACTCGGCGACCTCGCGGGCGCCCTGTACGAGCGGGCGCCCGACGCGCCGAAGAACGACGACGACACCCCCGATTCCCCCGACACCCACGTCGTACCTGCCGAAGGGGCTGAGAAGTGACTCTCGCCGCCGCAACCGATCTGGCCGCCGCGACCCATCTGGCCGCCGCGACCAACGAGAACCTCGCGAACATCAGCAACACGCTGATCTACTCCGCGATGGCGGTCTACACCCTGGCGTTCTTCGCCTACATCGCCGAGTGGCTCTTCGGCAGCCGCAGCAAGGTCGGCCGCACCGCCGCCGCGCTCACCGCGACCGGCGGGGCGGCGAGGACGAGGACCGCCCCGGCGGTCACCGTGAACAAGGCCGGCTCCACCGCCGTACTGGAGCGGCCCCAGGTCGTCGTCCGCTCGGCGAGCGGCTCCCGCGACGTGCCCGACGGACCGGGGGCGCACGGCGGCACCGTGCAGGGCGACCTGTACGGGCGGATCGCCATCTCCCTCACCGCGCTCGCCTTCGTCATCGAGTTCGGTGGTGTGCTCACCCGCGCCCTCTCGGTGAACCGGGCGCCGTGGGGCAACATGTACGAGTTCAACATCACGTTCACGACGACCGCCGTCGGTGTGTACCTCCTGCTCCTGGCGCTGCGGAAGAACGTCCGCTGGCTCGGCCTCCCGCTGATCACCACGGTCCTGCTCGACCTCGGCCTCGCCGTCACGGTCCTGTACACCGCCAGCGACCAGCTCGTCCCCGCGCTCCACTCGTACTGGCTGTGGATCCACGTCTCCACCGCGATCTTCTGCGGCGCGGTGTTCTACGTCGGCGCGGTCTCGACGATCCTGTACCTCTTCAAGGACAGCTTCGAGAGCAAGCTCGCCTCCGGCGGCACGCCGGGCCGCTTCGCCAGCTCCGTCCTGGACCGGCTGCCCGCCGCGGCCTCCCTCGACAAGTTCGCCTACCGCGTCAACGCCGCCGTCTTCCCGCTGTGGACGTTCACGATCATCGCGGGCGCCATCTGGGCGGGCGACGCCTGGGGCCGCTACTGGGGCTGGGACCCCAAGGAGACCTGGTCGTTCATCACCTGGGTCGCCTACGCCTGCTACCTGCACGCCCGCGCCACCGCCGGCTGGAAGGGCCGCAAGGCCGCCTACCTGGCCCTGGCCGCCTTCGCCTGCTGGCTGTTCAACTACTACGGCGTCAACATCTTCGTCTCCGGCAAGCACTCCTACGCCGACGTGGGCCTGGGCGCCCTCCAGTCGGTGGGCTTCTGAGCCCTCCGCACCGAAGGCCGGTCCGGCGACGCGGGTCGCGGGACCGGCCTTCGGCGTGCGCGGGAGGCACGGCACGGGGCGGTGTTCCTAGGGGTGGTCGCGGGCCACGCCGGTGATGATGTCCCGCAGGCGTTCCACGTACAGGCTCAGGTTCTTGTACGCCACGTCGGTGTCCGGGTGGCGGGCGGCGAACCACAGGCCCTCCGGGAGGCGGGTGACCCAGGCGCACACCTGGTCGCCGTAGGACACCCGCAGCAGTGCGTACGCCGAGTGCTCCGGCCACCGGCCGGCGCCGGGGACGCCGCGCGCGTCGACGTAGGACACGATCGAGTACAGGTCCGGTGAGACCGGGCGGAAGTCCGTGCCGAGCAGGCGCAGCACCCGGTCGATCGGCATGCGCGACATCCGCCGGTTGGCCCGGAGTTCGGCCTGGACGGTCCGCAGGGCGGTGGGGAAGTCCCGGGCCCGGTCCGCCGGCACCTCGATGGGCGCGCCGCCCACGTACCAGCCCACGGACTCCGACCACTGGGACCGGGACCTGGTGTGGAACGGCACCACCGTGCGGTACACCGGCTCCCCGCCGATCTCGTGGACGGCGAGCGCGGTCGCGGCCAGGACGCCGGCCAGGCTGCCTCCGTGGGGACGGCAGTACGCCTCGAAGGCGGCGGCGTCGGCCGCGTCCACCAGCGGTTCGCGCAGCAGCTTCTGCTCGGGCAGCGGCCCGCCCGGCTCCAGCCCGAGGTCGACCGGGAAGGAGGGCAGCCGCCCGTCGCACCGCCGGATGAACTCCCGCCAGCGGGCGACGACGTCGTGGTCGCCGTCGATCCGGTCGGCCTCCGCGCGCTCCGCCTCGCAGAAGTCGACGTAGCTGCCGACCGGCGGCCCCTCCAGGGCCCGGCCCTCCACGCCGGCCCGGTACAGCTCGTGCACCTCGGCGGGGATGCGGTAGAGGGAGTAGGCGTCGACGTTGCTGTGGTCGAAGGCCATGTAGACGCTCGCGCCGTCGTCCCGGACGACGGCCGTGTAGATCAGGTTGGGCCAGCGCAGCGCGTCCGCGACGCCGTCGAAGCGGGTCTGGAGGTGGCGGGCCAGGTCCGTCGTGTCCGGGAAGTGGCCGACGTCCTCCCGGCGCAGGGCCACCGCGTCCGCGTCGAGCGTGAACCGGCGCATGGTGTCGTCGGCCCCTCCGTCCCAGCGGAAACCGCTGCGCAGCGTCTCGTGCCGCAGCGTCCAGGCGCGCAGCGCCTCCTGGAGCGCGTCCAGGTCGACCGGGCCGGGAAGGTCGAAGGCAGCGCCGAGCCAGGTCGGCACGAACAGGCCGTCGTCGCGGAGCGACCGCGCGGTGCGGATGTGCGACTCCTGGATGTACGCCGGTGGCCGGGCGTCCTCGGGCAGGGCCGCCGCGACCTCGACGGTCGCCGGACTGAGCGTCCACTCGACGAGGTGGCCGGGCCGGATCTCGCAGCGGTGGATGTCGGTCAGTCGCACGAGGGGTCTCCGTTCGCAGATGTCACAGACCCGACCAACTGAATGCCCAGTCCGCGACCCTGCACCGGGTGTGTCGGCACTCTTCAACGAAACGGATGGCCCCTCGAACGGCGGTACGGGGACCGCCGTTCACCCCGTCCGGCCGTCCCCCAGGTAGGCGTCGAGGGCCCCCGCGCCCGCCAGCATCGCCCGGGTCCGCGCGGTGAGCGCCCGCTCCCGCGCCCCGAGCGCGGCCCGCAGCGCCTCGCTGCCGCCCTCGCGCCGCAGGCCGTCCAGGACGGGACGGATCTGCTCGAACAGGTAGTGGGCCCCGCGCAGCGTGTGCACGAGCCGGGCGTCGCGCACGTCGGCGGCCCCGAACACCCGGTAGCCGGTGCCGCCATCGCGCCGGGGCGTGAGCAGCCCCGCCGCCTCCCACACCCGCAGCGCGGACGTCCGTACGCCGATCAGCGCGGCCACCTCGCCGATGCGCAGTCCGCCGGAGCGGGGCTGCGGCCCGGGCGCCTCGCGGGCCAGTTCCTCCAGCGCCGCGCTCGCCTCCCGCAGCGAGAGCCGCTCCGCGTGCAGGGCCGCGTGCGCGCCGTCGACGAGCGCGAGCGCGCCGGGCACGTCCCCCTCGTGCACGGTCCGCATGATCCGCGTCGCCGCCACCGGCCCGTACCCCGGTTGCAGCGACCGGTACGTCAGGAGCGCCCGCAGGTGCCGCTCGCCGAAGACGCGGTAGCCGGCCTCGGTCCGGTCCGCCGGGGGGAGCACCCCGGCGTCCTCGTAGTTGCGGATCTGCTGCGTCGAGAGGCCGGCCCGGCGGGCCAGGTCCACGGTGCGCAGACGGCGGTCGTTCGTCATCGACGAGAAGGGTAGGCCCCGCCCGGAGACTGGTGATTCACGCGATGCGGGACGCGGCGGCGGACGCCGACACTGCGGGGGCTGTTGCCCCCCACCCACCCCGTCACGGAGGTGCCGATGTCCGGCCCGCTCACGACACGCACGCCGAGAACCCGCACCGCACGGTCATGGCCGCGCCGCCTACGAGGGGCGCTGTCCGGCCTCCTCCTGCTGTCGGCGACCGCCCTGGCCGCCGCCCCCACCGCACTCGCCGCCCCCGCCGCCGCGGCCGACGCGCCGACCGTCACCACCCGCTACGGGCAGGTGCGCGGCGCGACGGCCGAGACCACCCACGACTACCTGGGCATCCCCTACGCCGCCCCGCCCGTCGGCGACCTGCGCTGGAAGCCGCCCGCGGCGCCCGCACGCTGGACGGGAGTCCGCGACGCCACCACCCCCGGCAACCCCTGCATGCAGGCGAACTCCTCCACCCCCTGGGGAGACCTGGCCGGTCCCGGCACCCCGAGCGAGGACTGCCTCTACCTCAACGTGCACGCGCCCACCGAGCGTTCCGTCACCAAGCGGCCGGTGATGGTCTGGATCCACGGCGGCGGCTTCACCATCGGCTCCGGCGCCTTCTACGACGGCGGAAACCTGGCCACCCGGGGCGACGCGGTCGTCGTCACCCTCAACTACCGCCTGGGCGCCTTCGGTTACCTCGCCCACGAGGGCCTGGCCGGCGAGTCCCCGGAGGGTATCTCGGGCAACTACGGCCTGCTCGACCAGCAGGCGGCCCTGCGCTGGGTACGGCAGAACATCGCGGCCTTCGGCGGTGACCCCGGCAACGTCACCGTCTTCGGCGAGTCCGCGGGCGGCGGCAGCGTCTGCCAGCACCTCGTCTCGCCCCGCGCGACCGGCCTCTTCGACCGCGCCATCGCCCAGTCCGGCTGCGGCTTCCCGCTGCCCACCCAGGAGTCCCAGCAGCGCACCGGCGCCTCCTGGGCCGCCTCCCTGGGCTGCGCCGACGTGGCCTGCCTGCGCGCCAAGCCCGCCGGCGAGCTGCTCAGGGCCGCCACGGCCCCCACCGCCCGCTGGGTCCCCAACGTCGACGGCCGCGTCCTGCCCCTCCAGATCGCGGACGCCCTGGAGAGCGGCCGCTTCCACCGCGTCCCCGTCCTCCAGGGCACCACCGCCGACGAGGGCCGCCTCACCGTCGCGACCACCTACGACCTGGCCGGCCGGCCCCTCACGGCGGCCGGCTACCCGGTGGCCGTCCGCACCCTGTACGGCGACCGCGCCGACGCGATCCTCGCCCGCTACCCCCTGTCCGACTACGGCACCCCCGCCGAGGCCCTCGGCGCGGTCCTCACCGACTCCCAGTTCGCCTGCCTCCAGTCCCGCACCGCGCGACTGATGGCCGGCCATACCCGCTCCTACCAGTACGAGTTCGCCGACCGCGGGGCCATGGACCACCTGAACCTGCCGGTCGGCTTCCCGCTGGGCGCCCCGCACGGCTCCGAGATCCGGTACGTCTTCGGCGGCGTCTCCGGCACGCCCGCCCAGAACGCCCTGGCGGACAAGATGCTCGGCTACTGGACCAACTTCGCCCACACCGGCGTCCCGTACGCGCTGGGCGCCCCGCGCTGGAACCAGTACCCGAAGGTTCAGGTGCTCGCCCCCGAGGCGATCACGGCGTCGACGACCTTCCCGCAGGACCACAAGTGCGACCTGTGGCTCCCGTCGGACCCGGCCCGCTCCTGACCGGCTCCAGCAC
Organism: Streptomyces sp. NPDC045956; assembly: GCF_056430705.1. Lineage (NCBI taxonomy): Bacteria > Bacillati > Actinomycetota > Actinomycetes > Kitasatosporales > Streptomycetaceae > Streptomyces > Streptomyces sp. NPDC045956. Next base: position 35,480 of record NZ_JBWKKZ010000018.1, on the reverse strand, counting down.
CGCGTAGTCCGCGAAGCAGCGCCGGTAGCGCAGGTGCCGGGTCTCCCGGGTGTGCCCGCGCTGCCACTCCTCCACCTCCTCCGGGCCCCCACGCGGCCCGGAGGAGGCACCGCAGTCGGCCTCGTCCCCCGACACGCACCGCGCCTCGTACTCCGGCCATGCGGACGGGTCCTGGACGATCGTGAACGGCACGTACCGGAACACCCGGCGCAGCGCGTGCGCCTGCCGCTGGTGCCGGGCCAGCAGCACGTCGGCGTCGGTCTCCGCGCTGCCGTCGCCGACGGCCCGCGCGTGGGCGCGCAGGACGGCCAGCTGCGCGCAGAGGGCGCAGCCGGGCACCGGCTCGGGCGGCGGCGGCAGCGCGACCAGCGCCCGTGCCGTCGACGCGTCGCTGAGCGAACGGCCGTTGACCGCCCGCACGGCGGCGCTCAGTCGCCCCTCGTGATCCATCGTGAACCTCCGTGACTCTGGGTGTACCGAGCGTCGCGCAGGGGAATCGTGCGGAGCAACGCCTGGCGCGTGACACTCAGGGACTGTCACGAAGGAGGTCCGCTTCGTGGGACGGCGCAACGCCGGTGGCTCGGGCGCGAGTACGGCCGCCGTGTTCGGCGAGGTGCTGCGGCACTTCCGTGAGGCCGCGGGCCTCACGCAGGAGGCCCTGGCGGCCCGCATCCCCTGCGACCGCTCACACGTCGCCCGCGTGGAGGCGGGGTCGCGGGTACCGCAGGACACCTTCGCGAAGACGTGCGACGAGCTGCTGGGCGCGGGCGGGGTGCTGGGGCGGCTGTGGGGGCGGATCGACTGGTATCCGGAGGTGGAGCATCCGGACTGGTTCCGACGCCGGGCCGAGATGGACGCGGTGGCCGTCGCTCTGCGGGAGTACCAGGAGCGGGTGGTGCCGGGGCTGTTGCAGACCGAGATGTATGCCCGGGCCCTGTTCTCCCGCGTCGCGAGCGGCGAGGAGCTGGAGGAGCGCGTGCGGGCACGACTGAGCCGACAGCAACGCTTCATGGGCGACGAGCGCCCGTCCTACGTCGTCGTCCTGGACGAGAGCTGTCTTCGCAACGTGGTGGGCGGCCCGGAGGTGATGCGGGACCAGTGCGCGGCCCTCTTGAACCTCGGACGCCGCCCCAACATCCGCATCCAGGTGGCGCCCGCGAGCTACCCGGAACTCCTGCGGCCCAACGTCTCGATGTCCCTGATCGAGCTGCCCGGCGGGGAGCGTTGGGTGTACTCGGAGTCGCTGGAACGGGGTCACTTCACCAGTGATCCAGCCGTGTTCGCCCAGCACAGCCACACCTATGATGTGCTCAGGGCGGACTCACTTTCGACTCGCCAGACGGTCGCCCTCCTCGGCGACGCGATCGAAGGGTACGAACACCATGGGCAGCCACGAATCCGACGCGGCGTTCTGGATCAGGAGCAGCTACAGCGGGGAAAACGGCGGCAACTGCGTCGAAGTGGCCCCCGGATTCACGTCCGTCGTCCCCGTCCGCGACAGCAAGATCCCTGACGGTCCCGTCCTGCTCGTCGGTCGCGGCGCCTGGTCCGCATTCACCGGAGCCTGCTTCCTCGTGGACCGGTGACAGGGGCCCGACTCGCCAGACCAACGCGATCGAAGGGTCTGAACACCATGGGCAGCCACAAACCCGACGCGATGTTCTGGATCAAGAGCAGCTACAGCGGTGCCAACGGCGGAGACTGCGTCGAAGTAGCCCCCGGATTCCCCGGCGTCGTCCCCGTCCGCGACAGCAAGAGCCCTGACGGCCCCGTCCTCTTGGTCGGCCGCGCCGCCTGGTCCGCATTCACCGGAGCCCGCTTTCTCGTGCTCCGGTGAGACGGGCGCCTACCCGGAAAAAACCACTGGGAGAAAGAAACCCAGCCAAGCCCCACCCCTCCCTCCCGCCCACGGCGTCGCCTCACTCGCCTGGGTGAACATCACCGGTTGGGCTGGCTTTCGGGGGCCCCAACTCCCCTACTCTCAGCGCATTACCCGCTGACATATGTCAGCCCCCGAGGGGACTCGCAATCCCCACGAGGGCCTGGCCAACGAGGAAGTCGAACCCTCTTCCTGATGGATACCCGCGACCTTAGCGCGCCTCCGCACGCCCCGTCCGCCCCCGGCGGCAAACACCCCCGATCAGGGGTCACGCACGAGCACGTGCGCCACACCACCAACTTCACCGTGGTCGGCAACCACCTCGCCCAGCACCCGCACCTGTCGCTGCTGGCGATCGGCCTGGGCTTGTACATCCAGTCGGTGCGCGTCGGCACCCCGGTGGACATCAGGAGCCTCACCGCCCGCTTCAAGGAGGGCGCGACCCGCATCGGCGCGGCCCTGAACGAGCTGGAGGAGTACGGCTACCTGCGCCGCGAACGGGAGCGCATCCCGGACGGCCGCATCGTCACGCGCACGGTGTCGTGCAACGACCCGGCGAGCGCGGCCCGGCGCCGCACCTCCGGGCGCCCGCACGCTCCCGCGCGGGTGGAGCGCCCTCCGCGTCGCCCGCCCGCGGCGCCACGCCCGCTGCCCGCCGTACCGCAACCCGGCTGCAAGGCCCCCGCGCTCCTGAAGCAGGCCACCGACGTCCTCACCGGCCTGCGCCGCCACGACCGCCGCCTGCTGCTCTCGGCCTGCGACACGACCCACCTGGCCCCCGGCGTGGCCGCCTGGCTGGAACGCGAGGTCAGCCCCGCGGCCGTACGCGACGCCCTGACCACCGGCCTGCCCGCTGAGGGCGTACGCCGCCCGGCGGCCCTCCTGGCCCACCGCCTGACGGCCCAGCTACCACCCCCACCACCGCTGGGCCCCCGGACGACCGCCGCACCACCCCCGGTCCGGCACCCCCTGCGCAACTGCGACCGCTGCGACCGCGGCTTCCGCGCCCCCGACCACGAACCCCACTGCCGCGACTGCCGCACGGCAGCCGCCCACCACCCCTGACCTAGAACGGAACCCCATGGTCAGCTCGTCTCACGAGGCGATGCACCGCATCTTCCAACACGACCCGGGACTCTTCAGCCGCGTCTCCCGCTTCCTGGGGGTCGACATCCCCAGACCCGTCGCGGCGACCACCCTGCCCACCGACCTCACCGAGGCGAGCCCCGTCGAACGCCGGGTCGACACCCTCCTGCGCTTCGAGACCGCCGACCAAGGCCCATTCCTGCTGGCCGTCGAGGCCCAGGGCAAGAAGGACCCGGATAAACCCGCGAGCTGGGCGTACTACGTCTCGTACCTGTGGACGAAGTACCGCCTGCCCACCGCGCTGCTGGTCGTCTGCCAGGACTACGCGACGGCCAAGTGGGCCCAGCTACCAGTGACCTGCGGACCCCCCGAGCTGCCGACGCTCACCCTGACGCCCCTAGTGGCCGGACCGCACAACATGCCGGTGATCACCGACCCGGAGGAGGCCCGTGCCGATCTCGTGCTGGCCAGCCTGGCGGCCATCACACACGCCGCCGAACCGGTCGTGAATGCGATACTGAAGGCCCTTTCCACAGCACTGCGGGACGCGCCTGAAGACGTCGTGGACCCCATCGTCGAATTCACCGCACATGGACTGGGCAACCGCCCGGCCAAGCACCTCTGGAGGAACCTGGTGGCCGTGGACCTCTCCTTCTACAAGTCCTACATCTCCGAAGAGATCCGCGACGAGGGCCGCGCACAGCGCGGTGCCGAGGACGTCCTGATCGTCCTGGAACAGCGAGGCCTCCCCGTCTCCGACGAAGTCCGCGGACGCATCACCGCGTGCGGTGACCCCGAAGTCCTCCGCCACTGGCTCACCCGAGCCGTCACCGCATCCACCGCCGAGGCGATCTTCGTCGACGAGTGACCGGGCCCCCGCGGGTCAGTCGCCCTTGGGGTCCTCGTCCTTGTCGCGGTCGCGGTCCTTCTCGTCGTCCTTGTCCAGCGACTTCAGGAAGTCCGGGTTGTCGTCCGGCGCGACCCACTGCCGCCGCCCGCCGCCGCCCTGCCAGGGCGAGGAGCCGGCCGGCTGCCGCTTCTTGCCGGCGATGATCCACGAGACCGAGCCGACCAGCGGGAAGAGCAGGACGAGGATCGCCCACAGCGGCTTGGGGATGTGCCGGACGTCCTCGTCCTTCGTGCTGATGCAGTCGATGAACGCGTAGACGCTCAGCGCCAGTGGGATCAGGAACATCAGCACCCGGAGCATGGGGCCTCTCCAGCTCAAGCGGTGGGCGGGGACGCGTCACGGCCCCCAGGTACAGGGCCAGGGTAGCGGCTCGGGGATACTGGACCGCATGGCTTACGACGATCTTCGCTCGCTGCTCCGGGCGCTGGAGCGCGAGGGCGACCTCAAGCGCATCAAGGCCGAGGTGGACCCGTACCTGGAAATCGGGGAGATCGTCGACCGGGTGAACAAGGCCGGCGGCCCCGCCCTGCTCTTCGAGAACGTGAAGGGCTCCGACATGCCCCTCGCGATGAACGTGTTCGGTACCGACCGGCGCCTGCTCAAGGCCCTCGGCCTGAAGTCGTACTCCGACATCTCGGACAAGATCGGCGGGCTGCTCCGTCCCGAGCTGCCGCAGGGCTTCGTCGGCATGCGCGAGGCCTTCGGCAAGCTCGGCACGATGACCCACGTGCCGCCGAAGAAGGTGAAGCCGGGCAGCGCCCCCGTCCAGGAGGTCGTCCTGACCGGCGACGACGTGGACCTCGACCGGCTCCCCGCCCTCTTCACCTGGCCCGACGACGGCGGCTCCTTCTTCAACCTGGGCCTGACCCACACCAAGGACCCCGAGACGGGCATCCGCAACCTGGGCCTCTACCGGCTCCAGCGCCACGACAAGCGCACCATCGGCATGCACTGGCAGATCCACAAGGACAGCCGCAACCACTACCAGGTGGCGGCCCGGCGCGGCGAGCGGCTGCCCGTCGCCATCGCCTTCGGCTGCCCGCCCGCCGTGACGTACGCCTCCACCGCCCCGCTCCCCGGCGACATCGACGAGTACCTCTTCGCCGGGTTCGTGCAGGGCAAGCGGATCGAGATGGTCGACTGCAAGACCGTGCCGCTCCAGGTCCCCGCCCAGGCCGAGGTCGTCATCGAGGGCTGGCTGGAGCCCGGCGAGATGCTCCCCGAGGGCCCCTTCGGCGACCACACCGGCTTCTACACGCCGCAGGAGCCCTTCCCGGCCCTGAAGATCGACTGCGTGACGATGCGCAAGCGCCCGCTGCTCCAGTCGATCGTGGTCGGCCGCCCGCCGACCGAGGACGGTCCGCTGGGACGCGCGACGGAACGCTTCTTCCTCCCGCTCCTCAAGATCATCGTGCCGGACATCGTGGACTACCACCTCCCCGAGGCCGGCGGCTTCCACAACTGCGCGATCGTCTCGATCGACAAGAAGTACCCCAAGCACGCCCAGAAGGTGATGCACGCCATCTGGGGCGCCCACATGATGTCCCTGACCAAGCTGATCGTCGTCGTCGACTCCGACTGCGACGTCCACGACCTGCACGAGGTCGCCTGGCGGGCGCTCGGCAACACCGACTACGCCCGCGACCTCACCGTCGTCGAAGGCCCGGTCGACCATCTCGACCACGCCTCCTACCAGCAGTTCTGGGGCGGCAAGGCGGGCATCGACGCGACGAAGAAGCTGCCCGAGGAGGGGTACACGCGCGACGGGGGCTGGCCGGACATGGTGCTGTCCGACCCGGAGACGGCGGCGAAGGTCGACCGCCGCTGGAAGGAGTACGGACTGTGACCTCGGCTTCCGCCGCGCTGCCGCAGCAGCCGGGGCGTACCAAGGCGTTCCTGCGCCTGGTGATGATCGAGCACTCGGTGTTCGCGCTGCCCTTCGCCTACATCGCCGCCCTGACCGCGATGTACCTGTGGGACGAGAACATCCACTGGGGCCGGCTGCTCCTGGTCACCGTCGCGATGGTGGGCCTGCGCACCTTCGCCATGGCGGTCAACCGGATCATCGACCGCGAGATCGACGCCCGCAACCCCCGCACCGCCCACCGCGAACTCGTCACCGGCGCCATGTCGGTCAAGCACGCCTGGACCGGCGCGCTGATCGCCCTCGTCGTCTTCCTGGGCGCCGCGGCCCTGCTCAACCCGCTCTGCCTCGCCCTCGCCCCCGTCGCGGTGATCCCGATGGTGGTCTACCCCTACGGCAAGCGGTTCACGAACTTCCCGCAGGCCATCCTCGGCCTCGCCCAGGCCATGGGCCCGATCGGCGGCTGGCTGGCGATCACCGGCGAGTGGTCCTGGGAGGCCGTCGTCCTCGGCCTCGCGGTCGGCATCTGGATCGGCGGCTTCGACCTGATCTACGCCTGCCAGGACGTCGAGACCGACCGGCAGGTCGGCGTGAAGTCGGTCCCGGCCCGCTTCGGCATCCCGGCGGCCATCTGGGGCGCCCGCGCCTGCCACACCGTCACCACGGGCCTCTTCGTCTGGTACGCCCTCGCCACCGACGCCGGATTCTTCTTCTGGCTCGGCCTGTTGATCGTGGCGGGCGCCTTCGTCTACGAGCACACCATCGTGCGCCCGACCGACCTGACCCGCCTGAACAGGGCGTTCTTCTCGGTCAACGGCTTCATCGGGATCGCGTTGTTCGTGTGCGCGCTGCTCGACCTGCTCGTCCGGGGCCTCACCGTCTGAAAACCCTGAGCCTGCGACTAGGCTCGACACCATGAAGCCAGGACAGACGCAGCGCACGCCTTGGATCGTGGGGGTGTCGGGCGCCTCCGGTACGCCGTACGCGGCGGCGGTGCTGCGGGCGCTGCTCGCCGCCGGCGAGAGCGTCGACCTGGTGGTCAGCCGGGCCTCGCGGCTCACCCTGCTCGACGAGACCGGCATCTCGTTCCGGGACGCCCACTGGGAGACCGACCTGCGGCAGTGGCTCGCGCGCGGCGCCGACGGCAAGCCCGGGACCTTCGACGTGGACGACCTCTCCGGCGTACGGCACTGGAGCGCGGGGGACCTCGCCGCCGGGCCGTCCTCGGGGTCGTACCCCGTCAAGGGCATGCTGATCGTGCCCGCCTCGACGGCCTGCGTCGCGGGCGTCGCCCTGGGACTGTCGAAGGACCTGCTCCAGCGCTCGGCGAGCGTGACCCTCAAGGAGCGCCGCAAGCTGGTCGTCGCCGTGCGGGAGACCCCGCTGGACGGCCGGACGCTGCGGCACCTGGTGACCCTGGACGACGCGGGCGCCGCCGTGGTGCCCGCCTCGCCCGCCTTCTACGCGGGGGCCACGCACATCCAGGACCTCGTCGACTTCGTCGCCGGCCGCGTCCTGGACGCGGCCGGGGTCCAGCACGACCTGTACCGCCGCTGGCGCGGCGACCTCGGCGGGGCACGCCCCACCACCTGAGCACCACCTCCCCCCCACACGTTGTGACCCACATCTTCAGAACTCTTCAGTGGAAGGCTTCGATCGCATGGACGCGGTGGACAGGCAGCTCATCCAGGCCCTGAGGGAGAACGGCCGGGCCTCCTACGCGGAGCTGGGACGCCTCGTCGGACTGTCGGGGCCCAGCGTCACCGACCGCATCAACCGGCTGGAGGCGGCCGGGGTCATCACCGGCTACCGGGCCACCGTGGACTCCGCCTCGCTCGGTCTCGGCGTCATCGCCCTGATCGGCATCTCCCTCTCCGACGCGGCCGACCACGAGGACGTGGCGCAGCGGCTGAAGGACCTGCGGGAGATCGAGGACTGCTGGTTCATCGCCGGCGACGACTCCTACATGCTCAAGGTCCGCGCCACCGACGTGGACGGCCTGGAGAGCATCATCAGGCGGCTGTCGGGGACCAAGGGCGTCTCCCGCACCCGTACCACCATCGTGCTCTCCACCAAGTGGGAGAACCGGGTGGGCGAGCTGCCCGAAGAGGTCTGACGCCGAGGTCTGACACCGGGGGGCGTACGGTTTACGAGTCTGTCTCAGAAAGAGGTATCGCATGGACGCCGGGCTCAAGCGCGAGCTGGAGCAGAAGGTCCGCTCCGGTGAGCGGCTGACCCGCGAGGACGGCATCGCGCTGTACGAGTCGGACGATCTCGCCTGGCTCGGCGGCCTCGCGCACGAGGTGCGGACGCGCAAGAACGGCGACGTCGTCCACTTCAACGTCAACCGCCACCTCAACATGACCAACGTGTGCACCGCCTCCTGCGCGTACTGCTCCTTCCAGCGCAAGCCGGGGGAGAAGGACGCGTACACCATGCGCATCGAGGAGGCGGTGAAGCTCGCCAAGGCGATGGAGGGCGAGAACCTCACCGAGCTGCACATCGTCAACGGCCTGCACCCGAACCTGCCCTGGCGCTACTACCCGCGCTCGCTCAGGGAGCTGAAGGCCGCGCTGCCCGACGTCTCGCTGAAGGCGTTCACCGCCACCGAGATCCACCACTTCGAGACCATCTCCGGGATGTCCGCCTCCGACATCCTCGACGAGCTGATCGACGCCGGCCTGGAGTCCCTGACCGGCGGCGGCGCGGAGATCTTCGACTGGGAGGTCCGGCAGCACATCGTCGACCACCGCACCCACTGGGAGGACTGGTCGCGCATCCACCGCCTGGCGCACGAGAAGGGGCTCAAGACCCCGTGCACCATGCTGTACGGCCACATCGAGGAGCCCCGCCACCGCGTGGACCACGTGCTGCGGCTGCGTGAACTGCAGGACGAGACGGGCGGCTTCCAGGTCTTCATCCCGCTGCGCTACCAGCACGACTTCGTGGACATGAAGGACGGCAAGGTCCGCAACCGGCTCCAGGCGCGCACGCAGATGGCGACCGGCGCCGAGGCCCTCAAGACCTTCGCGGTCTCCCGGCTGCTCTTCGACAACGTCCCGCACGTCAAGGTCTTCTGGGTCATGCACGGCGTCCAGACCGCCCAGCTCGCCCTCCAGCACGGCGCGGACGACATGGACGGCTCGGTCGTCGAGTACAAGATCACCCATGACGCGGACGACTTCGGCACGCCGAACAAGCTGACCCGCGAGGACCTGCTCGACCTGATCCGGGACGCCGGTTTCCGGCCGGTGGAGCGCAACACCCGGTACGAGATCATCCGGGAGTTCGAGGGCCCCGACCCCGCGCGCCGGGAGGCGCCGCAGCCGATGCGGGTGTGAACGAGGGTCGGTCCGGTCTCATCGCCGGCTGCGGGTCGGTGGGTGCTGGTCGCGCGGGCCCCGGCGCCTCTTTCCGGGGCGTTCGGTGAACGTGCCCCGAAGGGGCGCGGGCAACCGCGCGACCAGCCACGGAGCACCCGCACCCGGCCCCGGACGCGAACCGGTCACGGCGGTGGCCGTGGAGCATGTCCACCACCCGGAACGCGACGGCCCACGCACCGGGGTAATGGTTACCATGGCTCCGTGTCCCTTACCTTCACCTTCGACCCGCCCGTCACCCCCGCGCTGCGCGACGGCGTGCTCGACCTGTGGACCGACGTCTCCAACGCGGGCGGCTCCGTGGGCTTCGTACCGCCGGTGACGCGCGAGGACATCCGCCCCGAGCTGGTCAAGCACCTCGTGGGCATGGCCGAGGGCCGCACCCGCCTCCTCGTCGGCCACGACGAGGAGGGCAAGGTCGCCGCCACCGCCTTCCTCGCCCTGAACGCGCACCGGCTGATGACCCACTGGCTGTGGCTCTACACGGTGATGGTCCACCCCCGCCACCAGGGACGGGGCTACGGCCGCGACCTGATGGCCGCCGCCGCGGACGCGGCCCGCACCGTCGACGGCATCGAGGCGATCCGCCTCACCTGCCGGGGCGGACTCGGCCTGGAGCGCTTCTACGAGTCCTGCGGCTACAAGGAGGTCGGCCGGGTGCCCGGCGCGATCCGGGTGGCCCCCGGCGACGACCGGGACGACGTCATCCTGCTGCTGCCGCTGGCCTGACCGGGTCTCCCGGCCGGACCCCACCCCGCTGCAAGATCGGCACCCCGGCATGTTTCACTGGACGTGCCTCTTTGTGCCAGAAACGGAAGAGTGGATTGAGATGCTCCGCTACACGCTGATGCGCCTCGGGATCTTCGTGGGCTGCCTCGTGGTCGTCTGGGGACTCGTCTACGCAGGCGTCTTCCCGCGCGGCCTGGGCGAATCCAACGGCATGTGGATCCTCCTGCTCTCCCTGCTGGTCTCGGCCCCCATCAGCTACGTCGTGCTGCGCAAGGAGCGCGACCGGGCCTCGGTCCAGGTCGCCGGCCGCGTGGACCGGATGAAGGCCAACCTCGACGCCAACCGCGGCATGGAGGACGTCGCCGACGACTCCTCCCGCACCCGCAGCCAGACCTCGTAACGCACCTCACAGACCCGCCCGCCCCGGTTTCCGATACCCCAGGAAACCGGGGCGATCTGCGTTTTACGGGCACAGGGCCCTCGTCGCCTGTCAAAGCGAGGCTTTGGGGGTCTCAAAGCGAGGGTGTTAAAGTCGTGTGCATGAAGCACGCAGCCGCGCCCCACACACCCCCGAGCCTCGGGCTCGTGGCGCGCCTGCACGTGGACCTCTGTCGGTGCGCGTCCGCGAACTGTCGCCCCTGACGTTCCCCCCTCATCCCGTCGTTCTCCACGTCAGCACTGCGCGTCCGTCCCCGCGTCCCGTCCCCTTACGGAGTCCGTCCGTGTCCTCCCTCACGAAGTCTTCCGACGAGAAGACCTCCAAGTCGCCCAAGCTGCCCTTCAAGGTGCCCTTCTGGGCCCAGATCATCGGCGGTCTGGTCCTCGGTGTGCTGCTGGGCTGGCTGGCCCGCAGCCAGGACATATCCTGGCTGGTCACCACCCTGGAGAAGATCGGCGACATCTTCATCGGCCTGCTGAAGCTGGCCGTCGCCCCGCTCGTCTTCTTCGCGATCCTGGTGTCCATCACCAACCTGCGGAAGGTCAACAACGCGGCCCGCCTGGCGTCCCGCACCCTCCTCTGGTTCATGATCACGTCGCTGATCGCGGTGGCCATCGGCCTCGTCATCGGCCTCGTCACCAACCCGGGCGCCGGCACCGGCCTCACCCCGGCCGACGGCGCGAAGCCCGAGAACACCGGCTCCTGGATCGACTTCCTGACCGGCATCGTGCCGAGCGACGTCATCACGCCGTTCACCGAGCTGAACGTTCTCCAGATCGTCTTCATGGCCGCCGTCGCCGGCATCGCCGCCCTCCAGCTCGGCGAGAAGGCCCAGCCGATCCTCAACCTGAGCGAGTCGATCCTCGAACTCCTCCAGAAGGCCCTGTGGTGGGTCATCCGGCTGGCCCCGCTCGGCACCGTCGGCCTCATCGGCCACGCCATCGCCACCTACGGCTGGGACCTGATCGGCAAGTACGCCACCTTCACCGCCGACATCTACGTCGGCTGCGCGATCGTGCTGTTCGGCGTCTACCCGACGCTGCTCGCCACCGTCGCCAAGGTCAACCCGATCCAGTTCTTCAAGGGCGCCTGGCCCGCGATCCAGCTGGCCTTCGTCTCCCGCTCCTCGGTCGGCACCATGCCGCTCACCCAGCGGGTCACCGAGCGCCTCGGCGTCCCGAAGGAGTACGCCTCCTTCGCCGTGCCCTTCGGCGCGACCACCAAGATGGACGGCTGCGCCGCGATCTACCCGGCGATCGCCGCGATCTTCGTCGCGCAGATCTTCGACATCCAGCTCGGCGTCGGCGACTACCTGCTCATCGCCTTCGTCTCGGTGGTCGGCTCCGCCGCCACGGCCGGCCTCACCGGCGCCACGGTCATGCTGACCCTGACCCTCTCCACGCTGGGCCTGCCCATGGAGGGCGTCGGCCTGCTCCTCGCCATCGACCCGATCCTGGACATGATGCGCACGGCGACGAACGTGGCCGGGCAGGCGCTGGTCCCGGTCCTGGTCTCGGCGCGTGAGGGCATCCTCGACCGCAAGGCCTACGACGAGGCGCACAGCTCGCCGATCGACGAGCCGGAGCCCGAGCCGCGCACGAAGGCTTCGGAGCCGGTCCCGGCCGCCGTCTGACGGCACTTCGGACCATCGCGACGCCCCGCGCCGGGACACCGGCGCGGGGCGTCCGCGCGTCTTCGCCGGGTACCGGGGGTCCGACCCGGACGGTCGCGAGAGCCGGCCCGTCCCCGGCGCGCGGTCCTGATCGGCGCCGTGCGGACCGTACGCTGATGCGCATGGGTGCTTCGAAGACCAAGCGGATGCCGCGTGCGGTGCGGGAGCAGCAGATGCTGGACGCCGCCGTGCGCATCTTCGGGCAGCGGGGCTACATGGCGGCGTCGATGGACGAGATCGCCGAACTGGCGGGCGTCTCCAAGCCGCTGGTGTACCTGTACCTGAACTCGAAGGACGACCTCTTCACCGCCTGCATCCGCCGCGAGGCCCGCGCCCTCACCGAGGCGGTGCGGGCCGGTGTGCTGCCGGGACTGTCCGCCGACGGGCAACTCTGGTCGGGACTGCGGGCGTTCTTCGACCACACCGCGCGCCACCCGGACGCCTGGCGGGTGCTGCACCTGCACGCCCGCACCCACGGGGAGCGGTTCGCGGCCGAGGTGGCGGTGATGCGCGCGGAGATCGTCGCCTTCGTCACGCAGCTGATCGCCGCCGCGGCGAGGGACGCGCACCGGGACCCGCACCTGCCCGAGGGCGAGGTCGCCGGGCTGGCCGAGGCGCTCGTCGGTGCCGCCGAGGCCCTCGCGGACTGGGCGAGCGCCACCGAGGGCGTCACCGCGAAGCAGGCGGCGGCGACCCTGATGAACTTCGCCTGGGCCGGACTGGGCGACCTGATGGCGGGCCGGCCCTGGTCGGCACCGGACGAGCCGGACGCCGACCCGGCGGCTCAGGCGGCCCAGGCGGCTCAGCCGGCCCCGGTCCGGGCCGGATAGGGGCCGACCTCGCCCGACAGGTGCAGCCGGTCGCCGGCGCCGCGCAGTTCGAAGCGCCCGCCCTCGGCCCCGTACCGCACCGTCCCCGGCAGCAGCACCGGTGCGCGGAACTCGGCCCGCACCACGGCCGCGTCCGGCGTCCCGTGCTCCGCGAGGCACCGGGCCACGGTCCACATGCCGTGCGCGATGGCCCGGGGGAAGCCGAAGAGGCGGGCGGTGAGGGGGTGCAGGTGGATCGGGTTGCGGTCGCCGGACGCGGCACCGTAGCGCCGTCCGACGTCGCCGGCGAGACGCCACTCGGCACGGGTGGGCAGGGGCCCGGGGGCCGCGGCGGGGGCGTGCCCGGCCTCGGGTGGGGGTCCGGGCGTGCGGTGGCGGGCCAGGTACGTGCTGCGCGACTCCCAGACCAGGTCGGTGCCCTCCCGCAGCCGGGTCACCACGGACGCCTCGGTGCCGCGCCGGTGCGGGGCGAGCCCCTCGACGTGGACGGACAGCTCGTAGGCGGCCGTCGCGGTCAGGACGGTGTGCCCGGTGATGTCGATGGAGGTGTGGACGAGCCCGAGCAGCGGCAGCGGGAAGCGCCGGTCGCTCATCAGCCGCATGGCGGCGGGGAAGCCCAGGACGTGCGGGTAGGTGACCGGCAGCGCGTCCGCCCCGGTCGGGAACCCGCAGGCCCGCTCGTAGGCGGCCAGGCGCGCGAGGTCGACGCGCAGGCCGGGCAGGACCAGCCGGGTGCGGGGGAAAGCGGCGTCCGCGCGGGGCCGCTTGAACGGGGACAGCAGCGCGCCGCGCGCGAGGAGCGGCACGAGGGCGGGCGGGCCGCTCAGGATGGTGACGGGGGAGGACGTGTCCTGGGCGGGGGAGGGAGAGCCTTCGGCGGGGGAGGGGGTCCCCTGGGCGGAGGCGGGCGTGTCCTGGGCGGGGGAGGGAGAGTTTTCGGCGGGGGAGGGGGTCCCCTGGGCGGAGGCGGGCGTGCCCTGGGCGGAGGAGGGGGAGCCTTCGGCGGGGAAGGGGGACCCCTGGGCGGAGGCGGGCGTGCCCTGGGCGGAGGAGGGGGAGCCTTCGGCGGGGGAGGGTGACCCCTGGGCGGAGGCGGGCGTGCCCTGGACGGGGGAGCGGGACCCCTGGGCGGAGGCGGGCGTGCCCTGGACGGGGGAGCGGGACCCCTGGGCGGAGGCGGGCGTGCCCTGGACGGGGGAGGGAGAGCCTTCGGCGGGGGAGGCCGTGCCCTCGGCGGCGGAGGCGGCGGAGCCCTCGGCGGCGGAGCCCTCGGTGGGGGAGGCGGGGTCCATCACGCCCCCAGCAGGCTCTGGCCGCAGACCCGGACGACCTGGCCGTTGACCGCGCCGGAGGCCGGGTGGGCGAGCCAGGCGGTGGTGCGGGCGACGTCGGCCGGGAGACCGCCCTGGGCCAGGGAGTTCATGCGGCGCCCGGCCTCGCGGATGAACAGCGGGACCGCCGCCGTCATCTTCGTCTCGATGAAGCCCGGCGCGACCGCGTTCACCGTCACCCCGTGCCCGGCGAGCGCGCGCGGGGCCAGCGAGCGGACCAGGCCGGCGATCCCGGCCTTGCTCGCACCGTAGTTGGTCTGGCCGGCGTTGCCCGCGAGCCCGGCGATGGAGGCGGTCGCCACGATCCGGCCGCCCCGGTGCACCGCGCCCGCGGCCAGCAGCGCGTCCGTGGTGCGCAGGACGCTCGCGAGGTTGACGTCGAGGACGGAACTCCAGCGGTCGGCGCCCATGTTGACCAGGCGCCGGTCGCGGGTGATGCCCGCGTTGTGGATCAGGACGTCGAGTCCGCCGGGCAGGGCGGCGGCGATGCGCTCGCCCGCGTCGGCGGCGGTGATGTCCAGCGCGAGGGGGGTGCCGCCGAGGCGCTCGGCGAGCCCGCGTGTCTCCCGCTCCGCCTGCGGCACGTCGAGGACGACGACGTGGGCGCCCTGCTCGACCAGCGTCTCGGCGACGGCGGCGCCGATGCCGCGGGCGGCGCCGGTGACCAGTGCGGTGCGTCCGGCGAGGGGGCGGTCCCAGTCCTCCGGGGCGGTGACGGCGGCGCCGTCGGGGGCGACCTCGATCACCTGGCCGCTGACGTAGGCGGAGGCGGCGGAGAGGAGGAAGCGGAGGGTGGACTCGGCGGCGGGGGCGTCGGTGAGCCGGACCAGGTTGACCGTCCGGCCCCGCCCGATCTCCTTGCCGAGCGAGCGGGTGAAGCCCTCCAACGCCTGCTGGGCGGCGCCCTGGTGGTGGTCGTCGGGGTCGAGCGGGGCACCGAGGACGACGATCCGGCCGCTCGTGGCGACGGACCCCGCGACGGGGTGCAGGGCGGCGTGCACCCCGGCGAGCCCGTCGACGTCCCGCACGCCGGTGGCGTCGAGGACGACGGCGGCCGGGTGGCCGTCCCCGCCCGCGGCGAGACCCGTGCGGGCCAGCACGGGGGCGAGGTCCAGGTCGGACCTGCCGGCCGTGAGGTGCAGCAGGCCGCCGTCCAGCGCGTCCCGCCGGAGCGGTGCGGGCCGTGGGAGACCCAGGCGCCGGGTGAGGAAGCGGCCGGGCGCGGTGCCGGTGAAGCTGAGATAGCGGTCGGCCATGTCCTGTCTCCCCAACGGCTGTGCGGCGTGTGCCGACTTTGCTTACTCTGGAGTAAGGTTACCGGAGGTAAGCCTATGTCACGGGTGAGGAGCAGGTCGAGATGAGCCCCCTGGAACCGCCCCGGACGCGCCGCGTCGCGATCGTCGGCGGCACACGCGTCCCCTTCGCCCGCTCCGACGGCCCCTACGCCACCGCCTCCAACCAGGAGATGCTCACCGCGGCCCTGGACGGCCTGGTCGAGCGGTACGACCTCCAAGGCCCCGGCGCGGTCGGCGAGTTCGTCGCGGGCGCGGTCCTCAAGCACAGCCGCGACTTCAACCTGGCCCGCGAGACGGTCCTCGGCTCGGCCCTTGACCCGCGCACCCCGGCCTACGACATCCAGCAGGCCTGCGGCACGGGGCTCCAGGCCGTGATCGCCGCCGCCAACAAGATCGCCCTCGGCCAGATCGAGTCGGCGGTCGCGGGCGGCGCCGACACGGCCAGCGACGCGCCGCTCGGCGTCAACGACCGCCTGCGCCGCATCCTGTTGGAGGCGCGCCGGGCGAAGTCGCTCGGCGGCCGGGCGAAGGCGCTGGCGAGCATCCGCCCGGGCCACCTGGTCCCGGACATCCCGCGCAACGCGGAGCCGCGCACCGGCCTGTCGATGGGCGAGCACGCCGCGGTGACCGCCCGGGCCTGGGGCGTCACCCGCGAGGCGCAGGACGAACTGGCGGCGGCGAGCCACCAGCGGCTGGCGGCGGCCTACGAACGCGGCTTCTTCCAGGACCTGGTGGTCCCCTTCCGCGGCCTGGCCCGCGACCAGAACCTGCGCCCCGGCTCCACCGCGGAGAAACTCGCCGCGCTGAAGCCGGTGTTCGGCCTCTCCGGGGACCGCCCCACGATGACGGCGGGCAACTCCACGCCCCTGACGGACGGCGCGGCGACGGTCCTGCTGGCGAGCGAGGAGTGGGCGCGGGCCCGCGGGCTGGAGCCGCTGGCGTACCTGACGGCGTACGAGACGGCGGCCGTGGACTTCGTCGGCGGCGATGTCGCGGGCGGTGAGGACGGCCTGCTGATGGCGCCGGCGTACGCGGTCCCGCGGATGCTGGAGCGGGCCGGGCTGGGCATCGAGGACTTCGACCTGGTCGAGATCCACGAGGCGTTCGCGTCCCAGGTGCTGGCCACGCTGGCGGCCTGGGAGAAGCGGGGTCTGGCCCCGGTGGACCGGGCCCGTCTGAACGTGGCCGGTTCCTCGCTGGCGACCGGCCACCCCTTCGCGGCGACGGGGGCCCGCGTCGTGGCCACGCTGGCCGCGCTGCTCGCCGAGCGGGAGGGGCCCGGACGCGGGCTGATCTCCGTCTGCGCGGCCGGTGGCCAGGGTGTGACGGCCGTACTCGAACGAACGTGACTTACTGGCAGGTAACCCCCGACACTGCACACCTCCGGCGCGGGACCATCCCCGAACCCGCACCAACTTTCCACGGGGGCCCCGTACGATCCCCGGACTGACCGCCGGTAACCCCGGGTTCCGGGGGCGCCGGTGAACGCCTCGGCGCGCGAGGCGCGTACCTCACGCAGCAGAGCACTGCCGGCCGCGCAGTGCGCGCGACGCGGTGTCGCCGCTGCACGTCACAGGAGCCGCCCGTGTCCACCTCGCTTCCCTCCTTCGCCGCGTCCGCCGCCTACGCCGACTCACCCGGCCCCACCCTGGTGGAGCCCGAGACGCGGCGGCTGGACGGGGCCGTACGGGAGGCGTACGTACCGCCGTTCGCCCCGCCGGTGCGGCACGGCTCCCTCGCGGACCTGCCCTTCGACAACGCGGCCGCGGCCCCCCACCAGGTGGTCCTCAGCCGCAGGTCGGCGCAGGGGGAGTGGTCCGACGTGACGGCGGCCGAGTTCGCCGGGCAGGTGCTGGCCGTCGCCAAGGGCATGATCTCCGAGGGCCTCATGCCGGGCGACCGCATCGCGATCATGGCGCGGACGACGTACGAGTGGACGCTGCTGGACTTCGCCGCCTGGGCGGCGGGCCTGGTCACCGTCCCCGTCTACCCGACCTCCTCCCTCTTCCAGACCCGCTGGATACTCCAGGACTCCGGCGCCGTCACCTTGGTCACCGAGACCACCGCGCAGGCCGCGGCCATGGGTCCGGAACTGGACCGCGTCCCGGACCTGAAGCACCTGTGGGTCATGGAGAAGGGGCACGTGGAGCGGCTGGCGGAGCTGGGCGCGCAGGTGCCCGACGCGGAGGTGGAGGTCCGCCGGGGCATGCTGAGCCCGAGCACCCTCGCCACCCTGATCTACACCTCGGGCACCACCGGCCGCCCCAAGGGCTGCGCGCTGACCCACGGGAACTTCTTCGCCGAGGTCGACAACGCCATCGAGCTGCTCTACCCGGTCTTCAAGGCGCAGACGGGCGAGGAGCCGTCGATCCTGCTCTTCCTGCCGATGTCCCACGTCTTCGGCCGCATGGTCGCCGTGGCCTGCGTCCGCGCCCGGGTCCGCCTCGGCCACGCGCCCAGCCTCAGACCGGAGGACCTGCTCCCGGACCTGGCGGCCTTCCGGCCGACCTGCCTGCTGACCATCCCGTACATGCTGGAGAAGGTCTTCAACAGCGCCCGCGCCAAGGCCGAGTCGGGCGGCCGGTCCTCGGCCTTCGACCGCGCCGTCTCGGTGGCGGTGCGCTACGGCGAGGCCATGGAGGCCCGCCAGACGGGCGGGGGCGGCGGCCCGGGCCGCGGTCTGAAGACCGCCCGCTCCTTCTACGACCCCCTGGTCTTCCGCAAGATCCGCAACGCCATGGGCGGCCGGGTCCGCTACGCCATCTGCGGCGGCTCCCCGCTCGGCCGCCGCCTGGCCGCCTTCTACGCCGGTGCCGGCATCGAGATCTTCGAGGGCTACGGCCTCACCGAGACGACGGCCGCGGCGACGGTCACGCCCCCGCTGAAGCCGCGCCTCGGCACGGTCGGCTGGCCGCTGCCCGGCACCCGCGTCCGCATCGCCGCCGACGGCGAGATCCTCGTCGCCGGCGACCAGGTCCTGCCCGGCTACTGGGACCCGCAGGCGGGCGGCGTCGTCCCGGCCGCCCCCGACGGCTGGTTCGCCACCGGCGACATCGGCAGCCTGGACGACGAGGGCTACCTGACGATCACCGGCCGCAAGAAGGAGCTGCTGATCACCGCGGGCGGCAAGAGCGTGGCCCCGGCCCCCCTGGAGAACTGGCTGCGCTCGCACCCCCTCATCTCCCAGTGCATCGTCCTCGGCGACCGGCGCCCCTACGTCTCCGCCCTGTTCACCCTCGACCCCGACGGCCTCACCCACTGGCGCCGCATGAACGGCAAGCACCCGGTGCCGCCCGAGCTGCTGACCGACGACGAGGAGGTCCTGGCGGTGCTCCAGCGCGCGGTCGACGAGGCCAACAAGCTGGTCTCCCGCCCCGAGTCCATCCGCCGCTTCGCCGTCCTGCCCCGGGACTTCACCGAGTGGGAGGGCCATCTGACCCCCTCGATGAAGCTGCGGCGCGAGGCGATCATGCGGGACTTCGCGGGTGCGGTGGAGGGACTGTACGACGGCTCCTGACCCCGCCCGGCGCTCAGCGGCGGGCGATCAGGCAGGCTTGCGGGACCTTGGCGGAGCTGTCCTCCTCCTGCACGCGCACCGTCTGCGACAGCACGGTGAACCCGGCCGCCTCCAGCAGCCGGGCCACCGGTTCCGGCCGCCGCCGCTCGTAGTCCAGGGAGACCGGGTGGCCGAAGGGCCGGTCGACCCGGCTCGGCGCGTCGCCGACCTGGAAGGCGAGGAGCAGATGCCCGCCCGGCGCCAGCACGCGCCGGATGCCGGCGAAGAGGTCCGGCAGCCGCTCCCACGGCGTGTGGATCGACGAGTACCAGGAGACGGCCCCCGCGAGGGCGCCGTCCGGCAGGTCCAGCTCCAGCATCGAACCCTGCTCGAAGCGCAGGCCCGGGTTCTCGCGCCGGGCGATGGCGAGCATCGACGCGGAGAGGTCGACGCCGAAGACCCGCAGGCCCAGCGAGGCCAGGTGCGCGGTGACCCGGCCGGGCCCGCAGCCGAGGTCGGCCACCTCCCCGTCCGGCCCGACCATCTCGGCGAACGCGCCCATCAGCGCACGGTCCAGGGGGGTGCCGGCGCCGAGGTGGCGGAAGCGGTCCGCGTAGTCCTCGGCGATGGTGTCGTAGAAGTCGCGGGTGGTGGTGACGAAGGCGGTGTCGGTGGCCCCGGTGGCCCCGGTGGCCCCGGTGGCCCCGGTGGTGTCGGCGGTCGCGGCGGTCGCGGCGGTCGCGGTGGTGTCGGTGGTCCCGGTGGTCCCGGTGGTCCCGGTGGTGTCGGCGGTCGTGGCGGTCGTGGCGGTCGCGGTGGTCCCGATGGTGTCGGCGGTCGCGGCGGTCGTGGCAGTCGCGGTGGTGTCGGTGGTCCCGGTGGCCTGGTCGGTCGTGGCGGCGTCGTCGGTCATGGCGCGGACCCTAACGGCGCCCACCGACAGAGGGCCTCGTTCCAGCCTGCCGCCCGCAGTGCAGCCATGAGCGAGCGGGGCCTCATTCCAGCCCCGCCGCCCGCAGCGCCGCCGTCACCGCCGCCGCCCCCAGCACCACCACCGCGAACGGCGCCCGCCGCCAGGCCAGTACGCCCCCCGCCAGCACCCCCAGCGGCCGCGCCCAGCCCGCGAAGCCGCCCGCCTCGGTGAGCGCCCCCGTCGCCAGCAACGCCACCAGCAGCACCACGGCACCGGCGGACAGCAGCTCCCGCGCCCGTTCCGGCACCGTCACCCGGCCGTGCAGCGCCGGACCGACCAGACGGAAGGCGTACGTCCCGACCGCCAGCGCCAGGATCACGGCGACCATGGCACTCACGCGGCCTCCTTCCGGACGGGTGCGCGGTGGAGGAACAGGCCGGTCAGCGCCAGCAGCACCGGCACCCCCGCCGGGACGGCCGGGGTCAGCGCCAGGGCCACCGCGGCTCCGGGCAGCGCCGCCCGGCGCAGACCGGCGTCCTCCCGCAGCGCGGGGAGGACCAGGGCGACCAGCACGGCGGGGAAGGCGGCGTCCAGCCCGTACGTCGCCGTGTCGCCGAGCGCGGTGCCGGCCAGCGCCCCGAGCAGCACGCCGAGGTTCCACACCGCGAACAGCGCCACACCCGACAGCCAGAAGGCCGCCCGCCGCCGCTCCGGGTCCCGCTGGGCCAGGGCGAACGCGACCGTCTCGTCGGTGACCAGATGGGCTCCGACCAGCCGCGCCACCCGTCCCGTACCGATGGACTCCGCGATCGCCAGGCTGAAGGCCGCCGTACGGGTGTTCAGCAGCAGGCCGGTGGCGGCCGCGGCCACCGGGCCGCCGCCCGCCAGCAGCACACCGACCGCGCTGAACTGGGCGGAGCCCGCGTACACGAGCAGCGACATCACCACCGGCACCCACACCGGCAGCCCGCCGGCCACGGCGATCGCGCCGAACGAGACGCCGACGACACCGCCGGCGGCGCTGACGAGGGCCACGTCCTTGAGCAGCTCGGGGTCCCGGGGCCGCCCGGACGGAGGAGACGGGTCTGTTCGCTGTACCGAACGCATGTTTCCTACAATGGACAGACTGATCCTTGTTCGTCAAGCTGAACGAACGTACCGATGGAGCGAACACCATGCCCGAGCCGGCCTCCACCCGCCCGCCCCTCGACTGGATCGCCGCCTCCCTGCGGCGCGAACGGACCCGGGCCGGACTGTCCCTGTCCGAGCTGGCCAAACGGGCCGGGGTCGCCAAGTCCACGCTGTCGCAGCTGGAGGGCGCGAGCGGCAACCCGAGCGTGGAGACGCTCTGGGCGCTGGCCGTGGCCCTCGGCGTGCCGTTCAGCACCCTGGTGGAGCCGCCGGCCGCCGCGGTGCGGGTGATCAGGGCGGGGGAGGGGCCCCAGGTGGGTTCCGAACGCGCCGACTACACGGCCACCCTGCTCTCCTCCAGCCCGCCCGGAGCGCGCCGGGACCTCTACCACCTGCGGGCGGAGCCGGGGGCGGCCCGGGAGTCCGAACCGCACCTGCCGGGCACGGTCGAGCACCTGGTCGTCGGCAGCGGGCGGCTCCTGGCCGGACCGCGCGGGGAGAGCGTGGAACTGGGACCCGGCGACTACCTGACCTACCGCGGGGACCTGCCCCACACCTACGAGGCGCTGACGCCGGGGACGGCGTTCGTCCTGGTCATGCAGCACGTGTGACGAGGGGGAGGCGGGGAGGCGAGGGCTCCGGCGCAAAGGCAGGAGCCCCGTCGCCTGACGGCGCGGGGCTCCTTGGGTACTGCTGTCAATCAGACAGGAGTGACGTTCTCCGCCTGCGGGCCCTTCGGACCCTGCGTGACGTCGAAGGACACCTGCTGGTTCTCCTCGAGGGAACGGAATCCCTGAGCATTGATCGCGGAGTAGTGGACGAAGACGTCCGGGCCGCCGCCTTCCTGGGCGATGAAACCAAAGCCCTTTTCGGCGTTGAACCACTTCACGGTTCCGGTAGCCATAAGCCCTCCTTGGGCCCAAAGGGTTGCCCTGCTCCAGAACCAGCAAGTGTGAAGACTGGAATGCTGCACAACTGCATACGTCTGAGAACGACGAGAGCCCGCGGTCACATGCTCCGCAGGCTCTGTACTGCAAGGGAAACCAAACTGCAACTTGCTGTGAGCCTAGCACGCAGGCCCCCGAGCGCAACAGAGGCCAAGATCACTTCACCCGGACGTTTGAACGCCTCCGCCGTTCGGCTGACGCCGGGGGTCGGCGGCGGACGGAATCCGGGGGAGGGCTAGCCTCGCGATGTGGACAATTCTCGCACCCGGCCGCGCGTCGGCCACATCCAGTTCCTGAACTGCCTGCCCCTGTACTGGGGGCTCGCGAGAACAGGCACGCTCCTCGACTTCGAGCTCACGAAGGACACCCCGGAGAAGCTCAGCGAGCAGCTGGTGCAGGGCGGTCTCGACATCGGCCCCGTCACCCTGGTCGAGTTCCTCAAGAACGCGGACGACCTGGTCGCCTTCCCCGACATCGCCGTCGGCTGCGACGGCCCGGTCATGTCCTGCGTGATCGTCTCCCAGGTGCCGCTGGACCGGCTGGACGGCGCCCGCGTCGCCCTCGGCTCGACCTCCCGCACCTCGGTCCGCCTCGCCCAGCTGCTTCTCGCCGAGCGTTTCGGGGTCCAGCCCGACTACTACACCTGCCCGCCGGACCTGAGCCTGATGATGCAGGAGGCCGACGCGGCCGTCCTCATCGGCGACGCGGCCCTGCGCGCCAACATGATCGACGGCCCGCGCTACGGCCTCGCCGTGCACGACCTGGGCGCGCTGTGGAAGGAGTGGACGGGCCTGCCGTTCGTCTTCGCGGTGTGGGCGGCGCGCAAGGACTACGCCGAGCGCGAGCCCCTGCTCACCCGCCAGGTGCACGAGGCCTTCCTCGCCTCCCGCAACCTCTCCCTGGAGGAGGTCGGCAAGGTGGCCGAGCAGGCGGCCCGCTGGGAGGCCTTCGACGAGGAGACCCTCGCGCGGTACTTCACCACCCTCGACTTCCGCTTCGGCGCCCCGCAGCTGGAAGCGGTCACCGAGTTCGCCCGCCGGGTCGGCCCGACCACCGGTTTCCCGGCGGACGTGAAGGTGGAGCTGCTCCAGCCCTGACGGGCCGTCCGCGGCCCCGGGCCCCCGGGCGGGCTGCGCACTACCCTGCTTCCAGGTACCGGCGTTCGGGGGACACGGGGGAGGGGTGGACGCCATGCGACCGCTCGAAGTCGACGAACCCACGGTCGTGGGGCCCTACCGGCTGCTGGGCCGACTGGGCTCCGGCGGCATGGGCCGGGTCTACCTGGGACGCAGCTCCGGCGGCCGCACGGTCGCCGTGAAGATCGTGCACCCGCACTTCGCGCTCGACGAGGAGTTCCGGGCCCGGTTCCGGCGCGAGGTGGACGCCGCGCGCCGGGTGGGCGGCGCCTGGACCGCGCCCGTACTGGACGCCGACCCCGAGGCGCGGGTGCCGTGGGTCGCCACCGCCTACGCGGCCGGGCCGTCCCTCACGGCGGCCGTCGCGGACGGCGGCCCGCTCCCCTCCCACTCCGTGCGGGCGCTCGGCGCGGGCCTCGGCGAGGCGCTGGCCGCGGTGCACGAGCTGGACCTCGTCCACCGCGACGTGAAGCCGTCCAACGTCCTGCTCACCCTCGACGGCCCCCTCCTGATCGACTTCGGCATCGCCCGCGCCACGGGAGGCACCGCCTCCCTCACCTCGACGGGCGTCTCGGTCGGGTCCCCCGGGTACATGGCGCCCGAGCAGATCCTCGGCAAGGGCGTCACCGGGGCGGCGGACGTCTTCTCGCTGGGCGCGGTGCTGGCCTACGCGGCGACGGGCGAGCCGCCCTTCCCCGGCGACTCCTCCGCCGCACTGCTCTACAAGGTCGTCCACGAGGAACCCCGGCTCGGCGCCCTGGACGGTGAGCTGCGGGACCTGGTGGCGGCCTGCCTGGCCAAGGACCCGGCCGCCCGCCCGGCCCCGGGCGAGGTGGCCCGGCGACTGGCCCCCGAGGGCGCGGCGCACCTGGTGACCGGCGGCTGGCTGCCCGGCCCGCTGGTGGAGCGCGTCAGCCGCAGCGCCGTGCACCTGCTGAACCTGGAGGCGGCGGAGTCCGCGTCGGGGCCGGTGGGGTTCAGCCGGCCGTCCGTGGGCGGGGCGGAGGCGAGCAGGACCGGGTCCGGAAGGGCGGAGGCGGGTGGGACCGGGTCCGGAAGGGCGGAGGCGGGTGGGACCGGGTCCGGAAGGGCCGAGGCGGGCGGGACCGGGTCCGGAAGGGCCGAGGCGGGCGGGACCGGGTCCGGAAGGGCCGAGGCGGGCGGGACCGGGTCCGGAAGGGCCGAGGTGGGCGGGACCGAGGCGGGTGGGACCGAGGCGGGTGAGGCGGAGGCGGGCGGAGCTGCGGCAGGCGGGGCGCCCCGGGTGTCCGGCGCCTTCGGGCCGGCGCCGGTGATGCCCACGCCGACGGTGGTCCCTCACCCGAGGGACGCGGGCGGCGGCACGGGCGGAACCGGGCACGCCACCCCGACACCCGGCAGACTCTCGCTGTCCGTCGCGGCCACCTCCACCCGGGACACCGGTGGCCGCAAGGGCCGCAGGCTCAGCTGCACGGTGGCCCTCGCGGTGGCGGGGGCGATGGCGGCGGTGACGGTCGGCTCGGTGTTCGTGTTCGACCTCCTGCCCGGCTCGGGCGGCGAGTCCCCGCCCGGCGGCTCGGACACCGCCACCCAGTCGCCGTCCGCGCCCCGCACCGTCCCCGGGCGCTACGTCGGCACCTGGGAGGGCCAGGCGGTCGCCGTCCAGGGCAACCTGCCCCTCGGCACCTTCCGCCTGACCGTCCGCGAGGCCACGGTGGGCCGACCCCTGGGCACCCTGCGCCACACCGACATCTTCGGCGGCACCTGCGACGACCTGCTGACCCTCCGGAAGGTGACGGCGACCCAGATCGTCGCCGACGCCGTCGGAGCCGAAGCCAACCGGGACGTCTGCAACCCGGCCCTCCACACCGTCCACCTCACCCCCGTCGGCGACGACCTCCGGTACGAGTCCGACAGCGAGGCCTCGGGCCGCCCGAAGGCACGGCTGTCGAGGACGGAGTGACCGACGGGTCGCCTCCCGGGGCACGGTTCGCCGAAGCGACGTCCGGCCCCTGCGTCCCGCCCGGCCGCCGCGGTCACTACTGTGTCAGCGCCGGGCCCGCCGCCGCGGCAGGGCGGCCGGCGAACCGTCACGGTCCGCCCCCCACGGGCGAACCCGCCGCGACGCCGCACGGCCCCCGGGCCCAGGCACCGCCGGACGCCGGGGCCCCGGGCGGCCGTACGCACCGCCGGACGTCCGGGACATGGGCGGCCGGGTCCGCCGTCGCAGACGGACAGTAGTCTCCGTTGCCGGAGCAACGAACACGGCCGCGAGGCCGACGGGGAGGAAGACCACCATGCGGATGCTGGTCACGGTCGTCAGCGAGGGCGGTGAGCCGCACGACGTCGTCGTCACGGCGGACGACACCGCGACGGCCGGCGACGTCGCCCAGGCGCTGTCGACGGAACTCGGCCGAAGCGGAGCCCCGGTGGGCATGCCGTCGAACGTCAGGGTCATGCCCGGCATGGCACCGCCCTCGTTCCCCGGCCACGGGGCGGCCGGGACCGGCGGACCCGCCCTGTGGGCCGACGGCGTGCTCTGCGACCCGGCGGCGCCCGTCGCCCGGGTGTTGCAGGACGGCATGCGCGTCACCGTGGACGACTCCATGGGCCCGCTGCTGCGCAAGGGAGAACCCGTCGGCCAGTTCGAGCTGAGGGTGGCCGGCGGACCCGCTTCCGGGCGGGTGGTCCGGCTCGGAGTCGGCGTGACCACCCTCGGGTCGGCGCCCACCTGCACGCTCGTCCTGCCCGGAGCCGCCCTGCCGCCGATCGCGCTCCGCGTCGCGATGGACATGCAGGGCAACGCCACGCTCGGCCCCGAGGGCGGCGCCGAGGTACAGCTGGACGACGAACCGGTGACGGCGCCCGGGACGCCCTGGCCGCCGGACGGCGTCGTACGCCTCGGCGACTCGCTCCTGGTCCTGGCCCGCGTCGCCGCGCCGGACGCGCACCTGTCCGCGATGAGCGAGGGCGGCCTCGCCTACAACCGCCCGCCGCGGCTGTCCCCGCTGCGGCCCCGTCGCCGCCTCGTGGTGCCGGTGGCGCCCAGCAAGGGGGAGCGGGCCCGCTTCCAGCTCCTCATGGCGATCATGCCCATGGCCTTCGGCATCGGCATGTACTTCCTCACCAAGCAGATCTACATGCTGCTCTTCTGCCTGATGAGCCCGCTGATGATGGCCGCGCAGTGGATCAGCGAGAACCGCGAGGGCAAGAAGAAGCACCGGACGTCGGTCAAGCAGTACAAGAAGGACCTCGCGGCCCACCAGGTCGAACTGGCCGCCCTCGCCAAGGAGGAGCAGCGCGCCCGCCGGGCAGACGCCCCCGACCCGGCCGAGGTCCTGCTCTTCGCCACCGGCCCGCGCCGCCGCCTGTGGGAGCGCCGGCTGACCGACCCCGACGCCATGCAGCTGCGGATCGGCGTCGGCAACCTGCCCTCGGACGTGGAACTCGTCCTCGGCCGCGGCGGCTCCATGTACGAGGAGGACGCCCCGGACCCACCGGTCCTCGCCGACGTCCCGGTCACCCTCCCCTTCGCCCAGCTCGGCGTGGTCGGTGTCGCCGGCGACCGGGAACGGGCACTGGCCACCGCCCGCTGGCTCGCCGTGCAGGCCGCGGTCCTGCACAGCCCGCGCGACCTCTCCCTGGTGTCCCTCACCGCCACCCCCCACGCCGGCGCCGACTGGCACTGGGTCCACTGGCTGCCCCACACCAGCCCCGACCAGGGCCAGGACTGCGTAGCCCTCGTCGGCTTCGACTCCGAGACCGTCACCCGCCGCGTCAACGAGCTGCTCAACGAACTGGCCCGGCGCAAGGCCGCCCGCGAGCAGAACTCCACGACCGGCCAGCTCTACCCCGACCCCAACGTCCTGCTCGTCCTCGACGGCGCCCGCCTGCTGCGCCGCGTACCCGGCGTGCCACAACTCCTCAGCGAAGGCCCGCGGTACGGCATCCTCGCCCTCTGCGTCGACGAGGACGAGCGGCTGCTGCCGGAGGAGTGCAAGGCCGTCGTCGCCTGGTCCCCGGACGCGGCCCACCACGTGCGCGTACGCGGCCACGGGCTGGAGTCCGCCGGGGACGTCCTGGCCGACCAGGCCGTGCCCGCCTGGTGCGAGCTGCTCGCCCGTTCCCTCGCGCCGGTGCGGGACGTCAGCCGCGACGACGCCGGCGGCGCCCTGCCCACCGCCGCGCGACTGCTGACCCTGCTGGGCATGCCCGACCCGTCCGGAACCGACGTGGAGCGCGTGTGGCGGGCGGGCGGTTCGTCGACCGCCGCGCCCGTCGGCATCGCCGCGGACGGCCCCTTCGTCCTGGACATCCGGCGGGACGGCCCGCACGCGCTGGTCGCCGGCACCACCGGTGCCGGCAAGTCCGAGCTGCTGCAGACGATCATCACCTCGCTCGCCGTCGTGAACCGCCCGGACGCGCTGAACTACGTCCTCATCGACTACAAGGGCGGCAGTGCCTTCATGGACTGCGCCCGGCTGCCGCACACCGTCGGCATGGTCAGCGACCTCGACGCCCACCTGACCGAACGGGCGCTGGCCTCGCTCGCCGCCGAACTGCACCGCCGCGAAAGGATCCTCTTCGACGCCGCGGCCAAGGACATCGAGGACTACAACGACACCCGCAAGCTCCGTCCCGAACTGGAGCCGATGCCCCGACTCGTGCTGGTCATCGACGAGTTCGCCTCCCTGGTCGCCGAACTCCCCGACTTCGTGGCCGGCCTGGTCGACATCGCCCGCCGGGGCCGCTCCCTGGGCGTGCACCTGATCCTGGCGACCCAGCGACCCGCAGGCGTCGTCAGCGCGGACATCCGCGCCAACACCAACCTGCGCATCGCGCTGCGCGTGACGGACGCCTCGGAGTCCATCGACGTCATCGAGGCCCCCGACTCGGGCGCCATCGCCAAGTCCACCCCCGGCCGCATGTTCGTCCGCTCCGGCGCCCAGTCCCTGGTCGGCGTCCAGTCCGCCCGTATCGGCGGCCGCCGCCCCGCGATCGGCGGGACCGGCCCCAAGGCGACCCTGCTGACCCTGCCCTGGCACGCCTACAGCCGCCCGCTGCCCAAGCGCGACGAGGCCGAGGACGACGGCACCATGGTCACCGACCTGGCCGTACTCGTGGACGCCGTGTGCGACGGTGCGCGCCGGATGGGCTTCGGCGAGCAGCGCAGCCCCTGGCTCGACCCGCTCTCCGAACTGGTCACGGTGGACGAGGCGACGGCGTACGCCTCCCCGGCCGGACCGGAACCGGCGACGGACGTCGCGCCGATCCCGTACGGCCTGATCGACCTGCCGGCGCGGCAGACCCGCATGCCGCTCTCCCTCGACCTGGTGCACGGCGAGCACACCATGATCCTGGGCGGTGCCCGCTCGGGCCGCTCGACGGCCCTGCGCTCCCTGGCGGGCTCCCTGGCACGCGGCACCTCCCCGCACGACGTGCACGTCTACGGCATCGACTGCGGCTCCAACGCGCTCCTGCCGCTGATGCGGCTCCCCCACGTCGGCGCCGTGGTCACCCGCGACGAACCGGACCGGGTCCGCCGCCTCATCGAGCGACTGCTCGCGGAGATCGCCCGACGTCAGCAACTGCTCGCCATGGAAGGCGCCTCCAGCGCCGCCGAGCAGCGCGCGACCGCCGATCCCGAGGACCGCCTCCCCTGGATGGTGCTGCTGCTCGACGGCTGGGAGGGCTTCGCCTCGACCTTCGAGGCGTACAACTACGGCTCCCTCCTGGAAGCGGCCCAGCGCATCTTCCGCGAGGGCTCCGCGGTCGGCCTCAAGGTCGTCATGACCGCCGACCGCACCGGCCTCAGCGGCCACGTCTCGTCCGCCTTCGCCGACCGGCTCATCCTGCGCTTCGCCGACCCGAACGACTACTCCACGGCCGGACTCCAGGCCCGCGAGGTCCCCAAGAACATGCCGCCCGGCCGAGCCCTGCGCATCACCGACACCGGCGTGGACGAGACCCAGATCGGCCTCCTCGCCCCGGACCCGGCCGGCCAGGCCCAGGTACGCGCCCTGCGCGAGATCGCCGAGGAGACCGCCGCCCGCCACGGCCGGATCCCCGCGGCACGCCGCCCCATGCGGGTGGACGCCCTCCCGTCGCACATCACGTCCACCGAGGCCCTCGCCCTCGACCCCGACTTCACGCCGCCGTCCGCCCTCTGGGCGCTGATCGGCGTGGGCGGCGACGAACTCCACCCCATCGGCGTCGACCTGGAGGAGAGCGGCCCCGGCTTCGTCATCGCCGGCCCGCCCAAGTCCGGCCGCTCGACGACCCTGATGGCCGCGACGGAGTCCCTCCTGCGCGCCGGGACGCCGGTGGTCCTGGTCGCCCCCCGCCGCTCCCCGCTGCGCGACCTGGAAGGACGGGACGGCGTCCTCGGCCTCCTCAACGCCGACAGCCGCGAGTCCGACCTGGACGAACTGGTGGCCAAGGCGAACGGCGGCGCCTACGCCGTCGTCGTCGACGACGCGGAACTGCTCTACGACACGAGTCTCGACGAGGCCCTGGAAACGGTGGTCCGCAAGGGCGCCGACGGCGGCATCGGCCTCATCGCGGCCGGCTCCACGGACAGCCTCTCCGGCCAGTACCGGGGCTTCGCCGTCGAGGCCCGCAAGTCCCGCAACGGCATGCTCCTCACCCCCCAGAGCCCCTCCGAGGGCGAACTCTTCGGCATCCGCCTCCCCGCGAACGCCGGCGGCGGCCCAGCAGGCAGCGGCCTCTTCGTGACCGGAGGCTCCTTCATGCCGATCCAGGCAGTACTGAACGACTGACGCCGCGTCACTACACGGCACGACTGCGGGCCCCTGCTTGGGAGGCGGGGGCCCGGGTCTTTTGTCTAGGGCTCGAGCTTGGTCAGGGGGACGGGACAGACGGGGGCTGCTTCGGATCCGTCGGCGCTGGCTGGGGGGTCGGGGGGCCAGTTCTTCAGCACCCAGTGGCGACGGAGGACCAATGTGACGGTCATTGCCAAGCAAACGGCTGTGAGGGCAGATGCGCCATATAGGGGCCAATTGATAGGAGGATCACTGACCCAGCTGGCGGTGAGGATGCGGGACGGATCTGCGGCGTCATAGTTGACCAGCACGGAGTTTCCCTCATGAAGGTCTGGGTACATCCCTGCGTAATCGCTAAGGTCTACCGTGATCCCGAGTTTTGGGCCTGAGGCGAACTTGACTTTGACGTACTTGGGCTTGTTGTCGACTGCGGTCACCTTCGCGTGCGCGATGGATCCGTGAGACCGCAAGTCGTGCACCAAGACGTGCGGCGGCAGCCAGAATAGAGTGACCATTCCAGCGGTCAGCAACAAGAAGCCAATATGGGCAGCGATCAAACGGCGCCGGGGAAGCTGTGGTGCTGGTCTGTACGCAGCTCGCCTGGCTGCCTTCCGCTGAGTCTCAGCCACGTGGGGCGGCAAAACATACTGATCTGGACGGCGTCTTGTCTTCTTCTCATGCACTGGGTGCCTGCCTCACGTGAACCATCCACTCACTTTACCTTTGACGCTACTCGTAACATCTTTGGCAAGGCTCGTAACGGCATTCACAGCCCTTTGGCCTACCGGGTGCTTGATGGCATACGAAATTCCGTACCCGACGCCAAAGCCGAGCACTACGCCTGCGGCGATGCCCCAGCCAACTGGCCCGCCGACTGCCGCAACAAAGGTCATCGTCCCCCAAGTCATGGCAGACCCTGCCGCCATACCTCCGACATTCGCGGCGATGGCGACGTCCGCTTCTGTGTCGTGAGTGACGTCCCAGCCGATGGCCCCGATGGTCAGTACCGTCCCCACCAAAGGCAGCTTTCCGCCCGCATGCAGTGATCGACCGAAGAGGGAGGTCGAGCTGGGCGGGCAGAGGCCCGGTACCTTACTCACCAGCCAGCTTCCCCCGTCCGCGACGGACGCCTCCATCAAGCGTGAGAACGGTCCCATCCCGAACTTGCCGAGGATCCTCTCCGCCTCACGTACTGATTGCCTCGACGCTCGGGCCGCGCGCTTGGTCTCGTTCTTGAACTTCCTCTTGTCCTCCTTGCTCATGGCGTTGAGGCGCTGCTCGTACAGCCGACTCGCTTCGTCGGAGAACCTCTGCGAACGCTCCCAGAAGTGCCCGGCGTACTTCGCCTGCATACCGATGACCGACGCCAACAACCCGGCTGTGTCGGACCAGGTGTCCGCAGGGTCGCCCAGATTCTTCACGGCCGTCTTCGTATGCATCCAGGCCATGTCCCAGAGGGTCTTGTCATCCCCCTGCATCAGCGCCCGGTTGAACACCGCAGTCGGCTGGTCCTCACCCAAGTCCCCGTGGAAAAGAGCGGCCGCCTTCTCGAACCCCGGCGCAGGGGAGTGGGCGTAGATCGCGGCGGTGAACGCCGAGCCGAACACCTTCACGTCGTTCTCGGCGGTCGACGCGCCGGCGGCCGCAACCGTCACCGGAAGAACCTCGAGCAGCTTCGGGTCCATTCTGGCGAAGAAGGCCGACGCGAAGTCCGGATCGCCCTTGTGCTTCGCCAACTCCGCAGCGATCCGATGGAAGGCGGCACCCGACTCGCCCGCTCCGGGGGCGAGCGTCTCGTTCATCTCGTCGGCGAGCTTCTTCCCGCCCGCCCGCGCTTCCGCCACGGTCGGAACGGGCTCACGCAGGTGCACCATGGCGTCGCGTCTGACGCCGCCCGGTTCGGTCTCCATGGCCGCTGCCAGCACCTGTCTGCGCCGCAGCATGGGCAGCTCGTCGTCCACCCACGCTGCGATCTTCCCGATCTCCCCGAGGTGCGTGGTGTCCACCCCGAGGCGCTGGAACCGGGTCGCGTACGAGGATTTCGCGCCGTGCAGCGCCTTGCTGCCGCGGGCGAGGTCGTCGATGGTCCTACGGAGGTTCTCCGGATTGATTCCGTTGAAGTCGGGGTCAACCACGGCCGGACTCCTGCTCCCCCTCGTCGGCCGGTCGCGGATCGACCAGTACGGTCCGCACCCCGGACCCGGCGAGGCAGTTCTCCAGTTCACCCGTAGGGATGATCACCCACGACTGCTGCTCACCCATCGCCTCGACCAGAAGCGGGACCGACGTGAAGGCGAGAGCGGTGAGGTGGGGCGTGCCGTCGTCGCCGGTCGTCGGCAGGAGGGCCGCCTCGACCTCGCTGTCGCCCAAGGGAGTGCCGTCGGGATTGCGCGCCACCTCGGCCAGTGTGGGCAGCACAAGGAACTCGGGATTCGCCCGAGTTGTGTCACGGGACGTCATCGCCTCAGATTATGTGCTGGTGAGAGGCGGACCGGATTCGCTGATGCTGCTGCGGCAGCAATGTGTTGACCAGTCGATGTCGAAAATATGAAAAGCAGCAGGGAGGTCCTTGTGGCGGAGCAGGGAGCGAAAGTGTCCAACCCGAAAAGAGCCGACCTGGAAAATCTCCGCAATGACCTGGCCAAGGAGGTGGAAAGCCTTCGCAAGACCCTCAAGACCCCGACCGAGGAGATCGGCGGGGACAAGGTCTGGGTCGGGAAGAACGCGCGTGCCTGGCACCGGGAGTTGGACGGCCGGCACCGTAAGCTCGCGGAGCAGGTCGGGAAGTTGTTGCCCGTCGTCGACGCGGCCATCCGCGGTGAACCCGAGAAGGTGTCGGCGGCCGAGGCGCGCTCGTACCACCAGGCCCGGTGAACGCCGTCGGGGGGGGGGGGGGGGGGGGGGGGGGGGGCAGAACAAAGGGACCACGAGGGGCAACCCGCCAGGTTGTGGCGATGCGAGGAA
>NZ_JBWKKZ010000018.1:0-2707 GCF_056430705.1 Streptomyces sp. NPDC045956 | reverse complement strand
GGGGGTGGGGGTAGCGTGGTCGCGGGGTCTGTTCTGTTGTTCCTACTACCTCCCCCCCCCCCCCCCCCCCCCCCCCCCCCCCCCCCCCCCCGGCCGGTCACCCCGCTGCGCTGGACACGCCTGCGATCAGGTGGCGCGCTCGATGTTGTCGGCGCTGGTGTTCGCGGACTTGCTGGCGTCGTTCAGCGTGTCGACCCACTTGTCGAAGGTCGGCTTCACATCGCGCCAGTCGTCCCGGAACCGGTCGGCCTTCGGACCCTTCCAGTAGCCGGAGCTGTCCGCCGTGGCCGACTGCAGGTCCTTGATCAGGAGCTGCAGGTCGTGGGCCTTGCGGGCGTACAGCTTCGACAGTTCCCGGAGCCTCGTGAGATCTGCACCGCGATCCATGGGCGTTCCTCCCCGTGTCATCAAAGGCAAGCGGACTGTCCGTTCGCAACAGTGGACGCTACAACACCACCTGCAGTTCCCGTCCACCGCTGTTGCGAATGGGATCTTCCGGTGAACGACCGGTGTGCACGGCGTGTGGCGGGGCTGGTCAGGCTCCTGCTGTGAGGCGGGGGGTGCGACAGTATCCTGGAGTTCCGGAGACAGCGGGGGAGAGCTGCTATGGCAAATCCTGACATACAGGAACTCAATCAGCGTGCGGGCCAGTTGAGGTCACTGGCCGACCACATAGACGAACTCGTCGACACCGCGAAGAATCACAGCACCACCGGCATGAAGACCTGGTCGGGTCCGAACGCGGACGACGTGCGAGGCGCGCTGAGGACCTGGAAGACGAAGTGCGGCACGGTCGCGAAGGCCTTGCGCGACGAGGCGCAGAAATGCTCCCAGGACGCCAAGGACTTGCAGGACAAGAAGAAGTAAGAGGCGAAGAGACCAGTGCCCTCCTTTGACAGCTCTCGTGCCCGCTTCCGGCTCGCCGACCGCCACATCGCGGTCTTCGCCCACCTCGTGGACGGTAAGACACCGCCGGAGGAGCTGACGCAGTCGCTCACCGAGCTGCAACGCATCGGTCTGGTGGGCGAGGAGGGCGAACTGGCCCCGCTCCTCGGCGACCTGCTCCGCACTCTCGCCGACCCGGTCATGATGATCCAGGTGGAGATCACCGGCGCCCACGGGCCGTTGAACCACGGGGTGGTGGTCGGTGAGGACGCCGTGATCGCCCACGACGGCTGGCCGGGCGAGGAGGAGTCGGAGTACGTCTCCATCGAGCCGAACACCCTCGTCTGGGAGCTGGCCCGCAAGGTCAACCTGCACCGCGGTGAGCGGCCCGAGGAGGGCGCCCCCGAGGTCCGTGTCGGTACGACGATGGCCGCCCTGGACGCCGCCTTCGTCGCCCTGGAGGAACCGGGCCCCGACGACGACGCCACCCGCGACCTCGTCCGCACGGCACTCGTCGAGGCGGACCCCGCGCTCGCGGAGCGGGACCAGGCACTCACCACCCTGCGCGACCTGATCGTCTCCCTGAACGCGACCTGGCGCATCACCACGAGCTGGGACGGCGAGCACGAAGGCGAACGCGCCGCCATGGTCCGCGCCCTGGCCGTCTGGGACTGCGGCCCTCTCGGCCACTGGATCCGCGAACAGCCGGAGGAGCCGATCCTGCCCGGGCAGGTCGGCCCCGAGAGCCCGCTGGTCCTGGTGCGCTCCCACGCGGCGGAGGTCTGGCGGAAGATCACCGCCCTGATCCCCGACCGGGAGGAACTGGTCGGCGGCGGCAGCACCGCGTGACCACCGCCCACACGGCCCCCGCCGGGGCGGTGCCTCCCGCCCGCGGGCCCGGACGACGCTGGTGGCCGGCGACACTCTGGGTCACTCTGGGCACCCCGCCGGCGCTGGCCGGCTGCGGCTGGCTCGGACAGGACGCCGGCCTGCTCGCGACGCTGCTCGGTGTGGTGGTGGCCCTGCTGGTGCTCGCCGTGGCCTGGATCCTGTGCGGCGCGAAGGCGGGCGCCGGCGTCGCCGTGTTCGGCTTCGCCTTTCTCCTTTTCGTGGGCCCCGCACTCGGTGACCACGCGATGCAGGAGCGCGGAGTACGGCACGACGACGCCGTGATCACGGAAGTCAGCACATACCGGGGGAAGGGCGGGGAGAGGCGGCCCGTCTGCACCATCGCCCTCACCGACACCGACCGCGCACGCACCGTCGAGGTCGGCGACACCGGCGGCTGCGCACGCGACCTCGCCCCGGGCACCCACGTCACCCTCGTCGACGACCCGGAGGGCCACCTCGCCCCACGCCTCGCCGGCAAGGCCGACGGAGTCGCCCCCTACCTCCTGTGGACACTCGCGGGCCTCCTCACCGCCCTGGAGACCTGCGCCGTACTGGGCAGACTGCGGCGGCGCCGACGGCACGACGAGGGACGGCCGCGTTTGAGCTGACGGCATGCTCGATCCGGCTCAACGGTGTCCACGACCACCTGGTCCGAGCAGGCGGAGACGACCGAACCGAGTAGTGACGGGGGAGAGGGATGGCGTTCCGAGGGGCGGACCCCGAGGATCTGGAGCATCTGGCGAAGCTGCTGGACGGGCGTGGTGGGACGGCGGAGCGTCTTGACGAGGCTTTCACGCGGGCGTCCCGGCTGGGGGTGAGCGGGCAGCTGGCGGCCCTGAAGCCGTTGCGGGCGTGGTCGGCCGACGGGGCCAGGGACCTGCGCAAGCGTGCGGTGCTCCTGCGGCTGGAGAACGGTGATCCGACGGCGGGT
>NZ_JBWKKZ010000017.1:0-118780 GCF_056430705.1 Streptomyces sp. NPDC045956 | reverse complement strand
GCGGGCGAACCGGCGCTGGCGGCACCACCCGCTGGAACAGAGCCCACAGATCTTCCGGCGCCATCCGCTCGACAAGCGCAGCAGTCATCACCCCAGACTGCCGCAAGATCACGCCAAGTGAAATGGCGTCTTAGACAGTATCCACGGCACAGTCGTCAAGCAGACGGCCGGACGAACTGGACCTACCAGCCACCGCGCTGATTCGCCGTTAGAAGGGTGGCTCGTCGGAATAGATAACCAGTTGATCAGCTATTTCTGTGTAGCCTTCCGTCTTCAGCCTGGCTGCATAATCGGCCGCTTCCCCCCATGGAATGGCCCCATTTACGACGGCTTTCAATTCCTTCTGTTCTTCGAGCGTGTCAATCCAGCGGAGGGCTATGATAGTGCGCTCTACGCTGCTTGCCACCATACCCGCCAGCACTTTATCTCTATCTTGCGTGGCGCCTTTGTTATGGAAGTGCTCCACGACTTCGACTACTCGATGTTCGACTCTGTCTGACCCGACGCAGCGCAGAAGAGTTCTGGCGTCGCCCTCCAATTTCGCTGATCTCAGACGATTGACTATCATCTCTAAGCCGGGCGCTAGGTGCCAACTAGCCACACGGGATAGGTAGTCCTCAACGTAAACTCCAACGCCGCTCCTTCGCATGGCCACAATGACGACCGGCGTTCTCGTGACTCCCTGGAATCGTGCGGCGAATCGCAGAAGTAGTTGTGCCGTTGCTTCATTGCTGGCGGAATAGCCACTCCAAGGGTCATCCGGATCTTTTCGGGGGCGAGGGAATATGCGTTCTAGTTCAGCCAAAGTCTGTACGACATCCTGTGGGCTTTCCTTGGCGGCTCGCTCCAGGAGGGTGGAACAGGACATCTCTGATTTATACATTTCGCTTACGATGTGTGGCAGCCAACCCGAAATTGGCGTACCACTAGAGCTCTCCACTATTTCTACTAGATCCGTCATGCCTGCGTAGCGGAGCGGCGCTACGTCCCATGGTGGGCTGGTGTTATCTGAAGTTTTTGCGTCATTTGTGGGGCGAGTCACATGGTTCTTAGTACTTGCAGAATTCGTGACCCTTGACTGCCAAACCGCCTGATCGATTTCCTGTGGTGACAGTTTTATCTGATGCAGCCTAGCGTGTTCTGCGAGTGCCTCAACAAGTGAAAAAACCTGGGACGCTGAAGCCCTGGATCTTCCGGATATTTTTTCTTGTATCGTTGAACGCGCCATAGGATTAGGGCGCCCTTGTCGGGCTATTAGGCGCTCTATTTCGCGGTACGAAGGATCGCCAGCGCGTACGCGCAGATCCCGCAGGTGCTTAGCCACGCTGTCAGTCAAAGCCACCCCTGTCCGGCAGTGTCCGAGATCGTCCATCAGCGTCCGGAGCTGTCCGGGACGCGCTGCGAAAGCCTAGGTCAGAGCAGCCGGTTCTGTCCGGAGGTTGCCGGAAATGACCGGCGGGTGCGCGGACTCTTCGACGGACAGATTGACTTCTGTGAAGCAGGATGCCCCGCTCCCTCAGGGGTGAGGGAACGGGGCACAGTCTCAGCCTCGGTACGCGACTACCGTGGCCTGTACGAAGGAGAACCAGTCGGATGCTCGAAGGACCTCCTCCGAGGGAGATTACCGAAGGTGGGTACCGGTGGGTCAGTCTTTGGCTCACTGGGATCGCTGCGGTCGCGGGATTGCTAGGTGCCATTGCCGCGCTCGTCACAGCGCTTCGAGGTGGGTGATCCAGCGCCGACGTGGGCCATGTGTGGGCCAGTGACAGCTTGAACCCTGGCAAGAGGGTCTACCTCGCAGGTCAGAACCCATGTCCGGCAATGGTTGCCGTCGGTCTTGAAAACCGTCGTGGCGCAAGTCACCGTGGGTTCAAATCCCACACCCACCGCAGTCGTTGACGGCCCCTGACCAGGCGTTGTGGTCAGGGGCCGTCGGCGTGTGCGCGTGCCTTGTACGGCGGTAAGCGGGTCGCCGGCCGGTGCGGATGTCCTTGGACGTTTTCGCCCGGCACGCGGTAGAACCCGTCCCGTGACTGTTTTCCACTGCGCCGGATGCGGGGTCGCGCTCACCGGCGGTCTGCTGGCGCTGTCGTGTGTGCCGGAGGTGGGGGACCCCGATCACGGGCGGGACCCGGACACGGGCCGGGCTCGGTCCACCGTTGCCCGTGGGTACTACGCCCTCGACCCCGAGCCTTGGGGTGCCCCATGGGTTCCTGTCGGGGAGTCTCGCCGTCACGTCGGCGGCGCGGGGCGCGAGTTGCTGCGTACCGGCACCGGCATCACGGAGTCCGCCGGGCGGCGGAACAGCGTCGTCGTCCACCCGGACGATGTCCTGCCGCGCCTCGAGCCCTTCACGCTCGGGGCCAACTGGCGGGGGTGTTGCGGTCCCACCGGCGCGCACGGCCCCAACCTGGCCTGTGTCTGCGGTTCTCGCCTGGCGACCTGGGCCGCCGACTGCATGGGGCCGAATGAACTCCACCTCGACCCGGTCCGCGTCCATGCCCGGGATCGAGGGGGTCGGGCGGGCGGACGGTGACGGAATCCCGGCCATGACGGGTGCCGGCCGAGGGGCGCGCAGCTGGCACGACGATGCCGTTGAACCCTGCCCCTGGCGGCGCGCGTGCTCGCTGTGACCCCGTGCTCCTACTCGGCGGGAACTGAGTACCTGCGCTCTGGTCGGTCCCGGGCGGGTGGCGGAGCGTTGAGGCATGGAAAAACGACCGGTGAAGACCGTCCACCAGCTGCTGTCGGCCCTCGTGGTGGTCGCGGTGACCTCGGCTCTGTGGGCCGGATGGCTGGGGTGGGACCAGGAGCGGGACGTGCACGCCGACGGCACGACGACCGGGCCGTACGAGGCGTGGCAGGTGATCGGGCTCGTGCTGACCCTGTTGGGGCCGGTGTGCTGGGCGGTGTGGCGGGGGTACGCCGTCGGTGCGGTGCTCGGCGTCACCGTCGGACTGACGGCCTGCGCCTACCGCGACTGGTCGGACGACGGCAGTGGGCTCTTCGTCATCGGGGTGGGGATGGTCATGGTGGGCGGCTTCGTAATCAGCGCCGGGCTCGCCGCCGTGATCGTCTCCCTGAGGCGAGGGAGCGGGACTGTGACAGGGCTGTGACCGGAGGTGTGGCTTCCGCCACGGTCGTCGAGGGGTGTGGCTGGTGGGCTGGGGCGATGCGGACTCCCCAGCTCCGAGTGCCGGTCACGGCCTGCGGTGCTCTCCTCGCCAGTCTCCTGATCGGTGCCTGCGGTACCCAGACCGCCGCGTCCGGCGACGGAGGCGCGGGCGGTGCGGGAGGGGAGAGCGGGCCGGGGGGACGGTGCGGGGTGCAGGCATCCGGTGCTGCGGGGCCGGAGAACCACGGGGTGCGGATCCTCGGCGCGGTCGAGCGGGGCGACGGCGCGCAGGGGGAGGCCGGTGCCCCGTCCGTCGGCGGGGAGAGCCGGCGGCCCGGGGTGTCCGTGACGGCGGACAGCCTTCCGGGGCTGCCGGAGGCGAGCGCGTCCTCGTGCGTGGTCGCGTACTCGGTGACCAACCAGGGGGCCGAAGCCTTCACCTACACGATCACCTTCTCCCTGCTGGACGACCAGGGCAGGGCGATGTCCGACGCCACGGAGACGGTGGCGTCCGTGGGCGCGGGGCGGACCGTGCGGCGCACGCTGGACGCCGTAGGGCATCTGAATGGCGCGGGCCTCGACGCGGAGCACGTGCGGATCCTGGACGTGAAGCGGGTGCCCGCGGACGAGGCGCCGGCGGCCGCCGGTTCCTGCCCGCCGTCCGGGCTGCGGCTCACGGCGGACGAGGGCGACGCCGCCATGGGGCTGCGGGTGGTGGGGCTGCACCTGGAGAACTGCGGCGCCCGCCCGTACTCCGTCGAGGGGTATCCGGTGCTCCAGCTGCTCGACGAGGAGCTGGCACCGGTCGAGGGGATCGAGATCCTGCGCGGCACCGAGGGCATCCCCATGGCGGGCGGGAGTGAGCCGGTCCGGCGGGTGACCCTGCGGCCGGGCGAGTCGGCCGCGGCGAGCATGGCGTGGCGCAACACCACGCAGGCCGGCGAGGCGGTGAACGTGCCGTACGTCAGGGTGCGGGCCGCGTCCGGGTCGGACCCCGTCGTGGTCGCGCCGGGGCTCGACCTCGGCACCACGGGCGAACTCGGCGTCGGTCCGTGGCGGAAGGACGAGACCGCCGCCGTGCCGGACCGGCCTCGGAGTTCGTAGTCCGTGCTGGATCGGCCTCGGAGTTCGTAATCCGTGCTGGGCCGGCCTCTGAGTTCGTGGTCCGTGCCGGACCGGCCTCAGAGTTCGTAGTCGCGGGCCAGGCCGGCCCAGTCGACCTCCCGCTGGGCGGGCTCCGTGTCCCGCGCCGACGGGACGCGCGAGGTGGGCTGGAACCAGACGACGGTCAGCGCCGAGCGGTGCAGGAACGGGTCGTTGGCCGGATCGAGGGCCGCGGAGGAGAAGCGTCCCACGCAGGCCACGCGCGGCAGCACCTCCACCGGGCCGAGGGCACCCGCGTACTGGTCCGGGTACTCGCGCGGGGGCGGCACCAGATGCACCGGTGTGTTCGGGGACATCCGCTCGGCGGTGTGCACCAGCTCCCTGATGCGCAGGTCGTTGACGGGGCCGCACGGGTAGCCCTCCAGCAGGCCGCCGTACGTCGACGCGAGGTGCAGCTCGGCCAGGTCGACGCTGCGGCCGGAGGACAGGACGACCCGGGTCAGTGACAGGGCCGGCACTCGGGGGCGGTCGTGCATCGAAGGCTTTCGGGTTCGTGCCGAGAGGGCTGGGGGGAGGGAGGAAGGAGGGAGGGCTGGGGGAGGGGGCAGGGGTGGAGGTGGACGCCGGTGGCGGGGGTGGGGGCTCCGGTGCGTCGGGTCAGGGGTGGTGGCCCGTCATGCGGGCGGCGGACGCGATCGTCGCGCGGGCCTCGCGCTCGGTGAGGCCGGTGTCGAGGGCCGCCTCGACCAGCGGAGCGACGAGCGCCGGGCCGATGCCGTCCTCGTAGGCGCGGCAGGCGGCCCAGAAGAGGCGGGTGTTGCGCTGGCCCTCGTGGGCGGCGAGGACGAACTGGACGAGGCCCTGGCCGTGCTCCTCGGTCCGGGCCGGGGACGGCCGGGGCGTACGGGGCGGTGGCAGCAGGAGGCGCAGGAGCGCGGGCGGGCAGGCCGCGGGGGCGAGGTGGGCCGTGCCGGGCGCGGCGGTGTACGTACCGTGCCGGGTGCGGGAGCCGGGGCCGACCAGGTAGCCGCCGGCACCGCGGATGTCGATGCCGGTGGCCAGGCGCCCGGCCGAGTTGGGCACGACGGCGTCGGGCGGGCCGCTCAGCCACAGGTGGCGGCCTCCGCTGGGGGTCAGGACGACGACCGTGGGCGGGATCGTGAACAGGTGGCGCAGGGCGAGTTCGCGCAGGGCGGCCGAGGAGTCCGTCTCCGACTTGGTGTCCAGGTCGACGCCGATGAGGTGGTACGGGGGCAGGCCGCAGGCGATGCCGTAACCCGTGGCCCAGGGGGCGGCGGCGAAGAGTGCGCGGATGCGGGCCGGGTCGGTGGTGGCGTCGTGCACCCCGTGGCCGGGGCGGCCGCACTCACCGTGGCAGGGGGCCGGGGCCGGATCGTCGCGGTGGGGCGAGCGCAGAGCCGGGAGCTTCGTCCTCGACAGGGGGATGACGGCCAGCCCGCGCTCGGCGGCTGACAGGGCGTGGGCGAGGGCCAGGGTCGTGGCCTGCCGGTCTGGGGTGGCCATGCCTCTATGTTCGTACGTACGTTCGAAAAAGGGAAGGGCGGCCGCGTGCGACGCGCCGGGGAGGTGCGGTGGGTGGAGAAAGTGGCGGAACGCTTCACCTCTTGCGGCACTTGGGTAGGACCTGTCCGTGCTGCCCCGGGCTGGTACGGAAGGGACGCAAAGGGGTTTATCGACTTGTCATCACGCTTGAGGGCGAATCGGGCCTTCGGGGGTGGTTCGCCGGGGATGCGGTGGGCAACTCTGATCACGCGACGTCGTGCACAGCGTCGAGGCGGTCGGCCAACTGCCTCGGCCCAAGCTCTGGTTGGAATCCGCTTCACGCAACTTCACGCAGGTCCAGGCAGCTTCACGTACTTCTCGCGTGCTCGGCTCCGGTCGACACGCACTTGTTCTGGAGGAACAACATGGCAAGCATCCGTACCGCTCGCGTCGTCGCCGCCGTCGTCGCCCTGCCGCTCGCCGCCGCGCTCCTCGGCGGGGTGGCGACGGCGGACAACGGCGCACTCGCGAACGACGGATCGAACGCGACCGCCGCGGAGGCCTTCGCGGGCATCCTCGGCAGTGGTGTCGGCGGGGACAACAACGGCAATTCGTCCACCACGCAGCAGCAGGCGGTCGGCTCGGGGGCCTCGAACCAGAGCAACACCGCCCAGGTCGACGGCTCCGCCTTCACCGCGATCAACCAGGGCAACGAGAACGTGGCCGTCAGCTTCACCCCGCTGTGGTGGTGATCTGAGGGGCCGGCGCGGGTGCGCTCCCGCGCCGGCCCCTCGCTCTTCGGACGGGTGTGCTTCATGGGGTCGCAAGACGCCTGGGCGGCGGTACTCCGGTATCGCCGCCCAGGCGTTTTCGTGTGCGTCCGGCGAGCCCCCAGGGGTGAACCCGCAGTACGTCTCCTCCTCTCGTCCACCTACAGGAGGTGCAGCCGGCACCACCCCTACAACCTGAGGCGGACTCTGCTTCGGGACCTGCGGCCGATCCGCCGGGCATCCCCCGCTCATAGCGTTGAGTCATGACCACACTCGTCTGCACCAGCGCTTCGGACGCCGCCACGGCCCAGGCTCCGGCCAAGGCCCCGGCCAGGGGCTCGGCCAAGGGCTCGGCCATGGCCACAGCCCTGGCGGCAGCGAGGACGCAGGCCTTCGCCTACCCGTCGTTCTCCTCGTACGTGAAGGCCCGCCAGCCGGTGCTGCTGCGTACCGCCCGGTCGCTGACCGCGAACCCGAGCGACGCGGAGGACCTGCTGCAGACCGCGCTCACCAAGACGTACGTGGCCTGGGACCGCATCGAGGACCACCGCGCCCTGGACGGCTACGTGCGCAGGGCGCTGCTGAACACCCGGACCTCGCAGTGGCGCAAGCGCAAGGTCGACGAGTTCGCCTGCGACGAGCTGCCCGAGCCGGAACCCGCCCCCGGTGGCGACGACCCGGCGGAGCGGCAGGCCCTGCGCGACGCGATGTGGCGGGCGATCATGAAGCTGCCGGCCCGGCAGCGGGCGATGGTCGTCCTCAGGTACTACGAGGACCTCAGCGAGGTCCAGACGGCCGAAGTGCTCGGAGTTTCCGTGGGCACGGTGAAGTCGGCGGTCTCCCGGGCGCTCGGCAAGCTCCGCGACGACCCTGAGCTGGGGATTGTCCGGTCCTAGGAGGGCCTCCGGAGGGTCTCAGGAGGGTCTCAGGGGGGTCTGAGAGGGCTCTGAGGAGGGTACGGGGAGGTCCGGCCGGCCGCCGCGTCGGGGAACGCCCGTTGATCGATCACCCGGGAGTAGTGACATACCGCGCGGTATGTGCGCAGAATCAGCGCAACCCTTGCCGCCGCAGGCAATGTCGCCCCGGGAGGACACCGTG
Organism: Streptomyces sp. NPDC045956; assembly: GCF_056430705.1. Taxonomy (NCBI): domain Bacteria; kingdom Bacillati; phylum Actinomycetota; class Actinomycetes; order Kitasatosporales; family Streptomycetaceae; genus Streptomyces; species Streptomyces sp. NPDC045956. The sequence goes on along the minus strand of NZ_JBWKKZ010000017.1, from coordinate 111,190 downwards.
CTGAGCACGATGCAGGACGTACCGCTGCTGATATCGAGGATTCTCACCCACGGGTCGACGATCCACGGCAGCTCACAGGTGACCACCTGGACCGGCGAGGGCGAGCCGCACCGCCGCTCCTTCGCCGAGATCGGCACCCGGGCCGCCAGGCTGGCCCACGCGCTGCGCGAGGACCTGGCCGTCCAGGACGACGAACGGGTGGCGACACTCGCCTGGAACAACGCGGAGCACGTCGAGGCGTACTTCGCGATCCCCTCCATGGGTGCGGTCCTCCACACCCTCAACCTCCGCCTCCCGCCGGAGCAGCTGGCCTGGATCGTCAACCACGCCGCCGACCGCGTGGTGATCGCCAACGGTTCGCTGCTGCCGCTGCTCGCCCCGCTGCTGCCGCACCTGAAGACGGTCGAGCACGTCGTCGTCACCGGCCCCGGCGACCGCTCCCTGCTGGAGGGGGCGTCCGTGCGGGTGCACGAGTACGAGGACCTGCTCGCCGGGAAGCCGGACACCTACGACTGGCCCGAGCTGGACGAGCGTGCCGCGGCCGCCATGTGCTACACGTCCGGCACCACCGGCGACCCCAAGGGCGTGGTCTACAGCCACCGTTCCATCTACCTGCACTCGATGCAGGTCAACATGGCGCAGTCGATGGGCCTGACCGACGAGGACACCTCGCTGGTCGTCGTCCCGCAGTTCCACGTCAACGCCTGGGGACTGCCGCACGCCACCTTCATGACCGGCGTGAACATGCTGATGCCGGACCGCTTCCTCCAGCCCGCGCCGCTCGCCGAGATGATCGAGAGCGAGAGGCCGACGCACGCCGCCGCCGTCCCCACCATCTGGCAGGGGCTGCTCGCCGAGCTGACCGCGAAGCCCCGGGACGTCTCCTCCCTCACGCAGGTCACCATCGGCGGCTCCGCCTGTCCGCCGTCGCTCATGGAGGCCTTCGACGCGCTCGGCATGCGGGTCTGCCACGCCTGGGGCATGACGGAGACCTCGCCGCTGGGCACGGTCGCGCGGCCGCCGGCCCACGCGGTCGGCACCTCGGAGGAGTTCGCCTACCGCCTCACCCAGGGCCGCTTCCCGGCCGGTGTCGAGGCCCGCCTCACCGGCCCCGGCGGCGAGCGCCTGCCCTGGGACGGCGAGTCCGCCGGTGAGCTGGAGGTCCGCGGCAACTGGATCGCGGGCGCCTACTACAACGGCCCCGGCGCCGAGCCGCTGCGCCCCGCCGACAAGTTCAGCGAGGACGGCTGGCTGAAGACGGGTGACGTCGGCACCATCTCCGCCGACGGCTACCTCACCCTCACCGACCGCGCCAAGGACGTCATCAAGTCCGGCGGCGAGTGGATCTCCTCGGTGGAGCTGGAGAACGCCCTGATGTCCCACCCGGACGTCGCCGAGGCCGCCGTGGTCGCCGTCCCCGACGACAAGTGGGGCGAGCGTCCGCTGGCCACGGTCGTCCTCAAGGAGGGCGCGCGCATCGGCTTCGAGGAGCTGCGCACCTTCCTCGCCGAGGACGGCAAGATCGCCAAGTGGCAGCTGCCCGAGCGCTGGACGGTCATCGAGGCGGTGCCGAAGACCAGCGTCGGCAAGTTCGACAAGAAGGTGCTGCGCCGGCAGTACGCCGACGGGGGCCTGGACGTCACCCGCCTATGAGGGGAACCGGCGTGCCGGGTGGCTCCCCGCCCGGCACGCCTCGGACCTCACCGCCCCCGTACTGCGGTGGCCGCCCACCCCAGCACCAGCCACGCCCCCGCCACCGCGCAGACGCCGGACCAGCCCCAGTGGCCGTACGCGGGTCCCGCGAGGGCCGAGGCCAGGGCACCGCCCGCGAAGCCGGCGACGACGTACGCCGTGTTCGCGGTGGCCGGGGCGGAGGTGGTGGTCAGGGCGAGGGTCTGGTTGGCGACGTGGGAGGCGACCAGGGCGGCGTGCACCAGGACCGCCGCCGCGCACAGGGCCGCCATCACCTGCCCGCCCAGCCAGAACAGCGGCACCGACACCGCCGCGAGCACATACGCGGACCGTACGACCTTGGCGGCACCGAACCGGTCGACGAAGCCGCCCGCGAGCGGCGCGACGACACTCGCCGCGAGCCCGAAGAGGCCGAACAGTCCGGCCGCGGCGGTGGTCATGCCGTACCCGTCGTCCCCGGCCAGGAGCAGCGCGAGCGTGGTCCACAGGGCGCTCCAGGCGCCGTACATCCCGGCCTGGCGCACGCACGCCCGCCACAGGTCCGGCGAGTGGCGCAGCACGCCCGGCAGCGCGGCGAGCCCCGAGAACAGCGGGCCCCGGCGCCGCCGCCGCTCCACGGGCAGGGCGTACGCGGTCGCCAGGCCCAGCAGCACGGTGAGCGCGGCCGCGCCCACGAACACCACGCGCCAGCCGAAGGCCTGCCCGACCAGCCCGCCCAGCACCCGGGCGGCCACCACGCCGGTGAACAGGCCCGCGATGACGGCCGCGACGTGCCGGGCCCGGCGGTCGGCGGGGGCGCGCTCGGCGACCAGTGGGACCAGCAGCTGCGGGACGACGGTCGCGGCGGAGGCGACCAGAACGGCGCCGGCGAGCACGCCGGTGGTGCCCGAGGCGGCGCCGGCGACCAGCGCGGCCGCGGCGACCAGCGAGAGGACGGCGACCAGCCGCCGCCGGTTCACGCTGTCCCCGAGCGGGGCGAAGAAGAGCAGCCCGGCCGCGTACCCGAACTGCGCGACCGAGGCGAGCCAGGCCACCGCCGACGGGGTGGAGCGGAAGTCCTCGGCGATGAGCGGGAGCAGGGGCGCCGCGAGGTAGATGTTGGCCGCCGTGACGGCGGTGCACAGGGCGATCAGGGGGAGGAGGAGGCGGGAGGCGGCGGCGGGCCCTCCCCGGAGAGCGCCGTGGGCGTCGGTCTCCGGCGTGGTCCGGGTGGCTGCTGACGGTGACGACGCTGAGGGTGACGACATGGGCGGAGCGACTCCTTCGAGCGCACACTAACAACTAACTGGTTGGTTGGAACTAACCACGGGAGTCTCGTCTTCCTTCCCGCGTCTGTCAACCAAACGGTTGGTTACCTCCACCGCCCCGCTACCCTGGCTCCATGGGAGCAAGAGACCCCGAGGCGACCAAGGCCCGGATCTTCGAAGCCGCGGTCGCCGAGTTCGCCCGCCATGGCATCGCCGGTGCCCGCATCGACCGCATCGCCGCCGAGGCCAGGGCCAACAAGCAGCTCATCTACGCCTACTACGGCAACAAGAACGAGCTGTTCGCGTCCGTCCTGGAGAGGAAGATGCTCGACCTCGCGATCTCCGTCCCGGTCGACCCGGACGACGTCGAGGGCTGGGTCGACCGCCTCATGGACTACCACGCCGCCCACCCGGAGCTGCTCCGCCTCCTCTTCTGGGAGGGCATGGAGTACGGCACCGCCGAACTCCCCCACGAGGCCGAACGCCAGGAGCACTACGCCCGCAAGGTCGCCGCCGTACGGGACGGCCAGGCGCGCGGCGTGGTCACCGACGCCATCCCGGCTCCCGACCTGCTCTTCCTGCTGGTCGCGATGGCCAACTGGGCCTCCGTCGTGCCGCAGATGAAACGGGTCCTGGTCGGCGGCGAGGACACGGACGCCGACCGGCTGCGCGCCTCGATCAAGAAGGCGGCCCGCAGGATCGTCGAGGGATAGCGGGGACCCGGTCGGCCCGGTCGGCCCGTTCCGACAGAGGAACGGGGGACCCGGAGAAGCCGGAGAAGCCGGGGACGCTCCCCGGCTCACCCGACCCCCTCCGAACGTCAGTTGGTGCCGATCCGCGAGAGCAGCTCGACGATCCGGGACTGCACCTCGCCACTGGTGGAACGCTCCGCCAGGAACAGCACCGTCTCGCCCGAGGCCAGCCGCGGCAGGTCGGCCGGGTCGACGGCGGCCGTGTAGACGACGAGCGGGGTGCGGTTGAGCTGCCCGTTGGCGCGCAGCCAGTCGATGATCCCGGCGTGGCCCCCCTGGTGCCGCTCGACCTGCATGAGGTCCATCACGACCAGGTTCGGCCGGAACTGCCCCGCCAGCGCCACCGCGTCGGCGTCGCTCGCCGCCCGCGCCACCTGCATCCCGCGCCGCTCCAGCGTCGCGGTCAGCGCCAGCGCGATCTCCGCGTGCTCCTCGATCAGCAGGACGCGCGGCGGGTGCTGCTCGCTGTCCCGCGGCGCGAGCGCCTTCAGCAGGACGGCCGGATCGGCACCGTAGGCGGCGTCGCGCGAGGCCTGGCCGAGGCCGGCCGTGACCAGCACCGGCACCTCGGCGGCCACGGCCGCCTGCCGCAGCGACTGGAGCGCGGTGCGGGTGATCGGCCCGGTCAGCGGGTCCACGAACAGCGCGGCGGGGAACGCCGCGATCTGCGCGTCGACCTCCTCGCGCGAGTGCACGATGACCGGCCGGTAGCCGCGGTCGCTGAGCGCCTGCTGGGTGGAGACGTCCGGCGCGGGCCACACGAGCAGCCGGCGCGGGTTGTCCAGCGGCTCCGGCGGCAGCTCGTCGTCCATCGGCTGCGGACGCGGCGGGTCGGCCACCTCCACGGCACCGCCGGGCCCGTCCAGCGGCTCGGGCCCCTCGGCGGCGTTCTTGTCCGGCGCCCCTATGGCGTACGACCGTCCGACGCCCTCCGTGCCCGGGGCGCGCCGGGGCTGGCCGCCGGCCAGGGGCGGCTGTTCCGGCCCCGGCGCCGCGGGCTGGGGCTGGGGCTGCTGCGGTGCCGCGGGCTGCGCGGCGGTAGGCGGCTGCTCGGGCGACGGGTGCGGGCGGACCGTGGCCGGGTCGGGCGGCGTACCCAGCTTGCGGCGCCGCCCCGACCCGCTCGGCTGCTGCGGGGCGGGGGTGGCCGTCGGCTGCTGCACCTGGACCGCCTGCCGGTTGAACGGCACGCCCTGGCCCAGCGTCCGCACGCTGATCGACCGTCCCTGGGTCGAGTTCGGGTCGACGGGCGCGGTCGCCTCCGCGGGCAGCGGCTGCGCCGCGCGGGGAGCGGGAGCGTTCTCGGGCGGCAGCGGGGTGCCCCGGCTCGGCGTGGTGACGGGGGCGGTCCGCGGGGGCGCCGGGGCCTGCGGCGCGGCGGGGACGGCTCCGGTCGCGCCGGGGGCGGCCGCGGGAGCGGGGCCGGGGACACCGTCGGGCGGTACGGGTACGCCGGCGGGCTGCGCGGGCGCCCCGGTGGGCGGTGGCGGGGCGCCGTGGGGCGGTACGGGGGCTCCGGCTGCGGACGCGTCCGCGGCACCGGGCCACGGCTGCGCGGCGCCAGGGGCACCGGCGGGGTGCGGAGCGGCGGCGGCCGGCGGGGACACCGGCCCGGGTACGCCCGGGGCCGGCACCTGTGCCGGGACCTCGGCCGGTACGCCCTGACCGGCGGCGGAGGTGTCCCGCGGCGGCACCGGGGGCCCGTGCACGGGCGCGCCCGGCGCCGGCACGGACTCCGCGTCCTGCGGGGCGCCGGCCCCGGCTCGGCGGCGGCGACCCGTGGGCGCCTCGGTCGGGTGCGGCTGCGGCGGGGTGTGGTCGTCGGCCTGGTGGTGCGGCACGGCGTCGTGCCGACCCTCGTCGAGCGGGACGTCAGCGGGCACGGCCTGACCGGGCACGGGGGCCCGTCCGGGCACGGGGACCTGACCCGGCGTCACCGCGGCGGGCGCCCCGCCCGGCTCCACCGGCCCGTCGGACGGCCGGTCCGCGTCGGCGGGCGGCAGGGCGAAGACCTGACGCGGCGCCGCCTCCTGCGCGGCGGCCCGCTCGTTGGCGGATGCCAGGGCACGGCGCCGGCGTCCGGTCGGCCGGTCCCCGTCGGCGCCGGTCGCGTCGGCGGGGTCGGCCGACCCGGCCTGCGCGGGCAGGGCCGGAGGCAGCGCGTGCTGCTCACCGCCGTCCCGCCGGGCGCGCCGGCCGCCGGGCGCGGGGACGCCCTGCGGCGGTACGGTCCCGCCGAGTCCGGTGTTGGAGGCCGCGGCCCCGCCGCCGTGCTCGCCGGCCATGACCACGGCGCCCTCGGACACCCCGGCGAGCGCCGCCGGGAGCGGGCCCTCGCCGGCCGCGTCCGCGTTCTCCGCGGGACGTCCGCGCCGGCGCCCGGTCCCGCCGGACCCCTCGCCCGGCGCCGCCTGCGCGGGGACGGGCAGCGGGGCCGGTGTCCGGATCTGCTCCCCGGCGGCCTGTTCCTGGTCCTGCGCGGCACGCCGCCTGCGCCGTCCGGTCGGTACGGAGTCCCCGTCGGGGCCGGTCGGATCGGCGTCGGCACCCTCGCCCGCCGCGCCATCGGTCCCGCTCTCCAGGAACGCGTCGACCGAAGCCCGCCGGGCACGCCGCCGTCCGGCGCCCGACGCCGGCTCCCGGACGGCCAGGGCGCTGCCCGCCTCCGCGGCACCGGCGGCCGACGCCTCCGCGTGGGCCGGTGCCTCCGGTGCCGGGGCGTCGGCGACGACGGCCCCCGCCCCACCGCCGACGGGCACCTCCAGCACGTAGGCGCTGCCGCTCATGCCCGGCACCTGGTGCGTCTGCAGCACGCCACCGTGCGCCCGCACGATCCCGCGCACGATCGGCTCGTGCACCGGGTCTCCCCCGGCGTACGGTCCGCGCACCTCGATGCGGACGCCCTCGCCGCGCTGCGCCGCCGCGACCACGACGGTGTTGTCGAGGTAGCCGCCGGTCGCCGACACGGGCGAGTTGCCGGTGGCGTCGACGCCCGCGACGTCCGCGACGAGATGGGCCAGCGCGACGGCCAGCAGTCGCGGATCGACCTCCGCCTCGATGGGCGGCGCGTGCACGGCGAACTGGACGCGGCCCGGCCCGATCAGCTCGACGGCCCCGTCGACACCGGCGGCGACGACGGCGTCGAGCATCACCTTGGTGCGGGCGACGTTCTCGTTGCCGACGTCGAGACGCTGGTAGCCGAGGACGTTGTCGATGAGGGTGGTGATGCGGGAGTAGCCGGCCGACAGGTGGTGCAGCACCTGGTTGGCCTCGGGCCACAACTGCCCGGCGTCGTCCGCGGCCAGCGCGGCCAGCTCCTGGCGCAGTTCGTCCAGGGGCCCGCGCAGGGAGCCCCCGAGGAGGGTCAGCAGCTGTTCGTGCCGGGCGGCGAGCGCCTCGTAGCGGTCCTTCTCCCGCTCGCCGAGCGCGGCGTAGCGGTCGGCGTCCGCGGCGGTCTCCTCCGCGTGCTTCTCCCGCAGCTCCGCCAGTTCGCGCGCGTGCTCCTGGCGCAGGGCGGTCAGCTCGGCGGCGTGCTCCTCGGCGAGCCGCTCCCGCTCCTCGGCGTGCCGCCGCTCGGCGTCCTCGTGCTCCTTGACCAGCGCGTCGTACGGGCGCCGGTCGGTGAAGGTCATGACGGCGCCGACGAGCTGGTCGCCGTCGCGGACGGGCGCGGTCGTCAGGTCGACCGGCAAGGGGTCGCCGTTCTTGGCGAACACCACCTGCCCGCGCACCCGGTGCTTGCGCCCGGAGCGCAGGGTGTCGGCGAGGGGGGACTCGTCGTACGGGAAGGGGGAGCCGTCGGCCCGCGAGTGCAGGACGAGCGTGTGCAGTTCGCGGCCGCCGAGGTCGCTGGCCCGGTACCCCAGTATCTGGGCGGCGGCCGGGTTGACGAGGACGATCCGGCCGTCGGTGTCGGTGCCGACGACGCCCTCGGAGGCGGCCCGCAGGATCATCTCGGTCTGCCGCTGCGAACGCGCCAGCTCGGCCTCGGTGTCGACGGTGCCGGAGAGGTCGCGGACGACCAGCATCAGCAGTTCGTCGCCGGTGTAGCCGTAGGTGTCGTAGGCCTGCTGGCCGGTCTCCAGGTTGGCGCTGGTGACCTCGACCGGGAACTCGGAGCCGTCGGTGCGCCGGGCGACCATCCGCGTGGGCTTGGTGCGCGCCCGCGGGTCGATGTGGTCCGGCCGCCGCATGGACCCGGGGATGAGCCGCGAGTCGAACTGCGGCAGCAGATCCAGCAGCCCGCGCCCCACCAGCGCGGTGCCCGGGGTCTCGAAGGCCTCCAGGGCGATGGTGTTGGCGTTGACCACGGTGCCGTTGGCGTTGACCAGGACCAACGCGTCAGGCAGCGCGTCCAGTATGGCTGCGAGGCGAGCAGCGCCTCGGGATGGCCTGCTGCTCACGAGACGCTTCCCTCCTGTTACCGCACTTGCCGACCGCTCGGGCCATCTTGCCAATCGGCCCGCAGCGTGTCACGCGAGGGAGTCTAAGGGTTGGGGCCCGCCGGGCGGGGTGGGACGGGACGGAGGTCGCACGCGGAAGTGACGTGGAACGTGTGACCGGCCGCCCGCGCGCCACCCCTCGCGCGCTCCGGGAGGCGCCCGGTCAGGACCGTCCCGGCGCCCCCACCTCGGGCAGCAGCGGCACCATGCGGTCCCAGCGGGAGATCTCGCAGCCGTCCCGCCGGTCGTACGTCACGTCGACGGGGCGCCCCGACCAGACGCCCGTGACGTGCGCGGTGGCCGGTCCGCCGTACTGCATGGTGCAGAAGCTGCCCTCGGGGACCGGGGCGAAGGCGTCCTGGCCCCAGCGCGTGTCGCGCTCGACGACGTCGCAGGCGCCGGCCGGGTCGGGGTGGCTGCCGCCGGCGGGGCCGCAGTGCAGTTCGTAGGTCCCGTCCGCGCCCGGCCCCGCGTCCCGGACGGTGACGGTGAGGTGATCGCCGTGCGGTGCGCCGGGGCCGTGGGCCGCGGCCGGGTGCGCGGCGGCCAGGGAGGCGAGGGAGGCGACGGACAGCGCGGCGGCGCCGAGGAGGCGGGCGGCGGGGGTGCGGGTGACCTGGAGCATGCCCTGACTAACGCGCCGGCCCGCCGTTCGTTGCGCGGCCGTCCGTGGACCGCACCGCAACGGCTTTGCCCCGCGGCCCGCCCGCCTAGTACCGTGGGGGTCGATTGGTGACAGCGCGCTCGACTGTGTCATCATCGGCACGCGCCACTCGCGCTCGCACGCGAGAGGTGATGTTGTCTGGAGGCGTCGCCTAGTCCGGTCTATGGCGCCGCACTGCTAATGCGGTTTGGGTCTTAAAGCCCATCGAGGGTTCAAATCCCTCCGCCTCCGCACGATCACCGAAGCCCCGGCCCACACGGCCGGGGCTTCGGTGCTGTCCGGGGTCCCCGCTCGACGTCCTTAAGGGCGTTTTCGCAGCTCACAAGGGGTGGGGCTAACGGATTTCACATGACGGCGGCAGTCATGTAATGTTCTTCCTGTCGCCGCGAACGGGCCGGAAGGAACGGGAGCGGCGGTAAAACTGAACAAGACAAGCACTCGTAGCTTAACGGATAGAGCATCTGACTACGGATCAGAAGGTTGCAGGTTCGAATCCTGCCGAGTGCACATCTTCCAGAGGCCCCGTCGAGCAGTCGACGGGGCCTCTGGCTTTTCGCCACCCGGATGAACGGCCTCCGTGACTGTGTCTAGGGTGTGCCCATGTTGCGAGGACGCGTCTTCATATCCGTCCGGCCGAGTCTCGACGGGGGAAACCGGTGAACAAGCCACTGAGGGCCGTGGCGATCTTCTGTGGGCTGCTGGTGCTCGGTCTGCTGATCCGCGCGAACTGGCTCCAGTACGTCCGGGCGCCGGAGCTGGCCTCCGACACCAAGAACCGGCGGGTGCAGATCGAGCAGTTCGCCACCCCGCGCGGGGACATCGTCGTCGGGGGCCGGGCCATCACCGGCTCCACCGAGGTGAACGGCACCGACCTCAAGTTCAAGCGCACCTATGTCAACGGGCCGATGTACGCGCCGGTGACGGGGTACGCGTCGCAGGCCCAGGGTATGACGCTGCTGGAGAAGACCTACGACGGCATCCTCACCGGCAAGGACGACCGGCTGGCGTTCCAGCGGTTCGCCGACGTCGTCAGCGGTGAGGGCCGGCGCGCCGGTTCGGTGGTCACCACCATCGACCCCAAGGCGCAGAAGGCCGCCTGGGACGGGCTGACCGACCTGAAGGGCGCGCGGGGCGCCGTGGTCGCGCTGGACCCGCAGACCGGGAAGGTGCTGGCGCTGGTCTCGGCGCCCTCCTACGATCCGTCGGCGTTCGCGGGCAGCACCTTCAAGGAGTCCGACCGCTTCGTGGCGCTGGACAAGCAGAAGAACAAGCCGCTGGCCAACCGCGCGCTGCGCGAGACCTACCCGCCGGGCTCCACCTTCAAGATCCTCACCGCGGCCGCCGCGCTGGAGCACGGGATCGTCAGCGACGTCGACGCCCGCACGGACGCCGCCTCCCCCTACCAGCTGCCGCAGGCCAGCAACAAGATCGGCAGCGAGGCCGGCGACGCGGTCTGCAACAAGGCCTCGATGAAGACCGCCATGCAGTACTCCTGCAACAACGTCTTCCTGGACGCCGCCTCCAAGCTGGGGCAGGACAAGATGCGCGAGACGGCGCAGAAGTTCGGGTTCAACGAGAACGTCTACTCCGAGGACTTCGGCGATCTGCTCGCCACCAAGAGCCTCTACCCGGAGGACCTCGACGCGCCGGGCACCGCGCTCACCGGCATGGGGCAGGGCAGCCTGACCAGTACGCCGATGCAGATGGCCCTGGTCACCGCCGGGCTGGCCAACGACGGCAAGGTGATGCAGCCGTACATCGTCGACGAGGTCAAGGGGCCGGATCTCGGCACGCTGGAGAAGACCGAGCCCAAGGTGATGAGCGAGGCCGTCTCCGCCGAGACCGCGCAGAAGGTCCAGGAGATGATGGAGTTCACCGCCAAGGAGGGCAGCGCCCGCCGCGCCCAGATCGACGGCATCACGGTCGGCGGCAAGACCGGCACCGCGCAGCGCGGTGTCGACGTCAACGACGAGGTGCCCTACGGCTGGTTCGTCTCCTACGGCAAGAAGGACGACGGGTCCTCGGTCGCCGTGGCCGTCTTCATCGACCCGACCGACATGGACATCTCCCGTGAGGACATCTCCGGTGGCGGTCTCGGCGCGCCCATCGCCAAGAGCGTCATGAAGGCGGTCCTGCAGCAGTGACGCGGCCGAGGGCGGCGGCGCGCCGGGTACGCCCGGCGCGCCGGGCGCCTCAGGCCTTCGCCGCGTCGTAGGCCGCGCGGGCCCGCTCGACGGCCGCCATCCGCCGCTCCGTCCACAGCGCGAGGTCCCGCACCTGTTCGGCGGCCTCCCGGCCCAGCTCCGTGAGGGAGTAGTCCACGCGGGGCGGGATCACGGGTCTGGCGTCCCGGTGGACCAGGCCGTCGCGCTCCAGCGTCCGCAGGGTCTGCGCCAGCATCTTCTCGCTCACCCCGCCGATCTCCCGGCGCAGTTCGCTGAAGCGGTACGGGCGGTCGAGCAGCGCGATCAGGACCAGGGTGCCCCAGCGGCTGGTGACGTGTTCCATGAGCAGGCGCTCGGGGCACATCGTCACGGCATCGGCGGCGCGTGCGCGGTTCACGAGGGTCGTCCTGCTGTCGTCCATGTTCGTACCCTACGCACGGGTGGGTACTTTCGGTAGGAAAGTGCATTTTCCGGCCAGCCGAGACGGCCCTTTTCGATCTACTGTTCGTCCGCGGCCCCCTTGTACGGTGATCGCTGTCGATCAGGGGGAGGACACGACATGCGTGGATTCGTGCGGGCGACGGCCATCGCCGGAGCGCTGGGAACGGCGGCTCTGCTCGCGGTGCCGACGGCCTCGGCCGCCTCGGGGCAGCGCGCGGCGGCGCCCGAGTGCGTCACCGACGCCCAGACGCACAAGTACGGCAAGGGCGAGATCAAGATCTGCGTCGAGAACGGGCAGGCCCGGGTGACCGGCTGGCTCGAGGATCTGCTGCCGGGCGGCGGCTGGGGAGCCCCGGACGGTGGCTGCGTCATCTGGTGGGTCACCTTCCGGACCGCCTCGGGCACCGAGCTGGAGGGTTCGACCATGGCCTGCCCCCACTTCGGGGGCGCCGCCTACAAGGAGTTCGACTACGACAGCGACGTCCAGAACGTCACCGGGGTGGAGAAGCTGACCCTGGGGACCGCCTGGGCCTGACGCACCTGCTGTCCGGTACGACGCCCCCCGGTTCGCCGGGGGGCGTTGTCAGTGGTGGCCCGTAGTCTCGACGGCGATGGCACAGGCGTGGAAGTGCGCGGGGCTGCGATGGGCGGCGGACGGCCCCGTGCTGCGGTGGGTCGGCGGGCGGGGCAGTGCGCTGACCCGGGGGAAGCGGGTGGCCTTCGCGGTCGCCGAAGGGGGTGTGCGGACGTGCACGGGAGCGCGGGGGCACGCGTGTCCGGCCGGGGCCGCGGTGCCGGGGCGGAGCACGGGGGCGCGGTGCGAGGAGTGCGCGCGGCTGGACCGGGCGCACTCCGTGGCCGCCGACACGATCGCGGACGATCCGCGGCCGTACCGCGTGTACCTGGCGTGGTTCGGGCCGGGCCTGGTCAAGGTGGGGATCACCGCGTACGCACGGGGAGACGCCCGGCTCCTGGAGCAGGGGGCCGTGTGCTTCAGCTGGCTGGGCCACGGGCCGCTGATGGCCGCGCGGCGCACCGAGGAGCTGCTGCGGGCCGCGCTGCGGGTGCCCGACCGTATCCCGTACGCCCGCAAGCGAGCGGTGCGGGCGGGGCTGCCCGAGTCCGAGGCGGAGCGGCTGTCCGAGATCGCGGAGCTGCACGCGCGGGCGGTGGGGCTCGGTGGCTGGGCTGAGTCGCTGACGCCGGAGCCGTTCCGGGGCGTGGACCACGCGGAGGTGTTCGGGGTCGCGGGGGCGGGACCGGGGCCGGCCGCGGTGGCGGAGGTGGCCGAGCTGGTGGCGGGCGGGGCGGTCGGAGGTGAGCTGGTGGCGGCCGCGGGCCCGGATCTGCATCTGTCGACGGAGCGCGGGGTCGTCGTGCTGGACACGCGGCTGATGACCGGGTGGGAGCTGGTGCCGGCCGGCGGCGCGCCGTGTGCCGTGCCCGTGCGGGATCTCAAGGGAGCGGCCGGAGTACAGGACGGGCTGTTCTGACCTCGCGCCGGATCCTCGGTTCTCCCTCGCCCCCCTCTTGTCCCCGGGCGCTGCGGGGGCGATCGTGGCCGCATGAGTGATCACGAGGCCGGACGGGTGCGTCGGTTCTGGGAGGGGCTGGGGCTGCCCGGACTGGTCGACGTGCACACGCACTTCATGCCCGAACGCGTGCTGCGCAAGGTCTGGGGCTACTTCGACGCCCTGGGACCGCTGACCGGCGGCGTCGAGTGGCCGATCACCTACCGGCAGGAGGAGGACGAACGCACGGCGCTGCTGCGGCGGTTCGGGGTGCGGGCCTTCACGGCCATGCTCTATCCGCACAAGCCGGGCATGGCCCGCTGGCTGAACGGCTGGGCGGTGGACTTCGCCCGCCGGACGCCCGACTGCCTGCACACCTCCACGCTCTTCCCCGAACCGGGAGCCGGGAGTTACGTCCGGGAGGCCGTCGAGGCGGGCGCGCGGGTCTTCAAGGCCCACGTGCAGGTGGGTGCGTACGACCCGGCCGACGAGCTGCTCGACGAGGCGTGGGGGGTGCTCGCCGAGGCGGGGGTCCCCGTCGTGATCCACTGCGGGTCCGGGCCCGCCCCCGGCAAGCACACCGGGCCCGAGCCGATCGCACGGGTACTGGCGCGCCACCCCCGGCTGCGGCTGGTCGTCGCGCACCTGGGGATGCCCGAGTACGAGGACTTCCTGGACCTCGCCGAGCGGTACGGCGAGGTGCGGCTGGACACGACGATGGCGTTCACCGACTTCAGCGAGCGGCTGGCGCCCTTCCCGCGCCGGGCGCTGCCCCGGCTGGCGGACGTCGGCGACCGCGTGCTGCTCGGGTCGGACTTCCCCAACATCCCCTATCCCTACCTGCACCAGCTGCACGCGCTGGAGCGGCTGGAGCTGGGGGACGACTGGCTGCGCGGCGTGTGCCACGACAACGCGGCACGGCTCTTCGGGCTGCCGGAACCCGACCGGGCGGGAGTCTGAGGCCCGGCGGCGGTACCTGAGAGCCCCCTGTGGGTTTCTCAGGGAAATCACAGCCAGGGAAAAGGGTGCTCTCAGAGCACCCCGACATCGTGTCCAGTATGACCACGATCTCGCCCCAGGGGCGCACCGAACTGCTGAGGCCGGACGGGAGCCCCGTCCGGGTGCTCGTGGTGGACGACGAGCTGTCCATCACCGAGCTGCTGTCCATGGCCCTGCGCTACGAGGGCTGGCAGATCCGCAGCGCCGGGGACGGGCACGGTGCCGTCCAGGCCGCGCGGGAGTTCCGGCCCGACGCCGTCGTGCTGGACATGATGCTGCCCGACATGGACGGCCTGAGCGTGCTGGGGCGGCTGCGCCGCGACCTGCCGGACGTGCCGGTGCTGTTCCTGACCGCGAAGGACGCGGTCGAGGACCGGATCGCCGGGCTGACGGCCGGCGGGGACGACTACGTCACCAAGCCGTTCAGCCTGGAGGAGGTCGTCGCCCGGCTGCGCGGACTGATCCGGCGCTCCGGCGCCGCCGACCGGCGCTCCGACTCCGTGCTCGTCGTCGGCGACCTCACCCTCGACGAGGACAGCCACGAGGTCACCCGGGGCGGCGACGGCATCCACCTCACCGCCACCGAGTTCGAGCTGCTGCGCTTCCTGATGCGCAACCCGCGGCGGGTGCTGAGCAAGGCGCAGATCCTGGACCGCGTGTGGTCCTACGACTTCGGCGGTCAGGCCAACGTGGTCGAGCTGTACATCTCGTACCTGCGCCGGAAGATCGACGCCGGGCGCGAGCCGATGATCCACACCCGGCGCGGTGCCGGCTACCTGATCAAGCCCGCCGTCTCATGAGCCGGCGGCGACGACCGCGGCCGCGGACCCTGCGGACGCGGCTCGTCGTCGCGTCCGTGGCGCTGATCGCGGTGGTGTGCGCGGTGATCGGCACGGTGACGACGGTGGCGCTGCGCTCGCACCTGTACGAGCAGTTGGACACGCAGGTCGGCGAGGTCGTGCGGCGCGTGTCCGGCTTCGGGCCGCCGGGCGACCCCGGGCCCGGCGGCGGGGTGAAGCAGCGGATGGACCTCGCCGAGTTCGTCACGCACGGCGGCCCGCAGCCGCGCGACACGATCGTCGCCGAGACGCGGGACGGGGCCGTCGTCGACGCCAAGTACGGCGAGAAGGACGACGAGAGCACGGACCCCAGCAGGACGACGGCCGTCTCCCTCGACGAGACCCAGCGCACCGCGCTCGCCTCCGTCCCCCGCGACGGCGACGCGCACACCGTCGGGGTACCCAGCCTCGGCGACTACCGCGTCGAGTACCACGACGGCTACTACGCCGCCCTGCCCACCGCCGACGTCACCGAGACCATCAACACCCTGATCCTCGTCGAGGCCAGCGTCACCGCCGCCGGTCTCGTCGCCGCCTCCCTCGCCGGAGCCGTCATCGTCGGCGTCGCCACCCGCCCCTTGCGCCGGGTCGCCGCCACCGCCGGCCGGGTCTCCGAACTCCCGTTGCACGCGGGCGAGGTGAACCTCGACGAACGGGTACCGGAATCCGAGTGCGACCCGCACACCGAGGTCGGCCGGGTGGGCGCCGCGCTCAACCGGATGCTGAACCACGTGCACGGAGCGCTGCACGCACGGCAGGAGAGCGAGACGCGGGTACGGCAGTTCGTCGCCGACGCCAGCCACGAGCTGCGCACCCCCCTCGCCTCCATCCGCGGGTACGCCGAACTCACCCGCAGGGGCCGGGAGGAGGTCGGCCCCGACACCCGGCACGCGCTGGGCCGGATCGAGTCCGAGGCCGGACGGATGACGCTGCTGGTCGAGGACCTGCTGCTGCTGGCCCGCCTGGACGCCGGACGGCCGCTGCGGTTCGAGCGGACCGACCTCGTACCGCTGGTCGTGGACACCGTGAGCGACGCCCGCGCGGCCGGGCTCGACCACGTCTGGCGGCTCGACCTGCCCGAGGAACCCGCGCTGGTCTCGGCCGACGCCGCCCGGCTCCAGCAGGTGCTGGTCAACCTGCTGGGCAACGCCCGCACCCACACCCCGCCCGGCACGACCGTCACCGCGCGCGTGCGGCGCCGCGGCGCGTGGCTGTGCGTGGACGTGGAGGACGACGGGCAGGGCATACCGGCCGCGTTGCTGCCGCGCGTCTTCGAACGGTTCGCGCGCGGCGACTCGGCACGGTCCCGGGCGACCGGCTCGACGGGCCTCGGGCTCGCCATCGTGCAGGCGGTGGCGAGCGCGCACGGTGGTGCCGTGACGGTCGGCAGCGTGCCCGGACGGACGGTCTTCACCCTGCACCTGCCCCCGCTCGCACCGGACGGGCCGGCCGGCGGGGGCGGCGAGGACGACGGCCGGGGCCACTCACAGGCACGGCACAGTCTCACCACACGGGTGCGACAGGGGACTTGAGAAGAGTCGGTCCCATGCGAACCGACTCTTCTCCCGGCTCCCTGCCGGCGCGGGAGCACCTCCCGGCCGCAGGAGCCGGTACGCCTGTCCTGGACGTCGTGGTCCCCGTCTACAACGAGGAGAAGGACCTGAGGCCGTGCGTCCTGCGGCTGCACGCCCACCTCACCCGGACGTTCCCCTACGCCTTCCGCATCACGGTCGCGGACAACGCCTCCACGGACGCCACCCCGCACGTCGCGGCCCGGCTCGCGGCCGAACTGGCGGAGGTCGTGTCCGTACGGCTGGAGCAGAAGGGGCGGGGCCGGGCGCTGCGCACCGTCTGGTCGGCCTCGGACGCGCCCGTCCTCGCCTACATGGACGTCGACCTGTCCACCGACCTGAACGCGCTGCTGCCGCTGGTCGCCCCGCTGATATCCGGGCACTCCGACCTCGCCATCGGCTCCCGGCTCGCCCGCAGCTCGCGGGTGGTGCGCGGCGCCAAGCGGGAGTTCATCTCCCGGTCCTACAACCTCATCCTGCGCGGCTCCCTCCAGGCCCGCTTCTCCGACGCCCAGTGCGGCTTCAAGGCGATCCGCCGGGACGTGGCCCAGGTGCTGCTGCCCCTGGTGGAGGACACCGGCTGGTTCTTCGACACCGAGATGCTGGTGCTCGCCGAACGGGCCGGCTGCCGTATCCACGAGGTGCCGGTCGACTGGGTCGACGACCCCGACTCGACCGTGCACATCGTGCGGACCGCGACCGAGGACCTCAAGGGCGTCTGGCGGGTCGGCAGGGCCCTGGCCACCGGTTCGCTGCCGCTGGACCGGCTGGCCCGGCCCTTCGGCGACGACCCGAGGGACCGGGAGCTGACGGACGTACCGCAGGGCCTGGCCCGGCAACTCGTCGGCTTCTGCGTCGTCGGTGTCCTGTCCACCCTCTTCTACCTGCTGCTCTACAGCGGCTTCCGGCCCTTCTGCGGCTCCCAGACCGCCAACGCGCTGGCCCTGCTGGTCTCGGCGGTCGCCAACACCGCCGCCAACCGGAGGCTGACCTTCGGGGTGCGGGGCCGGGCCGGCGCCGCACGGCACCAGGCGCAGGGGCTGGTCGTCTTCGGCATCGGTCTCGTCCTGACCGCCGGTTCGCTCGCCGCGCTGAACGCGGCGACCGCCGACCCGGACCACTCCACCGAGCTGGCGGTGCTGATCGCCGCCAACCTGGCGGCCACCGTGCTGCGGTTCCTGCTCTTCCGCGCCTGGGTGTTCCCGGACGCGCCGCCCACCGTGCCCGCGGTGACCCCGGAGGCGCCCCGCGCCGCGCCCGCGCCCCCGGTCCCGGACGCGGGCCGCCCGTGGAGCGAGGCCACCGTGCCGCTTCGGCCGGCCCACCCCGCCGACACGCACCCGAGGGACGGACGATGACGACGCACCTCGACCGGACGACGGACGCGGAAGCCGAGCGCCCCCCGGGCGGGACCGCGCCCGGGGCACCTCGGCGGCTGCGGCGGCTGTGGCGGGGCCGCCCCGAGGACCCCCGCTGGGCGCGCCCGGCCTTCCTCGGGCTGCTCCTCGCCACCGCCCTGCTGTACCTGTACGGCCTGAGCGCCTCCGGTTACGCCAACTCCTTCTACTCGGCGGCCGTGCAGGCGGGCAGCGAGTCGTGGAAGGCGTTCTTCTTCGGTTCGCTCGACGCCGCGAACGCCATCACCGTCGACAAGCCCCCGGCCGCGCTGTGGCCCATGGCCCTGGCGGTACGGGTCTTCGGGCTCGGCTCGTGGTCGATCCTGGTCCCCGAGGTGCTGATGGGCGTCGCGACGGTCGCCGTCGTGTACGCGGCGGTGCGCCGCCGGTTCACTCCCGCGGCCGGGCTGATCGCCGGTGCCGTGCTGGCGCTGACGCCCGTCGCAGCGCTAATGTTCCGGTTCAACAACCCGGACGCGCTGCTGGCGCTGCTGATGTCCGTCGCCTGCTGGCTGGTCGTCCGCGCGCTGGAGGACGGCCGGACCAGGTGGCTGGTGTGGGCGGGCGTCGCGATCGGCTTCGCGTTCCTGGCGAAGACGCTCCAGGCATTCCTGATCCTGCCGCCGCTCGCCGTCGTGTACGGCCTCTGCGCGCCGGTGCGGCTGCGGAAGCGGCTGGGGCAGCTGGCGTCGGCGACCGGCGCGATCGTCGTCTCCGGCGGCTGGTGGGTCGCGGTCGTGGAGCTGTGGCCCGCGTCGTCGCGGCCGTACATCGGCGGCTCGCAGAACAACAGCTTCCTGGAGCTGACCTTCGGCTACAACGGCCTCGGCCGGCTCAACGGCGAGGAGACCGGCAGCGTCGGCGGCGGGGGCGGCACGGGCGGCGGGGGCCAGTGGGGCGAGACCGGCTGGGACCGGATGTTCGACTCCGAGATCGGGGGCCAGATCTCGTGGCTGCTGCCGGCCGCCCTGATCCTCCTCGTCGCGGGGCTCGTCGCCACGCGGCGCGGCGGCCGTACCGACCCCGCCCGCGCGGCCTTCCTGGTCTGGGGCGGGTCGCTGCTGACGACCACGGCCGTCTTCAGCTACATGGCGGGCATCTTCCACCAGTACTACACGGTGGCCCTCGCGCCCTACCTGGCGGCCGTCGTCGGCATGGGCGCCGCGGTGCTGTGGGAGCGGCGCGAGCGGATCTGGGCGTCCCTCGTCCTCGCCACCGCCGTCACGGCGACCGCGGCCTGGGGGTACGTCCTCCTCGGCCGCACGCCCGACTACCTGCCCTGGCTGAAGTGGCTGGTCCTCGTAGGGGGCCTGGTCGCCGCTCTCGGGTGCGTCTTCGTCGGGCGGCTGGGGCGGCGGACCGCGCTCACGGTGGCGGGGCTGGGCCTGGTGGCGTCGCTGGCCGCGCCCACCGCGTACACGCTGAGCACCGTGCGGGAGGGGCACAGCGGCTCCATCGTGACCGCCGGTCCGGCCGGCGCGAGCATGATGGGGGGCCCGGGCGGCGGTGGCGGTGGCGGTGGCCGGGGGGCCTTCCCCGGCGGCGGGACCGCGCCCGGCCGGGGTCAGGGCCAGGGCGGCCCCGGCAACGGCGGCCTTCCCGGAGGCGCACCGGGCCAGAACGGCCAGACGCCCCCGACCGGCCGGACGCCCCCGACCGGCCGGACCGGCGAAGGCGGCCCCATGGGCGGGGGCGGCGGTGGCATGGGCGGCCTGCTCAACGGCGCCCAGGTCGGTTCCGAGGCCAGGGAACTGCTGGAGGCGGACGCCGACCGCTACACCTGGGTCGCCGCCGCGATCGGTGCCCAGAACGCCGCGAGCTACCAGCTCAGCACCGGCGACCCGGTGATGGCGATCGGCGGCTTCAACGGCACGGACCCCTCTCCGACGCTCGCCGAGTTCAAGCAGTACGTGGCCGACGGGGAGATCCACTACTTCGTCGGAGGCGGAGGCGGCGGAGGCGGCGGAGGCGCCACGGGCGGCACGGGCGACGACTCCGGCACCTCGGCGCAGGTCACCTCATGGGTGGAGGCCACCTTCCAGGAGGTCACGGTCGGTTCGGCCACCTTCTACGACCTCACCCGGCCGAACACCTGACCCCGACCTGACCCCGACCCCGACCCGTCTGCTGTACAGCGTATGGGAGCCCTTATACGCTGTACAGCATGACGACGTCCTCCCCGGAACAGGAAGAAGGGCGGGCCCAGACCCCGCCCCCCGTCCAGGGCCACCCGCAGCGCTGGCTGATCCTCGGAGTCATCAGCCTCGCCCAGCTGACCGTGGTGCTGGACAACACGGTGCTGAACGTGGCCATCCCCTCCCTCACCGACGAACTCGGCGCGGCCAACTCCGACATCCAGTGGATGATCAACGCCTACTCCCTGGTGCAGTCGGGCCTGCTGCTCACCGCGGGCAGCGCGGCCGACCGCTACGGCCGCAAGAAGATGCTGGCGGCGGGCCTCGCCCTCTTCGGCCTGGGCTCGCTGGCCGCGGGTCTCGCGGACACCACCGGCCAGCTGATCGCCGCGCGGGCCGGCATGGGCGTCGGCGGCGCCCTGTTGCTGACCACCACGCTCGCCGTGGTCATGCAGATCTTCACGCCCGAGGAGCACGCCAAGGCGATCGGCATCTGGAGTGCCGTCAGCGCGCTCGGCTTCGCCTCCGGGCCGCTGATCGGCGGTTTCATGCTGGACCACTTCTGGTGGGGCGCGATCTTCCTGATCAACCTGCCGGTCGTGGCCCTCGGGCTGGTCGCCGTCGTGACCCTGGTCCCCGAGTCGCACAACCGGCAGGGCGACCGCCCCGACCTCCTGGGCGCCGTACTCTCCACGATCGGCATGGCCGCGCTGGTCTTCGCGATCATCTCCGGGCCCGAGCACGGCTGGACGTCCGGCCGGGTCCTGACCACGGCGGCCGTCGCGGTGGGCGTGCTGGCCCTCTTCGCGTACTGGGAGAGCCGCATCCCGTACCCGATGCTCGACCTGGCCTTCTTCCGCAACCGGCAGTTCACGGGCGCGGTGGCCGGGCTGGTGCTGATCACCTTCGGCATGGGCGGCGCGCTGTTCCTGCTCACCCAGCACCTCCAGTTCGTGCTCGGGTACGGCCCGCTGGAGGCGGGGCTGCGGACCGCGCCGCTGGCCCTGACGGTGGTGCTGCTGAACTTCTCCGGGGTGGCGGCGAGGTGGCTGGCCAGGCTCGGCACGCCGGTGGCGGTGCTGCTGAGCATGGTGCTGATGTCGGCGGGCCTGGTGGCCATCGCCACGCTCACCGGCGAGGGGTACGCCGGGACACTGCTCGGCCTGCTGCTGATCGGCGTCGGCTGCGCGCTCGGCAACCCGGCCATGGCCCACGCCATCATGAGCGCGATCCCGCCGGCCAAGGCCGGGGTCGGCGCGGGCGTCAACGGTACGTTGGCCGAGTTCGGCAACGGGCTGGGCGTGGCCGTGCTGGGAGCGGTGCTGAACTCGCGGTTCGCGGCGCTCGTACCGGTGACGGCGGCGTCGCTGCCCGCGGCGCTGGCCTCGGCCCGGGGGGAGGCGGAACGGGAGCGGGTGATCGACGCGTTCTCCGCGGGGCTGGAGAGCAGCCAGTTGGTGGGGGCGGTGGCCGTGCTCCTCGGCGGGGTGTTGGCGGCCGTACTGCTGCGGCGGGCGGAGAAGGACGGTGCCTAAGGGCCCGGGTGGTGGGGTAGGGGTGCCGCAGCGGGCTCGTCGTGGCTGGTCACGCCGTTGTCGGCGTCCCTGACGGGGCACCTGGCGGGGCACCTGGCGGGTCCGGCGGGCGAGGGGTCGAGGAGAAGAGCGCAGATGACCGAGGCAGGACGGCAGAGGCCGCGGGCCAGTGTCTGGCTGGCGGGCGAGGACCGTCGTGGTGGACGGCGCGGTGGGCAGCCGTCCGGACTGGACCGGGAGCGGATCACCGCGGTCACGGTCCGGCTGCTGGACGCCGAGGGCCTCGCCAAGTTCTCCATGCGCCGTCTGGCCGCCGAGCTGAACGTCACCGCGATGTCCGTCTACTGGTACGTCGACACCAAGGACGAACTGCTCGAACTCGCCCTGGACGCCGTCTTCGGCGAGCTGCGCGAACCCGGCCCGGAGACCGGCGCGGACTGGCGCGCCCGGCTGCGCGCGCTGGCCCGGGAGAACCGCCGGCTGCTGGTGCGCCACCCCTGGCTGTCCCAGCTGACCGGCACCTACCTGAACATCGGGCCGCACTCGATGGCCTTCTCCCGGTCGGTGCAGGAGGTGATGCGCCTGAGCGGCCTCCCGCCGCACCGTCTGACCGGCGCCATCTCCGCCGTCTTCCAGTTCGTCTACGGCTACGGCACGATCGAGGGCCACCTCCTCGCCCGCGCGGCGGCCACGGAGAGGAGCCCGGACGACTACTTCCGGGACTCCATGGAGGCGGCGGCCGAACTGCCGTACAGGACGGAGGTCGTCGAGGAGTCCCGGGCCATCATGTCGGCCCGCGGCGGCGACACCGTGGAGGAGATGCTGGACCGGGACTTCGAGTTCGCGCTGGACCTGCTCGTGGCGGGCATCGAGGCGATGGTCGAACGCGGGTGACCGGTCCCCGGCCCGACCCCGGCCCCCACCGCCCCGGCCCCGGCCTCCGCCCGCGCGTCAGCAGCCGGACGCGCGTCAGCCGTCGGACGCCGCCCGCGCCGGGAAGCCGCCCGTGGCCACCGGGCCCCACGTCTCCGGCGTCACCCGGATGATCGACTTGCCCTGCTCCACCATGGCCCGCCGGTACTCGTCCCAGTCGGGGTGCTCGCCGGCGATGTTGCGGTAGTACTCCACGAGCGGCTCCACGGAGTCCGGGGCGTCGATGACCTCGGCGGTGCCGTCGATCTGGACCCAGGGGCCGTTCCACTCGTCGCTGAGCACGATGAGGCTGACCCGGGCGTCCCGCTTCGCGTTGCGCGTCTTGGCCCGCTCCGGGTACGTCGAGACGACGATCCGGCCGGAGTCGTCGACCCCGCAGGTCAGCGGCGACCCCTGGGGACCGCCGCCGGCCCGCCGGGTCAGCAGGACCGCCCGGTGCCGGGGACGTACGAAGTCCAGCAACTCGTCGAGGGACACACGGGTGTTCGTCGCGATGTTCGGTGCCATGCGGCCAGCCTAGGCCGCTGCCCCGCCGCACGCCCCGCCGCCGGGCCCCCGCGCCGCACCGCTGTGCGGACGCAGCGCCTCCGCGAGGTTGTCGTACACCGGCACGTCCCGGCGCAGGCCGGACAGCTCCAGGACGCGGCTCGGCACACCCTCCCGGGCGGCCACCACCCGCAGCTCGGCCCGGCCGTGCAGGCGGGCGCGCACCTCGGAGAGGAGGCGGATGCCCTGGGAGTCCATGAAGCGGGTCGCGGTCAGGTCCAGTACGAGGGTGTGCAGGGCGCCGGAGTGGTGGTCCACCGCCGCCATGATCATGGGCAGCAGTCCCTCGGCATTGCAGTAGTCGATTTCCGGGGGCAGGTCCAGTACGGCGTGACCGCGCGGATCGCACGGCTCGCAGGAACGGGGGAGGAGGGGCACAGCAGTCACCTGGCAGACGTCCGTCTTGCTTCCGGCTAGGCCTCTTCCTGACCCGTTCCCCTCATTCCACCACGCCGCCGACGGGACGCGTAGGGCGCCTGCCCGGTCCGTCGCCCGGGCGTCACCGGAGCGCAACCAAGCAGCTAGAGTGCTGTCCGTCCTGTGCTCGCAGTCAGGAATGTGCTGCGGAGCTCTCCTGCGCACGGTCGCCAGACCGTGCACGCCGAAGAGGTTCGTGGTGGCTACGTCCGAATTTACTGATTTGCCGCGTTTTCCGGTGGGCTTCGAGCTGGCCGAAGCGCTGACGGCGGCGGCTCGGCAACTGCACGCGACGGCCACCCCCGACAAGACCCTGAGCACCGCGGTCGAACTGACGGTGCGCCTGCTGCCCGGCGCCGAGCACGCGGGCATCTCGGAGATCCAGCGCGGCAGCCGCTTCCGCACCCTCGCCTGGACCGACGAGGCCGTACGCTTCGCCGCCGAGTCCCGGCCCGGCGGCCGCGAGCCGCACCCCGACTGGGACCGCCTGTGGACCGCGCCGGTGGTGCGTACGGACGACAGCGAGGCGGACGGCGGCGGCAACGCCCTCTCCCGCCTGGGCCTGCGCTCGGCGCTCTCGCTGCGGCTGCGCGCCGACCGGCGCCGCCTGACCGTGCTCACGGCGTACGCCCGCAAGCCCCAAGCCTTCGACGAGTACGCGACCCGCCTCGGCCGGCTGTTCACCGCGCACGTCAGCCTCGCCCTGGACGCGGCGACCGTGCGCGAGCAGCTCACCGAGGCCATGCGTACCCGGGACCTGATCGGCCAGGCCACCGGCATCCTCATGGAGCGCCTGGACATCGACGCGGCCGGTGCCTTCGACTCCCTGGTCAAGGCCTCGCAGTGGGAGAACGTGAAGCTGCGCGACCTCGCCCGGCGCATCGTCGACGCGAACACGGGTTCGGGTGGGCGAGGCGTCAACGAGCGATGAGGGGATATCCGTACGGGCATGACCCAGGAGATCCCCGACACGCTGGACCAGGCCATCGCCCGCAGCCAGGGTCTCGACCCGCTGCTGCGTGACCTGACCGACCGCGCGGTCGCGCACGTGCCCGGTGCCGACGCGTGCTCCGTGACGGTGCGCCGAGCCGACCGGCTGATGACCCTGGCGGGCAGCTCGGGGCTGCCTGCCGGACTGGACCTGCGGCAGTACGAGAACGGCTCGGGCCCCTGCGTCGACGCGGCCGAGACGGGTGAGACGCAGTACTCCCCCGACCTGGCCGCGGAGACCCGCTGGCCCACGTACACGGAGTACGCGCTGGCCACCGGGGTGCGCTGCGTACTGGCGCTGCCGCTGCCCGTCCGGGGCGAGACGGGAGCCGCGCTCAACCTCTACGGCCTGGAGCCGGAATCGCTGGCCGAGGGACGCGAAGCGGCCCGCACCTTCGCGGTGCGGGCCGCGGACGCCGTGAACGAGGCCCTGCGCCTGGAGCGGCAGCAGGCGTCGGCGGCCGACGTGCGCACCGCCCTGCTCTCCCGCAGCGTCATCGACCAGGCGGTCGGCATCCTGATGGCCCGGGAGCGGATCGACGCGCACCACGCCCTGGACCGGCTGCGGCGGGCCTCGCAGCACACCAACGTCAAGCTCCGGGACCTGTGCGACGAGCTGGTGGCCCGGGCGTCCGGCGGGGCGTCACGCCGTCGGCAGTGACTCCCCCTGGACCGCCTGGATGTCCAGCTCGACCCTGAGGACCGTGCCGATGGCGGCGATGCCGGCCTGGAGGACCTGGTTGTAGTTCATGGCGAAGTCCTCCCGCCGCAGCTCCGTGACCGCGCGGAACGCCGCCCGGGTGCCGCCCCACGGGTCGGCGCCGGTGCCGAGGTAGGACAGGTCCAGGTCGACCGGGCGGACCACGCCGTGCAGGCCCAGCTCACCGTGGACGGTCCAGCGGTCCCGGCCGGCCTGCGTCACGCCCGTGGAGCGGAACGTGATGTCCGGGAACCGCTCGACGTCCAGGAAGTCGCCGGAGCGCAGGTGGGTGTCGCGCATGCCGTTGCCGGTGTCGATCGAGGCGGCCCGGATCACCGCCTCCACCCGGGACTTGGTGACGTCGTCCGGCGCGATCTCCACCACGCCGGAGAAGTCCGTGAACCGGCCGTGCACGCTGGAGATGCCCAGGTGCTGGGCGACCGCGGCCACGCTGGAGTGCGCCGGGTCGATGGTCCACGGCCCGGGCGGCGGCAGTTCGGTGCCGCCCTGGCGGGCCAGGGTCACGGTGCCGACCTCGGCCCGGCCGCTCGCGGTGACGATCGCGCTGGACGCGGCGGGCGCGTAGCCGACGGCCGTGACGATGACGGTGTACGCCCCCGGCGTGAGCGGGGTGGTGTCCCGCACGGCGCCCTCGGTGTCCGCCTCCGCGCGCAGCACCTGCGCGCCGGTCATGTCGGTCACCGTGACGACCGCGTGCGACACGGCCCATCCGTCCCGCGTTCGGATCCTCGCGGTCAGTCCCATCCCGTTTTCTCCCTGCAAAGGCTCAGAAAGTGGTCGTGAAGAAGCCGGCCCGTGGTGGGCGTGCGCACCTCCGCTCAGAGCGCGCACGCCACCACGGGCCGGGGTCTCGCTACTCGCCGGGGTGGGCGAGCTCGATGTCGTGGCCGTCGGCACCCGGGCCGGCGACCGTCAGGGCCGTCGCCACCGGCGGGTAGCCGGTCGCGATGACGGTGTACTCACCGGCGTCCAGGTCGGTGAAGGCGTACGCCCCGTCCGCGCCGGTGGTGGCCGTGCCGACCACGTTGCCCGCCGCGTCGACCAGGGTGACGCGGGCGTCGGCCAGCGGGCCGTGCGGGGCCCGCACCACGCCCTGGACCTGCGCGCCGGCCTGGAGGTCGACCTCGACCCGGGTGACGCCGGTGCCGCCCACCTCGACGGGCAGGGCGCGCGGCCGGTAGCCGGCGGCGTTGACCGCGACGGTCACCGTGCCCGGCACCAGCTCGGCGAAGGAGAACTCGCCGGCCTCACCGGTGGCGGCGGTGGCCAGCAGGTCCCCGCGCACATCGGTCACGATCACCATCGCGTCCTTGACCGGCAGCCCGTTCTCCACGGCCCGGACCAGGCCGTTCAGCCCGCTGGTGCCGCTGAGCAGGATGTCGTACGCGACCGGCTCGTCGTTCACGACGATCGTCGAGGCCTGCGGCTGGAAGCCGTCGGCGGAGGCGATCAGGACGTACGAACCCGCGCTCGGCGCGTCGATCCCGTAGGAGCCGTCGGCCTGGGCGACC
This sequence comes from Streptomyces sp. NPDC045956, assembly GCF_056430705.1. Lineage (NCBI taxonomy): Bacteria > Bacillati > Actinomycetota > Actinomycetes > Kitasatosporales > Streptomycetaceae > Streptomyces > Streptomyces sp. NPDC045956. Next base: position 84,682 of record NZ_JBWKKZ010000017.1, on the reverse strand, counting down.
GAGCGGCCCAGCTGCCGGCCCGCCAGCGAGATCAGCGTGACGGCGGCCTGCGGGACGGGGGCGGACTCGGCGCCGCGGACGAAGCCGCGGACCGCGATGCCGCCGGAGACGGGCGCCTGCGGTGCGCCGGAACCGGTCGCCGTGGCGACGGCGGCGAGGCGCTGCGTGGCCGTGTCCCGGGCACCGGCGTCGGTGGAGGAGACGGCCGCCGCGACACCGGCCGGGACCGGCGCGTCGGTGACCCGGGCGGCCTCGGACGGAGCCGGGGCCGCGGGGGAGGCGGTGCCGGCCGAGGCCTCGGCGGCCTGGGCGAGTGCGCCGGAGGTGCGCAACGGGACCTCCTTGATGAAGAGGGTGACGAGGAACGCCAGCAGGGCGATCGGGGCGACGATCAGGAAGATGTCGGCGATGCCGTGCCCGTAGGCGCTCTCCAGCCACTCGCGGATACCGGGGGGCAGCAGGTCCATGTCGGGGATCGCGCCGCTGCCGGAGGCCTTGGCGGCCGCCGCCTGCTCCTGCGGGCTGAGCGAGCCGATGGTGTCCGAGGCGTAGTGGCTGATCCGGGTCGACATCACGGAGCCGAGCACCGAGACGCCCACCGCACCGCCGAGGGACCGGAAGAAGGTCACGACCGAGGAGGCCGCGCCCAGGTCGCTCGGGGCCACCTGGTTCTGCGTGCACAGCACCAGGTTCTGCATCATCATGCCGACGCCGAGGCCCATCAGCGCCATGTAGATCGCGATGTGCCAGTAGGGGGTGTCGTAGCGCATGGTGCCGAGCAGGCCGAGGCCCGCCGTCAGCAGGACGCCGCCGGCCAGCAGCCAGCCCTTCCACTTGCCGGTCTTGGTGATGATCTGACCGGAGAGCGTCGACGAGACGAACAGGCCGCCGATCATCGGGATGGTCATGACGCCCGACATGGTCGGGGACTTGTCCCGGGCCAGCTGGAAGTACTGGCTGAAGTAGACGGTGCCCGCGAACATCGCGATACCGACGAACAGCGAGGCCAGCGAGGCCAGCGTGATGGTGCGGTTGCGGAACAGGCGCAGCGGGATGATCGGCTCGTCGGCCTTCGACTCGACGAGCAGGAAGAGCAGCGTCAGCACGATCGCGCCGCCGACCATGGCGCCGGTCTGCCACGACATCCAGTCGTACTTGTCGTCCGCGAAGGTGACCCAGACGAGCAGCAGGCAGACGGCCGCCGTGACGAAGAAGGCGCCGGCCCAGTCGACCTTGACCTTCCGCTTGACCACGGGCAGGTGCAGCGTCTTCTGGAGCACGATCAGCGCGAGGATCGCGAAGGGCACGCCGACGTAGAGGCACCAGCGCCAGCCGAGCCAGCTGGTGTCGGTGATGACACCGCCGAGCAGCGGACCGCCCACGGTCGCGACCGCGAAGGTGGCGCCCAGGTAGCCGGAGTAGCGGCCGCGCTCACGCGGGGAGATCATCGCGGCCATGATGATCTGCGCCAGGGCGGACAGACCGCCTGCGCCCAGGCCCTGGATGGCCCGCGCGGTGATCAGCATCGCCGGGTTCTGCGACAGGCCGGCCACGACGGAGCCGATGACGTAGACGATCAGGGCTATCTGGACCAGGGCCTTCTTGCTGACCAGGTCCGCGAGCTTGCCCCACAGGGGGGTGGAGGCGGTCATCGTCAGCAGCGAGGCGGTGACGACCCAGGTGTAGGCGCTCTGGCCGCCCCCGAGGTCACCGATGATCTCGGGCAGTGCGTTGGTGACGATGGTCGAGGACAGGATGGCGCAGAACATGCCGAGCAGCAGCCCGGACAGCGCTTCCATGATCTGCCGGTGCGTCATCGGAGCGTCTCCGGTGGAGCCTCCCCCGTGCTTGGCATGAGCCCGCACACCGGCTGGTGTGGTCGTTGCCATGGACTTCCTTTGCTTACGTGGTGATCGCGGGTGTACGGGTGGTCTTCTCGACCTCGGTCGGTGCGGCGGCCCGTGTCTGGGGCGCGCGGCAGTCGTCGAAGCTCGCCCTCAGCCTGGTCATGAGCCGGGTGAGCTGGCCGACCTCCTCGTCGGTCCAGTCGCCGAGGCGGTGGGCCAGCAGCTGCGTCGTCCGCTCGGACAGCTCGTCCAGCTGGGCCTGGCCCTCGGGCGTCAGGCGCAGGATGCGCGAGCGCTTGTCCGCCGGGTCGGGGGAGCGTTCGATCCAGCCCCGGTCGGCGATGTGCGCGACGTGGCGGCTGGTCACCGACATGTCCACGGCGAGCAGCTCCGCGAGCTTGCTCATGCGCATGTCGCCATGGCGGCCCAGCAGCGTCAGCACGGCGGCGGAACCGCCGGGACACTCGGCCGGCAGGATCCGGCTCATCTCCCGTTTCACGGCGCCGAAGGCGCTGAACTGGCGGATCAGCTCCTCGTACTGCGCCCTCTCGGCCATGCGCACCTCCCGCTTTGTTGCTTAGGGCAACCATAGGAGCGGTTGGTTGCTACAGGCAAATAAAAACGGGCGCCTCGGCATAAAAAGTTGGCAAAGGCAAGTATTGCGAACGTAAACGCCCAGGTAGCGCAGGGTGAGGGGTCGGAAGGAGGTGCGGCGGCCCCGCGCTTGGGCCCGATCCGCGGATTCGCTAGTGTCTCGGCCCATGGCTAACAACCAGGGCCCCCAGGGCAATTACGACCCCGCAGGCAGCACCCAGATGTTCCGCGCGTTCGTCGACGACGCCCCCCAGACCCGGCAGGCGGCCCCGGCAGCCTCCTCCGGACCCCGCATCGGCCTGATCGCCGGCATCGTGGCCGCCGTGGTCGTCGTCGCGGCGGTGGCCTGGCTGGCGCTCTCGTAGCACCGGCGCGGATCCGCGCGCACGGACGGCTCACGCACGACGACGGCGACCGCCGCGGCACCCCCGAGGTGCCGCGGCGGTCGCCGCTGTGCCGTACGCCGGACTCAGTCCGAGATGAGGCCCTCGCGCAGCTGCGCCAGGGTGCGGGTCAGCAGCCGGGAGACGTGCATCTGCGAGATGCCGACCTCCTCGCCGATCTGCGACTGGGTCATGTTGGCGAAGAAGCGCAGCATGATGATCCGCCGCTCCCGGGGCGGCAGCTTGGCCAGCAGCGGCTTGAGCGACTCGCGGTACTCCACCCCCTCCAGCGCCGTGTCCTCGTAGCCGAGGCGGTCCGCCAGCGAGCCCTCGCCGCCGTCGTCCTCCGGGGCCGGGGAGTCCAGCGAGGAGGCGGTGTACGCGTTGCCCACCGCGAGGCCGTCGACGACGTCCTCCTCGGACACGCCCAGCACGGCGGCCAGTTCGCCGACCGTGGGTGAGCGGTCCAGCTTCTGGGACAGCTCGTCGCTGGCCTTCGTCAGGGCCAGGCGCAGCTCCTGGAGGCGGCGCGGGACGCGCACCGACCACGAGGTGTCGCGGAAGAACCGCTTGATCTCGCCGACCACCGTCGGCATCGCGAACGTCGGGAACTCCACGCCCCGTTCGCAGTCGAAGCGGTCGATCGCCTTGATCAGGCCGATGGTGCCGACCTGGACGATGTCCTCCATCGGCTCGTTGCGGGAGCGGAAGCGCGCGGCGGCGTAGCGCACCAGCGGGAGGTTCAGCTCGATGAGGGTGTCCCGGACGTAGGCGCGTTCGGGGCTGTTCTCGTCGAGGGCGGCGAGCCGCAGGAACAGGGAGCGGGACAGGGTGCGGGTGTCGATGGCCCCCGGGGCCGGAAGGGCCTGTGCCGGCACGGCGTCGAGGGTCGGTACGGCTTCGACGGCCTGCACGTCATCGACGGAGCCGATGGGGCCGACGGGGCCGAGTGCCTCGATCGTGTCGGGCGCGGTCTCGCTCTCCGCGAGCGCGAGCACCTTCGAGCTGCCCTGGTCTGCGGACATGCCACCCCCTTTGGGTCGCGGGACGGTCGCGGCACACGCTCCCACGCCGGGAACGCAGCCTTCACCTGAATACCGGAGCCGAGGCTCCGGCAAACGCGTCTCCGGCAGAATGTCACATGTCGGCAACGCGCTGTAGTGACATGTCGACATCCAAGACGCGAAAACCCCCTGGAAACAGGGGGTCTGACGGCCTTTCGGCTCGATTCCGCCCACAACGTCCCTGGTGAGCGATTCGCTCGACCCGGTGACCCGTCGCTCGTGCCTTCGATTGCGTGTCGAGGCGCTTTCGAGACTACGCCTCGATCCGGTTCGCCGACCTCAATCGCTGGAAACTGCGCGCCAGGAGCCGGGAGACGTGCATCTGGGAGACGCCCAGTTCCGCGCTGATCTGCGACTGGGTGAGGTTGCTGTAGTAGCGCAGCAGCAGGATGCGCTGTTCCCGTTCGGGGAGCTGGACGAGCAGGTGCCGGACCAGGTCGCGGTGCTCGACGCCGTCGAGGGCGGGGTCCTCGTAGCCGAGCCGGTCGAGCAGTCCGGGGAGTCCGTCGCCCTCCTGGGCGGCCTCCAGCGAGGTGGCGTGGTAGGACCGTCCCGCCTCGATGCAGGACAGCACCTCCTCCTCGCTGATGCGCAGCCGTTCGGCGATCTCGGCGGTGGTCGGGGAGCGCCCGAAGGCGGTGGTGAGGTCCTCGGTGGCGCTGTTGACCTGCACCCACAGCTCGTGCAGCCGGCGCGGTACGTGCACGGTGCGGACGTTGTCGCGGAAGTACCGCTTGATCTCGCCGACGACGGTCGGCATCGCGAACGTCGGGAACTGCACGCCGCGTTCCGGGTCGAAGCGGTCGATCGCGTTGATGAGCCCGATGGTGCCGACCTGGACGACGTCCTCCATCGGCTCGTTGCGGGAGCGGAAGCGGGCGGCGGCGTAGCGCACCAGCGGAAGGTTGGCCTCGATGAGCGCCGCCCGTACCCGGTCGTGTTCCGCGGTGCCCGGTGCCAGGTTCTTCAGCTGGCCGAAGAGCACCTGGGTCAGGGCCCGGGTGTCGGCCCCCCGGCTGCGCTGCGGTGAGGACTCCGGCGCGGGCGGCTCCTGGGCCTGGGCGGGCGGTGCCGGGGTTTCCTGGGCCTGGGCGGGCGGTGCGGGCGGCTCCGGGGCCTGGGCGGGCGGTGCGGGCGGTGCTTGAGGCGCAGTACTGGCCGGCACGGTCAACTCCACCTCGTGATCTGTCAACTCTTCCGTCACTCATCCGTCAAAAGCGGTCATAGCATCACAAGACATGTGCACTGTGTGCAAGCACCGCATAACGTCGTGTTGAGTGAATGCGGAGGGGCGCACGGGCCCCGGGCCGTGGTGAAACGGGCAGCGGCCCCGCACCTGTCAGGTGCGGGGCCGCTGCGTACGGCGGTACCGGAGGTCCCTAGAACTCGTAGTCGGCGATCACCCAGGTGGCGAACTCCCGCCACAGGGCGACGCCCGCCTGGTGCGCGGGGTGGTCGAGGTAGCGCTGGAGGGCGTCGGCGTCGTCCACGGCGGAGTTGATGGCGAAGTCGTAGGCGATGGGCCGGTCGCTGATGTTCCAGGCGCACTCCCAGAAGCGCAGCTCCTCGATCCGGCCGCCGAGCGACCGGAAGGCCTCGACGCCCTCCTCGACGCGCGGGTCGTCGCGCTCCACGCCGTCGTCGAGCTTGAACAGCACCAGGTGGCGGATCATCACTTTCCTCCGTTGGCGGCCCAGGTCATGAAGTCGCCGACGGCGCCCGCCGCGTCGGAGATGCCCTGGAAACCTATCTGGACGTAGTCGGCGGCCTTCGCCGGATCCGTGATGATCACATAGAGCACGAAGACCACGAGTGCGTAGACGGCGATCCTCTTCGCGTTCACCGCCACCGCGGCCTCCCCTGTCCCTTTGCCGACGCCTTTTGGTCGCTCATGATCGCACGAAGGGCCCCGTCTTTCGACGGGGCCCTTCAAGAGCGGTAGCGGAGGGATTTGAACCCTCGGTGACTTGCGCCACACTCGCTTTCGAGGCGAGCTCCTTCGGCCGCTCGGACACGCTACCGAGAGAGACCTTACAGCACGGTGCGGCGTGCTCAGAAATCGGAATCCGGCGGGCGTCAGCGGTCGCGGAAGAAGTCCGTGAGCTGCCGGGCGCACTCGTCGGCCAGGACGCCTTCGATCACCTCGGGACGGTGGTTGAGCCGACGGTCGCGCACGACGTCCCACAGGGAGCCGGCCGCGCCCGCCTTGTCGTCGCGGGCGCCGTAGACGACGCGGTCCACGCGGGACTGCACCAGCGCGCCCGCGCACATAGTGCACGGCTCCAGGGTGACGACGAGCGTGCAGCCGGAGAGCCGCCACTCGCCCGCCTCCGCCGCGGCCCGCCGGAGGGCGAGGACCTCGGCGTGGGCGGTCGGGTCGCCGGTGGCCTCGCGTTCGTTGTGCCCGGTCGCCAGCACCGTCCGGCCGTCCGGTGCCAGCACCACGGCGCCCACCGGGACGTCCCCGCCCCGCGCCGCCCGTCCGGCCGCGGCCAGGGCGAGCCGCATCGCGGCCCGCCACCGGTCACGTACGGGATCGGGCGGTACGGAGTGGTCGGGCGGCGCCGTGCCCGGTGCCGGGCCTCCCGGGCCCTCCCCGGCCGGCGCGGTCAGCGGACGGTCTCCAGGACCTCGGAGGCGCCCAGGGCCTCGGCGATCTCGCCGACCGCGTCCCCGGACATCGCGCGCAGTTCCTTCTCGCTCAGGCCGAGGTCGTCGAGGACCTCGGCGTCACCGACCGGTCCGTGCGGCACGGCCTCCGCGCTGCCGGCCGCCGCGTCACCGCCGTCGGCACCGTCCTCGTCCTCGTCGTCGGACTCGCCGTCCTCCGTACCGTCGAGGTCGAGGGCGTCGAGGTCGTCGCCCTCGTCACCGGGGTCCCGGCCGAGCAGCTCGTCGGTGAGGAGGATCTCGCCGTAGCTGCTGCGGGCGGCCGCGGCCGCGTCCGAGACGTAGATACGGGGGTCCTCCTCGCCGTCCACCCGGACGACACCGAACCACGCGTCCTCCTGCTCGATCAGCACGAGCACCGTGTCCTCGTCGGGAGAGGCTTCCCGGGCCAGGTCGGCCAGATCCGACAGGGTCTCCACATCGTCGAGCTCCGTGTCGCTCGCTACCCATCCGTCTTCGGTGCGCGCGAGCAGTGCGGCGAAGTACACCGTGACTCTCCCACTGGTCATAGGCGTGCCGGTTGGGGGTCCCCCCGGCGGAGGCTGCGGGTGGGGGAGCGGTGCTCCGAGCCCACCCACTCGGAATCGTGGCAGAAACAAGGGCCTCAGGGGATGTCTTCGGCGCCCTGTGTCCGGCAGTTTCGACCCGCCTCCCGGAAGTACATACCCGGGTGGCCGCCCATCAGCGCTCTCGTCGCCGCCACGTGCGGATCGTACGCGGATTCCCGCCGCGCCCGCGTACGCCGCCGCCGTGACACCGGCGCGGCGCGCTCCGCCCGGCCGGACGGGGGCCGCCGCGCGCTCCGCCCGGCCGCACGGGGGCTACCAGCGGAAGGTGCGCATGCGCATCGCGTGACGCAGCCGCGCGGTCTTGGCGCGGCGCGGCTGCACGCGGTCGCGCAGCTCCCGGGCCTCGGCGAGGTCGCGCAGGAACTGGGCCCGCCGCCTGCGGCGTTCGGCCTCACGTTCCGGCTCCGTACTCCGCTCCGTGCTCCGCTCCGTCCCGCGCGTCGTCCCCGGCTCCTCGCCGGGGGACGGCGTGTTGTGGAAGTCCCGGTCAGGCACAGTCTCACCACCCAGCGTCCGTCCCTCCCACCTTCCCCCGGCCGGGGGGTTTGACGCCCGCGGAGGAGCGCGGTCGTGGCACGGGCCGGTCCACGGCCGCGGGGACGCCGGCCCCACGGGGCCCGGTTACTGTGGGGGACATGCGTCTCCACGTCGTCGACCACCCCCTGGTCGCTCACAAGCTCACCACGCTGCGCGACCAGCGCACCGACTCCGCGACCTTCCGTCGTCTCGCCGACGAGCTGGTCACCCTGCTCGCCTACGAGGCCACGCGCGACGTGCGCACCGAGCAGGTCGACATCCACACGCCGGTCTCGCGGACCACCGGCGTGAAGCTCTCCCACCCGCGCCCGCTGGTGGTGCCGATCCTGCGGGCCGGCCTCGGCATGCTCGACGGCATGGTGCGGCTGCTGCCGACCGCGGAGGTGGGCTTCCTCGGCATGGTGCGCAACGAGGAGACGCTGGAGGCCTCCACCTACGCCACGCGGATGCCGGAGGACCTCTCCGGCCGCCAGGTGTACGTCCTCGACCCGATGCTGGCCACGGGCGGCACCCTGGTCGCCTCGATCCGGGAGCTGATCAAGCGCGGCGCCGACGACGTGACGGCCGTGGTGCTGCTCGCCGCCCCCGAGGGCGTCGAGGTCATGGAGCGCGAGCTGGCCGGCACCCCGGTGACGGTCGTGACGGCCTCGGTCGACGAGCGGCTCAACGAGCACGGCTACATCGTGCCGGGCCTCGGCGACGCGGGTGACCGGATGTACGGGTCGGCCGAGTAGGCCCCTCCCGCCTCCGGGCCCGCGTCAGCGGTTCCTCTGCTCAGCAGCTCTTCTTCTCGGCGGCGGCGGTCGTCGTGCGCGGCGCGCTCAGCCTCGTCAGCGCCGCGTCGGCGTCCGGCCGCTTCGCCAGTTCCCTGAAGCCGTCGCCGATGATCAGGTCGACGGCGGTGCCCTTGCGGGCCGCCTCGCCACGGCGTTCGGCGCCGGGGAGCTGGGTGCCGAGCACGGGCAGCGCGCCCTTCAGGGACGCGGCCGGGCCCAGCAGGACGCCGGCGCCCTTGACCTTCTTGTCGTACTCCTTGGGCGCGTTGCCCACCTCGCCGACGCGGAAGCCGCGCTTCTTCAGCTCGTCGGCCGTCTTCTGGGCCAGGCCGCCGCGAGTGGTGGCGTTGAGCACGTTGACGGTGACCTGGGCCGGCTTGGGCACGGCCACGGCGGCGGGTGCGGGGCTCGCCTTCGCGGCGACCGTCCGGCAGTCCGCCCCGGCACCGATCGCGGAGGCCTTGTCGCCGCCGGTGAAGACGTCGATGAGCTGCAGCGTGCCCCAGCCGAGCAGTCCCAGCACGGTGACGCAGGCGGCGGCGACCGCGAACCGGCCGCGCCGTCGGGCCGGTCGCATCCGCGGGTACTTGTCCCCCGTGATCTTGTACTGGCCGCCCATGCCAGGGGGAGTGAGCATGCTCATGAGCGCAGCGTAGTGCGCCCGGGCGGCGATGCCTATTAGATGATCAGTCGGCGTTCCGAGGTTCACCGCAATGCAACCCGAAAGGGTCAAGCGGCGGCGTCAGAGGGCCTTCGAGGGTGCCGGTCAGTCGAGTTCGAGCACGCGCGCGTGCAGCACCTGACGCTGCTGGAGCGCCGCGCGCACCGCGCGGTGCAGGCCGTCCTCCAGGTACAGGTCGCCCTGCCACTTCACGACGTGCGCGAAGAGGTCGCCGTAGAAGGTGGAGTCCTCGGCGAGGAGGGTCTCCAGGTCGAGCTGGCCCTTGGTCGTCACGAGCTGATCGAGGCGGACCGGGCGCGGCGCGACGTCCGCCCACTGCCGGGTGCTCTCCCGGCCGTGGTCGGGGTACGGCCGGCCGTTTCCGATGCGCTTGAAGATCACACGGAAAGCCTACCGGCCGGGACGCTGCGGGCGCAGCCATGGCGGCGCAGTACGGCGCCGGAAATGACGCCGTAAACGGGGCAAACGGGGATGGTGGCCGGTGAGGGCCACCCCGTCGGCGTGCCGGCGGGGGCGGGACCGGTCGGGGCCCCGCCCCGCCGCGCGGGCGCTCGCGTCAGTCGCGTCCCCCTTCTCGGTCGCGCCCCCCTTCTCGCGCGGGCGGCCGGGGTTCGCTCGGGGTCTGCCGGGTGCCGGTGCCGGGTTCGGGGGTGCGGCGGGCGGCCTCGGCGCGCAGGAGGGCGCGCAGGACGGCGTAGGGGTCGTTGAGCATGGGTGGTCTCCTCGTTCCTGGTTCCGTGTGTCCCGTGGCGGGGCGCTCCGCGTGCGCGCGGAGGGCCGGTGGACCGGCGCGGGAGGCCGGCCCGGCCCCGTCAGCAGCGCAGGACCACGGAGCGCGGGGCGCGCGAGGCGGGCGGCGGCCCGGCCGGAACGGGGGGCAGGGGTACGCGGTCGGCGCGGACGCGGAGGCCGGCCGCCGGGGCCGACCGGGTGACGACGGCGCGGCGGGCGCCGCGGGCGGGTGCGCGCAGGGCGGTGTCGAGGTGGTCGTACTCGCCGGCCGCGCCGCCGCCGGGGGCTCCCCCGTTCGCACCGGCCGCCGCGGCGGCCGGCGTGGCCTGGGCCGACGCGTGCGTGCAGGGCACGAGCAGGACGAGCAGCAGGACCAGGACCCGCAGCCGGACCGCGCGGCGGCGCGACGAGGGCGCGGGCCGGGGCGTGCGGGTCGGTCGTATCGCGCGTACCGCGCGGGCCGGCCGTGTCGCGCGGGCCGCCGTTCCGGCGTGTGCCGCCCTTGCGGCGTGTGCCGTGCGTCCGGTGTGTGCCGTGCGAACGGTGCGGACGGTGATGGCGCTTCGGGGGGCGCGCGCGTCCGGGGCGGCATGCGGTGCGGGACTCACGTCAGGTCGTGTCCCTCCGGCGGCTCACCGGCCGTCGGGCCGGTCCGGGAACCCCTCGCACGGTGCGCGGCCACTCGGCGCGGGCGGCGTTCACAGGGCGTGCGGGACCTGGTGGGCGCGCCCGCGCAGACGCACCGACGTGACGATCTCGACCACGCCGACGACGACCAGCCACCAGCCGCCGACCAGCATCAGGACGGCGGCCGACTCGACCGGCGAGTCGATCAGGACGACGCCGGCGGCCACCGTGACCACGCCGAGGAACACGTGCCAGCCGCGCGCGGGCATCGCCGGGTCGTGGACCGCGGCCACGATCTGCGTGACGCCCCGGAAGAGCCAGCCGATGCCGATCCACAGGGCGAGGAGCAGCACCGACTGGAGCGGGCCGCGGAAGCAGAACAGGCCGAGCAGGATCGACACGGCGCCGCTGACGAAGGCGAGGACCCGCAGGGCGGTCCTCCGGTGGGTGCCGAAGGCGGCGGCCAGTTGGAGGACGCCGCTGACGACGAGGTAGAGACCGAAGAGCACGCCGGCGGCGCGCAGCGAGGCACCCGGCCAGACCAGGACCAGCACGCCGAGGACGAGCGAGGCGGCCCCGGTGAGCAGCACGGTCCGCCAGGCGGTGCGGGCCAGCAGGTGCAGGGGCCCTTCCAGGGCCGGTTCGGGCTCGTGCGGCCCGGCGTCCGGCGGGCCCGTGCGCGTGCCGTGCCGGGCGTGCACCCCGCGATCGTCGTACGGCTGTCCCCCGGGGGATCCGCTCGGTGGCTCGGTCATGCTCCATGCTGGGAGCGCCCCGACGGGCCCTGCCACTCGGGACGGTCCAGCGGACTGACGGCGCGGGCGCGGCGGACGCCGGGGGCCGGGCGGTCGGCGCCGTGCCCGCCCGGGGAGCCCGGGCGGGCCGGCCGCTCGTCGGCGGCCCGGCTACGCGTCGGCGGCCTTCGCTGCCTTGGCCGCCTTGGCCGCCGCCTTCATCTCCTGCTTGTGGGCGCGCACCTTGGTCAGGGACTCCGGCCCGGTGATGTCGGCTACCGACCGGAAGGAGCCGGAGTCGCCGTAGGCCCCCGCCGCCTCGCGCCAGCCCTCGGGGCGGACGCCCAGCTGCTTGCCGAGCAGGGCGAGGAAGATCTGGGCCTTCTGCTTGCCGAAGCCCGGCAGGTCCTGGAGCCGCTTCAGCAGCTCCCTGCCGTCGTCGACGCCCCGCCAGACCGCCTCGGCGTCACCGTCGTAGGTGTCGACGAGGTACCGGCACAGCTGCTGGACGCGACCCGCCATGGACCCCGGGTAGCGGTGCACGGCCGGCTTCTCGGAGAGGAGCGCGGCGAAGGCATCCGGGTCGTGGGCCGCGATGTCGTGGGCGTCCAGGTCCTCCGCCCCCATCCGCCGGGCGATGGTCGACGGGCCCTTGAACGCCCACTCCATGGGGACTTGCTGGTCGAGCAGCATGCCGACCAGCGCGGCGAGCGGACTGCGGCCGAGCAGCTCGTCGGCCTCCGGGTCCTGGGCGAGGTGAAGTGTGACGTCCATGCCCCGATGATCGCGCGTGCGGGTCGGGGGCGCGCGCCGTCCCCGGGGTGAGCGCCGTCCCCGGGGTGAGCGTGCGCTCCGGGGTGAGTGTGGCCCCCGGGGGACGCCGTGCGTTCCCGCGCCGGTCCTCAGGGTGAGGGCGCGTCCGGCGCCGGTCCCCGGGGGAGGGTGCGTGCCGCGCCGGTCCCCGAGGGAGGGTGCGTGCAGCGCCGGTCGCCGGGCCACCGCGCCCGCAGGTTCAGGTCGCGCGCCAGTACCCCAGCGCGTTCACCCGCTGCTTGGGCACCCCCAGCTCCTTGCGGGCGTACGTGCCCAGCGCCCGTGTCGTCGCCGTGTCGCAGGCGATCCACACGTACGGCTCGGGGGTGGCCCGCAGCAGCTCCGGCAGGTCCTCCTTGACCCGGGCGACCAGGTGGGCGCCCGCGTCGCGGCGCGGGACGGTGCGGACCTCGTGGCGGGCGGGGTCGGTGCGGAAGGGCAGGCCGTCGTCCGCGTCGCCCTCGAACCAGATCGTCGCGGGGACCGGCCCCAGCGCGTCGAGGAGCGAGTTGAGGGCGGGCAGCGACGCCGGGTCGGCGACCGCGAAGAGGCGCGAGGGCAGCGGCTGCGGCACCTCGAAGCCGGTGCCCTGGACCGTCACCTCGATGGTGTCGCCCGGCTTCGCCGCCCGGGCCCAGTCGCTGGCACACCCCTCGTGCAGCGCGAACTCCATGCCGAAGGTGCCGGACGCCGGGTCGGGGTCGACCAGCGTGTAGGCCCGCTGGTGCGGCTTGCCCGCGTCGTCGAACCACAGCCGCACCCACATCGTGGGGTGGACGCCGGTCGCCGCCAGCATGCCGCCGTCGGCCAGGCGCAGCCGCCGGAAGTCCGGAGTCACGTCCTCCGCTTCCGTCACCGTGCATGCGAAGTCCTTGCCCCGCATCAGCTTGAGGACCGCGCCCTCCCAACCCCGCCCCTGCCTCATCGTTTCTTCACCCTTCACGTACTATTCGGCCACGACTGAAGACTTAGGTGAGCCTAACCTAAAGGAAAGTAGAGGCACAGGGGTGAGCGCCGAGACCTACCGCGACGCCTGGGGAATCCCGCACCTGCGCGCGGACAGCGCGCACGAACTCGCCCGTGCCCAGGGCAGGGTGACGGCCCGTGACCGGGCCTGGCAGCTGGAGGTCGAGCGGCACCGCGCCCAGGGCACCTCCGCATCCTTCCTCGGGGCCGAGGCCCTGTCCTGGGACCGGTTCGCCCGGCGGGCCCGGCTCGCCGACACCGCCCGCCGCTGCTACACCGCCCTGGCGGAGCAGGACCCGGAGACGGCCGCCTGGGTACGGGCGTACGTGGACGGCGTCAACGAGGGGCTGGCCGAAAAGGAACCCTCCCCCGAGTTCGCGCGCACCGGCCTCGCCCCCGGCCGCTGGGAGCCCTGGACGCCGCTCGGCGTCTGGCTCGCCACGCACATCCTCTTCGCCGGCTTCCCCGCCAAGCTCTGGCGCGAGCACATCACCGCGCACCTCGGTCCGGAGGCCGTCGCGCTCTTCGCCACCGACGGCCCCGGCACCGCCGGCAGCAACGGCTGGCTGGTGAGCGGCGAGCGGACCACCACCGGGCACGCGGTCATCGCCGGCGACCCGCACCGCTGGATCGAGGACCCCGGTGTCTACCAGCAGATCCACCTGTCCTGCCCGGAGTTCGACGTCGTCGGCCTCGCCGTGCCCGGCGTCCCCGGCATCGCCCACTTCGGCCACACCGGCACGGTCGCCTGGGCCATCACCAACGCCATGGCCGACTACCAGGACCTGTACCACGAGCGGCTGCGCCGCACCGGCGCCGGCGTCGAGGCGCTCGGCCCCGACGGCAGCTGGCACCGCGCCGCCCGGCACACCGAGACCATCGCCGTCGCGGGGGAGGGGACCGTCGAGGTCGAGGTCGTCGAGACGGACCGGGGCCCGGTGATCGCCGGCGGTCCCGAGGGCCTCGACGACGGCACCCCGGCCGCGCTCAGCCTGCGCTACCCGCCCCGCGTCACCGGCGACCTCGGCTTCGGCGCGCTGCTGCCGCTGCTGCGGGCCCGCCGGGTCGCCGACGTGGACCGCGCCCTGGACGCGTGGGCCGAGCCGGTCAACGTCGTGCAGGCCGCCGACACCGAGGGCGGGCTGCTGCACCGGGTCGCGGGGCGCGTGCCGGTCCGGGCCGAGGCCAACCGCCTGCGTCCGGTGCCCGCGTGGACACCCGGCCACGAGTGGGACGGCTGGCACACCCCGCCCCGCGCCGGTCTCAGCGACGGGGTCGCCGTCATGGCCAACCAGCGCGGACCGGCCGGCCCGCTCGGCGTCGAGTTCGCCCCGCCGCACCGCGCCGACCGCATCGCCGCCCTGCTCGCGGGGAAGGAGCGCTGGTCGGCGGCCGACATGCCCGCCCTCCACACCGACACCCACCTCGGCTCGGCCGGCCCCCTCCTCGACCGGCTCGCCGCCCTGGACGACCTGAGCCCCGAGGCCGGCGTCCTGCGCGACCGCCTGCTCGCCTGGGACCGGCACATGGACGCCGACAGCACCGGCGCCGCGCTCTACGCGGCCCTGCGCTCAGCGGTCGTACGCCGCCTGGCCGCGCACCCGTCCCTCGCCCCGGCCGCCGTGCCGCCCGCCCACCCCGAGGTGCTCCAGCCGTGGCTGGCGCTGCTGCCGCGCGTCGGGTACGCCCTCGAACACCTGCTGCGCGCCGAGGACCTGTACGGCATCGACCGCGCCGCCGAGGTCCGCGCCGCGCTGGAGGAGGTGGCCGCGCGGCCGCCCGCCGGCACCTGGGGCGACACCCACCGCCTCGCCCCCTGGCGGGCGCTGCCGACCGGCTCGCCCGGGGAGGAACCCGGCCTGTCCGGGGACCACGACTGCGTGCTGTGCACCTCCGCCCTGCCCGGCCTCACCGACCGGGCCGCGCGCGGCCCCGCCGCCCGCTACGTCTGGGACCTGGCCGACCGGCAGGACAGCCGCTGGGTGGTGCCCCACGGCGCCTGCGGCGTCCCCGGCTCACCCCACCACCGCGACCAGCAGCCCCTGTGGCTCGCGGGCGCGCTCGCCCCGGTGGTCACCGACTTCGACCGGCTCACGAAGGAGACCGATGTCTGATCCGTACGCCTCCCGCACCGCCGTCCACGAGCAGCACCTCGACGGCTTCGGCGCCGTCCGCGTCCTCCCCCTGGACGCCGCCGCGGACGCCGCCGTGCTGCACCGCTGGGTGAGCGAGGAGCGAGCCGCCTTCTGGGGCATGAACGGCCTGACGCGCGACCAGGTCGCGGACGTCTACGCCCACATGGAGACGCTCGACACACACCACGCCTTCCTGGTGGTCAAGGACGGCGAACCGGTCGCGCTGCTCCAGACCTACGACCCCGAGGCCGACCGGGTGAGCGAGTGCTACGACGTCGAGCCCGGCGACATCGGCGTCCACCTGCTGCTCTCCCCCGCCGGGGCCGAGGGCGCCCGGCCCGGCTGGACCGCCGCGCTGGCGGCGTCCCTCATGGCGTACGTCCTGCTGGGCCTGGACCGGCAACGGATCGTGGTCGACCCGGACGTGGCCAACGACAAGGCGATCGCCCGCTTCCTCAAGCAGGGCTTCACCGCGGGGCCGGCGGTGGTCCTGCCCGAGATCGACCTGCCGGACGTCCACCTGCCGGAGAAGAAGGCGCAACTCGCCTTCCTCCGCCGGGAGGTAGCCTTCCCCGCGTGACGCCGCCCCCGCCGACCGCCGAGGACCTGATCGCGCACTACGGGCTGGAGCCCCTCCCCCGGGAGGGCGGCCTGTACCGGCAGACCTGGGCCGGGCCCGGACGCCCGGACGGGCGCCCCACGGGCTCGGCCATCGTCGCCCTGCTGACCGCCCGCCCGGACGACTTCTCCGCCCTGCACCGCCTCCCCACCGACGAGGTCTGGCACTTCTACCTCGGCGACCCGCTGGAGCTGCTGCTCCTCGACCCGGGCGGCGGCGCGCGTACGGCCGTGCTCGGGTCGGACGTCCTCGGCGGGCAGCACGTGCAGTTCACCGTCCCCGCCGGGACCTGGATGGGCGGCCGGGTCGCGGCGGGCGGCGCGTGGTCGCTCTTCGGCTGCACGATGGCACCGGGCTTCACCTTCGGCGACTACGAACACGGCGACGCGTCCGCCCTCACGGCCCGCTGGCCGGCCGAGGCCGCACGCATCGCGGAGCTGTCCCGCCCCTGACCCCGTCCGGCGGACCGTGACCGCACACGGGCCGCGGCGGGGAAAACCGTCGCGCATCCGGTGAGCACGGCGGCCGCCGCGTCCGTACACATCGCCGAGGCAGCGGGCCCCGACGACGGAGACGCGACGTGAAGCGTGGTGGCGATGCAGGAGCCGGAGCCGGAGCCGGAGCCGGAGCCCGGTGGCGACCGGTCCGGCAACGCGCCGGGGTGGCCGCGCTGCTGGGTGCCGTACTGGTCCTGCTCGTCCTCGCCGGCGCGGGACCGGCGTCCGCCCACGCCGCCCTGCGCTCCACCGACCCCGGGGACGGCACCGTCCTGCCGCGGGCCCCGCGCCACGTCACCCTGACCTTCACCGAGTCCGTCGGCCTGCGCGACGACTCCTTCCGCGTCCTCGACCCCGGCGGCCACCGGGTGCGCACGACGCGGGCGGAACGCGCGGACGGCCGCGCCGACACGGCCCGCGTCTCGCTCTCGGGGGAACTGGGCGAGGGCACGTACACCGTGGCCTGGCGCGTGGTGTCGGCGGACAGCCACCCCGTCTCCGGCGCCTTCACCTTCTCGGTCGGCAAGCCCTCCGCGACGACGGCGCCGCCGGACGCCGGCCCCACCGAGGACCCGCTGACCGCCGCCCTCCACCAGATCGCCCGCCTCCTCTCCTACCTGGCCGCCACCCTGCTCATCGGCACCGCCGCCTTCGTCGCCCTGTGCCGCCCACCGGACCGCGCCCCGCTGCGCCGGCCGCTGCGGGCGGGCTGGTGGACGCTGCTGGGGGCCACCGTCGCCCTGCTGGTGCTGCGAGCCCCGTACGAGGCGGGACGGGGCCCCTCGGCCGCCCTCGACGCCGCTGCCCTCGGCGCCACCCTCACCTCACGGCCCGGAGCGCTGCTGCTGGTCAGGCTGGCGCTGCTGGTGCCGATCGCGCTGCTCCTGCTGCGCGCGTCCCGGGCGGAGGGCCACCCCGGACGAGGCCCGCTGCCCCTCGCGCTCGGCGCCGCGACCGCCGTCGGCCTCGCGCTGACCTGGGCCGGCGCGGAGCACGCGTCCGCCGGGATCCAGGTGCCGCTGGCGATGACGTCGTCCGTGCTGCACCTGCTGGCGACCGCGGTGTGGCTCGGCGGTCTGGTCTCCCTCCTCATGACCCTGCGCGGCAGCCCGGACGGCGCCACGGTCGCCCGCTTCTCCCGGGTCGCCCTCACGTCCGTGACCGTCCTGGTCGTCACCGGCGTCTACCAGTCCTGGCGCGGCCTCGGTTCCTGGACGGCGCTCACCGGGACGCCGTACGGCAGGCTGCTGCTCGCCAAACTGACGCTGGTGGCCGTGCTGCTCACCGCCGCGGCGGTCTCCCGGCGGTGGACCGCGGCCCTGGCGGCCCCGCACACGGAGACGGGGTCGCGGGAGCGCCTTCCCGAGCGTGCCGTGTCCGCGCAGGTACAGGTACCGGTACGGGTTCCGGTAGAGGTGCCGGTTCCGGTTCCGGCAGGCGGACCGCCACCGCGGATGCCGGAGCCGCCGGAGCCGTCGGAGCCGTCGGAGCCGTCGGAGCCGTCGGAGCCGACCCTGCCGGAGACCGGGCTGCCCGACTCCGACCCGCCCCCCGCCCGGGACACCGCCGCCCACTACCGGGGGCTGCGCAGGTCCGTCCTGACGGAGGCCGTCGTCGCGGGCGTCGTCCTGGTGGTCACCACCGTGCTCACCGCCACCCAGCCGGGCCGGGCGGCGGACGAGGCCGCGCGGTCCGTACCGGCGGGCGGCGTGCTGCCCGCGTCCGTCACCACGATCCCCTTCGACATCGGCCCCTCCGGCCGCGGCACCGTCCAGATCACCCTGGACCCCGGCCGCACCGGCGACAACGCGGTGCAGGCCGTCGTCTTCGGCCCCGACGGCAGCCTGGCCGCCGTACCCGAACTGCGCCTGTCCTTCACCCTCCCCGACCGCGGGGTCGGCCCGCTCCACGCGGAGCTCGTCGACCGGGGCGGCTACTGGAGCGCCAACCGCCTCACCCTCCCCCTCCCCGGCACCTGGACGATGCGGACGACGGTCCGGGTCTCGGAGATCGACCAGGTGACCGAGTCGAGACGGATACGCATCGAGCGCTAGCGGCACGGCATCGCCGGCTGACCGAGACATGTCGAAGGGCCCGCTGCAAGCAGCGGGCCCTTCGACATCGTGCCCGGTGAGGCACTGGCGGAGGATACGAGATTCGAACTCGTGAGGGGTTGCCCCCAACACGCTTTCCAAGCGTGCGCCCTAGGCCTCTAGGCGAATCCTCCGCGGCAAACATTACATGACGTCGGAGAGTGCTTGCGAACTCGTTCTGGGCCCCCCGCATCGGGTAACGTGTGCCCCAGCCCCTCACGCGGCGCTATCTGACTGAACTCCCCCAGGGCCGGAAGGCAGCAAGGGTAGGTCGGCTCTGGCGGGTGCGTGGGGGGCGCCTTGCGTCTCGGGGTGGCCGGGTTCACGGGGCGCTCCGGTTGTCAGTGGGCGCCTATAACCTCGTATGCGTGTCGTCTCTCGCGCTCTACCGCCGTTACCGCCCGGAGTCCTTCGCCGAGGTCATCGGTCAGGGGCATGTCACTGACCCGTTGCAGCAGGCGCTGCGGAACAACCGGGTCAATCACGCGTACCTGTTCAGCGGTCCGCGCGGCTGCGGCAAGACGACCAGCGCCCGCATCCTGGCGCGCTGCCTGAACTGCGAGCAGGGCCCCACCCCGACGCCCTGCGGCGAGTGCCAGTCCTGCCGCGACCTCGCGCGCAACGGGCCGGGTTCCATCGACGTCATCGAGATCGACGCCGCCTCGCACGGAGGCGTGGACGACGCCCGTGACCTGCGCGAGAAGGCCTTCTTCGGGCCCGCCTCCAGCCGGTACAAGATCTACATCATCGACGAGGCCCACATGGTCTCGCCGCAGGGCTTCAACGCGCTGCTGAAGGTCGTCGAGGAGCCCCCGGAGCACCTCAAGTTCATCTTCGCGACCACCGAGCCCGAGAAGGTCATCGGGACCATCCGCTCGCGCACCCACCACTACCCCTTCCGGCTCGTGCCGCCGGGCACCCTGCGCGAGTACCTCGCCGAGGTGTGCGGCAAGGAGCAGATCCCCGTCGACGACGGAGTGCTGCCGCTCGTCGTCCGGGCCGGCGGGGGCTCCGTCCGTGACTCCATGTCCGTCATGGACCAGCTCCTCGCGGGCGCCGGTGCCGACGGTGTGACGTACGACATGACGACCGCCCTGCTCGGCTACACGGACGGCTCGCTGCTCGACTCGGTCGTCGAGGCGTTCGTCACAGGGGACGGCTCGGCCGCCTTCGGGGTCGTGGACCGCGTCATCGAGGGCGGCAACGACCCGCGGCGCTTCGTCACCGACCTGCTGGAGCGCCTCCGCGACCTGGTGATCCTCGCCGCCGTGCCCGACGCGGGGGAGAAGGGGCTGATCGACGCCCCGGCCGACGTCGTCGAGCGGATGCAGGCCCAGGCGCGGTCCTTCGGCGCCGCCGAGCTGAGCCGGGCCGCCGACATCGTGAACGAGGGGCTCACCGAGATGCGCGGCGCCCACTCGCCCCGTCTCCAGCTGGAGCTGATCTGCGCGCGCGTGCTGCTGCCCGCCGCGTACGGCGACGAGCGTTCGGTGATGGCCCGCCTGGACCGGATCGAGCGCGGTGTGCAGTTCTCCGCGGGCGCGGGGGCGCCCGCCATGGGGTACGCGCCCGGGCCCGAGGCCCACGGCGCGACGGGAATCGCCCAGGGCGGGCCCGCACCGGCCGCCGCGGCTCCGGTCGCGCCCGGCGGCGGGCCCGCCGCCGCCCGGGCCGCGGTCCGGGCTCCCGGCCCCGGCGGAGGCGCGCCGGGACAGGGCGAACCGCCTTCGGGACCCGGTGTCGGTGATGGTTCCGGCGCTGGTTCCGGTTCCGGTTCCGGTTCGTACGAAGGTGGGGGTGCGGGCGGAGGTGCACAGCCGCCAGCCGCCCCGACGCCTCCCCCCGCCGCCGCTGCCCCCCATCCGACCCCGGCTCCGGCCCCGGCCCCGGCGTCTGCCCAGGCCGCCGCGCCCGGTGCCTGGCCGACCGCGGTTCCCGCGGGGGGCGGGCGCCGCCCGGGCGGATGGCCCACGGCGACGCCCACCGGCGGTGGTCGGCCCGCGACACCCGCCGACCCCCCTCCCGCCGCACCGCCGGCCCCCGCCCCGTCCGCGCCCCCGGCGCCCGCCCCGGCCGCCGCCGCGCCCCTCGCCTCCCCGCCGCCCGGCTCCGGAGTCGACCCGCGCACGATCTGGCCCAACATCCTGGAGGCGGTCAAGAACCGCCGCCGGTTCACCTGGATCCTGCTCAGCCAGAACGCCCAGGTGACCGGCTTCGACGGCACGTCCCTCCAGATCGGCTTCGTCAACGCCGGCGCTCGCGACAACTTCCTGAGCAGCGGCAGTGAGGACGTGCTGCGCCAGGCCCTGGCCGAGCAGTTCAACGTGCAGTGGAAGATCGAGGCGGTCGTCGACCCCTCGGGCGGCTCGGCACCCCCGCCCCCGGCCGGCCCCTCCGGTGGCTACGGCGGGCCCGGCGGCGGCTTCGGGGGCGGCGGTGGCTTCGGAAGCGGCGGCGGCCTCGGGGGCGGGGATGGCGGCGGCGCGCCCGCGCAGCGTCCGGCACCCGCGCCCGCGGAGCAGTCGTCGGCACCCGCGCCGTCGTCCGCGCCCGCCGCACCGGCACCGGCCCCGGCTCCCGCACCGTCGCCCCCGGCCCCCGAGCGGCGTCCGGTCTCCCCCGAGGACGACACCCCCGAGGACGACGACCCGGACCTCGACGAGTCGGCCCTCTCCGGCAAGGAACTGCTGGTACGCGAGCTGGGCGCGACCGTCGTCGAGGAGATCGCGCACGAGTAGCGGGGTGGCCGGGTGCCGGGTGACTGATCGGCCGAGCGGCCGGCCGCGGAGGCGCGCTGGAGGAAGCCACAAGCCCTCCCGCCCCCTCCCTTCGGAAGGCCGCACAAACCGGCCCGCCCCGTTCCCATTAGGCTGACCCCGTGAAGGTCCTTGTCATCGGCGGCGGCGCCCGCGAACACGCCCTGTGCCGTTCCCTGTCCCTCGACCCCGACGTCACCGCGCTGCACTGCGCCCCCGGCAACGCCGGTATCGCCGAGGTCGCCGAACTGCACCAGGTCGACGCCCTGGACGGCGCGGCCGTGACGGCGCTGGCCACCCGGCTCGGTGCCGAGCTGGTCGTGGTCGGTCCGGAGGCGCCCCTCGTCGCCGGGGTCGCCGACGCCGTGCGCGAGGCCGGCATCCCGGTCTTCGGACCGTCCGGCGAGGCCGCCCGGCTGGAGGGCTCCAAGGCCTTCGCCAAGGACGTCATGGCCGGCGCCGGCGTTCCCACGGCCCGCTCCTACGTCTGCACGGACGCGGCCGAGGTCGACGCCGCCCTCGATGCCTTCGGCGCCCCGTACGTCGTCAAGGACGACGGGCTGGCCGCCGGCAAGGGCGTCGTCGTCACCGATGACATCGAGGCGGCCCGCGCGCACGCGGCCGCCTGCGACCGCGTCGTCATCGAGGAGTACCTGGACGGCCCGGAGGTCTCCCTCTTCGCCATCACCGACGGCGAGAACGTCCGCCCGCTCGTGCCCGCCCAGGACTTCAAGCGCGCGCTCGACGGCGACGAGGGCCCCAACACCGGCGGCATGGGCGCCTACTCGCCGCTGCCCTGGGCCGACCCCAAGCTGGTCGACGAGGTCGTGGAGAGCGTCCTCCAGCCGACCGTCGACGAGATGCGCCGCCGGGGCACCCCGTTCTCCGGGCTCCTCTACGCGGGCCTCGCGATCACCTCGCGCGGCGTCCGCGTCATCGAGTTCAACGCCCGTTTCGGCGACCCCGAGACGCAGGTCGTACTGGCCCGTCTGAAGACCCCGCTGGCGGGCCTGCTGATGGCCGCCGCCACCGGCAACCTCGCCGACCTGGAGCCCCTGCGCTGGAGCGACGACGCGGCCGTCACCGTGGTCGTCGCCTCGCACAACTACCCGGGCACCCCGCGCACCGGCGACCCGATCACCGGCCTCGACGAGGTGGCCGCCGAGGACGCCCCGCACGCCTACGTCCTGCACGCCGGCACCCGCGGTGAGGGCGGCGCCGTGGTCAGCGCGGGCGGCCGCGTGCTGTCCGTCACGGCCACCGGCACGGACCTCGCCGAAGCCCGCGACCGCGCCTACCGGGCCGTCGCCCGCATCGGCCTCGACGGCTCCCAGCACCGTACGGACATCGCGGCGAAGGCGGCCGCCGAAGCCGCGGCGGGGGCCTGACCCGGCCCCTGAGGACGCCCTGCGCGTCGAACCCGACAGGCCCCGGTTCCGTCTCAGGAACCGGGGCCTGATCGTTGCTGTCCGTCATCCACCTTTCCCCAAAGCCATTCCATCGAGTGACCGATGGTCCATACGGCTGACGGGCGCGGAGGCCCCAACTATGGTGCCGCGCAAGCGTTCCGGCACTTGGCCCACCGGCATTGCGATGTCAGTGGCGGGTGCCACAGTGGGGGAGTGAGCCAGCACGGAAGAACAGCAGGACAGCCCGGAACAGACAGGACAGCGAGGAGGGGGTGAGGTCCGGCCGTGACCGTCACCGGTGGTGTGGAGATGGGCGCGCAGGCCGCGCGCTCCCGGGCTCTTGCCGTGCTGCGCGTCCGCAGCCGTGCGCTGGCCGTCGCCCTGTTGCCGGCCGCCGCCGCCGTGATCCTGTTCGTCGGCGACTCCACCGGGCACCTCACGGGCGGTGGCTGGACGGTCGTCCGCTGGGCCGCCCTCGTGCTCACGCTCCTCGTCCTGCCGGCCGCCGCCGGTGTCGCGCTGGTGGTGGCCCGTTCCCGGCCCGCCACGACCCCCACGGTCACGATCGCCGAGGAGTCCGCCCCGGACCTCTACCGGATGGTGCGTGACCTGGCCGACCGGCTGGACGTGCCGCCCCCCTCGGCGATAGCGCTCACACCGGACTGCGACAGCTGGCTGGAGGACCGCACCCACCCGGCCCACGGCCCGCCCCCCGCCGAGAAGCACGACGACGTCGCCGGGGTCGACGCGCCCGCCCCCCGCCGGACCGTCGCCGCCCCCGTGCTGGTCATCGGCTCGCCCTTCCTCTGGTGGATGCGCGTCGGCGAGCTGCGCGCCGTCCTCGCCCCGGTCGTCGCGGGCACGGGACCGTCCGCGCACCCCGACATAGCCGCGGCCCGCCGCTTCATACGGGGCCTGGACGCCGCGGTCGCGGTGGCCTCGGCGGACCGGCGCGAGCCGTTCTCCCGCGCGGTGTGCGCGGGGATCGGCCGGGTGTGCCGGCTCCTGCTGCGCAGCTGCCGCGTGCACGCGGCGGAGATGGAGCGCGGAGTCGCCGCGGCCGCCGCCGAGCGCGCGCAGGCCGTCGACTACGGCCTGCGGATCGTCGCGCAGGACCAGGTCGGACTCGCCTACGCGGGCTGGGACCGGCTGCTGACCCGGGTGGCGCTGCCCGCCTGGCGGATGGGCCGCTGGCCCTCCCGGCTGGACGTGGGCGTCGTCGCCGCCCTCACGGAGCTGTCCCGCCGCGACCGCCTGGCCGAGGGCTTCGCCTCCCGTCTGGGCGAGCGTCCCGCCTGCGACCTGCTGGAGGAGCCCGGGGTGATGGACGAGGCGGTCTCCCTCCTCGCCGCGCGCCTCTTCCACGGAGGGCCCGCCGAGACCGGCACCGACTGGTCGCCGGTCGGGTGGGACGAGTATCCCGAGGAGGTCGTCGACCGCACCTGGCGCACCGACGCGGCCCGCCTCCACCGTGTGCTGGACACCCTGGGCGTCCGCCGCGCCACCGAGGACGCCGCGCCGGGCGCCGAGGGCCCGACCCTGGCCCGCGTCCTGGACCACCTCGCGACCACCCCGGCCCCGCCTCCCGACTCCCCGCAGGCCGGACCCGGCCCGCGCGACGGGACGGACGCCCCGTACCCGGCGCCCGACGAGCGGGACACCCGGCCCGCACGCCCCGCCCACCCCGGCCCCGGCGGCCACCCGGACAGCCCGGACAGCCCGGACAGCCCGGACCATCCACACCACCCGCCCCACCCGAACCACCCCACCCCCGACGACGATGACGACCTCGCCGGCACCACCGCCCGCGGTGCCGCCCTGGCCGCCGGGCTCAGTGCACAGCTGGCCCGCGAGGAGGCGGAAGCCCGGCCGGCCGGAGCCGGGCCCGCGGCCGGCGCCGCCGGAGCAGCCGCGGCGCCCCCCGGCCCCGACGCCGCCGCCCTCTGGGACGACCGCGCGCTCCCCCTCCTCCCCCTGCAACCCCCGCGCACCGCCCGCGAGATCCTCACCGCCCATGTCACGGCGATGGTGTGCTGCGCGGCCATGGACACCGCCGGCGCGGCCCCGGGCCTCGACTGGCTCGACGGACCCTCCCTGCTGATCGACGGCGCCCGGGCCGCCGAAGTGGCCCCCTGCGTCAGGAGTCTCGTCGAGACGGGCGACCCGGGCCCCCTGCGCATCTGGATGACCGAGCGCGGCATCCGCCCGGAGAAGCCGGTGCGTCTGGTCTGACCCCCTCGCGCGCACTGTGCGCCCCCCGCCCGCCGTCGAATCGGAGGTCCCGATTCCACTTTCGGCCACTTCGCAACGAACAGTGACAGCACGCGCGCGAAATGTGATGTGCTGGAGACCGAATCGCGCACATGGCAAAGGCGTTCGTCATACGCACGACCACGGGGGCACGAGGGAGGGGACTGTCCCATGGGGCCCGAGCAGATCCGCCGCTGGGAGTCGGGAGCACTCGCGCACGCCGTGACGGACCCCTTCGGACAGGGGCCCGTCCCCTGGCTGCGCGGCGGCGAGACCTACTTCGGCGACACCGGCCAGGTCGTCCCCTGGTACGCGGACCCGGACGCCGTACCGGACCCGGACGGCAGGACCGGCACACGGACCCGATCGCGCGCCGACGGCGGCGGCCCGCGCGCGGCCGACGACGTCCGCCGCCAGATCAAGGGCTTCACCGCCACCGGAGCCGCCGCCCCCGGCGAGGCCATCGACTTCCACATCACCGTCGACCCGCCGCAGGAGTTCAGCGTCGACGTCTACCGGATCGGCCACTACGGCGGTGACGGCGCCGCCAAGATCACCACCAGCCCCCGCCTGTCCGGCATCGTCCAGCCCCCGCCGCTGACCGCCGACCGCACGGTCTCGTGCCACCACTGGTGGCTCTCCTGGCGGTTGCAGATCCCTTCGTACTGGAACATCGGCGCGTACGTCGCCGTGCTCACCACGGCCGACGGCCACCGCTCGCACGTGCCGTTCACGGTCCGCGACGGCCACCCCGCCGACCTGCTGCTCCTGCTGCCGGACATCACCTGGCAGGCGTACAACCTCTACCCGGAGGACGGCCGCACCGGCGCCAGCCTCTACCACGCCTGGGACGAGGAGGGCCGGCTGCTCGGCGAGTCCGACGCCGCGACCACCGTCTCCTTCGACCGGCCCTACGCGGGCGCGGGCCTGCCCCTGCACGTGGGCCACGCCTACGACTTCATCCGCTTCGCCGAGCGCTACGGCTACGACGTCGCCTACGCCGACGCCCGCGACCTGCACTCCGGCCGCATCGACCCGACCCGCTACCGCGGCCTGGTCTTCCCGGGCCACGACGAGTACTGGTCCGCCGCGATGCGCCGCACCACGGAAGCCGCCCGCGAGCACGGCACGTCGCTGGTCTTCCTCTCCGCCAACACCATGTACTGGCAGGTCGAGCTGGCCCCCTCCCCGTCCGGAGCCCCCGACCGCCTCCTGACCTGCCGCAAACGCCGAGGACCCGGCCGCCCGGCGCTCTGGCGGGAGGTCGACCGCGCCGAACAGCAACTGCTCGGCATCCAGTACGCCGGACGCGTACCCGACCCGCACCCGATGATCGTCCGCAACGCCGGCCACTGGCTCTGGGACGCCACCGGCGCCCACGAGGGCGACGAGATCGAGGACCTGGTCGCGGGCGAGGCCGACCGCTACTTCCCGCGCACCCCGCTGCCCGGCCACGAGGAGCGGGTCCTGCTCGCCCACTCCCCGTACACCGACGTGGACGGCGCCCGGCGCCACCAGGAGACGTCGCTGTACCGGGCGCCGTCCGGCGCCTGGGTCTTCGCGTCCGGGACGTTCGCCTGGTCTCCGGCCCTGGACCGCCCGGGCCACGTCGACCCGCGTGTCCAGCGCGCCACGGCCAACCTCCTGGACCGCATCTGCAAACGCGACTGACGACGGACGGGACCGCCCCGCTGTCCCCGGCCACCCCTCCGTGCGGGACAATCGGAGGGATTGGACAGAACCACGGGGAGGAACCGTGTCCGGATTCGTCGAAAAGCCCGAGCCGCTCCAGGTTCCGGGTCTGGTGCATCTGCACACCGGCAAGGTGCGCGAGCTGTACCGGAACGAGGCGGGCGACCTCGTGATGGTCGCCAGTGACCGCATCTCCGCCTACGACTGGGTGCTGCCGACCGAGATCCCCGACAAGGGCCGGGTCCTCACCCAGCTCTCCCTGTGGTGGTTCGACCAGCTCGCCGACCTCGCCCCGAACCACGTCCTGAGCACCGAGCTGCCCCCCGGCGCCCCCGCCGACTGGGAGGGCCGCGCCCTGGTCTGCAAGTCCCTGCGGATGGTCCCCGTGGAGTGCGTGGCCCGCGGCTACCTCACCGGCTCGGGCCTGGCCGAGTACCAGGAGACCCGCACCGTCTGCGGCCTCGCCCTGCCCGAGGGCCTCGTCGACGGCTCGGAGCTGCCCGCCCCGATCTTCACCCCGGCCACCAAGGCCGAGGTCGGCGAGCACGACGAGAACGTCTCCTACGAGGAGGTCGCCCGCCAGGTGGGCGCGGACACCGCTGCCGCCCTGCGCCAGGCCACGCTCGCCGTCTACTCCCGGGCCCGCGACATCGCCCGCGAGCGCGGCATCGTGCTGGCCGACACGAAGTTCGAGTTCGGCTTCGAGGGCGAGGACCTGGTCCTCGCCGACGAGGTCCTCACCCCGGACTCCTCCCGCTTCTGGCCGGCCGACCAGTGGCAGCCGGGCCGCGCGCAGCCCTCGTACGACAAGCAGTTCGTGCGGGACTGGCTGACCTCGGCGGAGTCCGGCTGGGACCGGAAGAGCGAGCAGCCCCCGCCGCCGCTGCCCGAGCACGTCGTGGACGCCACCCGCGCCAAGTACGTGGAGGCCTACGAGCGCCTGACCGGACTCAGCTGGTCGTAGGAGACCGGTTCGCGCATACGAAGAAGCCCCCGGCCGGAACCGGGGGCTTCTTCGTACGGAGCGAACGACGAGGTTCGAACTCGCGACCTCAACCTTGGCAAGGTTGCGCTCTACCAACTGAGCTACGTTCGCACTGCGCCGTGCGGGTCCTCGACCGGAGTCGCGGGCTTCGCCGTGGCGCGAGAGCCACTATACCCAACCCCGCTCCCGGGCGATCCGCACCGCCGCGTGCCGGTTCTCGGCGCCGAGCTTGCCGACGGCCGACGAGAGGTAGTTCCGTACGGTCCCCTCGGCCAGCGCGGCGCGCTCGGCGATCTCCGCGACGGACGCCCCGTCGGCGGCGTGCTCCAGCACCTCGGCCTCGCGCGCGGTCAGCGGCGAGTCCCCGGCGGAGATCGCGTCGGCGGCCAACTCGGGGTCGACATAGCGGTTTCCGGCGTGCACCGTGCGGATCAGCTCGGCGAGCCGCTGGGCGCTGACCGTCTTGGGGACGAACCCGCGCACCCCCGCCGCAAGCGCCCGCTTCAGATGGCCGGGCCGTCCGTGACTGGTCACGATCAGCACCTTGCAGCCGGGCAGCTCGGTCCGCAGGGATGTGGCGACCTTCACACCGTCCGCGCCGGGCATCTGGAGGTCCAGGACGGCCACGTCCGGCGCGTGGGCGCGGGCCATCGCCAGCGCCTCCGGACCGGTGGCCGCCTCGGCGACCACGGTGAGGTCCTCCTCCAGGGACAGCAGGGCGGCCAGCGCCCCGCGGATCAGGTGCTCGTCGTCGGCGAGCAGCACCCGCACCGGGGTCGTCACGACGCGGCCTCCCGCACGGTCGCGGCGGCGGGCGGCAGCGGCACCTCGGCCGTGAGCCGGAACACGCCCTTGCCGGGCGACCCGGCGCGCAGGGTGCCGTCCACGGCGGACAGCCGCTCCCGCAGCCCCGCGAGCCCGGACCCCCCGCCGGCGGGCACCGGCCCGGACCCGTCGGCCACCCCGTCGTTCTCCACCGTCAGCACCACACGTCCTTCCCCCAGCCTCACCGTCACGGAGCACTTCTCCGCGTCACCGTGCCGCAGCACGTTGGTCGTCGCCTCCCGCACCACCCAGCCGAGCGCCGACTGCACCTCGGCGGGCAGGCCCGCCGTCTCACCGGTGACCCGGGCGTCGATGCCGGCCGCCGAGAGCACACCCCGGGCGCCGGCCAGTTCGACCTCGAGCACGACCTCCCGGTACCCCCGGACGACGTCCCGGACCTCGCGCTGCGACTCCTGCGCGATGCGCTGGACCTCGATCATCTGTTCCACCGCCTCGGCCCGTCCGCGCCGGGACAGCTGCACGGCCAGCTCGCTCTTGAGGGCGATCACGGCCAGGTTCCGCCCCATCACGTCGTGCAGGTCCCGGCCGAAGCGCAGCCGTTCCTCCGCGACCGCGAGCCGGGTGCGGGTCTCCTTGGCCTCGTCGAGTGCGTAGACGGCGTTGAGCAGCCAGACCGAGAAGACCGAGGTGAAGGCCATGAACGCGCCGGCCACCAGCACGGCGCAGGCCATCGCGAGCGCGGCGAGGGCGGGCGTGCCCACCGCGAAGGACAGCAGCCCGGCGCCGAGGGCGAAGCCGCCGACGACGGCGGCCACCCGCAGCCGGCTCCGCACCCCGAGCGCGATGACGCCGGCCCCGAAGCACAGCACCACGCTGAAGGTGGTGCCCGCCACGGTCTCCACCGCGTCGCCCCCCGGACCGTGTTCCGCGAGACCGATCGCGCCGAGGGCGATCACCGAGGTGAAGGCGGCCAGCCCCCACAGCAGCCGCACCGGCTGCGCCCGCCGGCCCAGGGTCCAGTCCAGGGACCGGGAGGCGACCAGCATGCAGACCGAGGCGTGCGCCACGACCACCAGGGACGCCCCGGCGGCGAGCCGCGCTCCGCCCTGTTCGACACCGGTCAGGAGGATCACGAGGAGTTCGATGACCCCGAAGAAGTGGAACGACCACCGCGTGTACGTCTCCACCTTCGCCGGTGTGCTCTTCCGGCCCCACCAGCGCGTCGGCCTGCGCATGTCCCCGTTCGCCCCGCTCTCCCTGATCCTGGCCCCGGTCCGGGTCCTCCCGTACGTCAGTGCCGCGGCTCCCAGCGGAACCACCGCCGTACAGCAAACACCGACACCACGGTCCAGGCCACCGCCGTGGCCGCGGCGCCCAGGGCCTCGTAGGCCGACAGGTCGCCGGTCCAGCCGCCGCGCACCAGCGTGATCACGGGCGTCAGCGGCAGCAGCTCGCACACGGAGGCGAGCCGGTCCGGGAGCAGCTCCAGCGGGACGAACAGGCCGGAGCCGAAGAGCGCGACGAACATGAACGGCAGCGGGGTGACCTGCGCGCTCTCGCCGGTGCGGGTGAAGCTCGCGGTGACCGCCGCGAGCGCGGCGCACATCACGAGGCCGAGCAGCAGTCCGAGGACGGCGAGGTGCGGGGCCGAGGGCGCGGACAGGTCCAGCAGGACGAAGCAGCCCACCGTGAGCAGCACGCTCTGGACGAACCCGCTGAGGACGGCCGGCAGCGCGGACCCGCTCAGGATCTCCACGTCCCGCAGCTCGCCGGTGCGCAGCCGCTTGAGGACGAGTTCCTCGCGCCGGACGACGAAGACGCCGACGAGGGCCGAGTAGACGGCGAAGAGCAGGGAGAAGCCGATCGCGGCGGGCAGCACGAGGGTGCCGGTGGTCAGCCCGGCCGAGGCGAGGTCCATCTCCTTGGACGCCTGCTGCACGCTGAACGGCAGCATCAGCGGCACGAACAGGGCGGCGAAGAGGGTGCCCTTGTTCCGTCCGAGCAGGGTCATCTCGGCGCGGGCGAGGGCGGCCATGCGCCGCGTCGGCGTGGTGGCCGGCCCGTGCGCGGCGCGTGCCGGGGGGTGCTCCGTGGCCGTGGTGTTCATGCCGCGTACTCCTTCGTCGTCGTTCCCTCGGCGGTCCTCGCGGACGCCTCCCGCGCGATCCCCAGGAACGCCTCCTCCAGGGATGCCGACCGGACGTCGAGGCGGCGCAGTTCCACCCCGGCCCGGGCGGCCCAGGTGAGCAGCTCGGTGGCCGCGCGCTGGAGTTCACGGGTGCGCAGCCGGACGATCCGGCCGTCGATCTCGTGGTCGCTCACCCCCAGTTCGCCGAGCGGCGGCAGATCGCCCACGAAGTAGCCCTCGGGCAGTTCGAAGGAGATCCGGGAGGGCTGGGCGGCGGTCACCTCGGCGGGCGTTCCGGTGGCGGCGATCCGGCCCTCGTGCATGATCGCGAGCCGGTCGGCGAGGTTCTCGGCCTCCTCCAGGTAGTGCGTGGTCAGCAGCACGGTGGTGCCGCCGTCGCGCAGCGCGCTCACCAACTCCCAGGTGTCCCGGCGGCCTTCGGCGTCCAGTCCGGTGCTGGGCTCGTCCAGGAAGAGCACCTCGGGGTCGCCGAGCAGCGCGAGCGCCAGGTCCAGGCGGCGCCGCTGGCCCCCGGAGAGCTGCTTCACGCGAGTGTCGGCCTTCGTCTCCAGGCCGACCACCGCCAGCACCTCGGCCGGCGGCCGGGCCCCGCTGACGCACCCCGCCCACATCCGGGCGGTCTCGGCGACGGTCAGCTCGGAGGGGAAGCCGCCCTCCTGGAGCATCACGCCGGTGCGGGAGCGCACGGCGGCCCGCTCGGTGTACGGGTCGTGCCCGAGGACGCGCACCCGCCCGCCGGCCGGAGCGGCGAGGCCCTCCAGCAGTTCCACCGTCGACGTCTTGCCCGCGCCGTTGGTGCCGAGCAGCGCGAAGACCTCGCCGCGGCGCACGGAGAAGTCGATTCCGCGCACGGCCTCGAACCCGCCCCCGTACACACGCCGCAGGCCGGTGACCTCAATCACGTGTTCGTGTCCGTCTGATCGCATGCCCCCAGCATTCCGGCGCCCCGGGCGGTGCGGCAGTGCGGCGCGTCATCACCCGGCATGACAAATGTCAGGGGCGGGGCTCGGGGGTGACCTCCGCACGGGAGCCGGACGCACGAAAAGACCCCGGTCCGTGGAGGACCGGGGTCTGATTCCCGAGCGGACGACGAGGCTCGAACTCGCGACCTCAACCTTGGCAAGGTTGCGCTCTACCAACTGAGCTACGTCCGCATTGCCGCCGACCGGCCTTCACCGATCGGTGCGAGCACCAGCCTACCTGATCGAATACGATGATCGGTACGGCGATGCAGAGCGGGTGACAGGAATTGCACACTGCGCCTTCCCCCTGGAAGGGGGATGTTCTACTACTGAACTACACCCGCATGTTCCGTGAGCTGGGCCTTTCGGCCTCGCCCCTCGGCGTGCTCCAGACTTTAGCTGATCACCCGGGGTGCTGCGCAAGTCGGTTGCCGCGGGGGGCGGCTGAGCGGCCGTCGGCCCGCGTGCGGGGAGCGGCCGCGAGCCGCTCCCCGGCGAAAGTGGCGTGAGCGGCGCGAGCGGCGTGGGCGAGCCGCCGCGCCCGGCTCACTGCGCCTCGGCGAACGCCTCGTACACCTTCTTCGGGATCCGGCCCCGCGCGGGCACGTCCATCTTGTTCGCCTGGGCCCAGGCCCGGACCGCCGCCGGGTCGGGGGCGACCTCCGTCTGCCGGTACGCCTTGCCGGAGCGCGACCGCTTGCGGCCGGCCGACACGTACGGCTCGAGAGCCGTGCGCAGTTTCCGGGCATTGGCTTCGTTCAGGTCGATCTCGTACATCCGGCCGTCGACACCGAAGGCGATCGTCTCCGCCGCTTCCGAGCCGTCGATGTCGTCAAAGAGAGTGACCACGACACGCTGCGCCACGAATATCGGTCCCTTCGTGCGGCATCTCCGCGGTGACGTGCCAGGACGTCGCGATGATGCCGACTGTTCGCCTGTAATTGGGCAAAGTATCGGCTAATGACATTTCATTTGTACAGTGCCCGGCATTGCAATGGGAAGCTCGACTAAATCCTCCCGCGTGTCCCCGCGCAATAGGCCACCGAGCCCGATCCGGGATCTTTCCCGAAGTTTTTCGAAGACGCCTCCGTCCGATGCCCGATCGTGATGGGGCTCACGTAGTTTCCTACAATGCTACGCGCGTAGAAATTTTGTACGGGTAGTCTGAAGGGACCTGCTCAGCACCACACACCGGGAGTGCCAGTGGCACGCGTCGTAGTCGACGTCATGCTCAAGCCGGAGATCCTCGACCCCCAGGGCCAGGCGGTGCAGCGCGCACTGCCGCGGCTGGGTTTCGAGGGGATCTCGGACGTACGTCAGGGAAAGCGATTCGAACTGGAAGTGGACGGGCCGGTCGACGACGCCGCCCTCGCCCGCATCCATGATCTTGCGGAATCCTTCCTCGCCAACACCGTGATCGAGGACTTCACCGTCAAGGTCGAGTCCGATGACGTGGTCGCGGGAGCCGCGAAGTGACCGCTCGTATTGGCGTCGTCACTTTCCCCGGCAGTCTCGACGACCGGGACACGCAGCGTGCGATCCGCGTCGCCGGCGCCGAACCCGTCGCCCTCTGGCACAAGGACAAGGACCTCAAGCAGGTCGACGCCGTCGTGCTCTGCGGCGGTTTCTCGTACGGCGACTATCTGCGGGCCGGCGCCATCGCGCGCTTCTCGCCGGTGATGGACACCCTCATCGACCAGGCGAAGGCCGGCCTCCCGGTGCTCGGTATCTGCAACGGCTTCCAGATCCTCACGGAGGCCCACCTGCTGCCCGGCGGGATGCTCGGCAACGACCACCTGCACTTCATCTGCCGCGACCAGAAGCTGCGGGTGGAGAACGCGGACACCTCCTGGACCAGCGACTACAGCGCCGGTCAGGAGATCCACATCCCGCTGAAGAACATGGACGGGCGCTACGTCGCCGACCGGCGCACGCTGGACGAGCTGGAGGCCGAGGGACGGGTCGCCTTCCGTTACGTCGACTTCAACCCGAACGGCTCGCTCAACGACATCGCCGGCATCACCAACGCCGCCGGGAACGTCGTCGGTCTCATGCCGCACCCCGAGCACGCCGTCGAGCCGCTGATCGGCACCGGCCGCACCGACGGCCTCCCCTTCTTCACGTCGATCCTCAAGAAGCTGGTCAACGCATGAGCCGGACGCCTCTGGACACGGTCGAGCACGCGGCCGAGACCCCCGACGTCGAGCTGCCCTGGGCCGAGCTGGGCCTGAAGAAGGACGAGTACGAGCGGGTCGTGGAGATCCTCGGCCGCCGCCCCACCGGGGCGGAGCTGGCCATGTACTCCGTCATGTGGTCCGAGCACTGCTCGTACAAGAGCAGCAAGGTCCACCTGCGCCAGTTCGGCGAGAAGGCCCCCGAGTCCGACGCGATGCTCGTCGGCATCGGCGAGAACGCCGGTGTCGTCGACGTCGGCCAGGGCTACGCGGTCACCTTCAAGGTCGAGTCGCACAACCACCCCTCCTACGTGGAGCCCTACCAGGGCGCGGCCACGGGTGTGGGCGGCATCGTCCGCGACATCATCGCGATGGGCGCCCGCCCGGTCGCCGTCGTGGACCCCCTGCGCTTCGGCGCCGCCGACCACCCCGACACCAAGCGCGTCCTGCCCGGCGTCGTCGCCGGCATCGGCGGCTACGGCAACTGCCTGGGGCTGCCCAACATCGGCGGTGAGGTCGTCTTCGACGCCTGCTACCAGGGCAACCCGCTGGTCAACGCCGGTGCCATCGGCGTCATGCGGCACGAGGACATCCACCTCGCCAAGGCGTCCGGCGCGGGCAACAAGGTCATCCTGTACGGGGCCCGCACCGGCGGCGACGGCATCGGCGGCGCCTCGATCCTGGCCTCCGAGACCTTCGACGACGCCAAGCCCTCCAAGCGCCCCGCCGTCCAGGTCGGCGACCCCTTCCAGGAGAAGCTCCTCATCGAGTGCACCCTGGAGGCGTTCGCCGAGAAGCTGGTCGTCGGCATCCAGGACCTCGGCGCGGCCGGCCTGTCCTGCGCCACCTCCGAGCTGGCCTCCAACGGCTCCGGCGGCATGCGCGTCACCCTGGACGACGTCCCCCTGCGCGACTCCACGCTCTCGCCCGAGGAGATCCTCATGAGCGAGTCGCAGGAACGGATGTGCGCGGTCGTCGAGCCCGGCAAGGTCGACCGCTTCCTGGAGATCTGCGAGAAGTGGGACGTCATCGCCACCGTCATCGGTGAGGTGACCGACGGCGACCGCCTGGAGATCTACTGGCACGGCGGCAAGATCGTCGACGTCGACCCGCGCACGGTCGCCCACGAGGGCCCGGTCTACGAGCGCCCCTACGCCCGCCCCGAGTGGCAGGACGCCCTCCAGGCCGACGACGCGAACAAGCTGCCCCGGCCGGAGACGGGCGAGCAGCTCAAGGACCAGGTCCTGAAGCTGGTCGGCTCCCCGAACCAGGCGTCCAAGAAGTGGATCACCCAGCAGTACGACCACTTCGTGCAGGGCAACACCGTCCTCGCCCAGCCCGAGGACTCCGGCATGATCCGCGTGGACGAGGAGACCGGCCTCGGCGTCGCGATCGCCACGGACGGCAACGGCCGCTACGCCAAGCTCGACCCGTACACGGGCGCGCAGCTGGCCCTCGCGGAGGCCTACCGCAACGTGGCGACGACCGGCGCCAAGCCGCTCGCCGTCTCGGACTGCCTGAACTTCGGCTCGCCGGAGGACCCGGCGGTCATGTGGCAGTTCGCGGAGGCCGTGCGCGGTCTGGCGGACGGCTGCCTCCAGCTCGGCACCCCGGTGACCGGCGGCAACGTCTCGCTGTACAACCAGACCGGCGAGGCCGCCATCCACCCGACGCCGGTGGTCGCGGTGCTCGGCGTCATCGACGACGTGGCCCGCCGCACACCGGTCGCCTTCCAGGAGGAGGGGCACCTGCTGTACCTCCTCGGCGACACGCGTGAGGAGTTCGGCGGCTCGGCCTGGTCCCAGGTGATCCACGACCACCTCGGCGGCCTGCCCCCGAAGGTCGACCTGGAGCGCGAGCGGCTGCTCGGCGAGATCCTGATCTCCGCCTCCCGCGACGGCATGATCGACTCCGCGCACGACCTGTCCGACGGCGGTCTGGTCCAGGCGGTCGTCGAGTCGGCGCTGCTCGGGGGCAAGGGCGCGCGTCTGGTCGTACCGGACGGGCTCGACGCCTTCACCTTCCTGTTCTCGGAGTCGGCGGGCCGCGCGGTCGTCGCCGTCCCGCGCTCGGAGGAGCTGCGTTTCACCGACATGTGCGGCGCGCGCGGCCTGCCCGCCACCCGCGTCGGTGTCGTGGACGGGGACGCGGTGGAGGTCCAGGGCGAGTTCGCGCTCCCCCTGGCCGAGCTGCGCGAGGCCCACGAGGGCACGATCCCGGCGCTGCTGGCCTGACGGCCGCCCGCCCTCCGAAGCCCCCGCCCGGTCCGCCGGACGGGGGCTTCGGCGGTTCCGCACCCGGGCCCGGTCGCCCGGAGAGGCGGGAGGGGCGGGCGGACGGTGCACGCCGGGCCCACCCAGGACACGCCGGTCACCCCGCCGGCCACGGCTGCTAGCTTCGTCGCGCGGTCACCGGGCGGAAGCGGCCGCACCACGGGGGAACGGGGAACGGGAGCGATGCGGGTGCCGGACGGTGTGCGCACGACCGTGAACGTCCTGCTCTGCCTGGCGGCCGTGGTCGCCGTCGGCTGGAGCGGGCACGAGATCTGGCGGGTGTGGGACGCCCGCCGGCAGATCGACGCGGCCTGCGACGGCCTCGTCCCGGCCGGGCGGGTGCTGGCGCTCTCCCCGGCCGGCGGCACGATCACCCACCGCGATGCCGAGGAGGGCGTGATCGACCTCGGTGCCCAGGCCGCCCAGGACTGCGAGATCTTCAGCACCGGGGCCGGGCGGAAGGACGGCGAGGAGCGGGGCGGGCGGTGGTTCTTCACGGGCGCCGTGGGTGTGCTGCCCGACGAGCGGCCCCTCGTCGCCGACGGCCCGCTGGAGGACCTCGTCGACAGCGGGGGCGGCCCCACCCACCCCGACCAGCCGCTCGGCGGCGGCATCGCGGGCCGGGTCACCGACTCCGACGTCGTCGTCCAGCTGCCGTGCCCCGAAGGCCGGCTGAACGGCCGTCCGGTCGCGGCCCTGTGGGCCCGGGCCTCGCTCCAGAGCCCCGCGCCGCGCTTCCTCGACGGCGGGCAACTGCGCGCCGACGACCGCGCCGTCCTCGCCGAGACCGCCGTGCTCACCGCCAACAACCTCGCCGGCCGCCTGGGCTGCGCCGACCGGCTCCCCGACCCGCCCGAGGACATCCCCGCGCTGCCCGAGGGCCCGGTACCGGCCGCCCGTGCCGAGGGCACCTGCGCCTTCTACCGCGAGGGCGGCTTCGCCCGCCGGGCCGGGCTGCCGGACCAGGTCGTCGAGAGCCGCACGGACGACCGGCTGTGGGACGAGCGGTGCGGGCTCGTGCTCGGCGAGGACGGGGCGAGCGCGCTCCACCTCGCCGAGGCGGACGACCACGAGTACCTCGTCCGCCCCGACCGTCCCGGCCGGTGGTTCGTCTCCCTGCACACGTACGCCGGCGAGGAGGCGAAGAACGTCCTGCTCACCAGTACCGACCTGCGCGAGGAGCCCGAGCCCGCGACCCCCGGCCGCGCCGGACGCAGCGGCGAGGACCCGGTCTGGTGGGCCTCCTCCGTCTGCGACGGCCGACCGCAGATCCACACCATGACCCTCGCCCTCGGCTACCACCGGCTGGTGACCCCCCAGGCGGAGCAGGTCTTCCGCGCCTACGTCGACGACGTCACCGCCCGCCGCCACTGCACGGACCTCGTCCTCCCCGAGGGCTCCGCCTTCCGCGCCGACTAGGCTCGCCGCCATGCCGCCCGCCAGGAGACGCGCCCGCGCCTACGACCCCGCCCGGACCCGCACCGCCGTGCTGGCCCAGTTCGCCCACGTACGGGCCGCCGCCCGCGGCCTCACCCCCGAACAGCTCGCCCTGCCGACCCGGCTCGGCGACTGGACCGTACGGGAACTGCTCGCGCACCTCGGCGCGGCGCTCTCCGCCGTGCCCCGGCTGCTCGACGAGCCCGAACCCGCGCGCCAGGACGCCCGCCTGCTCGACTGGCCGTTCGCGACCGCCGCCGACGCGGAGCCCATCGCCGCTACCGCCCGGCGCCTCGCGGCGGACCACCCCGACCTCGACGCCCACCTCGCCGACGTGGAGCGGCGCTTCACCGACGCCCTCGCCGCCCACCCCGGGAGCCGGCTGCTGGCCACCCGGGCGGGCGCCCTGCCGCTGGACGACTACGTGGTCACGCGCACCGTGGAGCTGGTCGTCCACACCGACGACCTCGCCGCGGCCGTCCCCGGCCTCGACATCCCCTACGACCGGCAGGCCCTGGCCGCCGCGACCCGGCTGCTGGCCGACGCGCTCGCCGCCAGGGCGCCCGGCGGCTCGACCGAGGTGCGCATCCCGCCGTACGCCGTGGTGCAGTGCGTCGAGGGGCCCCGGCACACCCGCGGCACCCCGCCCAACGTCGTCGAGACCGACCCGCTGACCTGGGTCCGGCTGGCGTCCGGCCGGCTCGCCTGGAAGGACGCGGTGACCGGGGGGCAGGTGCGCGCGAGCGGCGAGCGGGCCGACCTCGGGGCGCTGCTGCCCCTCCTCGGCTGAGAACGGATCGCGGCCGAGGGGAACCCAACCCTCCGCACGTCCGTCGAATCGGCATGTACAGGCAGAAGCAGCAGCGCAACGTGACCCTGACCGTGGTGGCGCTCGCCGCGCTCGTGCCGCTCGCGGCGGCCTGCGGCGGCGAGAAGGCCGACAGTGGCAGTGGCTCCGTCGGTGCCGGCGAACCCCTCACCGGTGTCCGCTGGAGCATCGACAGCGTCACCGTCGACGGCACCACCCACCAGGCGCCGGACTCGGCGCACGTCCGGATCGAGGAGAGCGGCGAGGCGGTGGGCAGCACCGGCTGCAACACCTTCGGCGCCCGCGCGACCGTCGAGGGCGGGCGCGTGCGGGTCAGCGACGCCATGTTCACCGAGAAGGCCTGCGACAAGACCCCGGCGGACTTCGAGAAGTCCCTCGGCCGCGCCCTCGCCGACGGCTCCCTCACCACCGAGAACAAGGGCGAACGCCTGACGCTCACCACCTCCGACGGCGACACCGTCCGGCTGAGCAGGCCCGAGGAGGCCTCCCTCCACGGCACCCGGTGGACCGTCACCGCCCCCGGACTGCGGGGCACCGCCCACCTCACCTTCGACCGGGACGCGAAGACCGTCGTCGGCCGGCTCCCCTGCAACCACGTCAACGCCAAGGCCACCGTCAGCGACGGCAGTATCACCCTCGGCGCCCCGTCCACCACCCGAATGATGTGCGAAGGCTCACTCATGGACGCCGAGAAGCGCCTGCTGCGGCTCTTCGGCGGGACGGTCGAGTACCGCATCGACCACGAGACCCTCACGCTGACCAGCAAGGACGGCACGACCGTCCGGGCCTTCGCCGATCGGTGATCCCCGGGTGAGCCGCCGTACCCAATTCGGACCAGTGGTCGACCTCGCCTACACTCGGAGGCGTGCCACGTGGTGACGGTCGACTCAATCACGATCTGCTTCCGGGCGAGAAGGGCCCCCAGGACGCATGCGGCGTCTTCGGTGTCTGGGCTCCCGGTGAAGAGGTCGCAAAACTCTCCTACTTCGGGCTCTACGCCCTCCAGCATCGAGGCCAGGAATCCGCGGGAATCGCGGTCAGCAACGGCTCACAGATCCTCGTCTTCAAGGACATGGGACTGGTCTCCCAGGTCTTCGACGAGACCTCGCTCGGTTCGCTCCAGGGTCACATCGCGGTCGGACACGCCCGCTACTCGACCACCGGTGCCTCCGTGTGGGAGAACGCCCAGCCGACGTTCCGTGCCACCGCGCAGGGCTCCATCGCGCTCGGGCACAACGGCAACCTCGTCAACACCGCCCAGCTCGCCGAGATGGTCGCCGACCTGCCCAAGCAGGACGGCCGCTCGACGCGGGTCGCGGCGACCAACGACACGGACCTGCTGACCGCGCTCCTCGCGGCCCAGGTCGACGAGGACGGCAAGCCGCTGACCATCGAGGAGGCCGCTCACAAGGTCCTTCCCCAGGTCATGGGCGCCTTCAGCCTCGTCTTCATGGACGAGCACACCCTCTACGCCGCCCGGGACCCCCAGGGCATCCGCCCGCTGGTCCTCGGCCGGCTGGAGCGCGGCTGGGTGGTCGCCTCGGAGTCCGCCGCCCTCGACATCTGCGGCGCCTCCTACGTCCGCGAGATCGAGCCGGGCGAGTTCGTCGCCATCGACGAGAACGGCCTGCGCACCTCGCGATTCGCAGAAGCGAAGCCCAAGGGCTGTGTCTTCGAGTACGTGTACCTGGCCCGCCCGGACACCGACATCGCCGGCCGGAACGTGTACCTCTCGCGCGTCGAGATGGGCCGCAAGCTGGCCGCGGAGGCCCCCGCCGACGCCGACCTGGTCATAGCGACCCCGGAATCCGGCACCCCCGCCGCGATCGGGTACGCCGAGGCCTCCGGCATCCCCTTCGGCAACGGCCTGGTGAAGAACGCCTATGTGGGCCGCACCTTCATCCAGCCCTCGCAGACCATCCGCCAGCTCGGCATCCGCCTGAAGCTGAACCCCTTGAAGGAAGTCATCAAGGGCAAGCGGCTGGTCGTCGTCGACGACTCCATCGTCCGCGGCAACACCCAGCGGGCCCTGGTCCGCATGCTCCGCGAGGCAGGCGCCGCCGAGGTCCACATCCGGATCTCCTCCCCGCCCGTGAAGTGGCCCTGCTTCTTCGGCATCGACTTCGCCACCCGCGCCGAGCTGATCGCCAACGGCATGAGCATCGAGGAGATCGGCACCTCGCTCGGCGCCGACTCCCTGGCCTACATCTCCATCGACGGCATGATCGAGGCGACCACGATCGCCAAGCCGAACCTGTGCCGCGCCTGCTTCGACGGCGAGTACCCGATGGAGCTCCCCGACCCCGAGCTGCTCGGCAAGCAGCTCCTGGAGACCGAGCTGGCCGCCGGGCCCGCCGCCACGGCCGCCGCCGACGCCATCCGTCGCCCGTAGCCGTCCGCAATACCTGCCGTACGACACGAAGGTTCTCATCGTCATGCCTGACACAACTGGTGCCAGCAGCGCAGCAGCCTCCTACAAGACCGCAGGTGTCGACATCGAGGCGGGCGACCGCGCCGTCGAGCTCATGAAGGAGTGGGTGAAGAAGACGCAGCGCCCCGAGGTCCTCGGCGGCCTCGGCGGTTTCGCCGGCCTCTTCGACGCCTCCGCCCTCAAGAACTACGAGCGCCCCCTGCTCGCCTCCGCCACCGACGGCGTCGGCACCAAGGTCGACATCGCCCGGCAGCTGGGCGTCTACGACACCATCGGCCACGACCTGGTCGCCATGGTCATGGACGACATCGTGGTCTGCGGTGCCGAGCCGCTCTTCATGACCGACTACATCTGCGTGGGCAAGGTCCACCCCGAGCGTGTCGCCGCCATCGTCAAGGGCATCGCCGAGGGCTGCGTGCTGGCCGGCTGCGCCCTGGTCGGCGGCGAGACGGCCGAGCACCCCGGCCTGCTGGGCGCGGACGACTTCGACGTCGCCGGCGCCGGCACGGGCGTCGTGGAGGCCGACCGGCTGCTCGGCCCGGATCGCATCCGTACGGGTGACGCGGTGATCGCCATGGCCTCCTCGGGGCTTCACTCGAACGGGTACTCGCTCGTCCGCCACGTCCTGCTGAACGAGGCCGGGCTGGCCCTGGACGCGCACCTGGACGGCCTCGGCCGCACCCTCGGCGAGGAACTGCTGGAGCCGACCAAGATCTACTCGCTGGACTGCCTGGCCCTCACCCGCACCGCCGAGGTCCACGCCTTCAGCCACGTCACGGGAGGCGGTCTCGCCGCCAACCTGGCCCGCGTGATCCCCGACGGCCTGCACGCCGTCGTGGACCGCTCCACCTGGACCCCGGGCGCGATCTTCGACCTCGTCGGCACGACGGGCCGGGTGGAACGCCTGGAGCTGGAGAAGACCCTGAACATGGGCGTGGGCATGATCGCGATCGTGCCCGAGGAGTCGACGGACGTCGCCCTGACGACCCTGGCCGACCGCGGAGTGGACGCCTGGGTGGCCGGTGAGATCACCGACCGCGGCGACCACGCGACGGGCGCCGCGCTCGTCGGCGACTACGCCGGCTGAGAGCCCGGCGGCCGTGCGGGTAGCACTAAACCCGGTCGGTGACCTGAGTCACCGACCGGGTGAGTGTTCCGTGCAGGGTCAAGCGCCGCGTCGCTGTTGCGGGGACTGGCCGTCCTCGTCCTGGTCGTCGTCCCCATAGAGGTCGGCGTACCGCGCGTACACGTCATCGTCCTGCTCATCGTCCTCGAATTGCTCGCCATTCGGCGGTTGCGAATTCGACGGCGATGCGCCCAGCTCCTCGGCCAGGCGGGAGAGATCAGTCCCACCGCTGTTGTACTTCAGCTGGCGGGCGACCTTCGTCTGCTTGGCCTTGGCCCGGCCGCGCCCCATGGCTCGACCCCCTCAACGACGGGGCTCGACGGCCCCAGAGTCTTGACACGCGTTCATGGTCCGGCACGGACTCTCCGTGGAGAGACCGGTCCGTAGGGCTTCCACGGTACCTGAGCCCACGCCCATACGGTACGTCGCCCGTAGGACGTGGCTACGCCCATGACCTTCGAGGCGCCCCGTCCTCGCTGGTCAAAGGCGATTTTAACCACCTTTCGGCGGTCGACCCGCCGGGAGAAGTGAGAGTTCTCTCCAAGTGCCCCCCGGCAGGTACCGCTCACAGCTTCGGAACGCCTTCCCGATCACCGCGGGATCACACCCGGGAGCGCGCCTCCGCCATCCGCTGCTCGGCGATCCGGTCGGCCGCGGCGGCCGGCGGGATACCGTCCTCATTCGCACGTGCGAAGATGGCGAGCGTGGTGTCGAAGATCTTCGCCGCCTTCTCCTTGCACCGCTCGAAGTCGAAGCCGTGCAGCTCGTCGGCGACCTGGATGACACCGCCGGCGTTCACCACGTAGTCCGGCGCGTAGAGGATGCCGCGGTCGGCGAGGTCCTTCTCCACGCCCGGGTGGGCGAGCTGGTTGTTGGCCGCGCC
This sequence comes from Streptomyces sp. NPDC045956, assembly GCF_056430705.1. Taxonomy (NCBI): domain Bacteria; kingdom Bacillati; phylum Actinomycetota; class Actinomycetes; order Kitasatosporales; family Streptomycetaceae; genus Streptomyces; species Streptomyces sp. NPDC045956. Next base: position 42,202 of record NZ_JBWKKZ010000017.1, on the reverse strand, counting down.
GCACACCACGCGCGCGGTCAGCACGGGCACCGTCTCGTCGTCCAGGGCGCCGCCGAGCGCGCAGGGGGCGTAGATGTCGAGGTTCTCGACCCGGATCAGCGCGTCGGTGTCGGCGACGGCGATCACCGACGGGTGCCGCTCGGTGAGCGCGCGGACGACGTCCTTGCGCACATCGGTGACGACCACGTGGGCCCCCTCGGCGAGCAGGTGCTCGACCAGGTGGTGGCCTACCTTGCCGACGCCCGCGACACCGACGGTGCGGTCGCGCAGTGTCGGGTCGCCCCACAGGTGCTGGGCACAGGCCCGCATGCCCTGGTAGACGCCGAAGGCGGTCAGCACGGAGGAGTCCCCCGCGCCGCCGTTCTCCGGGGAGCGGCCCGTCGTCCAGCGGCACTCGCGCGCCACGACGTCCATGTCGGCGACGTACGTGCCGACGTCGCAGGCGGTGACGTACCGGCCGCCGAGCGAGGCGACGAACCGGCCGTAGGCGAGCAGCAGCTCGTCCGACTTGATCTGCTCCGGGTCGCCGATGATCACGGCCTTGCCGCCGCCGTGCTCGAGGCCGGCCATGGCGTTCTTGTACGACATGCCGCGGGCGAGGTTCAGCGCGTCGGTGACGGCCTCCGCCTCGTTCGCGTACGGGTAGAAGCGCGTACCGCCGAGCGCGGGGCCCAGGGCGGTGGAGTGGAGGGCGATGACGGCCTTCAGGCCGCTGGCACGGTCCTGGCAGAGCACGACTTGCTCATGGCCCCCCAGCTCCGAGTGGAACAGGGTGTGGAGGACATCAGCAGGTGCGCCGGTTACGTCGGTCACGGTGGTGACTCCTGTGTAGGTGCGGCGGGTGGAGACGGGTCCCCGTGCGGGTGGCGGGGACTGTGGCACGAGATTAGGGCCTGGCGGTGGCCGCCCGCCGCACAGTGCTCAGGATCACCTCCGCACGGAGTACACGCGTGCGACGATTTGCAGAGGTTCCCGCGCGTTTGTGATCGACCGACGCAGGTTTTCGCAGCGTCGCGCGGGGGAGGGAGCAGGCGTGCCCAAGGTGTCCTCGGTGATCGTCCCGTACGCGGCGTACCTGCGCGTGTACGAGCCGCTGGCCGCCTTCCCGGAGGACGAGCGCGGCCACTGGACCCGCTACGCCCGCCGAACCGACCTGCCCACCTACCAGGACGAGCTGCGCCGCTCCCTCGCGGACCTGCTGCCCGTCCCGCCCGTCCCCGTCCCGGTGCACGAGAGCGCGGACGCGTTCGTGACCGAGGTCGACGGGGTGGTCTGCGTCTGCCCGTGGCGGACCCGGCTGCGCGGCTGGCTGGCGCTGGAGGAGCTGCCGGAGGACTTCCCCGAGCCCGTCCTCGACGCCCTGCTGCCCCCGGTCGTGCGCCGGCAGAGCGCCCAGGACTACGAGCGCTGGCTGCGGCGCAACCCGGACGCCCGCCCCTGGATCCGCACCGCCACCTGGCAGGTGCCGATCAACTGGTTCGTCCTGGTCTCCGACGCGGAGCGGGAGTACGAGAAGGCCGGCGACGGCGAGGGGGCGGCCGCGCCGGTGCTGCGGTACCGGACGCCGATGGTGCAGGCCCGCCGACGGGTCGCCCGGGGCCTGCGGGCGCTGCGGGAGGCCATGGACGAGGGACCGCTCATCGACGGTCTGGTGGACGTGGGGCGCTGGCTGGAGGAGTTCCACCCGCGTTCGCTGGTGGAACTGGACTACGGAGGGCTGGTGCACGCGGTGCCGTCCGGTGAGCTGGAGGACGACCACTCGGCCGCCGACGTGGCCGAGGGCATCGAGGCACTGCGCCACGGTGACGGGGCGGCGGCGGGGGCGGCGTACGGGCGGCTCGTGGAGCGCTGGCGGGCGGTCCGGGACCGGCGGTCCGCGAACTGACGTTTGACGTACCGCCCGATGTGGGGTTTCGTCTTCCGCTCCGACACGTGGCTCGAGTGGGCTGATGTTTCGTCAACAAGGGACGTAGGTCCCGATCCGGGCGTAAGCGTCAAGCGTGACGGACCGCACGTACATCACTCTTGCGCCCCTTCCCCCTCCTCATGCCAAAATAGGACAAGGAGTCCGGGGAGGGCTCCGTCCGTCCTGCTGTGATGCACTGTGGGCGGAATCGCAGCATTGCACGCTTTGGGGGGTCTGGTGACTCCTGATCGCCCTGTGACTGATCGTCACAGTGGCGTGACTGTCCGCTATGGCATGGTCCATCGGCTTCCGTCGCTGATGAACACCTGGGAGGGCAATTCCATCGGTTTGGCCGACGCGGCTGGACGGATGGTGTAGTTGTAGTGCCGAGGACAAGCCGTTCGTCCTATAACCGACTCGACCCGTGTCCGCCATTTCGGGCAACGCGGGTCAAGGTGCAGAATTTAAAGGAAAGAACCGAGAAGGTTCGGTTCTCCCGAGGAGGCCGCTCATGACCGCTCGCACCCCTGATGCCGAGCCGCTGCTGACCCCGGCTGAGGTCGCCACCATGTTCCGCGTCGACCCGAAGACGGTCACGCGCTGGGCGAAGGCCGGCAAGCTCACGTCGATCCGCACGCTCGGCGGGCATCGCCGCTACCGCGAAGCCGAGGTCCGCGCTCTGCTCGCGGGCATTCCGCAGCAGCGCAGCGAGGCCTGAACAACTGAATAACCGGGCAGAACGGCAGGTCCCCCAACCCGCCGAGGCGCTCGGAACCACAGCTCAACACGATGCCGTTCCTGCCCCAACAGGGGTGCGTCGTGGATCGCGCTGGACTCCGCCGGGTCCAGCGCGATCTTTTTTGTGTGCGGTCCTGTGGCCGGGGGAGGACCGTCGGGCGGCTCTGTGAGCGGCCTTGTCGGAGTCTGGGGAGGGGTGTCGGATCAGCTGTGCGAGGGCCGCGTAGAGGTAGTGCAATTGCACATATTAAATGGACCCGTTGTAGGGGAGCCATAAGTGCCACGGTTCCAGAAACTCATGCGGTGACACCCGTCACACCGTCCTCCGCTTGTTGGCCCCGGCGTCCGTGCGCTAGAGGAGACGTGAACTCCAGCAAGGCGGCGTGGCAAGGGTGTTGGGGGCGGCACCCCTCAGGCGGTGGGAGCGCTCTCGTCCTCGAGGCCCTCTTGACGCTCCGTCGGAGACTGTGGGGCGGACGAGTCCAGCGCCAGTCGCAGCAGCCGGTGGCAGATCGGGCAGTGCCGCGTCAGGTGGCGGTACGACGACGCGGCCGCCAGGTGCGCGCGGAGCAGGGCCCGTGTCTCGTGCCTGACCGATGCCGCCATGCGCCACCTCCGGGGACCGCGCGGAGAACGTGCCCTGTCTCTGAAGTACCGAGGGAATGTGACGCCGTCAAGGCCACCAGGGGGCGCTGAGGGCCTCCGGTGGGCGTGGGGCGGGGTTCGGGCGTACGAAGGGGGCGGCGCGGTCCCACGGGGCGCTTGGGCGCCGCGGGCGCACGGCCCTTGGCCGGACCGGACCGGGTCCGGGGCAACGAAAAGGGCCCGCACCGATCGGCGCGGGCCCTTGCTGCGGTCCTGACGGGATTTGAACCCGCGGCCTCCACCTTGACAGGGTGGCGAGCACTCCAAACTGCTCCACAGGACCAGGTTTTGCGGCGCTTGTTTCTGCGTTGCGCTGCGAGACGAGACTCTACAGGAGGGCGAGCCCCTGGGTCGAACTCACCCTCCGTACGGCCCTGGTCACGGTGCGAGGGCGTCGATGGCCTTGACGATCCGCTTGTCGGAGACGGGGTAGGCCGTGCCCAGCGCGTGCGCGAAATAGCTGACCCGGAGCTCCTCGATCATCCAGCGGACCTCCAGCACCTGCCGCGGCACCGGCCGCCCCTGGGGCAGCTGCTCCAGCAGCCACGCGTACTCGTCCCGCATCTCGTGGACCTTCTCCATCCGGGACGTGTCCCGCTGGACCCCGGTCGGCATCTGCTGGAGCCGCCGGTCCGCGGCGACCAGATACCGCATCAGGTCCGGCAGGCGCCTGATGCCCGCCTCCGTGACGAAGCCGGGCTTCACCAGCGCGTCCAGCTGCCCCCGTACGTCCTGGAGGTTGGCCAGCAGCGCGGGGCTCCGTACGGCCTTCAGGCGGCGCTCGCAGGCCTGCCAGGCCGCCAGCACCTGCTGCACCTGGCCCACCGTGCGGACGGTCGTGTCGACGATCTCCGCGCGGACCTTGTCGTAGAGCTTCCGGTAGGACTCCTCGTCCCACGCCGGTCCGCCGAAGTCGGCGATCAGCCGGTCCGCCGCCGCCGTGGCGCAGTCGTCGAACAGCGCCTGGATCGAACCGTGCGGATTGGCGGACAGCCCGAGCTTCTGCTGGTTGGTCAGCTTCTCGGACGCGAACTTCGCCGGATTCACCGGGATGTTGCGCAGGATCAGCCGGCGCGTGCCCTTCCACATCGCCTGCGCCTGCTCGGCCTCCGTGTCGAAGAGCCGTACCGAGACGGTGTTCGCCGTCGGCCCGTCGTCCACCAGAGCCGGGTAGGCCTTCACCGGCTGTCCGGCGCGGCGCGTCTCGAAGACGCGCGTCAGGGTGCCGATCGTCCAGTCCGTCAGCCCCGTGCGCTCCAGGGACTCGCCGCCGCTGCGCTCCGCGGTGGCGGCGGCGGCCTGCGACAGCGCCTTGCGCGCCTTGGGCCTCAGCCGCAGCTTCAGGGCCTCCAGGTCCTTGTCCTCGGCCAGTTTGCGGCGCCGCTCGTCGACGATCCGGAAAGTGATCTTCAGGTGGTCCGGGACCCGCGACCAGTCGAAGTCCTCCGCGTCGAACGGCACTCCGACCATCCGGCGCAGCTCGCGCGCCATGGTCACCGTCAGCGGCTCCTGGAGCGGCACGGCCCGCCGCAGGAACTTCTGCGCGTAGTCCGGCGCCGGTACGTAGTTGCGGCGGACCGGCTTGGGCAGGGAGCGGATCAGCTCCGTGACGACCTGCTCGCGCAGACCGGGGATCTGCCAGTCGAAGCCCTCGTCCGTGACCTGGTTGAGCACCTGGAGCGGAACGTGCACGGTCACGCCGTCGGCGTCCGCGCCCGGCTCGAACTGGTACGTCACCCGGAACTTCAGCTGCCCCTGACGCCACGAGTCCGGGTAGTCGTCCTTGGTGACCGCCCCCGCCTTCTCGTTGATGAGCATCTCGCGCTCGAAGTCGAGGAAGTCGGGCTGCTCGTGCCGCTTGTGCTTCCACCAGGAGTCGAAGTGCGCGCCGGAGACGACGTGCTCGGGCACCCGCTGGTCGTAGAAGTCGTAGAGGGTCTCGTCGTCGACCAGGATGTCCCGGCGCCGGGCGCGGTGCTCCAGCTCCTCGACCTCGGTGAGCAGCCGGCGGTTGTCCGCGAAGAACTTGTGGTGCGTGCGCCAGTCGCCCTCGACCAGGGCGTTGCGGATGAACAGCTCCCGGCTGGCCTCCGGGTCGATGCGCCCGTAGTTCACCTTGCGCTGGGCCACGATCGGCACGCCGTACAGCGTGACCTTCTCGTAGGCCATCACGGCCGCCTGGTCCTTCTCCCAGTGGGGCTCGCTGTAGGTGCGCTTGAGGAGGTGCCCGGCGAGGGGCTCGACCCACTCCGGCTCGATCCGCGCGTTGACGCGGGCCCACAGGCGGGAGGTCTCCACCAGCTCGGCGGACATCACGAACCGCGGGGGCTTCTTGAAGAGCGCGGAGCCGGGGAAGATCGCGAACTTGGCGTTCCGGGCGCCCAGGTACTCGTTCTTGCCCGTGCTCCTCCCGCCCTCGCCTCCGGCGTCCTTCACGTCCTTCATGCCGACGTGGGAGAGGAGCCCGGCCAGCAGCGACACGTGGACGCGGTCGTCGGGGGCGTCCTCCTCGTTGAGGTGGATGCCCATCTGCTTGGCGACCGTGCGCAGCTGCGTGTAGATGTCCTGCCATTCGCGGATGCGCAGGAAGTTGAGGTACTCCTGCTTGCACATCCGGCGGAAGGACGACGAGCCGCGCTCCTTCTGCTGCTCCCGCACGTACCGCCACAGGTTCAGGAAGGCCAGGAAGTCGCTGGTCTCGTCCTTGAAGCGGGCGTGCTGCTGGTCGGCCTGGGCCTGCTTCTCGGACGGCCGCTCCCGCGGGTCCTGGATGGACAGCGCCGCCGCTATGACCATGACCTCGCGGACACAGCCGTTGCGGTCGGCCTCCAGGACCATCCGGGCCAGCCGGGGGTCGACGGGCAGCTGGGCCAGCTTCCGGCCGGTGTCGGTGAGCCGCTTGCGTACGTCCTTCTGCGCCGGGTCCAGCGCGCCCAGCTCCTGGAGGAGCTGCACGCCGTCGCGGATGTTGCGGTGGTCCGGCGGGTCGATGAAGGGGAACTTCTCGATGTCGCCGAGGCCGGCGGCGGTCATCTGGAGGATGACGGAGGCGAGGTTCGTGCGGAGGATCTCCGCGTCGGTGAACTCCGGGCGCGCCTCGAAGTCGTCCTCGGAGTACAGCCGGATGCAGATGCCGTCGCTGGTCCGCCCGCAGCGGCCCTTGCGCTGGTTGGCGCTGGCCTGCGAGACCGGCTCGATCGGCAGGCGCTGCACCTTGGTGCGGTGGCTGTACCGGGAGATCCGGGCGAACCCGGGATCGATGACGTACTTGATGCCGGGCACGGTCAGCGAGGTCTCGGCGACGTTGGTCGCCAGAACGATCCTGCGTCCGGTGTGCTGCTGGAACACCCGGTGCTGTTCGGCGTGCGACAGCCGCGCGTAGAGCGGCAGCACCTCCGTGAACCGGTACTTCTTCTTCTCCAGCGCGTCGGCGGTGTCCCGGATCTCCCGCTCTCCGGAGAGGAAGACGAGGATGTCACCCTTCCCCTCCGCCATCAGCTCCTCGACGGCGTCGGTGATCGCGGTGATCTGGTCCCGGTCGGCGTCGTCGCCGTCCTCCTCCAGCAGCGGCCGGTACCGCACCTCCACCGGGTACGTCCGTCCGCTCACCTCGATGATCGGCGCGTCGCCGAAGTGCCGGGAGAAGCGCTCCGGATCGATCGTCGCCGAGGTGATGACGACCTTCAGATCCGGCCGCTTGGGCAGCAGCTGGGCGAGGTAGCCCAGCAGGAAGTCGATGTTGAGGGACCGCTCGTGGGCCTCGTCGATGATGATCGTGTCGTAGGCGCGCAGTTCACGGTCGGTCTGGATCTCGGCGAGCAGGATGCCGTCCGTCATCAGCTTGATGAACGTGGCGTCCGGGTTCACCTGGTCGGTGAAGCGCACCTTCCAGCCGACGGCCTCGCCCAGGGGCGTGTCCAGCTCGTCCGCCACGCGTTCGGCGACGGTGCGCGCGGCGATCCGCCGCGGCTGGGTGTGGCCGATCATGCCGCGCACGCCCCGGCCCAGCTCCACGCAGATCTTCGGGATCTGGGTCGTCTTGCCGGACCCGGTCTCACCGGCGACGATGACGACCTGATGATCGCGGATGGCCTCCGCGATCACGTCCTTCTTCTGGCTGACGGGCAGCTGCTCGGGGTAGCTGACGGCGGGCACACGGGACCGGCGTTCACCGATGCGCTGCTCGGCCTTGGTCACCTCTGCGTCGATCTCGGCGAGGACGGCGGCGCGGGCCTCCGGCTTGCGGATCTTCCGCGCGCCTTCGAGCCGCCGGCCGAGCCGGTGCGCGTCGCGCAGGGACAGCTCGGTCAGCCGGGGGGCGAGGGTGCCGAGCGCGGGGGCGGGGTGCGTAGACATACGGGTTCCAGGATCTCATCCCCGAGAAAATCCTGGCGAGCCATTTCCGCCCGGGCACTCCGGCCTCGGCACTGCGCCCGTCACCGGGCGACACAAAACCCCCGTCGATGATCTCGACGGGGGTTGAATGTGGCTGGGGCCGGGGTCGAACCGGCGACCTATCGCTTTTCAGGCGATCGCTCGTACCAACTGAGCTACCCAGCCGCGAGGTTTCACGTGAAACCTCAGCGGTCCTGACGGGATTTGAACCCGCGGCCTCCACCTTGACAGGGTGGCGAGCACTCCAAACTGCTCCACAGGACCAAGCTTGTGTACGACAGTGTCGCACACCGTACTGCGTGCCCCCAACGGGATTCGAACCCGTGCTACCGCCTTGAAAGGGCGGCGTCCTAGGCCGCTAGACGATGAGGGCTATCGGCCCGCCTGGGCGCTTCGCAGCGCGTCGGGGACGTGAGAAGCATATGGGATGGCGGGAGCTATCGCCAAAACGGTTTACGGCCGGGTGGGGGTGGGGCCGGTCGGGGACGGGCCGCTGCCCGAGGCCGCGGGGCGCGTGCCGGTGGAGGACGGGGCCGGGCCGGTGGGGCTCGGGGTCGCGCCGGGCTGGTTCTCCTTGGGGAGGTGCCGGCTCACCTCGGCCGTCGTCAGGCCCAGGCCACCGAGTTTGATCTCGTCCCAGGCCTGGAGCCGCCGGCTGTCCCGGTCGAAGTACAGGATCGACGCCTGGATGGGGTCGGGGTGCTTGCCCTCGACCGCGCGCAGGCCGCTGCCGCCGGTGGAGCCCTCGATGCGCAGGCGGGTGCCGTACTTCATGACCTCCATGTCCTCGCGGTGGACGTGCCCGGCGAGGACCAGCGGGACCTCGCCGTCGACCTGGCGGGCCGCCGACGGTTCGTGGGCGACGGCCACGTCGACGGGGGTGCCGGCCGCACGCTGGTCGCGCAGGGCCGAGGCCAGGCGGGCGCCGGCCAGTTCCTGGGACGCCTCGGCACCTTCCGGTCGCGAGCGGTCGGGGGTGAACTGCGGGTCGCCGATGCCGGCGAAGCGCAGGCCCGCGACGTTCCGCGCCCGGCCGTCGTCCAGGACGTGCGTGTTCTTCAGGCCCTCGAGGTACTCCTGGGTGACGCGGGAGTCGTGGTTGCCGCGGACCCAGACGTAGGGGGCGCCGAGATCCTCGACGGGGTCCAGGAAGCTGTTCTCCGCGGCGGTGCCGTGGTCCATGGTGTCGCCCGAGTCGACGATCACGTTCACCTCGTACTGCTCCACCAGCGAGGCGATGATCTTCCAGCTCGCCGGGTTCAGGTGGATGTCCGACACGTGCAGGACGCGGATCGTGGTCGGGTCGGGCTGGTAGGCGGGGAGGGTGGAGGTGACGTCGTAGAGCTTGGTGACGTTCGTGACCAGGCGGGCCAGTTCCTTCTGGTAGATGTCGAACTCGGTCACGATGCTGCGCGCGTTGCCGACGAGGGAGGGTGCGGAGGAGAGCAGGCCGGAGAACTTCGGTTCCAGGACGGAGTCGGGGTTCAGGGTCGCGTAGGCGGTGCCGCCGGAGGCGACCAGCAGGGTGAGGGCCATGCCGCCGGCGGCCAGCGCGGGGCGCGGGCGGCGGTAGACCGCCAGCCCGAGGGCGGTGGCGCCGGTGACCACGGCGACGCAGGAACGGACGGCGAGGTCGAGCGTGCCGTGCGCGACGTCCCGGGCGACCTCGTCCTGGAGACCGGAGAGGCGTTCGGGGTGGTCGACCAGGGCCTGAGCGCGGTCGGGGTCGAGTTGGTCCACGTTGACGTCGAGGCGGACCGGGGCGATGTGGCTGTCCAGGCGGAGAGCGCCCAGCGGGGAGACGTTGATCTTCGTGCCGCCGCTGACGGAGGGGCGCAACGTCATGGTCGTGTTCATGGGGCCGACGGGGACGCGGACGTCCCCCACGACCAGCAGCCCCAGCCAGGCGCCGAGCAGCACGACGGTGACGAGACCGACGGCGCGGGTCCAGGGACGCGGCCGGGGGGCGAGTTCCGGCGCCGCGGCAGCCCGGTGGGTCCGGGGGCGGCGGCGGAACAGGGCGCGCGGGGCGTTGCGGATGGGGTTCATCACCTCGGCCAGGACGTGCGGGACGGCGGCGGGGACGCGAGCCATTGGGCCCGTATGCCCAGGCCCCGGGGCGGGTATGCGGACGCCGGCTCGCGGCCGCCGCACGGGGTGGGGTGCGGGGTGCCCGCGGACGGCTGTGTCGTACTCCACGGTCGTACCCGACAATGGGCCTGTGCTGGAGATGACGCGCGAGGAGTTCGAGGAACTGGTCGCCGAGGCCCTGGACCGGATTCCGCCGGAGTTGACGCGGCTGATGGACAACGTCGCCGTGTTCGTCGAGGACGAGCCGCCGGCGGACGACCCCGAGCTGCTTGGGCTGTACGAGGGGACGCCGCTGACGGAGCGCGGGGAGTGGTACGCCGGCGTGCTGCCGGACCGGATCACCATCTACCGGGGGCCGACGCTGCGCTTCTGCGAGACCCGTGAGGACGTGGTGGCCGAGACCGAGGTGACGGTGGTCCACGAGATCGCGCACCACTTCGGCATCGACGACGCGCGGCTGCACGCCCTCGGGTACGGGTGAAGCGCTCGGGTCAAGGTCCGCGGTGCGCGGCGCGTGTCCTCTTGTGGGTGACGGGAGTTGGGCACGGTGACTCCTGACCCCCGGAGGTGGCCGCCCGTGCGCCCCTTGAACGTTCCCGTCCGACTGGCCGCCACGGCCGTGGCCGTCGCCGCCGCCGCCGGCTGCATGAGTGTCGGCGACGGCGCGTCCGGCGGGGGCGCCAGGCCGTCGCACTCCACGGGGGAGCGGGGCGACGAGGCACCCGGCGGCGGTCCGGCGCTGACCGGCGGGAACGCCGGGTACGGCGCGGCGGCGGCCGACGAGGGACGTGGCCGCGGCAGGGGGAAGAAGGACAAGCGCGACGGCGCGGACGCGGGCGGGGACAAGAGCGGGGACAAGGGCCGGAAGGGTACGGACGCCACTCCGGCGACCGCGCCGCCCGGACGGGCGACCGGGGCTCCGCCCGCGCAGGGCGGGGGCGAGGAGCCCGTGCCCACCCGGACGCCGCCCCCTGAGCCCACGCGCACGGTCGAGCCGGAGCCGACACCGACCCCGGAGCCGCCGCTCACGCCGACGCCCGAGCCGACCCCGGAGCCGTCCTCGTCGGCGCACGAGCCGCCGGGGACGCAGCTGGCACAGAGGGAGCCGGCCCCCGAGGCCGGGGCACCGGTGTAGGGGCGGCGGGTGGCACCGAGGGACGGACGCGGCAGCGTCACCGGGGGCCGCGGCCGGGCGGGTGACCTGGTCGGCGACCGGGGCTGCGAGCCGGTCGGCAGTCGGGGCCGCGGCCGGGTCGGCAACCGGGCTGAGCTGGGCATGTGCTACCCGGTTTGCCTTCGGGGGTGGAGGGTGCGTATGGTGGTAGATCGTTTGATCCCATTTGCCCGGCGCCACCGCAGAGCGCGCCGTGTGGCGCGTACTCTCCCTTGCCGTGATGGACCGCATCGAGGCGGTCGTATTGCGAATCGCGATTCACGGAGTTGACGGGCGCGTGCCGACGAGAGACTCCGGAAGGTTTCGCATTCGCATGTCCATCACCAGTACTGATCACGTCGTCGTGCCCGAGAACGCCGAGGGCGTGGAAGGTACGCCGGAGGCCGTGGAGGCCCCCGCGACCCCCGAAGTCACCTTCGCCGACCTCGGTCTGCCCGAGGGCGTCGTGCGCAAGCTCGCGCAGAACGGCGTGACCACCCCCTTCCCGATCCAGGCCGCGACCATCCCGGACGCGCTGGCCGGCAAGGACATCCTCGGCCGGGGCCGCACCGGCTCCGGCAAGACCCTCTCCTTCGGTCTGCCGACCCTGGCCACGCTGGCCGGCGGCCGCACCGAGAAGCACAAGCCGCGCGCCGTCATCCTGACGCCGACCCGTGAGCTGGCCATGCAGGTCGCCGACGCGCTCCAGCCGTACGGCGACGTCCTCGGCCTGAAGATGAAGGTCGTCTGCGGCGGTACCTCCATGGGCAACCAGATCTACGCCCTGGAGCGCGGCGTCGACGTCCTCGTCGCCACCCCGGGCCGCCTGCGCGACATCATCAACCGCGGCGCCTGCTCCCTGGAGAACGTGCAGATCGCCGTCCTCGACGAGGCCGACCAGATGTCGGACCTGGGCTTCCTGCCCGAGGTCACCGAGCTGCTCGACCAGGTCCCGGCGGGCGGTCAGCGCATGCTCTTCTCGGCCACGATGGAGAACGAGATCTCCACGCTGGTCAAGCGCTACCTGACCGACCCGGTCACGCACGAGGTCGACAGCGCCCAGGGCAACGTGACGACCATGTCGCACCACATCCTGGTCGTGAAGCCCAAGGACAAGGCGCCGGTCACCGCCGCGATCGCCTCCCGCAAGGGCCGCACGATCATCTTCGTCCGCACCCAGCTGGGCGCCGACCGCATCGCCGAGCAGCTCTGCGACGCCGGTGTGAAGGCCGACGCGCTGCACGGCGGCATGACGCAGGGCGCGCGCACCCGGGTCCTGGAGGACTTCAAGAAGGGCTACGTCAACGCCCTCGTCGCCACCGACGTCGCCGCGCGCGGCATCCACGTCGACGGCATCGACCTGGTGCTCAACGTCGACCCGGCCGGCGACCACAAGGACTACCTGCACCGCGCGGGCCGCACCGCGCGCGCCGGCCGTACCGGCACGGTCGTCTCCCTCTCCCTGCCGCACCAGCGGCGTCAGATCTTCCGGCTGATGGAGGACGCGGGCGTCGACGCCACGCGCCACATCATCCAGGGCGGCGCGGCCTTCGAGCCGGAGGTCGCCGAGATCACCGGTGCCCGGTCGATGACCGAGGTCCAGGCCGAGTCCGCGGGCAACGCGGCGCAGCAGGCCGAGCGCGAGGTCGCCCAGCTCAACAAGGAGCTGGAGCGGGCCCAGCGGCGCGCGACCGAGCTGCGCGAGGAGGCGGACCGACTGGTCGCCCGCGTCGCGCGGGAGCGTGGCGAGGACCCGGAGACCGTACTGGCCGAGGTGGCCGCGGCGGTGACCGAGGCCGAGGTCTCGCTGCCCGAGCAGCCGGGCGCGCGGGACGTCGAGCAGGTCGAGAAGGCCGAGCGCGGCGGCGGCAACGGCCGTGACCGCTTCGCCGACCGTGACCGCTCCTTCGAGCGTCGTGACGACCGTGGCGGCCGTTCCTTCGAGCGCCGTGACGACCGCGGTGGCTTCCGCCGTGACGACCGGGGTGACCGTGGTGACCGTGGCGGGCGTTCCTTCGAGCGCCGTGACGACCGTGGTGGCCGTTCCTTCGAGCGCCGTGACGACCGCGGTGGCTTCCGCCGTGACGACCGGGGCGACCGTGGTGACCGTGGCGGGCGTTCCTTCGAGCGTCGTGACGACCGTGGCGGCGACCGCGGTGGCCGTTCCTTCGAGCGTCGCGACGACCGGGGTGGCGACCGCGGTGGCTTCCGCCGTGACGACCGGGGCGACCGTGGTGACCGTGGCGGGCGTTCCTTCGAGCGCCGTGACGACCGCGGTGGCGACCGTGGCGGCTTCCGCCGCGACGACCGCGGCGGACACCGCGGCAGCGACCGTCCGTTCAACCGCGACCGCCAGGGCGACCGCCCCGGCAGCGACCGTCCGTTCAACCGCGACCGCCAGGGCGACCGCCCCGGCTTCCGCTCCGGCGGCCACGACCGCCCGTACGGCCGTCGTGACGACCACCGCGGTTCCTCCTCCTTCGGCCGCCGCGACGACAAGCCGCGCTGGAAGCGCAACGGCTGACGCCGCAGCCTGACCGGCTGAGTGCACTGAGTGCCGTGGCCCCTGCCCTGACGGGTGGGGGCCGCGGCATTTCTCCTCGTGCTGCGACCGTCCTCCCCGTTCCGGATGCGGTGAGGGTGTCCGTACTCGGTGAACCCGCTGTAAGATCAGCCGACTTCCGAGGGGGATGTGACGGCGGAGACCGGGGGGTCACGCGGAACCGGCGGTACGGTACGCGGCGCGCGCTCCCTCTCGTACCACTGGGAGGGGCTCGCCTTGGCTCGACATGTCTTCCTACCCCGCTCACGCGGCCGGCGCGTGGCCGTCGCCGTCACCGCTTCCGCCGCGCTGGTGGCCGCCCTGAGCCCGATGCTGCCGTCGGTGCCCGCGTCCGCCGCGGAGGTGGCCGAGGAGACGGTGGTGCCGGCGGCACCGCGCTACGAGCGGATGCGAGGGCAACTGCTCCACAACAGCAACATCCGCGCCGGCGTCTACGGCGCAGGAGCCCAGGGCTTCTTCCACAGCCTCGAAGGCCATCAGGGGACGGTGTGGACGCGCTACTCGGACGGCAGGACCGTCCCGGCACCGCTGAGGGGGGAGTACGTCTCTCTCCGCGGCACGAGCAGTGACGTTCTCGCCTACGTTCACGGCGACAACCGGGTCGAGCTGTGGGATGCGGTCGATGGCACCACGCGTACGTTCAGGATGCCCGACGGCCAGTCGCTTCTCGGCGTCTACGGCGGCACGGTGTTCTCGACCCACTACGAGCGCCCGGGCGAAACGAGCACGCGAGTGCTGCACCTGCTTCATCCGCAGGACGACGGGACGGTCGTCGACACCGTGGTCACCGGCGCGCCGGAGGGGATGCGCCTGGGCGGGGCCGTGGGGGCCGACGCGGACACCTTCCTCTTCTCGGCCCGGATGAACGAGACCTCCCCGCGGATCGTGGAGGTCGACCGGTCGACCGGACGGGTGCTCGGATCGACCCAGGACCTGCCCGCCGAGTACTACTACACGACGGTTTCGCCTTCCCATGTGCTGATGTACGGCAAGACCGCCGGTGCTCCGGTCCTGTCGGTCCCACGCCACGACCTGTCGGCGACGCCGGTACCGCTCCCAGCGGGGCACGGGGTGGACCCGATGAACGGTGTGGCCGTGGTCGGCGACTGGGTGGTCCACCGACCGGCGTCCGGGCAGGCCGTGCAGGCCGTGCCGATCGCGGGCGGCGAGCCGGTCACCCTGCTCAGCGACTCCTACCCGGCCATCAGCGTCACGCCGGAAGGGGGTGCGGTCATCGTGGGCGGGCGCACCCGGTCACGCGACGACTGGGGTTTCCAGCGCATCCGGCCGGGTGCCGGCGGCGGCCAGCCCGTGGTGGAGCAGGTCAAGTCGCTGGCACCGCCGCCGATCCCGATCCGTGGGCTGTCGCTCGATCAGGGGCGCCTGGTCGCCGCACAGCACGACGGCCCCGGCCTGCGCGACGACTACCTGCGGCTCGTGGCACCCTCGGGCACGCCGGAGTTCGGCGATCGGAGCAGATTCCGGCCGTCGGGCTACGGAATGGGCGGATGTCCGACAGGCGAAGGCCGCTGCACGCCGATACGCGGCACCGCGGACGGGCGGGTCGTCTGGCTGGAACAAGACGTCTCCGCATCCGGCTGGGTCCGGGCCGACGGTCCGGGCGAGTACGACAACTGGGAACGGACGAACCTGCCCGCCGGCGGCCAGATCACCGACGTCTCCGGCCGGTACTTCCTCTACTCGACCGCCAAGCTGCTGTACGCGTACCCGCTCGACGGCCGTGTCCGGCGCCCGGCCCCGGCGGGCGACGCCCAGGTCACACGCCCTCCGGCCGTCATCCGCCCGGCCGGTGCCGCCGCCCTCTCCGGTGACCTGCTCTGGACGGCCGCGAAGGTTCCGGGCAGTCTCACCGCCCACCACCTCTCCACCAGGAAGAACACCGAGACCGTCACCACCGGTGCCGACTGCCGGCCCACCGAGATCCAGGCCCTGGGCCGCTGGCTGTACTGGACCTGCGAGGGCAGGGCTGGGGTGTACGACCGTACGGCGAAGAAGTCCGTGCCGGTGCCGACGGGCGAGGCGAAACTGGGGGACGGCTTCGTCGTCACGCACGACCGGCGGGCCGGGAAGCTGACCCTGACCGCGGTCGTCGGTGGCAAACCCGTGAGCCGGGTGATCGGTGACCTGCCCGACACCGGTGCCTCCCAACGCGACCTGCGCTGGACGGTCGACGAGTCCGGCCCGAACGCCGCCTACGTCGATGCCCAGGAGCGCGTCCACCTCGTGCCGTCCGGTGTGCCGCAGCAACCGCTGCGCCTGCTCGATCCGGTGGAGAACGCCGCCTCCGTCACCCGCCGCGAGCAGGACACCGTCCCCGAGACCCTCACCACGGTGCTGCTGTCCAAGCCGGCCGCGAGCCGACGGCTGACGGTGCGCAGCAGCACGACCGGCAAGGTCGTCGACACCCGGGACGGAGGTTTCACGCGCGGCGAGCTGATCGTCGGCTGGCACGGCAACCAGCGCGCGGACTCGCGGGAAGTGGCCCTGCCCGCGGGCCTGTACGACTGGACGCTGTCCGTCGTGCCTGCGGACGGCACCGGCGCTCCGCTGGAGGTGCGGGGCACGGTCCGGCTGGTGCGCTGACCGGTCCCACGGCACGACGGTATCCGGCCTTCGAGTGACGCATGTCACGCCCCCGGCGAGGGAATTGCTGGGGGCATGACAGATGACGCCAAGGCGAGTGGGCTGTCGGACGAGGAACGGCTGGCCCAGCTCGGCTACACCCAGGTTCTGGCCCGCCGCATGTCGGCGTTCTCCAACTACGCGGTCTCCTTCACCATCATCTCGGTCCTCTCCGGCTGCCTGACCCTCTACCTGTTCGGCATGAACACGGGAGGTCCGGCCGTCATCACGTGGGGCTGGGTCGCCGTCGGCCTGATGACCCTCTTCGTGGGCCTGGCGATGGCCGAGATCTGCTCGGCGTACCCGACGTCGGCGGGCCTGTACTTCTGGGCGCACCGTCTCGCGCCACCCCGCACGGCCGCCGCCTGGGCCTGGTTCACGGGCTGGTTCAACGTGCTGGGCCAGGTCGCGGTCACCGCCGGCATCGACTTCGGCGCCGCGTCCTTCCTGGGCGCCTACCTGAACCTCCAGTTCGACTTCGAGGTCACCCCCGGCCGCACGATCCTCCTCTTCGCCGCCATCCTGATCCTGCACGGCCTGCTCAACACCTTCGGCGTCCGCATCGTCGGCCTGCTGAACAGCGTCAGCGTCTGGTGGCACGTCTTCGGTGTCGCGGTCATCGTGGGCGCGCTGACCTTCGCGCCCGACCAGCACCGGTCGGCGTCCTTCGTCTTCGGCGAGTTCGTCAACAACACCGGCTGGGGCAGCGGCGTCTACGTCGTCCTGATCGGTCTGCTGATGGCCCAGTACACCTTCACCGGCTACGACGCCTCCGCCCACATGACCGAGGAGACGCACGACGCGTCGACGGCCGGCCCGAAGGGCATCGTCCGCTCCATCTGGACCTCCTGGATCGCCGGCTTCGTCCTCCTCCTCGGTTTCACCTTCGCCATCCAGTCCTACGACGGCGCCCTCGCCTCCCCGACCGGAGCACCGCCCGCGCAGATCCTGCTCGACGCGCTCGGCGCGACCGCGGGCAAGCTGCTGCTGCTGGTCGTCATCGGGGCGCAGCTGTTCTGCGGGATGGCCTCGGTGACGGCCAACAGCCGCATGATCTACGCCTTTTCCCGGGACGGCGCGCTGCCCTTCTCCCACCTCTGGCACACCGTGAACCCGCGCACCCGCACGCCGGTCGCGGCCGTCTGGCTGGCGGCGCTGGCCGCGCTGGTCCTCGGCCTGCCGTACCTGATCAACGTCACGGCGTACGCGGCGGTGACGTCGATCGCCGTCATCGGCCTCTACATCGCGTACGTCATCCCGACCCTGCTGCGGCTGCGCAAGGGCGACGACTTCGAGCGCGGGCCCTGGCATCTGGGCCGCTGGTCGCGGGCGGTGGGCGTGGTGGCGGTGACGTGGGTCGGCGTCATCACGGTCCTGTTCATGCTCCCCCAGGTCTCCCCGGTGACCTGGGAGACCTTCAACTACGCGCCCGTCGCCGTCCTGGTGGTCCTCGGTTTCGCCGCGACCTGGTGGCTGGCCTCGGCCCGGCACTGGTTCCTCAACCCCGACCACGCACGCACCCGGGCCCGTGCGGCGGCCCGGGCGAACACCCCGGAGCCGGTGGACCCGTAACCGCCGGACCGCGCGACCGGGGCCGACGCGGCCGTGTCTCCGATACCCGATCGGCGTCCCGGCCGCGTCGGGCTATGCTCGGTGTGGCAACATCACGCATCACCGTGCAACACCCCCTGGGCCCTTAGCTCAATTGGCAGAGCAGTGGACTTTTAATCCATTGGTTGTGGGTTCGAGTCCCACAGGGCCTACCGGTGGCGGGCGGGCCGCTAGCCCCCTGCCCGGTCACGCAGCGTCCGAGTCGGCACCGCCCGCTCGGGCGCTGCCGCGTTGTCGGCCCGGACCGCGGCTTGCTCTCTGCCTGTCTGTCTCTCCGCCTTCGACGGAGAACAGGGACGGATGGTGTGAATATGGGTTATATGGACATCGGAGCCGGGAATCGCGTCACCTTGAAAGGCCGGGAGGACGGGCCTGTGGTGATGCCGGCGCACGGGCTGGTGGTGCCGTTCCTGGAGCACGACTCCGGGCCGGTCCTCTTCGGTCGCGTGAGGGCCGGACGCCCGGACCCGGCGGCCCGGAGTGAGCAGCGCCAGGCAAACCTCGACGCGTACGCGGAGGACGTGCCGGAGATCTGCCGCGAGCCGGGGGAACGGCGCACCGACGGCTTCCGCCGCACCGGACCGAGGATGGCATGCGTCCTCGCCCGGGCCGCTTCCCTGTACGCGAACGACGCGATCGCCTCCTCCGCTGCCGAGGTGGACCGGTGACCGGCGCGTCCCACGACGGACACGGCGTCGACGGCGGCCCGGGCGGTGCGTGGCCGTCCCCCTCCGAGCTGCCGGAGGACAGCGTGGAGGACCTCTACGAGAACGCGCCCTGCGGCTACCTGTCCACGCTGCCGGACGGGCGGATCACCAAGGTCAACAAGACGCTGCTGGACTGGCTCGGCCACCGGCGCGACGACCTGGTCGGGCGCCTGCGCTTCGCCGACCTGCTCACCGTCGGCGGCAAGCTCTACCACGAGACCCACTTCGCCCCCCTGCTGTCCATGCAGGGCGAGGTCCGCGGCATCGCGCTGGAGCTGAAGGCCGCCGACGGCTCGCGCCTGCCGGTGCTGGCGACCTCCACCGTCAGGACCGGCGAGGACGGGCGGCCGCTGCTGATCCGCACCACCCTCCTCGACGCCCGCGACCGGCGTGCCTACGAGGACGAGCTGCTGCGGGCCCGGCAGGTGGCCGACACCGAACGCGACCGCCTCAGAAGCCTGGCGACCACGCTCCAGCGGACCCTGCTGCCCCCCGCCCTGGACGACGTGCCCGGTCTGGAGGTCGCCGCCCACTACCACATCGCCTCCGTCGACGAAGTCGGCGGCGACTTCTACGACTTGTTCCCCCTCACGCAGGGGACCTGGGGTCTGTTCCTCGGGGACGTGTGCGGCAAGGGCGCCGCCGCCGCCGCGATCACCTCCCTGGCCCGCTACACCCTGCGCGCCGCGGCGGTCTACGACCCCGACCCCGCGGCCGTGCTCCGCAACCTCAACACCGTCCTGAACCACGAGGACACCGGCTACGACCCGCGGTTCTGCACGGTGATCTTCGGACTGCTGACCCCCGTCGGCGAGGAGGGTTCCTTCCGGATCACGCTGGCCAGCGGTGGGCACCCGCCGGCCCTCCTGCTGCGTGCCGACGGCAGCGCCGACTACCTGCCCACCCCTGGCGGCCAGCTCGTCGGGGTCCTGCCGGACGCCCACATCGCCACCACCACCGTCCGCCTGGAACCCGGCGACACCCTGCTCCTCTACACGGACGGCCTGACCGAGGCCCACACCGACCAGCCCGGTGGCCGCTACGGCGACGAGGCGCTCGTGGACTTCGCCCGCTCCCTGGCCCCCACCACCGCGTCCGGCACGGTCCAGGCCCTGAGCGACCTGCTCGACGCCCTCGGCACCGGCGTGGACGACGACACCGCCGTCCTCGCCATCAACGTGCCCCGGCCGCCCGGCGGGGAGTGCCGGGGCGCCTAGGGTTGCCCCGCCGGAACCCGCCGCCCCGCCCCACCGGAGTACGCCCATGCCCCTCCCGTACGTCCTGCTCTCCGCCGCCGTCTCCCTCGACGGCTGCCTGGACGACACCGGCCCCGAACGGCTGCTGCTCTCCTCCCCGGCCGACTTCGACCGGGTCGACGAGGTACGGGCGTCCGTCGACGCGATCCTGGTCGGTGCCGGCACGATCCGGGCCGACAACCCGCGGCTGCTGGTGAACTCCGCCGAGCGGCGAGGCGCCCGGATCGCGGCCGGGAAGGCCGCGTACCCGCTCAAGGTGACGGTCAGCGCCACCGGGGAACTGGACCCGGCGGCAGCGTTCTGGCACACCGGGGGCGAGAAGCTGCTCCTCACGACGGACCGGGGCGCCCGGCGGGCCCGGTCCCTGGGGCTCGCCGCCGACGTGGTGCCGCTCGGTGAGGCGCTCGACTGGCGGGCGGCGCTGGAGCACCTGCACGACGAGCGGGGAGTGCGGCGGCTCATGGTCGAGGGCGGGGGGACCGTGCACACCCAGTTGCTGCGCCAGGAACTCGCCGACGAACTCCAGCTCGTCCTCGCCCCCCTGCTGGTCGGCGACCCGGACGCGCCCCGCCTCTTCGGTCCCGGGGCCTACCAGCGCGGCCGGCTGCGGCTGGTCGAGTCCCGGCGCATCGAGGACGTCGTACTGACGCGGTACCTGCCGACCGCCCCGGGCGCCGGAGACCGGGTGACCGCCGCCGACCGGCACTGGCTCGCCCTCGCCTGCGAGCTGGCGCGGCTGTGCCCGCCGTCCGGGACGGCGTTCAGCGTGGGGGCGGTGGTGGTCGCCGCCGACGGGACCGAGCTGGCGCGGGGGCACTCCCGCGAGGGCGGGGACCCCGTCGTGCACGCCGAGGAGGCCGCACTCGCCAAGGCCGACCCCGCCGACGCCCGGCTGGCGACCGCCACGGTGTACAGCAGCCTGGAACCCTGCGCCCGCCGCGCCTCCCGGCCCGCGCCCTGCGCCCGGCTGATCCTCGACGCCGGGGTGCGCCGCGTGGTCACGGCCTGGCGGGAGCCGGACACCTTCGTGCCGGGCGCGGACGGCGGCGGGGTGCTCACCGCCGGGGGTGCCACCGTCGTCGTCCTGCCCGAGTACGAGGAGCGCGCGAAGGCTCCCAACCGCCATCTGGAGGGGTAGCGGGATACGGATGTGCATTCAGCCCCCGCGATGACGTACAGTGGAGACACAACGGCGCGGGGTGGAGCAGCTCGGTAGCTCGCTGGGCTCATAACCCAGAGGTCGCAGGTTCAAATCCTGTCCCCGCTACTGAAACCGAAGGCCGGAATCCCTTGAGGATTCCGGCCTTCGGTGCGTTCAGGTGCGTTGATGTGCGTTCACCCGGTCGGCCCTCACGGCTCGCCGCCCGCCCCCGATCCGGGAAACCTGGACACGGGACGGCAAGCGGCGCGGAGGTTCGGGGCGGCGGGAGACGAGTGGTGCGGCCAGGTCACGTGGACGACGAGGGAGCGTACGCCAGGGCCGGCGGCCGGCTCCCCGGCGACCCCGCGCCCGACCCGGGCCTCGGCACCGAGGCGATGGCGCCGCCCACCCAGGCCGAACGGCCCCCGAGGACCCCGTACGGGCGCCGCCTGGTGCGCCTGCTCCCGGTCCTGCTCATCGTCGTCGCCATCCTGTACGACATCTTCACCCCGAGATACTTCACGGCCGGCCCGCTCTACACGGCCGCGCCGCTGGTCGCCGCCCCCCTCTACTCGCGGCGGGGCACGGCGCTCACCGGTGTCGCCGTGGTCGCCGCCGTCGTCGGGCTGCAACTGAGCAAGGGCGTCGCCCACTACGTCGACTCCCTCACGGAGCTGATCACCATCGCGACGGTGGCCGCCCTCGCGGTCTTCGTCAACGCCTTCGTCCGCCGCACCGGTGAGCGCCTCGTCAGCGTCCGCGAGATCGCCGAGGCAGCCCAGCGCGCCGTGCTGCCCGAGCCCGCCGAACGGATCGGCGGCTTCGAGATCGCCGCCTGCTACGAGGCCGCGCAGGCCGACGCCTTCATCGGCGGGGACCTGTACGCGGTGCAGGACAGCGCGCGCGGCGTCCGGCTCATCGTCGGGGACGTGCGCGGCAAGGGCATGGGCGCGGTGGCCGCCGTCGCCGTCGTGATCGGCGCCTTCCGGGAGGCCGCCGAGCAGGAGGCCACGCTGGAGGCGGTGGCCCAGCGCCTGGAGCGGGCGCTGGCCCGCGAGGGCACCCGGCGCAACGGACTGGACGCCTTCGAGGGGTTCACCACCGCCGTCCTCGCCGAACTCCCGCACGGCGACGGGGTCGTGCGGATCGTGAACCGAGGCCACCCGCCCCCGCTGCTGCTGTACGCCGACGGCACCCTGCGCCCGCTCCCCGCCCGGGAGTCGGCGCTGCCCCTCGGGATGGGCGAGCTGGGCGTGTGGCCCGACCGGGCCCAGGAGGACGCCTTCCCGGGCGGAGCCACCCTGCTGCTGCACACCGACGGACTGTCCGAAGCCCGGGACGCGCGGGGCGAGTTCTACGACCCGTACGAACGGCTCGCCGGCTGCGTCTTCCGGCACCCGGGGAAACTGCTCGCCGCCCTCGCCGAGGACGTGCGCCGGCACTCCGGGGGCGGGATGGCGGACGACATGGCACTCCTCGCCGTACGCCGTCCCGCGCGCGAGGACCTTGATCATTGTCACGAACGGTGATCTGGTGAGCGCCCTGCGCATAACGACTGACACTCCGTCAGAAACTTGTGGCGTGAAGGGGAATACTGAGGGGCGGTCAAGTCGCCCGGATTTCACCGATCCTGAGGCGTACGTCCCGCCCGGATTCGTTAATGATCAAGAGGAACAGCTTGGAATCTCGGCCCCGCGTCTATTAACGTTCGATAACGCAGCGCGGTCGTCCCAGCCGTCACAGAAGGCGGCTCCGTGCGCACGCGCCGAATCCCGCGAGGGAACCGGGGAACCACCACCTTGGGGTGAATCGCTCGTACGACGCCGTGGAGACACGGCGGATATACGCGCGTAGGAGACCTTCCTGCTCCGAACCCGTCAGCTAACCCGGTAGGCGGAAGGAAGGAAAGGAGTACGCCCACGTGGCGTCCAACCGGCCTGCCCCCGAGGCCCCGTTCGTGCCCAGCGCGCGCGACACCGACACCTTCGGCTACGACGGCTACCGCACCGAAGAGGGCCCCTGGGAGGAGTGGAATCCCACCGCGGACTCCATCCGCCCCGTGCGCGGCCGGCACCGCGTCGCCAAGCAGCGCGGCGGACTCGCCCGCAGCTCCACCGTCCTCGGCGTCGGTGTCATAGCCGCGGTCGGCGCGGGCGGCATGGCCAGCGCGCAGACCGGCAAGCCGCCGGTGTCCATCTCCATGCCCGACCTGCCCAACGTCGGCTCGCTCATCTCGGACGACGAGGAGCCGGAGCCGCAGGGTTCCGCCGCCCCGCTCAGCGGCATCGGCGTGGCCGCGACCGCCGACACCGCGGAGGGTGCCTCCGACGCCGGCGAGACGCTGCGGGCCCGGATCATGGCGCAGGCCGAGCAGCAGCAGGCCCAGGTCGAGACCAAGGCCGCCGCCGAGGCCGCTGCCGCCGCCGAGAAGAAGGCCGCGGAAGCCGCCGCCAAGGCGGAGAAGGAGGCCGAGGCCAAGGCCGCCGCCGCCAAGAAGAAGGCGGAGGAGGAGGCCGCGAAGAAGGCCGAGGCCGAGCGGCTCGCGAAGCTGGCCAAGCAGTACACCCTGCCGACCTCCTCGTACACGATCTCCTCCAGCTTCGGCCAGGCCGGCGCGTACTGGTCCTCCGGCTACCACACCGGCCTCGACTTCGCCGCGCCCACCGGCACGCTGCTCAAGGCGGTGCACAGCGGCACCATCACGTCCGCCGGCTACGAGGGCTCCTACGGCTACAAGACCGTGCTGACCCTCGACGACGGCACCGAGATCTGGTACGCCCACCAGTCGTCCATCAGCGTCAGCGTCGGCCAGAAGGTCACCACCGGTGACGTCATCGGCCGCGTCGGCGCCACCGGCAACGTGACCGGGGCCCACCTCCACATGGAGGTCCACACCAGCGACGGCGGCGGGATCGACCCGATGGCCTGGTTGCAGAGCAAGGGCCTCACCCCCTGACCGAATCCGTGCACGGCCCCGCCGGTCCCCGGCGGCCCTGACGGCGACCCCCCGACGCCAGGGCTGCCGGTTTGCGGGATTTTTGCCCCGCTCCCGGAATCACCGGCTCCGTCGTGGCCGTTGACGCAGAACATGACTTCTCTGCGCAAGCTCGGCTCCTCGGACCTCGAGGTCTTCCCCCTCGCCCTCGGTGGCAACGTCTTCGGCTGGACCGCCGACCAGGACACCTCCTTCGCCGTCCTGGACGCCTACACGGCCGCGGGCGGCAACTTCGTCGACACCGCCGACTCGTACTCCGCGTGGGTCGACGGCAACAGCGGCGGGGAGTCCGAGACCATCGTCGGCAAGTGGCTCGCCTCCCGCGGCAACCGCGGTGACGTCGTCCTCGCCACCAAGGTCAGCCAGCACCCCGAGTACCCGGGCCTGTCCGCCGCGAACATCAAGGCGGCGGCCGACGCCTCGCTGCGCCGCCTGGGCACCGACCACATCGACCTGTACTACACCCACTTCGACAAGCCCGAGGTGCCGGTGGAGGAGATCGTCGGGGCGCTCGACGAGCTGGTACGTGCGGGCAAGGTCCGGCACATCGCCGCCTCCAACATCTCCGCCGAGCGGCTCGCGGCCTCCCTGGAGTTCTCCGACCGCGAGGGCCTCGCCCGGTACGTGGCGCTCCAGCCCCACTACAACCTCGTCTCGCGGGACACCTACGAGGGCGGGCTGCGCGACCTCGCGGAGCGGTCCGGCCTGGCCGCCGTGCCGTACTACTCCCTCGCCTCCGGATTCCTCACCGGCAAGTACCGGGCCGGGGCGGCCGTCGACAGCCCCCGGGCGGGCGGCGCGGCGAAGCACCTGGAGACCGAGCGGGGCCGGCGGGTCCTGGCGGCCCTGGACGAGATCGCCGAAGCCCACGACGCTCCCGTCGCCACGGTCGCCCTGGCCTGGCTGGCCGCGCAGCCGACGGTGGCCGCGCCGATCGCCTCCGCCCGCACGGTCGAGCAGCTCCCGGCGCTGCTGGGGGTGGCCGAGCTGTCCCTCACCCCGGACGAGGTCGCCCGGCTGGAGCGGGCGTCGCTCTGACGGACGGAGTCTTGGGGCCCGCGGCCGGCGGGGCGGGCAGGGGTTACCCGCGGTGCGGGTGGGGCGGGGCGTACGGGAGGTAGCCGTGAGGGGCGTGGTACTGCCCCGGTGAGAGTGCGGGGAGCGGTGCGCCGGGGGCGTACCCGTAGGCCCCCGGGCCGGGGTACGCAGCCCCGTACACCCCGTAGCCCGGCCAGGGCGGCACGGGCGGCGCCGTGGCCCGGGCCGCGTAGTCCAGCGCCGGGCGGGCGACGGCGCGCCGCTGCCACAGGGCCTCCAGCAGCTCCCGCTCCCGTACGGCGAAATCGGCGCCCGCCCTGCCCCGCCGCCCGCGGTGCCGCAGGAACGCCAGCGAGGTCGCGTACACCTCGTACCGCGCCACCGTCCGCGCCGCCTCCTTCCCGGCGTGCCGGCGCGCGTGCTGCCGGGCGATGCGGCGGGCGCGCATCGAACCGAGCGCGTGCGGCTCCGCGGGCGACAGCCATCCGGCCAGGACGTACACGGGCAGCTCGGCGCGCACGGCGCCCAGTTCGCGCTGCCGGGTCCAGATCGCCAGCCAGGTCAGCAGGCCGAAGGACGGGACCATGAAGGCCGCGTAGACGGCGAAGAAGCCGTACTCGCCGAACGCGGCCGAGCCGTTCCACAGGGCGTGCACGCCCATCGCGAGCAGCAGGCCGGCCAAGGGGAGCAGGGCCCGGCGCAGGCGGTGCCGGCCCGCGGAGAGCGCCGCGATGCCGAAGCCGATGCCGGTGAGCACGGTGAAGAGCGGGTGGGCGAAGGGCGACATCACGATGCGGACGAAGAAGGTCGCCGCGGTGACCGACGCGATGCCGCTGCCGCCGGTGAGCTGGTCGGTGCCGAAGGCGGTGCCCAGGTAGAGGATGTTCTCGGTGAAGGCGAAGCCGGTGGCGGTGACGCCGGCTATGACGACACCGTCGACGATGCCGCCGAAGTCGCGCCTGCGGAAGACGAAGACCAGCAGTACGGCGGCGGCCTTGGCGGACTCCTCGACCACCGGGGCTATGACGGTGGCGCCCAGGGTGTCCGCGCCGGACGGGTCCGCGGTGGCGGTCGCTATCCACCGCGTCGCGAAGCTGTTGGCGACGATGGCTATCAGTGCCGCCGCGCAGGCGCCCCAGGCGAAGCAGAACAGCAGGTTCCGCCAGGGCCCGGGCTCGACCCGGTCCAGCCAGCGGAAGGCGGCCAGGAGCAGCGGCACCGGCAGCACCGCGAGGCCCAGCCCGACCAGGAAGCCCTGGGTGCCGGTCTGTTCGCGCACCAGGGCCAGGATGACCAGGCCGGAGAGCGCGAGCAGGGTGACGAGCGCGCCGTAACGCACCCAGGCGCGCTGCCACCAGTGCGGATGCGTCCGGGGACGGGCGGGCGGACGCGTCGGGTACGGGGGACAGGTGGCCACGGCATGGACCCTAACCGGTGGGGGGCTGCTGCTCCTTGTGCTGATCGCGCTGCTGTACGCGGCGGAAGAGCAAGTCGTTCACCACATGTCCCTTGTCCAGTCCCTGGCCCTCGAAACGGGTCCGGGGCCGGTGGGCGGGGCGCGGCGCGAAACCACCGTCCGGCACGGTGTTCTCGAAGCCGGGGTGCGCGGTGAGCACCTCCAGCATCTGCTCGGCGTACGGCTCCCAGTCGGTGGCGCAGTGCAGCACGGCCCCCGGGGCCAGCCGCGTCGCCGCCAGGGTCAGGAACTCGGGCTGGATCAGCCGGCGCTTGTGGTGCCGCTTCTTCGGCCAGGGGTCGGGGAAGTAGACGCGCAGCCCGGCGAGGGAGCCGGGGGCGAGCATCTCGCGCAGGAGGATGATCGCGTCGCCGTTGCCCACCCGGATGTTGGACAGGCCCTCCCGCTCCGCGAGACCCAGCAGATTGCCCTGGCCGGGGGTGTGCACGTCCACCGCGAGGATGTTGGTCCCCGGGTCGGCGGCGGCCATCCGGGCGGTGGCCTCGCCCATGCCGAAGCCGATCTCCAGGACGACGGGCCGGTCGTTGCCGAACAGCTCGGCGAGGTCGATGACCCGCTGCCCGTCGATGTCCAGTCCCCACTGGGGCCACAGCCGCTGGAGCGCGTCCGCCTGCCCGGTGGTCACCCGGCTCCGCCGGGGCTGGAAGCTCCGGATCCGCCGCTCGAAGTGCGATCCGGCGGGGTCGGCCTTGGGTCCGTCGGGGAAGCGGGGCTCGCCCTTGGCACGGGAGTGCCGCAGGTCGTCACCGGTGTGGGGGGCGGCGGGCTGGGAAGCGTCGGAGGCGCTGCGGAAATCAGACACAGTGCCTTCGATTTTACGGTCGGTCGCGCCGGTCACGACGCTGCCAGCGCGGCCAGGGCCCTGCGTCCCACCTCCCGTCCGATCGGCAGCGCCGCCGTCGCGGCGGGGGACGGCGCGTTCAGCACGTGGACCGCGTGGGCGCCCTCGCGGATGAGGAAGTCGTCCACCAGCGTCCCGTCCGCCAGCACCGCCTGCGCCCGCACTCCCGCGGGCGATGCCACCAGGTCGTCCTCCGTCACGGCGGGCAGCAGCCTGCGCACGGCCGTGGTGAAGGCTCCCTTGGACAGCGACCGGCGCAGCTCGCCCGCGCCGTACCTCCAGTGCCGGCGGGCTATCCGCCACGAGCCCGGCCAGGCGAGGGTGGCGCCCAGCTCACGGGGCCGCACCACGTCCCAGCCGTAGCCCTCCCGGGCGAGGGCCGGCACCGCGTTCGGCCCGACGTGGACGCTGCCGTCGATGCCTCGGGTCAGGTGCACCCCGAGGAACGGGAACGCCGGGTCCGGCACCGGGTACACCAGGCCCCGCACCAGCTCCGGACGGGCCAGCTCGTAGTACTCGCCGCGGAAGGGGACGATCCGCATGCCCGGGTCGTCGCCGGTCAGGCGGGCGATCTCGTCGCACTGGAGCCCGGCGCAGTTGACCAGGACGCGGGCGCGGAGCACGTCCCCGGAGCGGGTGCGTACGGCCACCCCGAGGCCCGGGCGCCGGTCGACGTGCCGGACCCGCGCGCCGTAGCGGATGTCGGCGCCCGAGGCACGGGCCAGCTGCCGGGCCACGGCCACGTAGTCGCAGACGCCGGTGGTGCCGACGTGGATGGCGGCCAGGCCGCGCACCTCGGGCTCGTACTCCGGGATCTGGGCGGCGCCCAGCTCGCGGACCGGTATGCCGTTCTCCCGGCCGCGCTGGACGAGGGCGTGCAGGCGGGGCAGCTCGGAGCGGTGGGTGGCGACGATCAGCTTGCCGGTGACGGCGTGGGCGATGCCGTACTCGGCGCAGAACTTGACCATCTCGGCGGAGCCCCGCACCGCGTAGCGGGCCTTCAGGGAGCCCGGGCGGTAGTAGACGCCGCTGTGGATGACGCCGCTGTTGCGGCCCGTCTGGTGCCGGGCCGGGCCCGGCTCCTTCTCCAGGACCATGACCCGGGTGCCGGGCGCGGCGCGCGTGATCGCGTACGCCGTCGACAGGCCGACGATCCCGCCGCCGATCACCAGCACGTCGCAGTCGTACGCGACGCGCCGCGCGGCCGCCGTCCGCACTCGTTCCATCTCCCGGTCCACCTCCCGCCTCCGATAGTGCACTGCGCCACTGACAATGCCCTCAAACCCGGGAGGCGCGGCGGATCAGGCCGTGGTCATCAGGAGCGGCCGGGCGCGCTCGCGCAGCTCGGCCACGCGCGGCTCGTCGCCGTACGGCTCGAGGCGGTGCAGGAGGTCCTTGACGTACTCGGTGGTGCGGGCCGAGGAGATGCGGCCGGCGACCTCCACCGCCCGCACGCCCTGCTCGCAGGCGGCGTCCAGATTGCCCGACTCCAGCTCGGCCACCGCCGAGACGACGAGCCGGAGGCCGTGCGAGCGTACGAACTCCTCCGTCGGTTGCGACAGGGCCTGCTCGGTGAAGCGGCGGACCTGGCGTGGTGCCTTCAGGTCGCGGTAGCACTCGGCGGCGTCGGCGGCGAACCGGTCGTAGGAGTAGAAACCCAGCCACGAGGGGTCGCTGTCGCCGGGCCGGGCGCGCTCCAGCCAGCTCTCGGCGGCCTTGAGGGCGGCCCCGGCCGCCGGGGCGTCGCTCGCGCGCGCGTGGGCGCGGGCCTCCACCAGCCGGAAGAAGCTCATGGTGCGGGCCGTGGCGAGGCCGCGGTTGCGCTCCAGGGCGGCCTGCGCCAGGTCCACGCCCTCGTCGCCGAAGCCGCGGTAGGTGGCCTGGAGCGACATGGAGGCGAGGACGTAGCCGCCCAGGGGCACGTCGGCCGCCGCGCGGGCCAGCCGCAGGGCCTGGATGTAGTACCGCTGGGCCGCTTCCTGCTGGCCGGTGTCGAAGGCCATCCAGCCGGCCAGGCGGGTCAGTTCCGCCGAGGCGCCGAACAGGGCGCGGCCCACCTCGTCGGAGTAGGAGCCGAGGAGCAGCGGGGCCGCCTCCACGCGTAAGCACTCGGGGACCATCGACGAACGCCAGTCGCCGCCGCCGTACTTGGAGTCCCAGCGGCGGGCGTCCTCGGCGGCCTCCCGTAGTTTCCGTACGTCACTGTGGCCGACTTTGAGCGGTGCGCCGGAGCCCTCGGCCGGGCTCGCGTCGCGCGCCACCGAGCTGTCGGCCGGGGTTATCAGCCATCGCGAGGCGGGTGTCGCGTACGCGCTCACGGCGAACGACCCGGCGAGGGACTGCCAGATGCCGCCGCCCGCGCGGCGCCCGGCGAGGTCGAGGCGGTACAGCTCGGTGGCGGACCGGACGGCCTGCCCGACGTCCCGGGGGAAGGCGAGGCCCACCTCGGGGGCGGGATCGGCGTCCGCGAGACCGATCTCGTGCAGCGGCACCGGGCGGCCGAGCTTCTGGCCGATGGCGGCGGCGATGAGGTGCGGCGCGGCACCCTGCGGCACCATGCCCTTCGACACCCAGCGCGCCACCGACGTCTTGTCGTAGCGCAGCGTCAACCCGCGCTGGGCGCCCAGGTCGTTGACCCGCCGGGCGAGGCCGGCGTTGCTGATTCCCGCGAGGGCGAGAACGGCGCCGAGCTTTTCGTTCGGCCCGCGTTGCTCCCTGGACATGCGCCACCCCTCGACACAGACGGCTGCCGTGCTGGCATAACCACGCGGCATTCGTAAACCCAGCGTAGTTCGCCGGATCCCATGCGTTAAGAGGCATTGTTCCGGATGGCGGGATTGTGGTCCGTACGGAAGTGCGGTGCCTGTACGGTCCGTTGCCGCGTGCTCCCGGTGTGTGGCCGTGCGCCCGCCCGTGCGCTCTTCTCCGGCCACCGGGGGAGCGGTTCCATGGTGACGCGTGGGTCGGCCCGCTGTACTGGATCCAGTGGGCTGGGGGACACCGCCGCCTACATCCCCGCGGGCGGCGGACGGGTCCGGGGGGTGTGCCTCGCCTCCCGGACCGCGCACCGCCGGCCGGTGCGCAAAGCCTGTACGGAGCGTGTTCGTACGTGTCCGCGTGACGCCGATTTGGCTGAAAAAAGCCCCTGTCGTTTCCGGGGTTCCGCGGCCCTCACCACGGGAGTTGAGGGCGCGTCGGGGAGCCAAGGGGCGCGTTGCGGGGGCGCATTCGCGTCGACTTCACGCTCTCCGGACAGGAAGTTGCCCTCCTCGGGCGGACATCCGGGGAGGCGCATTCACGGGAGCACATGCGGCTCCGCCGATGCTCTGCGGCGCGCCCTTCATGGCAGCATGGGACCAGTTCGTACGGTGCACTGGTTGTCCCCAGCCTGTGGAGGCGTCGATGCGGTGGTTGGTGGGGTGGAGCAGCGCCGCCGTGGGAGCAGCGGGGATCGCCGGCGCGGCCGGCTCCGCGGGGGCCACCGGGTACGACGGCGAGACCGTACAGCCCGTGGGCGCCCAGCCGTTGTGGGGCGACCCCGATCCCCTGTGGGCGGTCGGCGACTGGCGCCCCGACGAGGTGCGCGTCGTCACGGTCGATCCGCAGACCCGGATCGCCGTCCTCGGTATCTGCGGTGCCAGCGACGAGCAGCTGCGCGTCGGCCTGTTCGCCGCGCGCGGAGGGGCACTTCGGCATCTGACGGCATGGCCCGGCAGCTACACGGCCGTCGTCCAGGTGGGGCGGCGGATCACCGTCTGCGGCGATCTCGCGGGCGCGCGCCCGGTGTTCCACACCCCCTGGGAACGCGGCACGGCGTACGCGACGGCCGCGTTGCCCCTGGCCGACCTCGTCGAGGCCAACCTCGACTTCGGCTACCTCGCCGCGCTGCTCGCCGCCCCCGACGTGCCGGCCGCGCTGGACGACTCCACCCCGTACGACGGCGTGAAGCGCGTTCCGCCGGGGCATGCCCTGATCCTGCGCGCCGGGGCGCGTGAGATCGCCGGGTACGAGCCGGTGGCCTCGCTCGCCGTGGCGGCGCCCTCGGCCGACCCCGACCGCGCGGTGGACGGCGTACGGGACGCCCTGGTGGAGGCCGTGCGCACCCGGCTCGCCGCTCCGCGGCACGTCCCCGGTGACGGCATCGACCCCGGCCCGGTGCCCGGCATGGGTCCAGCGGAACGGCGTGCCGCGCGCGGGATGCCGGTCCCGGGCATCGGCGCCGACCTGTCCGGCGGGCCCGCCTCGGGGACGCTGGCGCTGCTGGCCGCCGGGCTGCCCGGGATGCCGGGGACCGTGCTCGGGCACGGTACCGGGGCGGGCGAGCGGCTGCTGGCCGTCACCTTCAACGACCTGGCCGTCGGCGGGCAGGAGGCCGAGCTGGAGCGGGCGGGCGCGCTGGCCGCCAACCCCCGGCTGCACCACGTCGTCGTCGCCGGCGACGAGGAGGTGCTGCCGTACGCCGCGCTGGACGGGCCGCTCACGGACGAACCGGGCTCCGTCCTGGTCGCGGCGGCCCGGCACCGGGCGCGGCTGGCCGCGGGCAGCGCGGACCACTTCACCGGGTACGGGGCGCGGCAGGTGCTGGACGCGCACCCGGCACGCCTGGCCGACCTGCTGATGGACCGCAAGCGGCGCCATCTCGTACGGCCGGTCGCCGCGCTGGCCAAGGCGGACGGCTCGGTACTGGTCCCCGCGCGGGTGTACGGGGCGGCCCGGCGGCTGGCGCGGACGCCGTACCGCACCGGGCTCGAAGTGCTCGCCGAGCGGCTGCTGCGGCGGCGCTTCGACGCCCCGACGGACGGGGGCGGGGCCATGGAGGCCTCGCTGGCCGTGCTCGGCTGGGCGGGGCCCGGGCCGGCGGCGCGGTGGCTGACCGGGGAGGCGCTGGCTGAAGTATCGGTTCGCCTCCAGACGTCCTCGCAGCGGTCCGGGGTGGGCCCCGGGCAGCGGCCCGGTGACTTCCGGGCGCGGGCGGCGCTGGCCCGGCAGGCGGCGGAGGTACGGGTGCTGGAGCAGGCCGCCGAGATCCGCTTCCAGCGGCTGCACACGCCGTTCCTCGACAACCAGGTCGTCCGCGCCTGCCGCGCGCTGCCGGAGGCGCTGCGGGTGCAGCCGGGGGCGCGGGCGGCGATCCTGCGGACGGTGCTGGAGGGGGCGGGGGTGAGCGAGTTGCCGAGTGGCTGGGGGGCGCCTTCGCAGGCGGTGGCGGCCTCCGCTGCGCGGACGGGGCTGCGGGTGGCCGCGGACTCGCTGCTCGGGCTGTTCGACACGCCGCTGCTCGCGGAGGCGGGGCTGGTGGAGGCGCGGGTCGTGCGCAAGGCGGTGCGGGGGGCGGCCGCGGGGGAGGCGTTGCCGCTGGCGGGGCTGGCGGACCTGGTGTCGTTGGAGCTGTGGCTGCGGCGGTTGCTCGCGCGGCGGGGGACGTGCTGGACGGGGACGCCGGCGCGGCAGCGGGCGGTGCCGGCGGGGATCGCTCCGCAGCGGGGGGCGTTGGGTGGGGCGGGGGCGGTGGTTCGGCGGGGGTGAGGGGGCCTGCGGCGAGCTGTGCGGGTTCGGTGGGTGGGGCGGGGGCGGTGCTTGTGGTTGTGGTTGTGGTTGTGGTGCGGGGTGCCTGGGGTGGGCTGTGGGGGTTCGGTGGGGGTGCGGTTGCGCGGTGCGGTGGTCTTGGGGTCGGGGCCGGGCCGGGGGGTGTCCGTCCTCGGAACGGCGCGGAATCGGTCGGGGAACGGGGTGGCCCTCGTTGACGCGCCAACCGCTGCGGGCGGACACCCCCCGGCCCGGCCCCTTCTCGCCGTGCGCGGGTGCGGGTCCTCGCCCGTTCGGGGCGCCTCTTCTCGCCGTACGCGGGTGCGGGTCCTCGCCCGCTCGGGGCGCCTCTTCTCGCCGTACGCGGCTACGCGCAGGTGAACCGTGACTGTGCCCAGTCCGCGAGGGTCAGGGTGTCGTCGGGGCCGTGCGGCTCGACCACCAGGCGTACGGTCTCGCGGCCCGTGAGGTCCACGTGGACGGGTACCGCCGGGTCGCCGCCCTCCACCACGCCCGAGGTCCACAGGCGGGTGCCGTCGGCGTACACGGAGAAGTGGACCCTGCCCAGGCGCATCGTGAGGTCGTCGGTGCCCACCAGGGCGTCGTACGACGAGCAGGAGGCGTTGAGGGTGATGGTCACGGAGGAGCGGCCCTGCACCGTGACCCCGTGCGGGTAGCGCTCGCCGCCGATCGACAGGGCGGTCCGCTGCCACACCCAGCTGCTGTCGGCGAGCCTCATCTCGGGACCGGTGCCGTCGCCGGTGAGGTCGTACGCCAGCTCGTTCCACTGGTGGACGGTCGGGGCGGGGGGTGGGGGCGGGGGAGGGGGAGGGGGAGAAGGCTCGGGGGGCGGAGTGGGAGCAGGGGTGGGAGTGGGGGGTGGCTCCGGGCTGGGGGGTGGAGTCGGAGTCTGGGTGGGTGTGGGGGTCGGGGTGGTCGAGGTGGTCGGGCTGGGGGGTGGGGGAGGCGGGGGTTTCGGGGTGGTCGCCGGTGGGTGGGGGTGTGTCGGGGGTGCGGGGGTGTCCGGGGCGGGCTCGGCCACCGGGGAGGAGGCGGGTGGGCCCGCCTGGGGCGGTTGTCCGGCCGGGGCGTCGTCGCCGATCAGCGCGAAGACCAGCGCGGCCGCGGCGGCCACCGCCACCACACCGGCCGCGATCCCGGCCTTCACCGGTGCTCCCAGGCCCTCGGAGGCCGCGGCACCGCCCCCGGCGCCGGTCCCGCCCGAGCCGGCCGCCGCGCCCGCGGCACCGGCCCCCGCGCCGCCGGCGATGAGCGCCGCCGCCTTGGCGTACCCGGCGGCGCCGAACCAGCCGATGACCGCGACCGGGACCACGGCCGGGATACCGCCGGCGACCTCCTCGATCTGCGTGGCGGCCAGTCGGCACCTGGCGCACTCCTCCAGGTGCTTGCGCAGCCCCCGCTGGGCCCGGGTGCGCAGCCTCCCGCGCGCGTACGTGCCCAGCTGGTCGGCGTAGCGGGCGCACTGTTCGTCGGCGGCGAGGGTCTCGCTGACGTGGGCCTGGAGGTAGGCCTGCTTCAGGCCCTCGCGGGCGCGGCTGGCGAGCACGCGGGTGCCGTTGGCGTCCAGCCCGAAGAGCACGGCCACCTCGCTCGGCGACTCGTCCTCGACCTCGGTGTGCCACAGCACGGCCTGCCACCGTTCCGGCAGGGAGCGGAAGGCGCGCATGGCCATCGACTGCTCGGCCTCGCGCAGGGCGCGGACGTCGGCGCCCAGCTCCAGCGTGTCGTCGTCCGGCGTGCGGGGGGTGCGTGCGGACTGCGCGGCGAAGACCGCGAAGTCGTCGACCAGTTGCTCCCGCCCCGCCGACCGGGTCCAGCCGGCGGCGACGCGCCGGACCGCGGTGAGGAGGTAGGCGCGTACGGCGTGCTCCGGGCCCGAGCCGCCGCGCACCGCCTGGAGCATGCGGGCGAAGACCTCCGCGGTCAGGTCGTCCGCGGTGTGGGCGTCGCGGCAGCAGGTGCGCGCGTACCGGCGCACCGCGTCCGCGTGGCGCCGGTACAGCTCCTCGTAGGCCGTGTCGTCGCCCGCGCGCATCCGCTGGATCAGCACCGCGTCGGACGACGGCAGCTCGCGCGGCGGGGGCAGCACGCCCTCGTCGTACGGCTCGCGCAGCGGTGGGAGGACGCTGTCCTCGTGCACCTCGCGCTGGGCCGGGACGCCGCTCTCCGCCGGGGTGCCGCGGTGCGGGACCCGGGTCGGTCCGCCCTGGCCGGGAACCTGCGGTGGACCGCCGGGTCCGGTGAGGTCGTCACCGGGTGAGCCGTTCCGCCCGTCATCACTCATCGCGGAAGGCCTCCGCCACCTGCCCAGCCAGTCCCGAACACCGGGTCAGCGTGGCACACGGGCCTTTGGCCAGGTCCCCACGGAGCGGAGCATCACTCGTCCGTGGGCTTTTCGGGCGAGGGGGTGATGACGCTCAGCCGTTCGGGGAAGGAAGGGCCGCCCCGTCCCGACGGGCGGGGGGCGAGACACGCGGGTACGCCCGTCGCGGCCCGCCCACCCGGTGGCCGCGCGCTCTCACGCCGGCCGTGACCGCAGCCCCTCCAGCAGGATGTCCAGCAGCCGGGCCGAGGCCGCGGCCTGCTGGGCGGCGTCCGGCAGCGAGGGCGCGGCGGTGGCTATCACCAGCAGCACGTCCGACACCGAGACGTCCGGCCGCAGCTCACCCGCCGCCCGCGCCCGCTCCACCAGCCGGCCCACGACCTCGAGCAGCGCCACCGCCCCGTCGTCGTCCGGCACGGAAGCCACCGCACCGACCGCGACGCCGGCGGACCCGGCCGCCTCGGACACCAGCCGCAGCTCCCCGGAGCCCGGCTGGAGCCGCTGCTGCGGCACCCGCGGCTCACCGGACGCGACACCGGCGGGAGCGCCGGTAGCGGCGCCGCCGCTGTCGGCCTCGTCCGCCACCCCGACCCGCAGGACCTGCGGCGGCAGCAGCCGGCCCGCGCCCGAGGCCACCGACGTCCGCAGGAAGCGCGACAGCGCCGACCACGGCTCGTCCTCCTGCCCGAGCGCCGTCCTGGCCTGGTCGGTCAGCCGGGCCGTCTCCTCCTCGGCTATGCGCCGCACGAGGACGTCCTTGCTCGGGAAGCGCCGGTACACCGTGCCGACACCGACCCGCGCGCGCCGCGCCACGTCCTCCATCGGCGCGCCGTACCCCAGCTCGCCGAAGACCTCGCGTGCCGCGCGCAGCACGTGCTCCAGATTCCGCTGGGCGTCCACGCGCAACGGCGCGGTCCGCGCCCCGTCCCCGCGTGCCCCGCCCGTCGTCGCGGTCATCGCACCACCGGGCGCGACGGCTGACGCGGACGACCAATGAGAGTCCTGAACATGCATGACAATCCCCCGGTAATGACGTCTCCCCCCGGAGACTCTCCCCGCCATCGAAAGCCGGAGTGCGTGGAACGGCTCGGCTCCTGGCTCCGCCCGTCGCGGACCCGCTGAGCGCATTCCCCCACACGCCGTGGGAGAGAACATAGTTGAGCCGGGGTCAATTCAGAAGGGGCAGGTTCCGCACGGAGCGCCCACCGATCGGAGTACGGATCGTATACGCCCCGTATGATCCGCCTTCCGCCCCCGAGTCCATCACCGCTGACCTGCGCAATCGTGTCGCGGTACGTCGCTCCCGCCCGCCCTGCGTCCCGGTGATCCCCGGTCACACAAATCGACGAGCCTGTGGACAAACGCGAGCGTCGGGTGCGTCATGGGATGGTGAAGGAACGTGCGCGCATTCTCGTTGTCGGCGGCGGCTACGTCGGGATGTACACGGCCCTGCGTCTGCAACGGAACCTGAGAGACGAACTGAGGCGGGGCGAGGCCGAGATCACGGTCGTCACGCCCGACCCCTACATGACGTACCAGCCGTTCCTCCCCGAGGCGGCGGCCGGCTCCCTCTCCCCGCGGCACGTCGTCGTGCCGCTGCGCCGTGTCCTGGACCGGTGCGACGTCGTCATCGGCGAGGCACGGTCCGTCGACCACACGACACGCACCGCCACCGTCACCACCCTCGCCACCGAGGAGGAGGGAGCGGGCTCCCGCCGGCTGACGTACGACGAACTCGTCCTCGCCCCGGGCTCCGTCTCGCGCACCCTGCCCGTCCCCGGCCTCGCCGACCACGGCGTCGGCTTCAAGACCGTCGAGGAGGCCATCGGGCTGCGCAACCACGTCCTGGAGCAGATGGACATCGCCTCCTCCACCCGCGACCCGGCCCTCCGCGACGCCGCCCTCACCTTCGTCTTCGTCGGCGGCGGCTACGCGGGCGTGGAGGCCCTCGGGGAGCTGGAGGACATGGCCCGCTACGCCGCGCGGTACTACCACAACGTCACCCCCGACGACATGAAGTGGATCCTCGTCGAGGCCTCGGGCCGCATCCTGCCCGAGGTCGGCGAGGAACTGGGCCGCTACACGGTCACCGAACTGCGCCGCCGCAACATCGACGTACGCCTGGACACCCGCCTAGAGTCCTGCGCCGACCGCGTCGCCGTCCTCAGCGACGGCTCCCGCTTCCCCACCCGCACGGTCGTCTGGACGGCCGGGGTCAAACCCCACCCGGTCCTCGCCGCCACCGACCTCCCCCTCGACGACCGCGGCCGGCTGAGGTGCACCCCCCAGCTGTCGGTCGACGGCGCCCCGCATGCGTGGGCCGCGGGAGACGCCGCCGCCGTCCCCGACGTCACCGCCGCTGCGCCGGGCCGGGACTGCGCCCCCAACGCCCAGCACGCCGTCCGCCAGGCCAAGGTCCTGGGCGACAACATCGCCCACGCCCTGCGCGGCGAGCCCCTGGACACCTACGCGCACACGTACGCCGGTTCCGTCGCCTCCCTCGGCTTCCACAAGGGGGTCGCGCACGTCTACGGGCGCAAGCTGAAGGGCTACCCCGCGTGGTTCATGCACCGCGCCTACCACCTCAGCCGCGTCCCCACCGTCAACCGCAAGGCGCGCGTGCTGGCCGAATGGGCCCTCGCCGGCCTCTTCAAGAGGGAGATCGTCTCCCTCGGTTCACTCGAACATCCGCGAGCGGAGTTCGAACTCGCGGCCGGTGGAAAGCCTTCTCAGGAACCTCCGCGCAACCCGAAGGGGTCGTCCTGACCGGACTCAGGAACTCCACCGGGCGGCCCGGCGTCTGACGGATGTCGGCCCGGTCGGCACCCTGCCAGACTGGGCCCGCACCGCGGGCGCGCCACCGCTCGCCCACGCGCGGCCCCCGGGCCCCGGCCGGCCCCGGCCCGTCCCGGACACCGGCCGTCGACAACTACACGAGGCAAGGATTCGTGAACTTCACGCGCTGGAGCGCCCGACTCCCCGGAACGCAGCGCCGCGCCGCAGCGCGGACCGACACGACCGTCTCTCCGGACCGGCGGGGAGACGGCTCCGTACCCGCCGCCCGCGCCGAACAGCTGACCGACGAGGCCCCGCCCGTCCCCGCCGTCGACGTCCTCCCCGTGCGCGACGTCCTCGACCGCGTCCCGGCCCTCGTCGCCCTGGTCCACGGCCCCGACCACCGCCTCGCCTACGTCAACGACGCCTACGTCGCGGCCTTCGGCACCCGCCCCCTGGGCCGGCGGGCCCGCGAGGCGCTCCCCGAACTCGACCAGCTCGGCCTCTTCCCGCTCCTGGACCAGGTCCAGCGCAGCGGCCGCCCCCGCACCCTCAAGTCCCGCAAGGCATCCGACGGCCGCTCCTACACCTTCACCTGCACCCCGGTCACCGAGGGCGACACCGGCGGCGACCGCGGCGTGCTCGTCTTCGCGACCGACGTGACCGACCACGCCGAGGCCGCCGCCCGCCTGCGCGCGAGCGAAGGCCGCCAGCGGGAGACCGCCGTCACCCTCCAGCGCTCCCTGCTCCCCCAGGAACTGGAGGAGCCCGACGACCTGCGCGTCGCCGCCACCTACCACCCCGGCGGCACCGAGGCCGCGGTCGGCGGCGACTGGTACGACGTGATCACCCTCGGCGGCGGCCGCACCGCCCTGGTCATCGGCGACGTCATGGGCCGCGGCGTCCGCGCGGCGGCCGTCATGGGCCAGCTCCGTACGGCGGTCAGGGCCTACGCCCGCCTCGACCTGCCCCCGCACGAGGTGCTCCAGCTCCTCGACGGCCTCGCCGCCGAGATCGACGCCAACCAGATCGCCACCTGCGTCTACGCCATCCACGACCCCAACGAGGGCCGGCTGGTCTACGCGTCCGCCGGGCACCTGCCGATCCTGGTCCGCGACGCGAACGGCACCGTCGAGCGCGCCGACGAACCCACCGGCCCCCCGCTCGGCACCGGCGGCTGGATGCACTCGTCCGGCTCGATCCCCCTGGCCCCCGGCTCCACGGCCGTCCTCTACACCGACGGCCTGGTCGAGCGCCGCAACGAGGACCTGGACGAGGGCATCGCCGCCCTGGAGCGCGCCCTGTCCGGCGCGACCGGCACCCCCCAGGTGGTCTGCGACCGCCTGGTCCGCTCGGCGGGCGTCACCCCGGACCACGACGACGACGTGGCCGTCCTCGTCCTCCAGCATCCCGCCCGCAAGGGCGCGGAGGCGGAGCGCTTCCGCAACGCCGCCCTGGAGCTGCTCGGCGGCGTCGAAGCGGCTCCCCGCGCGCGTGCCTTCGCCTCCGGCGTCCTGGCCAGCTGGCGCTTCCCCACCGAGCTGCGCGACCTGGGCGTCCTGGCGACCAGCGAACTGGTCGCCAACTCCCTCCAGCACGGCACACCCCCCATGCGGCTGCGGCTGCGCCGTACCGACCGCCGTCTGATCATCGAGGTCACCGACGGCGACGACCACCTCCCCAGACGCCGCCGCGCGGAGCCCGGGGACGAGTCCGGCCGGGGCATCGCCATCGTGGCGACGATCGCCTCCAACTGGGGGTCCAGACGCACGCCCGGAGGCGGCAAGGCGGTCTGGTGCGAGTTCATCCTGCCCAAGCCGTGATCAGCCGACCGTGAGCCGCCTCCGGGAGAGACGGCCGGCCGCGCTCACGCCTGCGCGGCCGCCACGGTGTCGGCCGGCGCCCCGCTCTGCGTGACCACCCGGCTCCGCGCGAGCGAGGGCTGGTTCTGTACGTCCGTGAGCTGCCGCCCCAGCCGCACCGCCAGCACCGTGATGCCCAGCGAGAAGAGCAGGAACGCCACGATGTACGGCGCGTGCAGCGAGGCCCCCAGCGGCCCGCCCACCGCCGGCCCGATCGCCAGCGCGAGCTGCTTCACCAGGGCGAAGGCGGAGTTGTACTGCCCGGCCAGCCCGGTCGGCGCCAGATCCGCGACCAGCGGTGCCAGCGTCGGCGACAGCATCGCCTCGCCCAGCCCGAACAGCGCGTACGTCGAGATGAAGGCGGCTGTGGCCATCGTCTGACTGCCGTGTCCGAGCCCGGCGTACCCGGCCACGGCCCAGGCGACCGCCCAGATCAGCCCGACAGCGGCGATCACACGGGACCGCTTGCGCCGCTCCACGAACCTCAGCACCGCGAACTGCGCGACGACGATCATCAGCGTGTTGGCCGCCAGCGCGGTCCCCAGCGCGGACGTGGTGATGCCGGCAGCTTCGACGCCGTACGCGCTCAGCCCCGACTCGAACTGCCCGTAGCAGGCGAAGAACAGTACGAAGCCCAGCACGCACAGCTGCACCATGGCCCGGTTGCCCAGCAGCTGCTTCCAGCCGCCGCCGGATTGCCCGGGGGCTTCCTCCATGAGAGGGGAGCGCGGCGTCCGCACCGTCGCCATCACCGCGACCAGCAGCAGGAACATCGCCGCCTCGATCGCGAACAGCAGGGTGAACGAGGAGGCGCTCGTGGTGTCGACCAGGTGGCCGCCGATGAGTCCGCCGACGCCGAGCCCCAGGTTCTGCAGGAAGAACTGCATCGCGAAGGCCCGCGACCGCGTCTCCGCGGTGGAGCAGTCCACGATCATCGTCGCGAGCGCGGGCTGCATCACGGCCTGCCCCGCCCCGAGCGCGGCCGCGGAGAGCAGCACCGTCGCCGCGGAGGCCGACAGCCCGAGGCTCAGCGCACCGAGCGCGGCGGTGACCAGGGCGACGAGCAGCACCGGCAGCGGGCCCCGCCGGACGATGGCCCGTCCGGCGAACGGCAGCACGATCAGCGCGGCCACGGCGAAGACGGCGAGTACGAGACCCGCCGTCACCGAACCCAGTCCCCGCACCTGCGCCACATAGACGTACAGGTACGGGACCGTGAAGCCGAGTCCGAACGCGCTGAGTGCGTTGCCCACATGAATCCGGCGCATCGCTGCGCCCCTTGCCCTGGTCACGTTCACCCTCTCCGGGTCGATCGCTCCAGCCGTTAGGCCTGAAGACTTAGAAGCTAAAGTTCGAAGCTAAAGAGTACACAGCGAAGGACTTCAAGGCAAAGGAGTCGCGTGCCATACTGCGCCCATGGGCGACACCTCCGGCGCCGGCGAGCCGACACTCGAAGAACAGATCGCCGCCTACCAGCGCGAGTTCCAGGACCTCGACCCCCAGGTCGAGAAGATCGTCTCGGCGCTCTCCCGCCTCAACCGCCGCATGAACGTCGCGTACGGCCGGCAGACCGCCGAGCTCGGCATCAGCAACACCGACTGGGAGGTGCTGAAGGCGCTCGTCCTGTCCGGCGCCCCCTATCGCCTGGGCCCCGGCGACCTCGCCAAGCGGCTCGGGCTGACGC
Organism: Streptomyces sp. NPDC045956; assembly: GCF_056430705.1. Classification (NCBI taxonomy): domain Bacteria; kingdom Bacillati; phylum Actinomycetota; class Actinomycetes; order Kitasatosporales; family Streptomycetaceae; genus Streptomyces; species Streptomyces sp. NPDC045956. The sequence goes on along the minus strand of NZ_JBWKKZ010000017.1, from coordinate 811 downwards.
CGGCCGCGATGACCCACCGCATCGACCGCATGGTGACGGAGGGGCTGGTCACCCGGGAGCGGGACGAGTCCAACCGGGTCCGCGTCATCGTGGAGCTGACGGCGGAGGGGAGGAGCAAGTGGCTGGAAGCCATGCGTCTCGCCTCCGGTTTCGAGGAGGACCTGCTCCAGGACCTCTCCGCGGACGACCGGACCGCGCTCGGTGAGGTTCTCACCCGCCTGCTGCGCAGGGTGGAACACGCCCAGCCGGACGCCGGGGGCCGGCTCAGCGACCTCGATTAAAGATCTTGACAGGCGTGCTTGACAGCCTCCCGGGGGATCCGTAAGGTTCTTCGGGTTGCCACGGGGCCGTAACGGTTCTGCGGTAGCACCTCCGCCGCATCAGTGGCACCCAAACCACCAGCACGACCCCCACCGGGAATGTATTCGGCATGTCCGAATTCAATTCCGATTGGGCTCGGCGGCCCGATCACCCCGATTGGGAATCGCCGAGAGAGTCCGCTAAGGTTTGAGACGTCGGAACGGCCCAACGGCCGCGAGGACAACCCCCTCTGACGGGGAATCAGGGCCGAAAGGATCTGATAGAGTCGGAACCGCCGGAAAGGGAAACGCGAAAGCGAGAACCTGGAAAGCACCGAGGAAATCGGATCGGAAAGATCTGATAGAGTCGGAAACGCAAGACCGAAGGGAAAGCCCGGAGGAAAGCCTGAGAGAGTATCTCGGGTGAGTACAAAGGAAGCGTCCGTTCCTTGAGAACTCAACAGCGTGCCAAAAGTCAACGCCAGATATGTTGATACCCCGACCTGATCGGA
>NZ_JBWKKZ010000016.1:0-130744 GCF_056430705.1 Streptomyces sp. NPDC045956 | reverse complement strand
GACCTTCGCCGTCATGGGATTGCTCACGCCTCCTCGGCCGCGCGGGCCACGAGCTTGGTCCAGGCGGTCACGACGTGCTCGCCGGCCTCGTCGTGCACCTCACCGCGGATGTCCAGGATGTCGTTGCCCGCCATCGACTTGACCGCCTCGATGGTCGAGGTGACCGTCAGCCGGTCACCCGCCCGCACCGGACGGACGTAGGCGAACTTCTGGTCGCCGTGCACCACCCGGCTGTAGTCCAGACCCAGCTGCGGGTCCTCGATGACCTGCCCCGCCGCCTTGAACGTGATCGAGAACACGAACGTCGGCGGAGCGATCACGTCCGGATGACCGAGGGCCTTCGCCGCCTCCGGGTCCGTGTACGCCGGATTGGCGTCTCCCACCGCCTCCGCGAACTCACGGATCTTCTCCCGGCCCACTTCATAAGGCGCGGTCGGCGGATACGTCCGCCCCACGAACGTCTGGTCGAGCGCCACGGGTGGCAACCTCCTGCTGCTCTTCTCTTGGCCAGTCTCTTCTTGACCAGGAACGACTCGAGGCCGCCCCCAAGCTTCGGGGACGGCCTCGAGTACGAGCCTTGATTATCGCGTTTCGCGGTGCGCGGTGTGCGCGTTGCAACGCGGGCAGTGCTTCTTCATCTCCAGTCGGTCCGGGTTGTTACGCCGGTTCTTCTTGGTGATGTAGTTCCGCTCCTTGCACTCCACGCAGGCCAGCGTGATCTTCGGGCGGACGTCGGTGGCAGCCACGTGAGTGCACTCCTTGACGAACGGATTGATGGTATTAACGCAGGAAAGAGTAGCCGATTGAAGGACCGACCCCGCAATCGGCTACTGAGAGTAGCGGTGACCGGACTTGAACCGGTGACACAGCGATTATGAGCCGCTTGCTCTACCGACTGAGCTACACCGCTGTGATGTGATCGGGCCCCGCCTTGCGGCGGGAACCTCTCACACCAGAGCCCCAATACGGAATCGAACCGTAGACCTTCTCCTTACCATGGAGACGCTCTACCGACTGAGCTATTGGGGCGAGCGATGAAGACATTACACGGTCGCCCGCCGTTCGCCCAAATCCGTTTCGCCGCCCGTGCCCCGGCCCGTCCCCATCGGTGCGCAGACGACGGGAACCGGCGCCCGTCGCAGGCCGCGGTCCGTCCCGCACGACCGCCCGGCACGCTGGGCCGACGGGTGACCGAGGGCGTGCGAGGCGGACCGCGGCCGGTACGACTATTGCCCTCCTCCGCGCCGGGGGCTGATCACCGTCCTAGGCTCGTCCCACTCTGCGTGATCTTGCGTCCCCCACTGCGCAGCCCCGAGCCCAGAGGAGTGCGATGCCCGACAGCCAGCCGCAGCCGCCCCACTCGCCCTCCCCTTCGGGCCCCGCCCACCCCAACTCGCTCCTGCTGTCCGGAGCGCGGCTCACCGACGGCCGGACCGTGGACGTGCGCCTGTACGGCGGTCGCATCGAGGCGGTCGGCACGGCCGGCAGTCTGGCGGCCCGCACACCGGGGCCCGGAAGCCGCGTGGACCTCGCCGGCTACCTGCTCCTCCCCGCCCCCGCCGAGCCCCACCTCCACGGCGACACGGCGCTGACGGCCGACGCCACGGCCCCTTCCTCCCACGACCCCCACGACGTCCAGCGCCGGGCCACGGAAGCCGCCCTGCTCCAGCTGGGGCACGGGGCGACGGCCCTGCGGGCGCACGTGCGCGTGGGTGACGTCGCGGGACTGGGCGCGCTGACGGGGGTGCTGCGGGCGCGGCGCTCGCTGCGCGGGCTCGCCGAGCTGACGGCGGTGGCGATGCCGAGGGTGCTGACCGGGGTGGCCGGGGCGGACGGGCTGGCGCTGCTGCGGGACGCGGTCAAGATGGGCGCGGACGTCGTCGGCGGGTGCCCGGACCTCGACCCCGATCCGGCGGGGTACGTGGAGGCGGTCCTGGAGGTCGCCGCGGAGCACGGCTGCCCGGTCGACCTGCACACGGACGCCGCCGACCCCGCACGGCTGGCCCGGCTGGCGGCGATGGCGGGCGGACTGCGCCCCGGGGTCGCCCTCGGCCCCTGCGACGGTCTGGGCCGGCTCCCGTCCGACGTGGCCTCCCGGGCCGCGGACGGGCTGGCGGCGGCCGGGGTGACGGTGGTGTGCCTGCCCCAGGGCCCCTGCGGCGCCGGGGGCCCCCGGGACGGCACGGCTCCGGTACGGCTGCTGCGGGCGGCCGGCGTGCCGATCGCGGCCGGGAGCGGTGCACTGCGGGACGCCGCCAACCCCGTCGGGCGCGGGGACCCCCTGGAGGCGGCGTACCTCCTGGCCTCGCGCCAGGGGCTGCGCCCCGACGACGCGTACGAAGCGGTGAGCACGGCGGCGCGGGCGGCGCTGGGTCTGCCCGAGGTACGGGTGGAGGCGGGATTCCCCGCCGAACTCCTCGCGGTGCGCGGGGACCGGCTCGCCGCCGCCCTCTCCCTGGCGTACAGCCGCGTCGTGGTGCACCGGGGGCGCGTGGTGGCACGGACGAGCGCGGTACGGGAGTACGGCGACTCGACGTCCCCGACGGATCTCGACCTCCCCCGGCAGGGACGCGGAGGGCGTGGCGAACCGTCCTGAGGGGGTGGTGGGCCGGGGGTCGGACGCGGTGCTGCGTGTGGGCTTTGGCGGCGACGCGTTGCCGGGGTCCGGGGCGCCCGTGGGGCTTCGGCGGTCGGCGGTCGGCGGTCGGCGGTCGGCGGTCGGCGGTCGGCGGTCGGCGGTCGGCGGTCGGCGGTCGGGCGAGGCTTGGGCCGTGAGACGTGAGGCCGGTGGCGTCCGGAGGCTCTGGCGGTGTGCGGGTGTGCGGGTGTGGGGACGTGGGCGCCCGAGTCATCGGGCGGCGTGCGTGGCGGGCCCGTGGGCGTCCGAGGGCTCGGCGGGAGTGGCCGGACGCGGCCGAAGTCGTACGGCGCCGGCGGCCGTCGGGGCGTACGGTCGAAGACATGCGCATTGTCATCGCTGGTGGTCATGGTCAGATCGCGCTGCGGCTGGAGCGGTTGCTCGCCGCGCGGGGTGACGAGGTGGCGGGCCTCATCCGCAAACCCGAGCAGGCAGACGACCTGCGCGAGGCCGGCGCCGAACCGGTCGTGCTCGACCTGGAGTCGGCCTCGGTCGAGGAGGTCGCGGAGCGGCTGCGGGGCGCCGACGCGGCGGTCTTCGCGGCGGGCGCCGGCCCCGGAAGCGGAGCGGCGCGCAAGGACACGGTCGACAAGGCCGCAGCCGTCCTCTTCGCGGACGGGGCGGTCCGGGCCGGCGTACGGCGTCTCGTCGTCGTGTCCTCCATGGGAGCCGACCCGCGGCACCAGGGGGACGAGATCTTCGACGTCTACCTGCGCGCCAAGGGCGAGGCGGACGCGTACGTCAGGTCGCTGGACGGGGTGGACTGGACGATCCTGCGTCCCGGCCAGCTGACGGACGACGCCGGCACCGGCCTGGTCCGCCTGGAGGCTCACACCGGCCGCGGGCCGGTCGCACGCGACGACGTGGCCGCCGTCCTGGCGGAGCTGGTCGACAGCCCCGCGACGGCCGGCCTGACCCTGGAGCTGATCGGCGGCTCGGCGCCGGTGTCGGTGGCGGTGAAGTCGGTGGCCGGGAACTGACCCCGCCCGAGACGGCGAGCAGGAGCGGGACGAACGTCAGGACAACGTCAGAACAGGGGCAGTTGCCCGGGGAAGTCGGGGACGGCGTACCCGTCCAGCGAGGGTTGCACCGCGCCGAGTTGCGCCGGTCGGCGTGAGCCGGGGCAGGAGACGAGTTCGCCGCTCCCCCGCGCGCCGGACGGGTCGTGACGCGCGTACCGCCCCGCGACGACGGCGATCTCGCGACGGCACTCGGGGCAGACTCTGCGACGGGAGGACGAGGCCATGGCAACAGTCTGCCCGGAGACACCGCCCGCCAGGAACGCACTCGCTCTTTCGGCCCCGGACATGACGAAGGACCCCGTGACCTGCTGTTCGGACAGGTCACGGGGCCCTTTTCGTTCCCGTGTGGCGGCGCCAGGATTCGAACCTGGGAAGGCTGAGCCGGCAGATTTACAGTCTGCGGCACAATCACCCTCTGACCACGATGTACGCCTCCGCAGCCCCCCTCTCCCCCACGCCTGCCCCGCAGAGCCAGCCAGCCCAGGCTTTCTCACTGGGCAGGCGGCAAACAACGACACCGGGGAATGTACGCCAAGCCGACGCCTTGCGGGTTGAACGTACGGTCACACCGATGTCTACCCCTTGCAGGGATGCTGATTGCAGTTCCCAAGGGAGGGGGACACTGCAATACGCACCCTGCCCATATCTCGACATTCCTTAATAGTCATTTTACCCGCAGGCATGGAAAAATTCACGAGATAACCGTATACTGCGACATGGTGGTCCAATCAAGGGGAGCGGCGTGCGACGAGATCATTTCAGGCGAGAAGCCGACATGCTTACACCTATTGTCGAGCAGGCAACGCGGCTCACTTCAGGACGAGAAGTCGAAACACTATTCGAAGTGCAAACGAATGCCGGAATTCCCGACATCGTACTAATCGAGTTCGACGAGAATGCATTCAGAAAAAGGGAACTGGATCACCTTTCCTTCATCGTCGACCTTGCCGACATGTGCGTACTTCGCCACTTGAGCGCCATTGACACCGAGTCCGTAACCGCAAAATCCCTCTCGGAGAAATTGCCACTCGGCGCTAAGTACATCGGAGCAAGGATTCTGCCTCGCCTCATGGATTATGGGTACGCACAGAAAGAGTCACGCGGACACTGGCGGGCAACAAGCCAATACGTAAGCACTGCCAAATACGTCGGCACATTGGAAGCCAAGATCAACGATTGGCGTAGCGGATATAGTCAGACGCTGCGGCATCGAGCGTCGGCAGACGAGTCATGGCTCGTGTTGGATTCCACTCATTCTTCTCAAGCCAGCGCTCATAAGAACTGGTTCGAACGTGCTGGAATCGGATTGGCTACACTGCATCCTAACGTCGGTATTGAGTCGGTCGTAACACCCCGCACACGAGAGAACCAAAGTAATTTTAACATTTACCGCGAACTACTCGCCGAACGCGCCGCGCACCTTTACTCAAGAGGCGAAGTGAGCGGCACGATCGGATTGGTATTCGGCGCGGACCTTACTACTACTACAGGGCCTGATCCCAGACGTTCAAATGCCGCGGCACGTCACCGGGTCCGAGCGGCAATCCACTCGACCAACGTTTAGCGCTTGTCACGATGCGTCGGACTGCACCATGCCGGCCTCCTCTTGCCGAGTCCTCTTGAACGCGGGCGGTCAGCGCACCCATTGCAAAGATGTGATGCAATGCCGAGAGAGCGTGAGACCAGGGCTGGGTATCGAACAGACTAGGGCAGTATGAACAGTCACACTGCATGTAACCTTGCGCCATTTGTACCACGTCATGAGAACTGCTATCGATCGTATGCAGCATCTGCCGCTCAAAGTACCTTTGCGCCTGTTGTTGCCCTTGACGCCCACGCCTAAAGACGTGCTCAGCAAAACACTGGTCCGATCCGCTAACACCTAGCCCATAGCCGACGGCTCCATGAGCAAGGGCGAACCAACCCGTCAACCCGGTTTGTGGAAGCAGCAGTGCCCTACCCTCATCTTGGCAGAGGTTGGCGAGTCGCCTAATACCCATGATTAGATCCGCGTCCTCGGTTGGAGCAAACGCCTTGGCCTGGGCCCACTGGATCCGGACATACAGTACGTCGAACTGATCCTGTTCGAGGATTTCGTCCAGCAGTCGGTCCCGTAGCGCACCAACGGAAAGCCAGCGAGACGGCACCGTGAGGTTCAGGGCTACACGCTCGCCTCGCTCCGTCAATGCCAGTACTCGGTCGGCCTCTTGAACGGCTACATCAAGGGACTTCTGCGCGTCATCCGGGTTCAAGGCACGTCCGGGAGTCAAGAGTAGGTTGGCACCTACAGATCGCTGCGCCTCTACGACTTGATGCAACCAGTCACTGTCACCAGTGGAGGAAAGGTATGGTGCATACTCGAATGCCCTTTTACCGATGTTATTTGGCGGGAGACGAAGCACCCCTTCATCGAGTCGATAACACTGAGGATCAGCGATGCGAAGTGCCGCCACGGATGCCTGATTGAAGAAGGAGTCTAGTTTCTGCGCCTTGGCACTAGGCAGACTGGCAATGGCTCCAATACTCAGATGCCGCCCCTTCTTATGCTGCAGATCGCCCATGACTATCGGCAAAAGGTTCGCATGGCGGGCTCCACGATGCACAAGGTAAATAGGGCGACCACCTGCTAGGGCCGTATCACGATCAACGACTGCCGGGGCCGTGGTTTTGGAAACCGAGGGCGACCCGGTTGGCAAGGCGGACACGACACTACCTGCACCATTTCCCCCAACCGCCAAATAGCCGTTTCCATCATCCATTGGAACGTACGCTTCTTCAGCGGCTAGCCATTCCGCAGCGGCCTCGTCTTCCAACTCCTGTTCGTTGACCGATGGCGTAAGACTGTCGTCCTCCGCTGACCACTCAAGGTCGCCGTCAAACATCGGTTCCGGCTCTTCGTGGGCCATTTCCCCCCCCAAGTTCTGCTTATCTATTCACTGGATTAGTCGCGCCAAGTTGCTGGCGCTACTACCGCGCTCATGTTGAACGAATGCCGTTAGTCTGTCCAGCACTTGCCTAACGTCGTCCGGGCAATCCCTGGGGAGATCCTCAGGGCCCGCCACAAGCTTGGTGAAAGCTTCGTCCAAGGTGTACTTTTCATGCGGCAAGTAAAAGGGATGGCATCCAGTGATTATTTGGCGTACGGAGACGCCTACCGCCCACAAGTCGGCCGCTTTACGTGCACGTCCCCCCTCAAGCTGCTCCGGCGCCATATACGGCACGGTCCCAATGTGCCCTGGATATACGGTGATAGTGGTCGAATCCATCTGCTTAGCTAGACCAAGGTCGAGCAAGACCGGGCGACTCCACTGCCCGTCACGCAGCGCAATGTTGGCAGGCTTGACATCCCGGTGAATCGTCGCCGCTCTATGGAGAGCCTGTACGCCCAGCAGAAGACCTCGGAGGAACTCACGCACGTCCCCCATCTCCAGGAGCTGCCCGTTATTTAGGCGCTGCTCAACATCTCCGCCCGCGATATATTCGAAGCGTAGCGCCGGCCTAGGCTCGCCCCCTAGTTCTATTTCCTCCAGCCCGCGAAAGGCAACGACGTAGGGGGAACTGACGCGTGACAGACCTTCGACTTCTCGTTCCAATCGCGTTCTTGAGTAGCCATCGACACAGATCACCTTTAGAGCTTCATCGCCAACTTTCCAGGTATCGCCGAATGCACCGGACCCCAGGAACGTTACTGACGTACCTAGACGACTGCTAATATCCTCGGCACTGAAACGCGGAGCGGTAGGAGGCTGGCTCAATGACTTCTCGTTTCATAACTTGCCCACCCGTCTTCTTGTAGCGGCGGACGCGACACGCTGGTCCGTACAATCATCCAGATTCACCTGAACCCCGCAAGGGGGTTGCAACTAATCGTCTACTACTGCGCCATATCAAATGGTGCAAAATTACACAAAGGGCCTAGGAAGGTCACGCCGTCAGCAGCGGCGCGTGGGGTAGCTCAGGCACGCGAGACTCGCCGGTCCGCCGAGTTCCTTACCCGCATAGCTGGTTGAGGCCCTGAGCAACTCCCGCTGGCAGCGGGCGGAGCACCGGTAGCCTGGTACGCACCACGTCAGAACGGAGAGTGCTCCGCGGATGGGACCGAAGACGACCAAGGTCTATGAGACGCTTCGCGCGCGACTTGCGGCAGGCGAGTACGCGCCCGGTGACAAGCTCCCTTCAGAACGCACACTCGTGGAAGAACTCGGCATCGGCCGGACGGCTCTACGGCAGGTGCTCGCGCGTCTCGTCTCCGAAGGGCATCTGGAGGTGCGGGGACGGAGTTCGTACCGGGTGTCGGGCGCGGTGAGCGTCCAACGTCCGGAAGGGCTGGAACCCTGGCGTATCCACGGCGAGCGCGACGTGTACGACAACCGGTGGGTCAGACTTCAGCTCTGGGACGTAGAGCCACCCGGGGTCGAGAGGTTCGAGCATCACGTCGTGAGGCTCCACCACGTGGCCATCACCGCCGTCATTGATGATCAGGACCGCGTTCTGATGATGTGGCGGTATCGCTTCGTCCCGCAGCAATTCGGCTGGGAGCTCCCCGGCGGCATCGTCGACCAGGGGGAAGACCCGGCGGACACGGCGCTGCGGGAGACCGTCGAAGAGACGGGATGGCGGCCCAAGTCACTGGAACACGTCGTGAGCTATCAGCCCATGGTTGGCATGGTCGACTCACCACACGAGATCTTCGTAGCGCACGGCGCCGAGAAGGTCGGCGAGCCGACCGACCTGGAAGAGGCCGGCCACATCGAGTGGGTACCGCTGGCGGACATCCCTGGGCTCATGGCCCGCGGTGAGCTGCTGGGCTCAGGCACCCTGGTCGCTCTGCTGCACATCCTGGCGACACGACGCACACAGGGACTCACAGCCGCGCAGTGAGCAGGTCGATGCGACGGCGCTGCCGGACCGAACCGGTCCGGCTCGCCAACAGTCGAGCCTGACGCAGGTGTGTACTGGCGTTGTCGTACTCGGCTCGTGTGAGGTGCGCTTGGGCAAGGTCGGCGTGGAGGCCAGCGCGTGCGCGAACGAACGTCGGGTCCATCACCTCAAGCGCGCCGTAAAGACTGGTCACCGCCGACTCCTCCCCGAGCAGGGCGAGCACGTTGCCCTGCCACCGGGCGAGATGCGCGCCGTTCAGGAAGATGCTCAACATGTCCGGGTCCCGATCCTCGGGGCCCGGCGGGATGACCGCCATGGCCGCCTCCAGCGCACGTCGGCAGTCGTCCGGCATGTCGGCGTGCGCGCACATCTCGGCTTCCGCGGCATACAGCCATGCCCGGAGTCGGGCGGAACCGGCTTGCCCGACGGTGCGCTGAGCATCCCGCACGAGGTCGACGGCAAGCGCCGGCCGTCCCGCTTCGCAGAGCACGTACGCCTGTTCGCCCATGGCGTGAGCCAGGTACATGGGCTCTTCAGCGTCGCGCGCCGCGCGCTTGGCAAGTTCGTAATGGCGCCACGCCCGCTCGACGGCCCCCGAGTCGATTGCCTGCCACGCTGCCAGAGTTGAGGCGCCGGCGAGTGCGAGCGCCACGGGCCGACGGGCGGAAGGCAGCACGGCAAAGTTGAGCGCGTCTTCCAGGGCGGACAGATGGCCGGACATCTGATCGACCAAGGCCGCGGCGCCCCTCTGGCGGTCCATGGTCCGCAGTAATTCGGTCTGGTCGTTGAACATCTTCACCATTGACTCGCTGACACTGCTGGCCGAATCGATCCGGCTCAAGAGGTCGTCGTAGCCGTCGGCGGTCGGCGCCACAGGGGCCGGGTCAGAGTCCCGCAGCTCCCCGTCCGTGACGCCGAGGAGCTGCCGCAGCATGCGTGCGTACCGGTCCGAAATGGTGCGCTTGCCGTTCTCCCACTCGGACACGTACACCCGCAGGCTCGCGGTCGACGCAACGTCCGTGAGGTTCCGTCGGGCGAACTGCTCGATCTCGCGAACCAGTCGTTCCTGCGACCACCCGCGCGCTGTCCGCGCACTTCGAAGTCCCGCACTCACGGGCCCACCTCCCGGCATTGGCTTGCCTCACAACACCTTGCCAGCCTGACGCGCGTTGCCGCAGGTCAACAGGGGTTAACAGGCCGAAGGTTAAGCCCTGTTGGCTACCGGCGGCCCTGCCTTTAGAGGTCTTCTGGAGATGCACCGCGGCGGTTCGACCGCCACGAACCAGCGAACCACCTTGACACTGGTGCGCACCAGATGCAGTCTGTTGGTGCGCACCAGATGACGGGTCGGTCTCGGAATCACGGTGTGAGAGACAGCGCCCGGACGCACGGCCCGGAGTACCCGCTGTGGAGAACTCAACAGGGTGCCGACCCAGCCGCATGAACTCGTGCGGTCGATGGGTGCAGGTCACCACCCCGACCGCCCATGTCGGGCCGGGTGACCTGCCCAGATCCGCCCTTCGGGGCGGTGACTGGCATCGCGTGATCTGACATCCGCAGAACCTTCCGCGGCATCTGCCGCGCTTCGAACCACAACCCTTCCGCCGTGCTCGTCGCGGCGGCCGGTTGCCTCCGCTGCTCGTCGCGTACGAGCAGCGCTGAGGGGAGCCGGAACCGACTCCAACGGCAAGCGGCTCCCGGGGTGCCACCCGGGAGCCGCGTTCGGGCCGTTCCTCCCTGAAAGGAACCACGACCCATGGAGCACATCGTCACTGTTCAGGACGCTGTTACCGCGTTCGAGCCGTGGATGGAACCCACGGCCGCTGAGCTGGACGCGATCGAGCGCGAGATGCCCGTGATCCTCGCGGACGTCGACCTGCTGGACGCGCACATCGTCACCCTCGACCGCACGCCGACCGAGGTGGACGACCGTCGCATCCGCAGGGCCCGCCGCCGCGCGCTGGCTGCCCGCGTCGCGCTGGTCAACCGCGCCGCCGGTACGAGCCTTTCCGGGGGTGCCGCGTGAGCGCCACCGACCGTAACCTGACTGCCGCTCACGCCGAGGTAAAGGCGGAGATCGCGCGAACGGACACGAAGACTGCGCTGCTGCTGGCGTTCGTGGGCGCAGTTCTCGCCGGCACCTGGACCGTCGCCCGGGACGTACCGCCGACCGTGCCGGCCATCGTCGCGGGTGGCCTCGGTCTGACGCTGCTGGTCGCGGCGGCCGGTCTGCTGCTGCGGTCGGTCCGCCCGAACCTGAGTGGCAGGCACGGATTCCCCCTGTGGGCCACCCTCACCCCGAGCCAGATCACCGGAGTCGTCGCCGGGAACCTGGCCGCCGACATCGCCGGACTGTCCCGGCTCGCGGTCGCCAAGTTCACCTGCCTGCGCCGCGCGGTCGACCTCACCATGACCGGCGGGGCCCTGCTCATCGTCGCCGCCCTGCTCACCGCCGGGGGTGCCCGATGACCGGCGCCAAGCTGACCCGCGTACAGATCGGGGTGTTGGCCGCCGCGTTCGTGCCGATGCTGGCCACGGGCGTGTTCGGCGGGATCGGCACGTACAGCAACATTGGCCACGCCTACGGCAAGGGCACTGCGCTTGGGGCGCTCGCCGCCGGCGAGGGGGCGACCGCCGTGCTCGCCCTGGTCCTGCTCGGGTTGACCATGCTGGGCCAGTCCTCCCCGCGCATCGTCCGGCTCGGGCTGTGGGCGCTGCCAGCCGCCGCCGCCGTGATGGGGGCGATGGCCGCACCCGATCCGGGGCGCACCGTGATCTACGCCCTGACTCCGATGGGCATGTCCGTCTCGGCAGAGGGCATGGCATTCCTGGCCCGCAGGATCGTGGTGCACACCGACGGCCGCGATGCCGAGAACGAACGCCGCACCGCCGATCTGGTGCAAGCCCTGGCCTACCACCGGGCCCGTGCCACGCAGCACCCCAGCGACCGGGTCAAGAAGTGGTCGGAACGGAAGTCGTGGCGGCTGGCCCGCAAGGTCGGGGTCGGGGACGTGGCGCTCGGATCGAGGCTGCTGGACGTGCAGCGCGACCGCGTCACCGCCGGCGCGGATGCCGCCCTCGCCTCTATGTTCGGCGGCACCATGCTCGATCCCGCACCGACTCCGAATGCGGAAGATTCCACCGATACCAGTATGAAACGGTCTATGGCTGACCTGCCGGAATCGACGCCGGACCCGGTGGTGACGCTGACCCGGCTGGCCGTGCCCGAACCGGTCGCGATCGACCTGGGCAAGTCGACTCCGCACCTCAAGCCGCTCCCGCCGGTCGACCCCGCTCCGGTCGCCTCGATCGAGCCGCGCACCGTGCCGGCGGAGTCGACTCGACCGCGCCGCGCCACTGGGCGTGTCCCGGACGCGGCCAAGCCGCGTCGACCGAAGCGCACGCCGGAACAGTTGCTCGCCGAGGCACGCAAGGCGACGGACGATTGGCCGGACGCGAAGGTGACCGGCGAGGGCATCCGCCGCGCCATCCACACCTCGCCGGCCAACGCCCGGACGCTGCGGGACACGATCCTCGCCGAGCGGGCCCGCACGGTGGAGGTGGCGGGATGAGCACGCCCACGACGGACACGGTGAAGTCGTTCAGCTTCGGCGGTGGCGTCCAGTCCACGGCCGCCCTGGTCCTCGCAGCCCAGGGCGAGCTGGACTACCGCACCTTCCTCATGGCCAACGTCGGGGACGACTCCGAACACCCCGGCACCCTGCGATACCTGCACCAGTACGCCATCCCCTACGCCCAAAAGCACGGCCTTGAGCTGGTCGTGCTGGACCGCGTGATGAAGCGGTCCGGTGAGGTCCGCACCCTCTTGCAGGACCTGACCCGGGATGGGTCGCGGTCGCTGAAGATCCCGGTGCGGATGTCGAACGGGGCCCCCGGCACCCGCTCCTGCACGGCCCAGTTCAAAATCAAGGTCATCGCCGACGAACTCAAACGGCGCGGCGCCACCAAGGACGCCCCAGCCACCGTCGGCATCGGGATCAGCCTGGACGAGATCCAGCGGGCGAACAACCGGCACTGCGAGCCGCACGAGCGCATCGAGTATCCGCTGTTAGAGCGCGGGATTCGGCGTATCGATTGCGCCCGCATCATCCGCGCCGCAGGGTTGCCGGTTCCGCCGAAGTCGTCGTGCTGGTTCTGCCCGTTCCACCGGCCGGAGACGTGGCACGACATGCGCCGCAGCGAGCCGGAGCTGTTCGAGAAGGCGTGCCAGCTCGAAGACCTCCTCAACCGGCGCCGTGACGAACTTGGCAAAGACCACGTCTGGCTGACCCGGTTCAACCGGCCCCTTCGGGCCGCGATCCCGGACGGCGTCGACACGCTCCCGTTCGACGAGTGGGACTCCGGCTGTGACTCCGGCTGGTGCATGACCTGACCTCAGCGAATCCACCCGACTCACCGAGGGGAAGCCAAGGATGCGCAACGCCGACATCCGCCGCCTGGACCGCGAGATCCAGGCGACACAGAAGAAGCTCGAAGCGGTCCGCCGGGGCGAGTGGTGGCCGCTGACCGGCAGTGAGCGCCGGGCGATGGCCCGCTCGCTGGCCGTCGGCGGCTACAAGGTCGCCCGCGGTCGCAGCGCGGGCCGCGAGGAACAGCGCATGGACACGACCGGCAACAGCGCGGAGCTCCGGCTGAACGCGGAGCTGACCGCCCTGCACGGCGAGCGTCAGCGGCTCCTCACCGAGGCCGCGAAGACGAAGGCGGCCAAGCGGTCGTCGGGCTGGTTCTGACCAGCCATTTCAGTACCGGGGTGGCCGCTCTTTCCACGGACCCGGCCACCCCGGCTCACTCCCTTATCTCCCGCCCCGATCGGGGCAGTCAGGAGCAGTCCCAGCATGTCTGAGAACGTCGTTCACCTCCACAAGGCCACCGACCCCCCGACCGCCGACACCGCCCCGACCGTGCTCACGGTCGTGCCGGACGCGCCGCCCGCGCGGCCGGTGCCGCTGTGGGTGCGCTCCGGCCGTGCGGTGAAGTCCGTGGTCACACACGAGTCGACTCGGGCCACGGTCCGGGCTGCGGCCCGGCACGGCCTCTACACCTTCAACGGGGGCCGCATCGTGGCCCGTCGGGCGTGGGACGGCCGTACTGGCTCGCGATACGAGCGGATGATCCGGGCGGCGGAAGCCGCGGGGAACCTGGAAGCGGCGGAAGAGTGGGAGGAGCGGTTGCAGCGCTTCCGAGCCGCCCGCCACCACCGCCGCATGGACCTGCTCCACTCCCCGGTGGAGGCCGCGAAGGGCGTGGCCGTCGGTGCCGGCATGAGCATCGGTGCCCTGGTCGCCCTCGGAGTCGTCATGGCCATCAGCACCGGCCATATCGGGGACGTCATCACCCCGCTGTCGGCCACGATCGACTTCATCGCCCTGCTCATCCGCATCGTGCAGGTCGTATGGGGCCCAGCGCTCACGATCGGCCCATTCCTCGCGCTGCTGGCGCTGTGGTCGGTCGGCCGCAAGCAGCACGCCGCCCCCTCCTGGGCACTGCCCGCGAACGTCCGAGGCGGTGAGGGGGAGCCGATCACCCCGTCCATCGTGGTCAAGGCCCTGCGCGACCTCGGCGTGCCCGCCCTGCGCAACGCCATCAAGGAGATGGGCGACGCCGGCGCCTCCATGCTCGGGCCGATCCGGATCGCCGGATGCGGTGTCGAGGTGGACGTAACCCTGCCCTCTGGGGTGTCCACGGTGGAGGTGCAGCACAAGCGGCGCAAGCTCGCCGAGAACCTGACCCGGCACGAGCACGAAGTGTTCATCACCATCCCCCAGGCCGCCCGTACAGTGCGGCTGTGGATCGCCGACTCCGGAGCGCTGGACGAGCCGATCGGCCCCTCCCCGCTGGTCACCGACGAGACGCTGACCGCCGACTACGCCAAGGGAAAGGCGCCATGGGGTCAGGACCTGCGCGGCGACGCGGCCGGCATGAGCGTCTACCAGCGCCACCTGTTGGTCACAGGGTTGTCGAACCAGGGCAAGACGGCCGCGCTGCGGGCGCTGGCCCTGTGGCTGTCTCTGGACCGGTCGGTGCAGTTCTGGCTTGCCGACCTCAAGGGCGCCGGGGACTGGCGGCCGTTCGACGGCATCGCGTCCGTCCTCATCCAGGGCCCGACCGATGACCACGTCATCCAGGCCACCGAGATGGCAGAGGACGCGGTCACCGAGATGAACCGCCGCCTGGAGATCCGGCAGAAGGACCCGAACGCGAAGTTCCCGCCGCTCATCGTCCTCGTGGACGAAGCGCAGGTGGCGTTCATGTGCCCGGCCAAGGACGAGGAGAACCGCCCCTACGGCGGCAGCAAGGCCACCTCCCGGTACTTCATGGCGGTCCGCAAGATTCACAACCAGGGCCGTGCCGTCGACGTGCTGATGTGGCAGGGCACGCAGGACCCCACCGACCAGAACCTGCCCAAGCTGGTCCGCGAGGGCGCCCACACCCGCGCGTCCCTCGCACTGGGCACCGAGCAGCAGTCCCGGATGGCGCTGGGGGACAAGGCCGTCAACGGCGGCGCCGCCCCGCACCTGCTCCGGCAGGGCCTGGACAAGGGCACCCTGGTCGTTGCCTCCGACGGCATCGCCATTCCCGCCGGGCAGGCGTCCATCACCGTGCGGACGCACTTCATCGACGACGACGCGGCACAGGCCATCGCCGACCGGGCCAAGGCCCTGCGCGACGGCGTCACCACCCTGCACGCCATCAAGCACGAAGAGGAGCACGACCCGCTGACCGACATCGCCGCGGTCATCGGCGACGCGACCCGCGTGCGGACCAAGGACGTGCTCGCACGACTCGCCGCGCTCAACACGGCCGCTTACGGCGGCTGGTCGTTCCTCGACCTCAAGCGCGTTCTGGACGACGCCAGCGCCAGCCCGTACAAGTCCGACGGCGTCATGTGCGTGGCCCGCGACCGCGTCGCCCGCGCCCTTGCCGACCGCGACACCGAGGGTTCCGCTTCCGCCGAATGACGGCAGGGAGCCGACCGCCGACGGGGCAGGGAGGCAGGGAGAACTCCCTGACCGCCTCCCTGCCCCGCCTCCCTCGCCCTGACCTGCGCAAATGATCGTCCAGGGAGTCAGGGAGGCACGCAGGTCAGACCCCTGAATCACCCCTCGCAGTACCCCCGGCAGGGGGTGTCTCTGCCTCCCTGACCCACGTTCGGAAGGGATTCCGCATGTACCCCGACCACACCCCTCACCCGCCCGCACAGCGGGCCGTAGAGGTCCACCACCCGACCCCGTACCCGCCCGCCACCGTCACGCCGGCCCCCATCGTGCCAGTCCAGCCGGGCACGGTTCCGGCAGTGGCGAGCATCGTCCTGCCGGACGGCCGCGTCGTCACCGGCTACGCCATCAACCCCGCACAGCCCGAGCCGATCGCGGCCAAGCCGGCAGTTGCGCGGACGGCGGTGAACGTCGCCCTCGGGGGCGTCGGGTTCCTCGCGGTGTGCGGTGGGCTGATCCTGCTCACCTCGTTCATCGCCGCGCTCACCGCGTTCATCACCCAACTGATCATCCTGGCCGCCGTGATCTTCGGTGGATGGATCGCCGTGCAGCTCTTCACCGCGAGCGGCCACCAGGGCGGGGCAGGAACGACGGTGAACATCCGCAAGGCCGTGATCAAGCGGAGCAACTTCCGCGGCTGAGGCTAGGCGAGCGGCCAGCCAGCAAAGCCGTCCTCGGTCTGGTAGACCAGCGACACGCTTTCCTCGGCAAGGAGGTCCTGGACGTCTGCGGTGGGTTCCTTAGGAAGCAGCACCGCGACGCGCAATCCCTCCTTGTTGGGGATGTGCCGGCGGTAGTCGGCCAACTGCCCAATCGCCATGCGCACGTTGGCGCGGGTCGTCTGGCCCTTCGCCTCGTACAGCACGTGATCCGTCGCGTCGTACAGGTCAGGGGTGAGCGCGCCGGGCTCGCCCTTGATGGTGATCTGAAAGCTGTGGGTCTCGTGGCCAGCCGCGGACAGGTGGGCCACGAACGTGGTGACCAGTTCGCCCTCGCGGCGCAGGACCTTGCGCTGCCCGGCGGGAATGTCCGCGACCGTTTCGGCGGTGCCGTGCTGCTCGGTCTTCTTGGCCTTCGCTCCGCTCTGCTGCGGCAATACGACGGGTGCAGGGGTACCCGCGGCCTGTCCCGGTGCGGTGATCTCAACGTCCGTCTTCAGTGCATCCGGCAGACGATCGTCCTCAGTCCACGCTGGCGTCGTTCCCGGGGCCGGCCGGAAGCGGAACACCAGCACATTCCGCATGACCTTGTCCTTGCCCGGTGCGCGCCGCACCTCGTAGGGCTTGACCAGGTCGACCACCATCTGACCGATGTAGCGCTGCTGCTTCGCTCCGCTGCCGGGAACCTTGCCGTTCTCGACGAACAGGTGGATCTCACGGTTCTTCTCGGCCGCGGTCAGCAGTGACCCGTTGCGGTCGGACGGCTTCTGATCTCCCTTGGTGCCGGCGCCGGTGTACAGGTACAGCGGCCCGTACTCGTCGTCTTCTGCGCGGCCATCGAAGGTGTAGCCGTACTCCTCACCCGCGGACGGGTCGGAGTACACGAACACCTTGCCCGCATCGTCGGCCGGCTCGATGCCCTGGTACTTCCCACACCCGTAGGCCGCGGCAATGGCCTCACGCGTCGTCACCATGCCCGGCACAAGATCAACGGTCGTCGTCATTCCGCGACCTTAACCACGACCACTGACAACCTGCCGCCCCATTTCCCGGAGCACAGCAAAGGGCGGCCCCTCTTCCGCCAAGAACGCGGGGCCGCCCTTGCCAACCAGCACCCAACAAAGGAACTGGAGATACCCCAGCATGACGCAACCCACGCTCTATCCGCAGCACACGGCGCTGAGTCTCGCGGCGTCCGGCGTGCCCGTGCTGCCCCTGCGCCGGGGGAAGGTCCCGTTCGGCAACTGCACGACGTGTGCGGACAACGCGTGCGGCGGCCGGCCGAACATGAGGGTCCCGGGCCTGTGCCGGTGCCCCGGCGTCTGCCACGCGTGGGCCGCCGCCACCACCGAGCCGGCCGTCATCGTCTCGCCCGCATGGGCGGCGGCGTGGCGGCGGGCGGTGTGCGTCGGCTATCACCCCGGCGGCGCCGACCTGACCGTGGTGGACCTGGACGACGCGGACGCCATCGCTTGGGCCCGCACCGCCCTGCCCGCCACCCGGACCGTGCCGACGACGCGCGGCCAGCACTGGATCTACCGAGGCGCCATGACCTCACGCAACGCGGTCCGCCCCGGCGTCGACATCAAGTCGACCATGGCCTACGCCCGCTACCTCGGTCCCGGTACCGGGGCGATGGCGGACCTGCCGGACGCCGTGCGCGCGCTGGCCGTCAAGGAACCCTCCCCGGTCCGGCTGGCGACCGTCGCCGTGCCCGTGGGGGCCGGTGGCGGGGAGTGCCCGCACCGCACGCCCGCCTATCTGGAACGCGGCATCGCGATGGCCGTGCAGCGCATCACCGGGGCCGGCAACGCGATCCACGCCACGGTCTATGGGGCGTTCCTCGCGGTGCTGTCCACGCACGGCCGGTGCGGCTGCCTCACCGACGCACACGTCGCCCGCCTGTTCACCGCCGCGCAGAGCAAGGGCGAGACGGCCCGGCACTGCACGGACGCGTGGACCAACGCCCGCACCACGTTGGGACTGTGACATGTCCGACGACGAGAAGACCCCCGCCCGCGAAATCATCACCGACTACGCGCAAGCTCACTTCCGTTACTTCCGCACCGCCGACGGCACCGTCTACGCGCAGCGCAACGGCCACCCCGTCGCCCGCCCGATCCGCTCCCAGGGCACCACGGGCAGCCACCGGCAGGAACTCATGGTCGGACTCTTCCGCGACGGGGTGGGCGTGTTCAACGGCACCGCAATGAAGGAAGCGCTCGACCTGATCGAAGCACTGGCGCTGACCGAGGACGTACAGCCCGTGCACATCCGCGTCGCCCCCGGATTCGACGGGGCCACCTGGCTGGACCTGGGACGGGCCGACGGGCAGTCCGTGCGCATTCACCCCACCGGGTGGGACATCCGCACCCCGGACCCGCGGGAAGTCTGCTGGCGGCGTACCCAGCTCACGGGGGAGCTGCCGTTGCCCGTCAAGGACACCGACGGGAAGGGCATCGATCTCCTGATGCGGCTGTGCAACTTCGCCACCGCCGAGACGGAGTGCCTGGCCATCGCGTGGCTCGTCGGCTGTCTCGGTCCGGACGTGCCCGTGCCGGCGCCGTTCCTCACCGGTCCGCAGGGCGCGGGCAAGTCCACCGGTGGGCGGATGCTGGTGCGGATCATCGAGGGCATGACCGGGGACCTGCGCCGGGCCCCGAAGGACGAGGAGAACCTGATCACGGCGGTAGCGGCCGGATGGGTCACCGCCCTGGACAACCTCTCCCACATGACCCCGGAACTGTCCGACGCGATGTGCTGCATCGTCACCGGCGCCGAGAACGTCAAGCGCGCCCTGTTCACCGACGGGGACGTCTTCCGCATCGGCTACCGCCGCCCCCTGCTCCTGACCGGCATCGACGTCGGCGTCATCCGGCCCGACCTCGCCGAACGGCTCCTGCCGCTCCGCCTGGAACGCCCCCGGGTGCGGCGTACTGAGGCAGAACTGTGGTCCGACTTCGCCGAAGTGCTGCCTGTCATCCTCGGCTCGCTCCTGGACCTGGCCGTGCAGGTACGGGCGGCGGAGGCGGACATCCCGACCGACCTACGTATGGCGGACTTCGCGCACCTGTGCGCGCAGCTCGACGCGGCCACCGGACTCGGGGCGCTGGCCGCGTACCGGGCCAGCCTGGACGACCTTAACGACGACGTCATCGAGGGCGACCTGTTGGCACAGACGGTCCTCAAGCACGCCTCCGGCATCGAGCCGGGCACCGATCAGCGGATGACGTCTGCCGAGTGGCTGTACTGCCTCACGGGTCTCTACGCGGGCGAGGACTTCCGTCCTCTGCCCAAAGGGTGGCCGACCACCGGCAAGGTGCTCTCAGACCGGCTCAAGCGGCTACAGCCCACCCTCGCGGCCCGGGGCGTCCTCATCGACTGGGGACGCACCAACGCATCCCGCTATATCGAGATCGCGCGGCCGGCCGCCGCGCCGCTCTCACCAGAGCAGGAAGCGGCCTTCTGACCGCACGGCACCACGACCGCTCACAAGCAAGAGGAGCACCCGGCCCCCCGTGCTCCTCTTGCTGTTCGGCGGCGGCGCCGCCCTGCGAGGTCGCGCCGCGAAGCGGCTCCTTCTTCAATCTCTGAGCCGCACCACAACAGATACCACCCCCCTCTTTGTCCTAAGTAGGAAGACGCTGCGTCACCTGCGTCACCCGTACCCCGAAAACGGCCGGTGACCTGCTGGAAGGCCGGTGACGCAGACGGCCGATTCCTGCGTCACCCCGCGTCACCTGCGTCACCCGATGACGCAGGTCTGTGTCACCGGTGACGAACCCCCACCGTGCTGCGTCACCACGAAACCGCAGGTCAGAGCCGCGAGTGACGCAGATGACGCAGGTGACGCAGAAATCTGCACCTCGGACACACTCGCCCACCCGCAGACCACGCGAGGAGTAGCAACGATGGCTCGCCCCAAGATGCTCAAGCTCCCCGAAGTCCTCGAAGAGATCGAGATGAGCCGCGCCGCGTTCTACCGCATGCGCGCCCGCGGCCTGGCCCCGAAGCTCATCAAACTCCCCAACGGACAGATCCGCTGCCGCCGCAGCGACCTGGACGAATGGTGGGCCACGCACGAAATCGCGGCCTGATCTCTGACCACACCGACGGGGCCCCGCCATGGCGGGGCCCCTTTCACAGGAAGGCCCCCGATGGGGAAGACGTACGACGTTCGGATCTGGTCCGTCCGCCAGCGGAAGGATCGTGGACAGACCTCCGCGGAATTGCGCTGGAAGACGGGTGACACCCCGCACTCCCAGACGTTCCGCACCAAGACACTGGCGGAAGGCCGCCGCGCCGAGCTGTTGCGGGCGGCTCACGCCGGCGAGCCGTTCGACGAATCCACCGGGGCGCCGCTGTCCGAGTTGCGGCAACGCAACGACGTCAACTGGTACCAGCACGCCCGCGAGTACATCGAGATGAAGTGGCAGCACTCCCCCGGCTCCACACGCCGGACGCTCGCGGAAGCCATGGCCACCGTTACGCCCGCTCTCATTAGGGACGCCAAGGGCATGGCTGATGCTCAGACGGTACGGACGGCCCTCTATAGCTGGGCATTCAACGTGAGCCGCCGTGACCAGGAACCGCCGGACGACGTGGCCGCCGTGCTGGCATGGTTCGAGCGGAAGTCCCTGCCCACGTCCGCGCTGGCCGACCGCATGCAGGTACGCGCCGCCCTGGACGCCTTGACCAAGAAACTGGACGGCACCACAGCAGCAGCGTCGACCATCCGCCGGAAGCGGGCCATCTTTCACAACGCACTCGGCTACGCAGTTGACGCCGGACGTCTGACGGACAACCCCCTGCCACAGGTGCAGTGGAAGTCCCCGGAGCAGGTCGCGGAGGAACTGGACCCCGCCTCGGTTCCGGACCCCCGGCAGGCTCTCGCCCTGCTCGATGCCGTGCGTAGGCAGAGCCCCCGCGGGCGGCGCCTGGTCGCCTTCTTCGGCTGCATGTACTACGCGGCGGCACGGCCGGCGGAAGTCATCGGCTTGCGTCTCCAGGACTGCGACCTGCCCCGCCGAGGGTGGGGCACTCTGCGACTCCGGGAAACCCGCCCGCGCTCGGGGTCGGCCTGGACGGACAGCGGAGAGGCGCACGACCGGCGAGGGCTCAAACACCGGCCCCGGAAAGCAGTCCGCACCGTCCCGATCCCGCCCGATCTCGTGAACCTGCTCCGGTGGCACGTCACCGCTTACGGCGTCGCCCCCGACGGGCGACTGTTCCGAACGCAGCGCGGAGGACTCATCCAGGACACTGGATACGGCGAAGTGTGGGCGGAAGCCCGTACGCGCGCCCTCACGCCCGCTCAGTGCGCGTCGCTGCTGGCGAAGCGTCCGTATGATCTTCGCCACGCCGCCGTTTCCACGTGGCTCAGCTCTGGCGTGGAGCCGCAGGAAGTGGCCGCGCGCGCCGGCCACAGTGTGGCTGTGCTGTTCCGGGTATACGCGAAGTGCCTGGACGGCGGCGCCGCCACGGCGAACGCCCGCATCGAGCGGGCACTGAAAAACGGCAGCTAGGACAGCCGGAAGCTGCCCCACGCCTGCCCCACACAGACTGGTCAGCACCCGAATCAGGGTGAGACACACTGAGAAAAAGCACCCATAACGATCAGGTCGGACCCGTCAATGACGAAAGGGTCTGCGATCAGCATTGCTGCTGGTCACAGACCCTTTCGGTCGTGTGGCGGCGCCAGGATTCGAACCTGGGAAGGCTGAGCCGGCAGATTTACAGTCTGCTCCCTTTGGCCGCTCGGGCACACCGCCGGGGTTCGCTGCCCTTCGAACCGCCTTGCGGCGGTGCTCCGTGGCAACGACGTAAACAATACCCGATGTGGAGGGGTGCTTCGCCACCCGATTGATCGCCACCCGGGGGACGGCGGGTGGCTAGTCTTGTCCGGATGCGGCCGAGGGTCCCCGCGGGCCCGGCGGTCGCCGACGTATGCCGGTACGGACCCGATACGCGGCCCGACACGCACCAGATACAAGGAGCCACAGGACATGGCCGACTCCAGTTTCGACATCGTCTCGAAGGTCGAGCGGCAGGAGGTCGACAACGCCCTCAACCAGGCCGCCAAGGAGCTCTCGCAGCGCTACGACTTCAAGGGTGTGGGCGCCTCGATCTCCTGGTCCGGGGAGAAGATCCTCATGGAGGCCAACTCCGAGGACCGGGTCAACGCCGTCCTCGACGTCTTCCAGTCCAAGCTGGTCAAGCGCGGCATCTCGCTGAAGGCGCTGGACGCGGGCGAGCCCCAGCTCTCCGGCAAGGACTACAAGATCTTCGCGTCGATCGAGGAGGGCATTTCCCAGGAGAACGCGAAGAAGGTCGCCAAGCTCATCCGCGACGAGGGTCCCAAGGGCGTGAAGGCTCAGGTGCAGGGTGAGGAGCTGCGGGTCTCCTCCAAGAGCCGGGACGACCTGCAGACCGTGATCGCCCTGCTGAAGAACCAGGACTTCGACTTCGCGCTGCAGTTCGTGAACTACCGGTGACCTGCTGATCCGAGGCAGGACGACAGGCAAGGTCCCGTCCGACGGGGAAGGGCGGGCGCCCGCGGGTGCCCGCCCTTCGCGTCGGCCGGGTGCCTATCGCGTCATCGATCGCGCGAGTTCCCGAACAGGAGCCGGTAGGCGATCAGCAGCACCAGGGAACCGCCGATCGCCGCCGCCCACGTGGCACCGTCGTAGAAGTCCTTGCTGACCGGGTGGTCGAGCCAACGGGCCGATATCCAGCCGCCGATGAACGCCCCCGCGATGCCGATGAGGGTCGTGCCGACGAGCCCTCCCGGATCACGGCCCGGCAGCAGGAACTTGGCGACCGCCCCGGCCAGCAGTCCCAGGATGATCCAGCTCAAGATCGTCATGCCGTGCACCTGCCCGTTCGCCCAGTACCCACGCGGTCCCGTCCGTCGGACCGGTCTCCGCGGTGTTCATGTCTTCCTGGTCAGGGGGACGTTCCGATCACTCCTGGTGGTTGCGTCGATCAGTAGGGTGCGACGCATGACACCTGGCGGTCCTCAGCTGCGGCGCACCCTGGGCGTGGGCGACGCCGTGTTCGTGGGACTCGGTTCGATGATCGGCGCCGGCGTCTTCGTGGCCCTCGCACCCGCGGCCCGAGCGGCCGGGTCGGGGCTCCTGCTCGGCCTCGCGGTGGCCGCCGTCGTCGCCTACTGCAACGCCACCTCCTCGGCACGGCTCGCCGCTCGTTACCCGGCCTCGGGTGGCACCTACGTCTACGGGCGTGAGCGGCTCGGGGATTTCTGGGGGTACCTCGCGGGCTGGTCGTTCATCGTGGGCAAGACGGCCTCCTGCGCCGCCATGGCGCTCACCGTGGGCATGTACGTCTGGCCGGAGCAGGCGCACCCGGTGGCGGTCGCGGCCGTGGTGCTGCTGACGGCGGTGAACTACGGCGGCATCCAGAAGTCGGCCCGTGTGACGCGGGCGATCGTGGCTGTGGTGCTGGTGGTCCTCGCATCCGTGGTGGTGGTGTGTCTCGGGTCGGGCCGGGCCGACGCCGGTCGGCTGGACGTCGGAGTGTCGGGCGGCATCCTCCAGGCGGCCGGTCTGCTCTTCTTCGCCTTCGCGGGATACGCGCGCATCGCGACGCTCGCCGAGGAGGTCCGGGACCCGGAGCGCACCATCCCGCGCGCGATCCCGCTGGCCCTGGGCATCACACTGATCGTGTACGGCTGTGTGGCGGTGGGTGTGCTTTCCGTGCTGGGCCCGGGCGGTCTCGGACAGGCGACGGCGCCGCTGGCGGACGCCGTGCGGGAGGCGGGTCTGCCGGGGCTGGCTCCGGTCGTGCGGGTGGGCGCCGCCGTGGCCGCGCTGGGCTCCCTCCTGGCGTTGATCCTCGGCGTCTCACGGACGACGCTGGCCATGGCGCGGGACCGGCACCTGCCCGAAGCACTGGCCGCGGTGCACCCGCGTTCCCGGGTACCGCACCGCGCGGAGCTGGCCGTGGGAGCGGTGGTCGGGGTCCTCGCCGCCACGGTGGACGTGCGCAGTGCCATCGGTTTCTCCTCTTTCGGTGTGCTGGCGTACTACGCGGTGGCCAACGCCTCGGCCTGGACGCTCGACACCTCGCGGGCGTCGCGGGTGGTGCCGGCGCTGGGTCTCGTCGGATGTCTGGTGCTCGCCTTCTCCCTTCCGGCGGGTTCGGTGATCGTGGGCGCAGGTGTGCTGGCCGCGGGCGCGGTGGCGTACGGGGGCACGCGGGGGCGAAGGGGGAAGGTCCCGCGGTAGACGCGACGGGGGTGTCTCGGCCGGGTGCCGGGGCTCGTCGCGGCGGGCGTTCGCGACACCGGACGTCCGGCGTGCCGTGAGTGGCGGACGCCGGCGGAGTGACCGTGTCCGCCACCCCTACGGGTCCGGTCGCCGTACGTATGCGGAAGCCGGTCCCCCGGCGGCGACTTCAGACCTTCGTTCGGCCTTCTCGTATCCCGGCAAGTGCCGTCGGCTCGGGTGCCGGGAGGGAACTCCGCTCCCAGGAATGGGCGTTGCGCGGGTCGGTGGCCACTTGTGCGGGGGGGGCGGGCTGCCCGTTCTCGGTCATGCATTCATGGTGCAGGTCGCCGCCGACAGCCGAGCGAGCCTGTGGACAACCCCGCGGTTGTGGAAAGCGGCGGTTCCTACCAGCCGTTCCGCTGCGTGGAGCCGGTGGCCGTGAACGGCTGGTCCGTGCGCACGATCTCGCGTCCCAGCGGGAGCAGGGAGACCGGGATCAGCTTGAAGTTGGCGACGCCGAGCGGGATCCCGATGATGGTCACGCACAGGGCGATACCGGTGACGATGTGGCCGATGGCGAGCCACCAGCCCGCCAGGACCAGCCACAGGACGTTGCCGATGCACGAGGGCGCCCCCGCGTCGCGGCGCTCGACCGCCGTGTAGCCGAAGGGCCACAGGGCGTAGACGCCGATGCGGAAGGCCGCGATGCCGAACGGGATGCCGATGATCGTCACACAGAGCAGGAGCCCCGCGACCAGGTAGGCGAGGAACAGCCAGAAGCCGCTGAGGACGAGCCAAATGACGTTGAGGATGGTCTTCACTGCTGTCGACCTGCCATCTTTTCGAGTCGGGCGATCCGCTCCGCCATGGGCGGATGAGTGGAGAACATTTTCGAAACCCCCTGCCCCGGGCGGAACGGGTTGGCGATCATCATGTGGCTGGCGGTCTCGATCCGGGGCTCGGGGGGCAGCGGCAGCTGCTTCGTGCCCGTCTCCAGCTTGCGCAGGGCGCCCGCCAGGGCCATGGGGTCGCCGGTCAGCTGGGCGCCGGACGCGTCGGCCTCGAACTCCCTGGAGCGGCTGATCGCCAGTTGGATGACGGTGGCGGCGAGCGGACCGAGGATCATGATGAGGAGCATGCCCAGCAGACCCGGCCCGTCATCGTCGTTGGACCGGCCGACGGGGATCAGCCAGGCGAAGTTGACCAGGAACATGATCACGGAGGCCAGGGCGCCGGCGACGGACGAGATCAGGATGTCGCGGTTGTAGACGTGGCTCAGCTCGTGGCCGATGACACCGCGCAGCTCGCGCTCGTCGAGCAGACGCAGGATGCCCTCGGTGCAGCACACGGCCGCGTTGCGCGGGTTGCGGCCGGTCGCGAAGGCGTTCGGTGCCTCCGTCGGCGAGATGTACAGGCGGGGCATGGGCTGGCGGGCCTGGGTGGAGAGCTCGCGGACCATCCGGTAGAGCCCGGGGGCCTCGAACTCGCTCACCGGACGGGCGCGCATCGCGCGCAGAGCGAGCTTGTCGCTGTTCCAGTACGCGTACGCGTTCGTGCCCAGGGCGACGAGTACGGCGACGACGAGCCCCGCTCGGCCGAAGAAGCTGCCGATGAGAATGATGAGCGCCGACAGTCCCCCGAGGAGTACTGCCGTCCTGAGCCCGTTGTGCCGGCGGTGCACGGTACGCCCTCCAAGTGGTGCAGCAGGGGAACCCTTTGCTTGCAGGTGTCGCTCGCTGTGGTTGCTTCCTGGACTCCGATGCCACCGGTGGCGTGGCATCACGTCCAGTGGACCCTTCCGTACTGGTCAACGCCAGGCGAGGGCCGCCAGTTCCCCGGCGCTCACCGCGGCGCGCGTGGTCCATGCGGGTGACGGCCGCAGCGGACACCGTGCGCCGCGGCCGGGTACCTCACGCGCGCGTACGTGAAGCCGACCCGCTCAGAAGAGGCCGGTGTCGGCGAAGCGCAGGATCAGCTGGGGGGCTCCCGAGAGGGCGACCGCCAGGAGCGCGGTCAGGGTGAGCGCGGCCGTGACGGGCGCGGGGACGCGATGCCTCTCCGTCGCGTTCTCGGGCGTCCGGAACAGCAGGGCCGTCCATCGGAGGTAGTAGTACAGCGCGATGACGACGTTGACCGCCATGACGACGGCCAGCCAGCCGAGCCCGGCGTCGACGGCCGCCGAGAAGACCGTGACCTTGGCGAAGAGGCCGATGATGCCGGGCGGCAGCCCGGCGAGGCACAGCAGGAAGAACGCCAGGAGCAGGGCGGTCAGCGGGTGGGAGGCGTACAGGCCCCGGTAGTCGGCGACGCGGTTGCGGGGCCGCGTACGGCCGACGAGCACGGCGACCGCGAAGGCGCCGAGGTTCACCGCCGCGTACATGAGGGCGTAGGCGACGGTGGAGCCGATCGCCCGCTCGGGCTCGTCGGAGTACCCGGCGGCGGCGATCGGAACCAGCAGGTAGCCGGCCTGGCCGACGGACGACCAGGCGAGCAGGCGCACCGCGCTGTACGCGCGTGTGGTCCGCTGGCGGAGGGCTCCCGCGTTGCCGACCGTCATGGTGAGGGCGGCCAGCGCCGCCAGGGCGGGCCCCCAGACGTCCGCGTAGGACGGGAGGGCGATGACCGTGACGAGGATCAGGCCGGAGAAGCCGACCGCCTTGCCGACCACGGACAGGTAGGCCGCGATCGGCAGGGGTGCGCCCACGTAGGTGTCGGGCACCCAGAAGTGGAAGGGCACGGCGGCCGTCTTGAAGGCGAAGCCGACGAGGGTGAGGACGACGCCGGTCTGCGCGAGGGTGGTGAGCTGCCCGTCGACGTGGGTGATCCGTTCGGCCACCTGGGTGAGGTAGAGGGTGCCGGTCGAGGCGTACACGAAGCTGATGCCCATGAGGCTGACCGCGGTCGCGGTGACCGAGGACAGGAAGAACTTCAGGGCCGCTTCGGAGGAGCGCCGGTCTCCCTGGCGCAGGCCCACGAGCGCGAAGGCGGGCAGGGAGGCGACCTCCAGGGCGACGATGAGGGTCGCGAGGTCGCGGGAGGCGGGCAGGAGGGCGGCGCCGGCCGCGGAGGAGAGCAGCAGGAACCAGAACTCGCCCTCGGGGAGTCCGCGGTCGGCGTCCTTCAGGGCGGTGACCGACAGCAGGGCGGCCAGAAGGGCCCCGCCGAGGACCAGGAACTGGAGGGCGAGGGTGAAGGTGTCGGCCGTGTAACTGCAGACGTCGGCGTCGCCGGTCCGGCAGAACGTCGAGCGGTCGCCGTTCACCAGGGGCAGCAGCATGAGCGCGGCGGCGGCGAGCCCGGCGACCGACATCCAGCCGAGCAGCGGCTTGCGGGCGTCCTTGACGAACAGGTCGGTGACGAGGACGACGAGCCCGATGACCGCGGCGATGGTGGGCGGCGCGATGGCGAGCCAGTCGACGGACTGGACGAGGTTCTGGGCCGGTGACTGCGAGAGGGTCTGGGCGAGGGACGGGGCCGGGGAGCTCATCGGGTGCCTCCTGAGAGGAGCTGCTGCACGGCCGGGTCGGTGAGGCCGAGAAGGGTTCTGGGCCACAGTCCGGCGACGACGGTGAGGGCGACGAGCGGCGTCCAGGCGGCGAACTCGTACGTGCGTACGTCGGTGAGGGCCGGGGCTTCCCGCGGTACGGCGCCCATGCAGACACGGCGGACCACGATCAGCATGTACGCGGCGGTCAGCAGCGTGCCGAAGGCGGCGACGGCCATGAAGGTGAGGAAGGCGGGGCGGCTGAGGCCCTCGTGGGGGTCGAAGGCGCCGAACAGCGCCAGCATCTCGCCCCAGAATCCGGCCAGACCCGGCAGGCCGAGCGAGGCGACCGCGGCGAAGGCGAGCAGGCCGCCGAGGCGCGGTGCCCTGCCGTACAGGGCGGCTCCGGTCTCCTCGGCGAGGGTGTCGAGATCGGTGGTGCCGGTGCGGTCCTTGAGTCCGCCGGCCACGAAGAAGAGCAGGCCGGTGATGAGGCCGTGGGCGATGTTGGCGAACAGGGCGCCGTTCACGCCGGTCGGGGTCATGGTCGCGATGCCGAGCAGGACGAAGCCCATGTGGCCGACGGAGGAGTAGGCGATGAGGCGTTTCAGGTCGCCCTTCGCGCCCCGCTTGACCAGGGCCAGGCAGGCCAGGGAGCCGTAGATGATGCCGACGACGGCGAGGGCCGCGAGGTAGGGCGCGAAGGTCTGGAAGCCGTCCGGCGCGATCGGGAGGAGGATGCGGACGAACCCGTACGTACCCATCTTCAGCAGGACGCCGGCCAGCAGGACCGAGCCGACCGTCGGGGCGGCGGTGTGGGCGTCGGGCAGCCAGCTGTGCAGCGGCCACATCGGGGTCTTCACCGCGAGCCCGATCCCGATCGCCAGAACGGCGATGACCTGCACGGATGCGGTCAGCGACCGGCCGTTGTCAGTGGCGAGTGCCACCATGTCGAATGTGCCCGCCGTGAGTCCGATCAGGAGCAGGCCGAGCAGCATGACGACGGAGCCGAGGAGGGTGTAGAGGATGAACTTCCAGGCCGCCGCGGCCCGTCCTTCGCCGCCCCAGCGGGCGATGAGGAAGTACATCGGGATGAGGACCATCTCGAAGGCGAGGAAGAACAGGATCAGGTCGAGGACGGCGAAGGTCGCGAGAGTGCCGGACTCCAGGACGAGCAGCAGCGCGACGAAGGCCTTCGGGCTCGGGGCCGGGGCTCGTTGTGTCAGCCGCTCGTTTCGCTGCCTGCAGTACGAGTAGAGCGCGCAGAGGAAGGTCAGCAGCGCGGTCAGCACCAGCAGGGGGAGGGAGATGCCGTCGATGCCGAGGTGGATGCGCACGTCGAGTGCGGGGATCCAGCTGATGTCCGTGCTGGCCTGCATCTTCGAGGGGTGGTCGTGGTCGAAGCCGAGCACGAGGACGATCACGGCGAGAAGGATGACGCCGGTGACGGTGACGCCGTGCCGCAGCACCGCCTGCTCGGGTGACTTCCCCTTCAGCCCGGGCGGGGCCGGGAGCAGAGCGGCGGCGGCCCCGATCAGCGGGCCGACGACGATCAACGCGAGAAGGAACTGCATCAGGGACTCGTTGATATCGATCACGCCTGCTCACGCTCCCGTGGCGACGAGGACGGCGGCGACCGCGAGGACGACGGTGCCGGCGAGCAGCGCGCTCACATAGGTCTGCACATTGCCGGTCTGGGCCCGGCGGACGGCGGTGCCGAGCCAGCGGGGCAGGGCGCCAGCCCCGCGTACGTAGGTGTCGACGACCTCGCGGTCCAGGAACCGGACGAGGCTCGCACCTGCCTGCACCGGCCGGACGAAGAGCGTGGTGTACACCGCGTCCAGGTGGAAGCCGACGGCCGCGTGCCGGTGCAGGGGGCCCAGCAGGAGCCGTCCCGGGTCCGAGGGGTCGGGGGCGTACGCGATGTCTCCGTAGGCGGGTTCGTGGCTGGCGATGGCCTCTGCCTCCACGCGGGCGGCGTCGCCCTCCGGGTGCGCCGCGACCGCCCCCAGCGGCGGGCGGTCCGCGAACGCCGTGGTGTGGCGCCAGGCGGCGTAGGTGACGATGCCGCCGACCAGGGCCACACCCGTGCCGAGCACGGAGGTGGTGAGCGTCGGGGTGAGGTCCTGGCCGTCGAACCAGTCGGGCAGCAGGCGGAAGGCGAGCCCGCCGAGGGCGAGCGAGGGGAGGGCGAGGACCCAGAGCACGGCGTTCATGACGAGCGGCTGCCGGCCGTGGTCGGGGGCTTCGGCGCCCCGGCCGCGGAAGGCCAGCAGCCACAGGCGCGTCGCGTAGGCGGCGGTGAGCAGGGCCGTGACGAGACCGGCGACGAGGACGGTCCAGCCCGCCGCGCCGGGCGCGTGCTCGGTGTGACCGGTGGCGACGTGCTCCGCGGCGACGAGGACGGACTCCTTCGAGAAGAAGCCGCTGAAGGGCGGGATCGCGGCGAGTGCGAGCAGCGCCACGGTCGTCGTCCAGTAGGCGTCCGGGACGCGGTCGCGCAGGCCCCGCATACGGGACATGGCGGCCAGCGAATTGGTGCCGGCGGCGTGGATGATCACGCCGGCGGCGAGGAACAGCAGCGCCTTGAAGGCACCGTGCGAGATGAGGTGGAAGACGGCGGCACCGCGGTCGCCGGCGGCGAGGGCGCCGGTCATGTAGCCGAGCTGTCCGATGGTCGAGTAGGCGAGGACGCGTTTGATGTCGTCCTGGGCGAGCGCGGCGAGCGCCGAGCCGACCATCGTGACCGCGGCCATGGCGGCGAGGACGATCATCGCGGCCCGCGAGGCCTCGAACAGGGGAAGGAGCCGGGCGACGAAGTAGACACCGGCGGCGACCATCGTCGCGGCGTGGATCAGCGCGGAGACGGGTGTCGGGCCCGCCATCGCGTCGGGGAGCCAGGTGTGCAGCGGGAACTGCGCCGACTTGCCCGCCACGCCGGCCAGCAGGAGGAGGGCGATCAGCGTCGGGTGGTCGAGGGAACCGCTCGCCACCGCGCCGAGGATCTCGGTGATGCGGAAGGAGCCGGCCTCAGTGGCCAGCGCCAGCAGGCCGATCAGGAAGGGGACGTCACCGAGCTTGGTGACCAGGAACGCCTTGAGCGAGGCGGCTCGGGCCTCCGGGGTCTCCCAGTAGTGGCCGACCAGGAAGTACGAGCAGATGCCCATGATCTCCCAGCCGACCAGCAGCACCATCAGGTCGCCGGAGTAGACGACGAGGAACATGGCGGAGGTGAACAGGGAGACGAGAGCGGCGTACGAGGAGTAGCGCGGGTCGTCGCGCAGGTAGCCCGTGGAGTAGATCTGCACGCAGGTGGCGACGCAGCCGACCAGGACCGCGACGAGGGCGGCGAAGCCGTCGATGTGCAGGGCGAGTTCGATGGGCACCGAACCGGTGGGCGTCAGTTCGGTGACGGCGTCCACGGGCTCGTCGCCGCCTTGACGGGTGGCGACCAGGACGGCGAGGACGAGGGCCACCGCTGTCGGCAGGACGGCGAGCGGGCGGACGAATCCGGGCGCCGTACGGCCCAGCAGAAGGCCGGCGGCTGCCCCCAGGAAGGGGAGGAGGGGGACGAGGACGGCGAGGGTGGTCGTGGTCACGCGGTGGCCTCAGCCTTCTCGGCGGCCGTCCCGGTCGCGGGGGAATCGGTGTCGGGACCGTCCGGCTCGTGGCCCTCCGCGGTGTCGCGGAGCTTGTCGATGTCCGAGGTGCCGCGGTTGCGGTGGACGGCGAGCACGATCGCCAGGCCGATGCCGATCTCGGCGGCCGCGATGGCGATCGTGAACAGGGTCAGGGCCTGGCCGGAGTGCAGGGTCTCCTCGGCGGTCCTGCTGAGCCAGACGTCGAAGGCGACGAGGTTGAGGTTGACGGCGTTGAGCATCAGCTCGACCGACATCAGGACCAGGATCGCGTTGCGGCGGGCGAGGACGCCGTACAGGCCCGTGCAGAACAGGAGGGCGGAGAGGACGGCGGGATAGGCGAGGTGCATCAGCGGTCACCGGCCTTGTCGGCACCGTTCGGCGTGGCGGTCGGCCGACCGGCCTCAGGGGAGCGGCCCGTCTCGGGGGAGCGGCCCGGCTCGGGGGCGCCGCCCGGCTCGACGGTGCGGCCGGGGTCGGCGGTGCGGCCGGGGTCGGTGGCGCGGTCCGCCTTCGCCTTGCGGGACAGGACGATGGCGCCGACGAGCGCGGTGAGGAGGAGGACGGAGAGGGCCTCGAAGGGGAGGACCCAGTTCTGGAAGAGGCTCGCTCCGGTCACGGCGGTGGAGCCGGCGGCCGGGCCGTCCAGGTCTATCCAGGTCGTGCGGAAGGCGTCGACGACGACCCACACCAGGGCAGCGGCGGCGGCCAGGGTCACGGTGAGGGCGGCCCAGCGGTTGCCGGAGTCGGCGTCCGGGGAGCGGCCGATGGGCGCCCTGGTGAGCATCAGCCCGAACAGGATGAGGACGACGACGGCACCGACGTAGATGAGGACCTGCACCCAGGCGATGAACTCGGCGGTGAGCAGGAGGTACTCGACGGCGAGGCCGCCGAGGGCCACCACCAGCCACAGGGCGGCGTGGACGAGCTGCCGGGTGGTGACGGTGACGACGGCCGCGCCGAGGGTGACCAGGCCGACGAGGAGGAAGGCGATCTCGACGCCGGTCGGGGAGAGGAAGCCGTGGGATTCGGCTGCCAAGGTCGTGGGATGCACGGCGAGGTGGCCGGCGGTCGCGGCGGGCGTCATCCCCGGTCCTCCTGTTCCGGCTGGTCGGGTCGGCGGGGCTCGTCCCGTTGGTCGGGGTGGTCGGGCCGGTCGGGCTCGTCCCCCCGGTCGGGCTGGTCGGGCTCGTTCCGCTGGCCCGGCCCGGGCCGGCCTGCCGTCGGCTGGTCGGGCCTCGGCCCGGGCTCGTTCGGCCTCGGCTGGTCCGTTTGCTGCTTGGAGTCGCCCATCGGGCGGGTGGCCTGCTCGGCCGCGCGGGCCTGCTCGTCGGCGTGCGGTTCGGTGGCCCCGGGCGCTTCCCGCGAGGCCTCCGGCTGCTGGTCGGCCTGGCGGGGCGTCTCCCGCGCGGGTGACTCCGGCCGGGGCGCCTGCTGAGGGGGAGCTGCCTGAGGGGGAGCTGCCTGCGGGGGCATCTCCTGCCGAGGTGCCCCCCGCGGGGGCGTCTCCTGCTGGGATGTCTCCTGCTGGGAGGACAGTTTGTCGGCGGTCTTGCGGGCGGCGGCGAGTTCCTTCGGTTCCTCCGCGCCGGGGTCCAGGGCGGGCGGGGCCGGGACGGTCCACATCCACTCGCGGAGCTTGTCGCGCTCGTGGGTGAGGTCGCGGATGTCGGTCTCGGAGTACTCGAACTCCGGGGACCAGAACAGGGCGTCGAAAGGACACACCTCGATGCAGATACCGCAGTACATGCACAGGGAGAAGTCGATGGCGAAGCGGTCGAGGACGTTGCGGCTGCGGTCGCGCCCGCCGGGGGTCGCCGCCGGCACCGTCTCCTTGTGGGAGTCGATGTAGATGCACCAGTCGGGGCATTCGCGGGCGCAGAGCATGCAGACCGTGCAGTTCTCCTCGAACAGACCGATCACGCCGCGGGTTCGGGGCGGCAGTTCGGGCTGGGCGTCCGGGTACTGCTCGGTGACGGTCTTCTTCGTCATCGTGCGGAGGGTGACGGCCAGGCCCTTGGCCAGGCCGCTGCCGGGAAGGGGGGCCATGGTTACGCGATCACCACCTTGACGATGCCGGTGAGGGCGATCTGGGCGAGGGAGAGGGGGACGAGGAGGGTCCAGGAGAGTTTCTGGAGCTGGTCCTCGCGGAGGCGGGGGTAGGTGACGCGCAGCCAGATCACGACGAAGGCCAGGAGGGCCGTCTTCAGCAGGGTCCACACCCAGCCGAGGCCGTCGGCACCCCAGGGGCCGTGCCAGCCGCCCAGGAAGAGGACGGTGGTGAGGCCGCACAGGACGACGATCCCGGCGTACTCGGCGAGGAGGAACAGGGCGAAGCGCAGGCCGGTGTACTCGGTGTAGGCGCCGAAGATGATCTCCGAGTCGGCGACGGGCATGTCGAACGGAGGGCGTTGCAGTTCGGCCAGCCCGGCGACGAAGAAGACGATCGCGCCGACGATCTGCCAGGGCAGCCACCACCACTCGAAGGCGTCGAGGATGCCGACGAGGGAGACGGTGCCGGCCGCCATCGCGACGGAGGCCGCGGTGAGCAGCATCGGCAGTTCGTAGGCGAGGAGTTGGGCTGCGGTGCGCAGGCCGCCGAGGAGGGAGAACTTGTTGGCGGAGGCCCAGCCTGCCATGAGCGAGCCGAGGACGCCCACGCCCATCACGGCGAGGACGAAGAAGATGCCGGCGTCGACGACCTGGCCCACGGCCCCCTCGCCGGGGCCTACCGGGATCGCGAGGAGGACCAGGAGGTACGGCAGCAGGGCGACGGCGGGGGCGAGCTGGAAGATGCGGCGGTCCGCGTCGGCGGGGACCACGTCCTCCTTCTGCGCGAACTTCACGCCGTCGGCGACGAGCTGGGCCCAGCCGTGGAAGCCGCCCGCGTACATCGGGCCGAGGCGGCCCTGCATGTGGGCCATCACCTTGTGCTCGGTCTGACCCACGATCAGGGGGAAGGTGAGGAAGACGACGAAGACGATCAGGAGTCGCAGGGCGACGTCGAGCGCGTCGTTCACTGCGTGCCTCCTGGGGAGTCGGATCGGTTCGGGGAGTGCGGACGGCGGTCAGGGGAGGGGGTTCCCGAGCCGTCGGGTTCGTCCGAGGCAGCGGCGCCGGCACCAGCACCAGCACGACGCGCATCCTGCTCGGGCTCGTCCTTCTCCCCGGTTCCCCCGGCCTCCCCGGTCTGCCCGGTTCCCCCGGCCTCCCCGGCTTCGCCGGTCTCACCGACCTCGTCGAAGGCGGGCCGGGCGTGGTGCCA
This sequence comes from Streptomyces sp. NPDC045956, assembly GCF_056430705.1. Taxonomy (NCBI): domain Bacteria; kingdom Bacillati; phylum Actinomycetota; class Actinomycetes; order Kitasatosporales; family Streptomycetaceae; genus Streptomyces; species Streptomyces sp. NPDC045956. The sequence continues at coordinate 95,913 of NZ_JBWKKZ010000016.1, read as the reverse complement.
GGGAGCGTCCGAAACGGGCCGCTGGGATGCGGAGCCCTCGCTCGCGCTGCGTGCGCGCCGGACCGTCGGGCCGGTGGTCGAGGCCCGCTCGTCCGGTGCGGCCGTCTGGCTGGCGGAGCCCTGCGCCGCCGTACGCGAACGGCGCGGCGCCGACGGAGCCGCTGCGCCCGCCGCCGCCTGACTGGCGGAGCCCTCCGCCGCCGTACGCGAACGGCGCGGCGTCGACGGAGCCTCGGCGCTTGCCGCCTGACTGGCGGAGCCCTCGGTGGCCGTGCGGGTCCGGCGGGCCGGGCGCTCCCCCGCCGCGCGGGCCGCACCGCGTGCCGGGCGGGCCGGAGCGGCGGGGAGTTGGCCCTTGAGCGGGCCCCACTCGTTGGGATCGGGGACGCCGGGCGGCAGCATCTGGCGGCGGCGGGGGCCACCGTGGTCGGACTCCCCCGGCTCCTTGGCGCCGGGCCAGGCCTTGGCGACGCGGGCGGCGAGGACGAAGTCCTTGCGCAGCGGGTGGCCCTCGAAGTTCTCCGGCAGGAGCAGGTGGTCCAGCCCGGGGTGGTCGGCGAAGGTGACGCCGAACATCTCGTGGGTCTCGCGCTCGTGCCAGGCAGCGCCCGCGTACACGCCGACGGCGGTGGGCAGGGCCGGGGCCTCGTGCGGGACCGTCGTACGCAGCAGCAGCCGGCGTACCGGCCCGAGCGCCACGACGTGCGCCGCGACGCGGAAGCCGGTGCCCGGTTCGTCGACCGCGCTGAGCCAGTCGAAGTAGGTGCAGCCCAGCCGGTCGCGTGCGGTCTCCAGCGCGGAGATCCAGGACGCCGGCGGCACGTCCACGGTCAGGACGTCGTAGGACTCCTCGGCCGTGGCCTCCGTGCCGAAGAGCTGCTCGGTGTCGGCGGGCAGCCAGCCGGCCGCGGTCATCGGGCCTCCCCCGCGTCGGGCGCCGGCGGTCGCACCAGGTCGCTCTGGAGGGCGGCGGCCGACGGACGGGTCGAGGTGCCGTACCGCTCCCCCAGCGACTCCCGGGCGATCTTCTCCTGGAGCTTGAGGATGCCCTGGAGCAGCGCCTCGGGGCGTGGCGGGCAGCCGGGGACGTAGACGTCGACGGGGATGATCTGGTCGACGCCCTTGGTCACGGAGTAGGAGTCCCAGTAGGGGCCGCCGCAGTTGGAGCAGGCGCCGAAGGAGATGACGTACTTCGGCTCGGGCATCTGCTCGTACAGGCGCTTGACGGCCGGCGCCATCTTGTCGGTCACCGTGCCGGACACCACCATCAGGTCGGCCTGGCGCGGACCCGGCGCGAAGGGGATGACGCCGAGGCGGATGAAGTCGTGGCGGGCCATCGACGCGGCGATGAACTCGATGGCGCAGCAGGCGAGGCCGAAGTTGAAGACCCACAGGGAGTACCGGCGGCCCCAGTTCAGGACGACCTTCATCGGCTCCGGGGCGAGGCGCGAGAGCGCGCCCAGCCTCTTGGGCTCGGGGAGCGGCACGGGCTCCGGGAGCGGCACGGGTTCGGAGGAGGGGTTCACGTCCATGACAGGACGCCCTTCTTGTATGCGTAGAGCAGGCCCACGGCCAGGAAGCCCAGGAAGATGAACATCTCCACGAGGGTCGTCGCTCCGTAACCAGGATCGGCGAAGACCGTCGCCCAGGGGAAGAGGAAGATCGAGTCGACGGCGAAGATGACGTAGAGGAAGGCGTAGACGTAGTAGCGGACCTGCGTGTGGGCCCAGCCCTCGCCGACGGGGTCCACGCCGCACTCGTACGTCAGCAGCTTCTCGGGGGTCGGGACCACGGGCCGCAGCAGGCGGCCGGCGCCGAAGGCGACGGCGACGAAGAGCACGCCGACGACGGCGAGCAGCCCGACGACCGAGTAGGACTGGAAGTGGTCCGCGGCGAGGCCGACGGGCACTTCGGCGGCCGGTACGTCACCGGCGCTCACACCACCGACGGTCGGTTCCGGCACGTCCGTCCCTCGCTCCCTGTCGTGAACGCTGCTGTTCGACGATCTGTACGCACGGGAGTCTAGGGCCTGATAAAGGGACGGTAAGCAGCCCGTCGCACTATGGGACGCGGGGGTGGGGTTTTCCTCAGTGCGTCCTGGCGGCCCACCTCATGGCGCGGGGCCCCGGCGCACGGCACGCTGACCCGTATGACCGAACGCCTCTCGACACCGCCCTCCGACGGGTATCCCGGCGCAGCGCCCGGTGACCGCCTGCCGCCGGCCCGTTTCGCCTACGACCGGCACACCTGGAAGGAGATCGCCCATCTGCTGGCGAACTTCCCGGTCTCGCTGCTCACCTTCGTGTACGTCGTGACGATGCTGTCCGTCGGCGTCGGGTTGACGGTGACGGTGGTCGGGTTCCCGTTGCTGGCGGTGGGACTGATGGGCGCGCGGCTGCTGGGCAGGCTGGAGCGGGCGCGGGCCCGGGCGCTGCTGGGGGTGCGGGTGGACGAGCCGAGCCGGCTGCCGCGCCGGAGCGGGGACGGGTTCCTGCCCCGGCTGTGGATGGCGCTGAAGGACCCGGTGGGCTGGCGCACGGTCCTGTACGACTTCGTACGGCTCCCCTGGGGCATCCTCACCTTCGTCATCACGTTGACCTCGCTGTTCGTGCTGTGGCCGGTCCTGCCGTTCATCGCGCGGGGCCTGGCCAACGCCGACCGGGCGATGGTGCGCGCGCTGCTGTCCCCGTCCGACGAGCTGGAGCGGCGCATCGCCGAGCTGGAGTCGGACCGGGGGATCGTGGTCGACACGGCCGCGGCGGACCTGCGGCGCATCGAGCGCGACCTGCACGACGGGGCGCAGGCCCGCCTGGTCAACCTGGCCATGGGGCTGGGGCTGGCCAAGGAGAAGCTCCTGGAGGACCCGGACACCGCCGCGGCCATGGTCGACGAGGCGCACGGCGAGGTGAAGCTGGCGTTGCAGGAGTTGCGGGACCTGGCGCGCGGTATCCATCCGGCCGTTCTGACCGACCGTGGTCTGGACGCGGCGCTCTCCTCGGTCGCCTCCCGCTGCACCTCGCCGGTCACGGTGACCGTCGACCTGGCGGAGCGCCCCGCGGCGGCCATCGAGGGCATCGCCTACTTCACCGTCTCGGAGCTGTTGCAGAACGTGAGCAAGCACAGCGGGGCGAGGTCCGCCTCCGTGGAGGTGTGGCGGTCGTCCGACCGGCTGCTCATCCAGGTCGGGGACGACGGTCGGGGCGGCGCGAGCCTCGACGGCGGGACCGGGATGAAGGGCCTCGCCGAGCGGTTGACGGCCGTCGACGGGCTCTTCGTCGTCGACTCGCCGGAGGGCGGCCCCACCCTGGTCACGGCCGAGCTGCCCTGGCGCGACCGCACGGCCGCCGACGACGCGCCCGCCTCCGGCACGAGGTAGGGGACCGGGCGGGGTGGGGAAAACCCCCTCCCGAGACGCCGACGGGCTCCATGGCCCGTGGGTGTGCGGTGCAGGAGGGTGGAGTTACGAGAGCAGAGCCGTAGGACGAGGAGAAGGACGGCACCGATGGCCACGGATTACGGACAGGGTTACGGGTTCGGGAGCGGGCCCGGTCTCGCCGGGGACGCCGAGGCGCGACGCCACCGGCTGCCGGCGGGGCTGCGGGCCCCCTTCGAGGGGCGCAGCCTGCGGGAGTTCGGCTATGTGCTGCTGGGCCTGCCGATCGGCATCCTGCTCTTCACCTACGCCGTCACGATGGTGTCGCTGGGGGCCGGCCTGCTGGTGACGTTCCTGGGGGTCCCGGTGCTGGCGGCGGCGCTCGCCGGGTGCCGGGGCTTCGGTGCGATGGAACGGGCACGGGCCCGTGCCCTGCTGGGTCTCCAGGTGGCCGACCCGGAGCCGCTGCGCCGGCGCAAGCAGGGCGCGATGGGGTGGATGGGAGCCGTGCTCAAGAGCGGCGCCTCGTGGCGGAGCCTGCTGTACGCGGTGCTCCAGTTCCCGTGGTCGGTGTTCTCGTTCGTCGTCGCCGTGAACTTCTGGACGGTCGGGTGGGCGATGCTGACGTACCCGCTGTGGTTCTGGGTGTTCCCGATGTGGGCCGGGCAGGACGGGATACAGCTGTACGGCGACGAGACGCACAGCGTCTACCTGGACAACCCCTTCGAGATCACCCTGACCGCGCTGGTCGGCCTGCTGATCACCCTGGCCACCCCGTGGATCGTGCGGGCGCTGACGACGGTGGACCGGTTGATGGTGCACGGGCTGCTGGGCCCGTCCCGGCTGGCGACGCGGGTCGTGGAGCTGGAGTCGGACCGCGGGGTCGTCGTCGACACGGCCGCGGCGGACCTGCGGCGCATCGAACGCGACCTGCACGACGGGGCGCAGGCCCGCCTGGTCGCCCTGGCCATGGACCTCGGCCTGGCGAAGGAGAAGCTGCGGGAGGACCCGCGGGCGGCGGCGGTCATGGTGGACGAGGCGCACGGCGAGGTGAAGACGGCTCTCCAGGAGCTGCGGGACCTGGCCCGGGGCATCCACCCGGCGGTCCTGACCGACCGCGGCCTGGACGCGGCGCTGTCGGCGGTCGCGTCGCGGTGCACCGTGCCGGTGCGCGTGGAGGTCGACCTGACGGAACGGCCCGCGTCGGCCATCGAGGGGATCGCGTACTTCACGGTGTCGGAGCTGTTGCAGAACATCAGCAAGCACGCCCGGGCCACGTCCGCCGCCGTGGAGGTGTGGCGGGTGCGGAACCGGCTGATGCTCCAGGTCGTGGACAACGGCGTGGGCGGCGCGGACGCCTCGGCCGGGTCGGGACTGGCGGGACTGGCGGAGCGCCTCGACGCGGTGGACGGCATCCTCGTCGTGGACTCGCCGGCCGGCGGACCGACGCGGGTGACGGCGGAGCTGCCCTGGCGGAGCGAGCCGGTCGCCAGGTGAGCGGGCGCGGGACCGCCGCGCGAGACGCCGGCAGGGCCGGCCGCATGGACGTCCCGGGGGCCGGCCCCCGGGACGACGTCGCGGGAACCGTCCGCCCGGCGCCTCCCCCGTCCCGGGCGATGTGACCGGCAAGCCGTCGCGGGGCGGCCGGACGGGGTTTCCGCCCCGCTCCTCCCGTCCTCTTGCCGTCCCCTTCCGTCCCCTCCCCGTCCTCTTCCCGTCACCCCCGACGCATCCGGCCCCCGATCCTGGAATGCTGGACCTGTCACGGACGGTTCGTGGACGCGGCGCGGGCCGCGCGGACCGTGCGGTGGACGGGCTTGGGGGGCCGAGAACGTGGAGGACAAGGTGCGGGTGGTCATCGCCGAGGATTCGGTGCTGCTCAGAGAGGGGCTGACCCGACTGCTGACCGACCGCGGGCACGAGGTCGTGGCCGGCGTCGGCGACGGAGAGGCGCTGATCAAGACCATCGCCGAGCTGGACGCGCAGGGTGAGCTGCCGGACGTGGTGGTGGCGGACGTACGGATGCCGCCGACCCACACGGACGAGGGCGTGCGCGCCTCGGTGCAGCTGCGCAAGGCGCACCCCGGTCTCGGCGTGCTGGTGCTGTCGCAGTACGTGGAGGAGCGCTACGCCACGGAGTTGCTGGCGGGGTCCAGCCGCGGGGTCGGGTACCTGCTCAAGGACCGGGTGGCCGAGGTGCGGGAGTTCGTGGACGCGGTCGTGCGGGTCGCGCGGGGCGGGACGGCCCTGGACCCGGAGGTGGTCGCGCAGTTGCTCGGGCGCAGCCGCAAGCAGGACGTCCTGGCGGGGCTGACCCCCCGGGAGCGCGAGGTGCTGGGCCTGATGGCGGAGGGCCGGACCAACTCGGCGGTCGCGCGGCAGCTCGTCGTGAGCGACGGGGCGGTCGAGAAGCACGTCAGCAACATCTTCATGAAGCTGGGCCTGTCCCCGAGCGACGGGGACCACCGGCGGGTGCTCGCCGTCCTCACCTACCTCAACTCCTGACGCGGTCGCCGGCGGCCCACCGTCGCCGACCTGCGAGCCTCATGCGAACGAGTGAGGAACGGGGCCGGTGCGAGGCGCGTCGCCCCGCGTGGCGCGGGGGGCGCGAACGGTGGGTCGCCGGGGCGTCGGGCCGCCCGGAGGTCGTGTCCATCATGCGAATGTCCACCGGAAGTAAACCCTTGCGGACGTAGGGTTGATCCTGGGACGGCCGGTGAGCGACCGGTCCCCGGGACAGCCGCCTCGAGGGAGGTCCAGTTCAGTGACCAGCCAGGTCAGCAGCCCAGCGGAGCAGGCCGACGGAACCGACGAGACCGTCGTGGGAGCGCAGCGCAAACCGGTCGGGGCGAAGGACGTCCGCCGGCTGGACCGGGTCATCATCCGGTTCGCGGGGGACTCGGGCGACGGGATGCAGCTCACCGGCGACCGCTTCACCTCGGAGACGGCGTCTTTCGGCAACGACCTGTCGACGCTGCCGAACTTCCCGGCCGAGATCCGGGCGCCCGCCGGCACCCTGCCGGGTGTCTCGTCCTTCCAGTTGCACTTCGCCGACCACGACATCCTCACCCCCGGTGACGCCCCCGACGTGCTGGTCGCCATGAACCCGGCCGCGCTCAAGGCGAACATCGACGACGTGCCGCGCGGCGCGGAGATCATCGTCAACACGGACGAGTTCACCAAGCGGGCGATGCAGAAGGTCGGCTACGACACCTCGCCCCTCGAAGACGGTTCGCTCGACGGCTACCACCTGCATCCGGTGCCGCTGACCACCCTGACCGTCGAGGCGCTCAAGGATTTCGACCTCACCCGCAAGGAGGCCGAGCGCAGCAAGAACATGTTCGCGCTCGGGCTGCTGAGCTGGATGTACCACCGGCCCACCGAGGGCACGGAGAGGTTCCTGCGGGCGAAGTTCGCGAAGAAGCCCGACATCGCCGCCGCCAACATCGCGGCCTACCGGGCGGGCTGGAACTTCGGTGAGACCACGGAGGACTTCGCGGTCTCCTACGAGGTGGCGCCGGCGGCGAAGGCGTTCCCGCCGGGCGTGTACCGCAACATCTCGGGGAACCTGGCGCTGTCCTACGGTCTGATCGCCGCGTCCCGCCAGGCCGATCTGCCGCTCTTCCTCGGCTCGTACCCCATCACCCCGGCCTCGGACATCCTGCACGAGCTGAGCAGGCACAAGAACTTCGGTGTGCGCAGCTTCCAGGCCGAGGACGAGATCGCGGGCATCGGCGCGGCGCTGGGCGCGGCGTTCGGCGGCTCGCTGGCCGTGACGACCACGAGCGGCCCGGGGGTGGCGCTCAAGAGCGAGACCATCGGGCTCGCGGTCTCGCTGGAGTTGCCGCTGCTGGTCGTGGACATCCAGCGCGGCGGGCCGTCCACCGGTCTGCCGACCAAGACGGAGCAGGCGGACCTGCTCCAGGCGATGTACGGGCGCAACGGCGAGGCGCCGGTCCCGGTCGTCGCCCCGCGCACGCCGGCCGACTGCTTCGACGCGGCGCTGGAGGCGGCCCGGATCGCGCTGACGTACCGCACCCCGGTCTTCCTGCTCTCGGACGGCTACCTGGCCAACGGCAGCGAGCCGTGGCGCGTCCCGGAGCCGGACGAGCTGCCGGACCTCGCGGTGCAGTTCACGCACACCGCCAACCACACCCTGGACGACGGCACCGAGGTGTTCTGGCCCTACAAGCGCGACCCCCACACCCTCGCCCGCCCCTGGGCGGTGCCCGGCACCCCCGGTCTGGAGCACCGGATCGGCGGCATCGAGAAGCAGGACGGCACCGGGAACATCTCGTACGACCCGGCCAACCACGACTTCATGGTCCGCACCCGGCAGGCCAAGGTCGACGGCATCGAGGTCCCCGACCTGGAGGTCGACGACCCGGACGGCGCGCGGACGCTGGTGCTGGGCTGGGGTTCGACGTACGGGCCGATCACGGCGGCCGTGCGCCGGCTGCGCGCCGCCGGTCACCCCGTGGCACAGGCGCACCTGCGCCATCTCAACCCGTTCCCGCGCAATCTCGGAGCGGTGCTGGAGAGTTACGACAAGGTGGTGATCCCCGAGATGAACCTCGGCCAGCTCGCCACGCTCGTCCGGGCGAAGTACCTGGTCGACGCCCAGTCGTACAACCAGGTCAACGGCATGCCGTTCAAGGCGGAACAGCTCGCCACGGTCCTGAAGGAGGCCATCGATGGCTGAGACGTCCACGGAAGAGAAACCGGCCGGCACCGGCACGGTCGAGGCGCTGAAGCTGGTCCCCCGCGCCGAGGGCAAGCAGTCCATGAAGGACTTCAAGTCCGACCAGGAGGTGCGCTGGTGCCCCGGCTGCGGCGACTACGCCGTCCTCGCCGCCGTGCAGGGCTTCATGCCCCAGCTGGGACTGGCGAGGGAGAACATCGTCTTCGTCTCCGGCATCGGCTGCTCCTCCCGCTTCCCGTACTACATGAACACCTACGGGATGCACTCGATCCACGGCCGTGCCCCCGCCATCGCCACCGGGCTCGCCTCCTCCCGCCGCGACCTGTCCGTGTGGGTCGTCACCGGTGACGGCGACGCGCTGTCCATCGGCGGCAACCACCTCATCCACGCCCTGCGCCGCAACGTCAACCTCAAGATCCTGCTGTTCAACAACCGGATCTACGGTCTGACCAAGGGCCAGTACTCCCCCACCTCCGAGGTCGGCAAGATCACCAAGTCGACCCCGATGGGTTCGCTGGACGCGCCGTTCAACCCGGTCTCCCTCGCGCTGGGCGCCGAGGCGTCCTTCGTCGCCCGGACCGTCGACTCGGACCGCAAGCACCTCACCGAGGTGCTGCGTCAGGCGGCCGAGCACCCGGGGACGGCCCTGGTGGAGATCTACCAGAACTGCAACATCTTCAACGACGGCGCCTTCGACGCCCTCAAGGACAGGCAGCAGGCCGAGGAGGCGGTGATCCGCCTCGAACACGGACAGCCGATCCGCTTCGGGAGCGAGGGCTCCAAGGGGGTCGTGCGCGACCCGGCCACCGGCGACCTGAAGGTCGTCGCGGTCACGGCGGCCAACGAGGCGGACATCCTGGTCCACGACGCCCACTCCGCGTCCCCGACCACCGCCTTCGCCCTGTCCCGGCTCGCCGACCCGGACACCCTGCACCACACGCCGATCGGCGTGCTGCGCTCGGTCGAGCGGCCGGTCTACGACACGCTGATGGCGGACCAGCTCGACACCGCGGTCGAGAGGGACGGCAAGGGCGACCTCGCCGCCCTGCTCGCCGGCGGCGACACCTGGACGGTCGTCGGCTGACACCGGCGGCGCACGACCGTGAGGAGGCCCGGGCGGGAACGCCCGGGCCTCTCGCATGTCCGCGCCGACCCACGGACATCGCCGACACCTCACCGACCTGAGCACTAACCAACAAGTAAGTACCTTACTTCAAAGTGGGCACTGTCATTTAGTTAGCGCTCACCGTAGAGTCGATGGCATCGCACCCCCACAAGGAGTACTGAAGCCATGAGCATCGTCGTCACCGGAGCGACCGGACACCTGGGCCGCCACGTCGTGGAGCAGCTGCTGGAGAAGGTGCCGGCCGACCGGATCACCGCCGTCGTCCGCGACCGGGACCGGGCCGCCGGCCTCGCCGCCCGCGGCGTCCGTCTGGCGGTCGCCGACTACAACAGCCCCGAGACCTTCGACGGCCTGTTCGCCGCCGGCGACCGGGTACTGCTGATCTCCGGCAACGAGTTCGACAAGGGCCGCGTCCGGCAGCACACGGTGGTGGTCGAGGCGGCACGGAAGGCCGGTGTCGCGCTGCTCGCCTACACCAGCGCCCCCAGCAGCCTCACCGCCGCGCTCGCCGACGACCACCGGGCCACGGAGGACGTGGTGGTCGGCTCGGGCCTGCCGTACGTGCTGCTGCGCAACGGCTGGTACCACGAGAACTACACCGAGCAGCTGGCCCCGGTCCTGGAGCACGGCGCCGTGGTGCAGGCGGCCGGCGAGGGCCGGATCTCCTCCGCCTCCCGCGCCGACTACGCGGCCGCCGCCGTCGCCGTACTGACCGGCGAGGGCCACGAGAACAAGGCGTACGAGCTGGGCGGCGACGAGGCCTGGAGCTTCGCCGAGTACGCCGCCGAACTGAGCCGGCAGACCGGCCGGGAGATCGTCTACACCCCGGTCTCCACCGAGGCCTACGCCGGCATCCTCACCGGCGCCGGACTTCCCGGACCGCTGGCCGCCGTGCTCGCGGGCGTGGACGGCGCCATCGAGAAGGGCGAGCTGATCGTCACCACCGGTGACCTGTCCCGACTGGCCGGCCGCCCGACCACGCCGCTCGCCGAGGCCGTCTCCGCCGCGCTCGGGGCCTGACACCCGCCGACGCCCCCGCCCCGACGTCGCCTGTCATGACCGTATGCCGATACGGGCATGACAGAGGGCCGGGTGCGGCGCTACCTTCGTCGTGGCATGCGTCCGCCCCGGCATGCCGCAGCGCGAGAAGGAGGTGCCCGTGGCCGGGTCGTCGAGGAGCGAACAGCGCATAGGCCTGCTGAACGGTTTCGCCGCCTACGGGATGTGGGGCCTGGTCCCGCTGTTCTGGCCGCTGCTCAAGCCCGCCGGGGCCGGCGAGATCCTCGCCCACCGGATGGTGTGGTCCCTCGCCTTCGTCGCCGTCGCGCTGCTGGTCGTACGGCGCTGGGCCTGGGCCGGTGAGCTGCTGCGGCAGCCGCGGAAGCTGGGGCTGATCACCGTGGCCGCCGCGGTCATCACCGTCAACTGGGGCGTCTACATCTGGGCCGTGAACAGCGGCCACGTCGTCGAGGCCTCGCTCGGGTACTTCATCAACCCGCTGGTCACCATCGCGATGGGCGTGCTGCTGCTCAAGGAGCGGCTGCGGCCCGTGCAGTGGGCGGCGGTCGGCACCGGCGCCGCCGCCGTGGTCGTCCTCACCGTCGGCTACGGACGGCCGCCGTGGATCTCCCTCTGCCTCGCCTTCTCCTTCGCCACGTACGGCCTGGTGAAGAAGAAGGTCAACCTCGGCGGCGTCGAGTCGCTGGCCGCCGAGACGGCGATCCAGTTCCTGCCGGCGCTCGGCTTCCTGCTGTGGCTGGGCGCCCGCGGCGACTCCACCTTCACCACCGAGGGCGCGGGGCACGCGGCCCTGCTCGCCGCGACCGGCGTGGTCACCGCGATCCCGCTGGTCTGCTTCGGCGCGGCGGCGATCCGCGTGCCGCTCTCCACGCTGGGGCTGTTGCAGTACCTGGCCCCGGTCTTCCAGTTCCTGCTCGGCATCTTCTACTTCGGCGAGGCCATGCCGCCGGAACGGTGGGCCGGTTTCGCCCTGGTCTGGCTGGCGCTGACGCTGCTCACCTGGGACGCCCTGCGCACCGTCCGCCGGACCGCCCGGGCGCTGAGGGCCCAGCTCGACCGGACGGGCAGCGGGGTGCCGCCGGTGAAGGCGGGCGCCGAGCGCGAGTCGGCGATCGTGGCCTCCGGAACACCCACCCCCGGCCCCGCCGGGACGCCCACCTCCGGCCCCTCCGGAACCCCCGCCCCCGGCCCCGCCGGGACGCCCGCCCCCGGCCCCACCGACCCCGCACAGCGGGACGCGCCGCTGGCGAAGCCGTAACCCCTCCCGCCCCGCGCCGGGTCAGAGCGCGTCGGGCGACCGCCGTGCGCGGTGCGCCCGCGCCTTCTCCCGGTTGCCGCAGTGCTCCATCGCGCACCAGCGGCGGCGCCCGGGGCGCGAGGTGTCCACGAAGAGCAGCAGGCAGTCGTGGGCGCCGCACTCGCGGATGCGGTCCGCGTACGGGCCGGTGAACAGCTCGACCGCGTCACGCGCGACCGTCGACAGCAGACGGACCCCCGTGGCGCCCGGGGCCCAGCTCCGGGTGCCGTCCGGTTCGGCGCGGGTGACGAGCGAGGGCTCGGCCGCCGCCGCGTTGACGGTCTCCAGGGCGTCCGGCCGGAGCGGCCGTCCGTGCGCGCGGTCCACGGTGAGCGTGAACAGGGCGTCGCGCAGGTCCCGGGCCCGCCGCACGTCGGCCTGGTCCACGGCCGGTTCCAGCCCGCCCGGCAGCCGGCTGCGCCCGGCCCAGTCCACCAGGTCCGCGGGCTCGTGCAGGACCTCCCAGCGCGCGTAGACGCCCGGGCCGCCGGTCGTCAGCAGTTCGAGACAGAGGGCACCCGGGTCGAAGCGGTACGGCTTGCCCTCACGCGTCACGAGCGTCAGCCCGGGGGGCGTTTTCGGCGATGTCGCTGTCCACTCACTCACATAACCAGTATAACTGGTTACATGACATCGACCTCGTCACCCGCTCCCGTGCACTTCAAGATCGTCATCGACGCCGCGGCTCCGCACGCACAGGCGGAGTTCTGGGCCGCCGCCCTCCACTACGAGGTGGAGGACAACAGCGCCCTCATCGAGAAACTGCTGGGCTTCGGGGCCGTACCGGCCGAGCTGACCGTCGAGTCCCACGGCCGCCGCGCCTGGCGGGACCTGGCCGCCGTACGGCATCCGGACGACCCGTACCAGGAGGAGAGCGGTACCGGACTGGGGCGGCGCCTGCTGTTCCAGCGCGTGCCGGAGGTCAAGACCGGCAAGAACCGGCTCCACCTGGACCTGCACCCGGGCGAGGGGCGGCGCGAGGCGGAGGTCGCCCGGCTGGAGGCGCTCGGGGCGAGCGTCCTGCGGCAGGTGAAGGAGCAGGGCGGGGAGTGGGTGACGATGGCGGACCCGGAGGGGAACGAGTTCTGCGTCCACTAGGACGGGCAGGACGGGGCGACCAGGGGCTCCCGATATCCGCAACGCGGTGGCCGGATACCGGTCTTGACGCCGGGTCAGTCCCGGCCACACCATCCAGGCACCCCATTCACTGCGGAGTCCCCTCCCCAGGGCCTCCCTAGGAATCCGGAGCCCCCCACATGAAGCTCCCCCTTTCCGGGCGTTCCCTGACGGCCGGCGCCGTCGCGGTCACCACTCTCATGACCGGTGGTTCGGTGGCCGGCGCGGCCTCCGCCTCCGAGCACCCCGCGGCCGTCGCCGCGGCTCCCGACATACCCATAGCCAACGTCAGGGCGCACCTGACCCAGTTGCAGTCGATCGCCACGGCGAACGGCGGCAACCGCGCCCACGGCCGCCCCGGCTACCAGGCCTCGCTGAACTACGTGAAGGCCAAGCTGGACGCGGCCGGGTTCACCACCACCGTGCAGTCGTTCACCGCGTCCGGCCGGACCGGGTACAACCTGATAGCCGACTGGCCGGGCGGTGACGCCAATCGGGTTGTCATGGCCGGGTCACACCTGGACAGCGTCTCCTCCGGCCCCGGCATCAACGACAACGGATCCGGCTCGGCGGCCGTCCTGGAGACCGCCCTCGCCGTGGCCCGCTCCGGCCACCAGCCCGCCAAGCACCTGCGCTTCGCCTGGTGGGGCGCGGAGGAGCTGGGCCTGGTCGGCTCGCGCTACTACGTCAACAGCCTCGGCTCGACGGGCCGCGCGAAGATCAGCGGCTACCTGAACTTCGACATGATCGGCTCCCCCAACCCGGGCTACTTCGTCTACGACGACGACCCCACCATCGAGAAGACCTTCAAGGACTACTACGCCGGCCTCGGCGTCTCCACGGAGATCGAGACCGAGGGCGACGGCCGCTCCGACCACGCTCCGTTCAAGAACGCGGGCGTCCCCGTCGGCGGCCTGTTCAGCGGGGCCGACTACCGCAAGACGTCGGCGCAGGCGGCCAAGTGGGGCGGCACCGCGGGCCAGCCCTTCGACCGCTGCTACCACTCGTCCTGCGACACGACGGCCAACATCAACGACACGGCCCTGAACCGCAACAGCGACGCCATCGCGTACGCGATGTGGGAGCTGTCCCGGTAGAGCGGACGGCCCGGCACCGCGACCGGCCGGTCAGCCGGTCGCGGCGCGGGCCCGTTCGGTGAGGCGGCCCATGCGGTTGCGGGCGGTCCGCAACTCCTCGGTGTCGTCCGCGGCCGGGCCCTCCTCGTCGGCGAGTCCGCTCCACAGACCGACCAGTTCGCGGCCCAGCTCCAGACCCCGTTCCGGGTCGCGTACGGCCCGCCAGGCGGTCGCCGCGCTGCGGACGTTGCCGTAGGCCGCCTCGGCGTCGCCCGCGCGGCGGTGTATCCGGGCCAGGTCCATGGAGAGGCGGAAGGCTCGGTCCGGGTCACCGGACAGGTAGGAGATGTAGGCGGAGAGTTCGCGGAGCCGGAGCACCTCGGGGTGCTCCGGCCCCAGCGTCGTGGACGCCTCCGCCACGGTCCGCTCGGCCAACCGGGCCGCCTCTTCCGTACGCCCCTCCTTGACGGCCTCGTTGATACGGCCGGTCGGCTCCGCGAGGAGCGAGGGGGCGGTGGCGTCACCGGGCGCGGTGAGGGGCCCGTCCCCGAGCACGGCCTCGGCCACGGCGTCGAAGCCACGGGCGGGGGTGGGGGTGGATCTGGGCGCCGGCTCGGCCGCGGCGGCGAGGCCGAGGTCTATGACGGAAACGGGAGCGGGGGCGGGAGCGGGGGCGCGCGGCAGGTCGGAGGCCGTGGCCGGCTCGGGCTCCGCCTCGGGTACGTGGAGTGATCCGGACGCTTGGTACCGCTCGGGCTCACGGTCGTCGACCGGCTCGGGCCAGGCGACGGGCGCCGGCGTGGACGTGGACGTGGACGCCGGGGCGAGCCCGGGAGGCGACACCGGCGGGGGCGTGACCGCCGACGGGCGCGTGATCGTCAGCCTGGATGCGGCGGCCGGTCCCGGCGCGGGCCCCGGGCGCGCGGCCCCGGTGGCCGTGGCACCGCCGTCCATCCGGGGCGGCGGTCCGAAGACCCCCGTCGGCGCCGCGACCGTACCGGGCACCGGGCCCCCCGCCGGTGCGGCCGGGGTGCGCGGGGTGAGCGCCGGCGCGGACTCGCCGGCCGGCGTCCGCCGCTCCTCGGCCGCCGTCGGCCGGTGGGCCGTGGGCGCGCCGTCCCGTACCGGGTCCACCGCGCGCAGCACGTCCGTGGACCGGTCCCGTCGTACGGACCTCTCCGCGGGGCCCGTCGGGACCGGTTCCGCGGCGAGGTGGCTGGAGCCGTCGGGGTCGACCCGAAGGGGGACGGAGCAGCCGAGGCGCTCGTCGTGGATCGTGGCGAGGACGGGCGCGCCGACCGCGAGGGCGAGGCGGTGCAGGCGGTTCAGGACGGCGTTCTGGATCTCCTCACCGGGCGCCGCGACGACCACCGCGCCGTCGACCGAGGCGCTGCGCGCGCCGGGCCCCGCCGGCACGCGGACCTCGATCGGCGTCGCCGCGAGGGCGGCCGGGGGCTCGGCGCCCTCGTGGTCCCGTTGCTTCTCGCGACCGAGTCGAGACATCGTTCCCCCACTCACTCTGCGGCTTCCGTCGGCGGTTTCGGTTCCCGTACCGTCCAGAGCCTGTCATGCCCGTCGTACACCTGCTGACGAGTCTCTCCGCTCACTCGCCCTGCGCGCGTCACCGGGGTGTCACAGGCTCGTTCCAGGGATCACTCCATGGAGACCCATGGACAGATAGATGCGTACGCATATAATGCAGTTGCCGGTATCCGCTCACGACAACCGTTCTGGGGGACCCCATGACCCGCCGCTTCCTCTTCCTGCTGGGCAGCAGCCGTCCCGAGGGCAACACCGAACTGCTCGCCCGGCGTGCCGCCGAACAGCTGCCGTCCGGCGTCGAGCAGCGATGGATCGACCTGGCCGCGCATCCGCTGCCCGAGTTCGAGGACCTGCGCCACGACAGCGACCACACGCGCCCCACCGAGGGCAACGCCGGCCTGCTGCTCGACGCGACGCTCGACGCGACCGACCTGGTGATCGCCTCGCCGCTGTACTGGTACTCGCTGTCCGCCCCGGTCAAGCGCTACCTGGACTACTGGTCCGGCTGGCTGCGCACCCCCGGCCTGGACTTCAAGGAGACCCTGTCCGGCCGCACCCTGTGGGGCGTCACCGCGCTCGCGCACGAGGAGCAGGAGGTCGCCGACCCGCTGGTCGGCTCCCTCAACAACTCCGCCGCCTACATGGGCATGCGCTTCGGCGGGGTGCTGCTCGGCAACGGCAGCAAGCCCGGCGACGTCCTGCGGGACACGGACGCGCTGGCCCGCGCCAAGACCTTCTTCGCCGGTCAGGCGCCGCTCGCCCGCTTCCCGTACGAGGAGACGGCTACGAAGTGATGTCCTTGGTCGTGAACCGGGCCCAGGCCGCCGAACCGAACACCGCGGCGTACAGGGCCTGGAGGCCCAGGTTCTTCACCAGGTCGTCCCAGTAGACCGGTTCGCGCATCAGGTCGGCGAAGGACAGCCAGTAGTGCGAGAAGAAGTACGGCCGCACCGCGTCGAGCTGCGGGATCTGGTCGAGGATCTGGACGGTGATCAGCAGCCCGACCGTGGTCGCCATCGCCGCGATCCCGCTGCCGGTCAGGGTCGACACGAACAGGCCGAGGGCCGCGACGCCGAGCAGCGAGGCGGCGACGACCAGGGCGATCAGCAGCGCGCGCCCCAGGCCCTCGGCGTACGTGATCCGGGTGCCGGAGATGGTGACCAGGTCGCCGACCGGGAACAGCAGCGCCCCGACCGCGAGCGCCGACACCGCGACGACCAGGGTGGCGGCGAGGCAGAAGGCGATCACCGTCGCGTACTTGGCGAGCAGCAGCCGGGTGCGGCCGGCCGGGGCGACCAGCAGGTAGCGGAGTGTGCCCGCGCTCGCCTCGCCGGCGATCGCGTCGCCCGCGACGACACCGACGGCCATCGGCAGGAAGAACGGGAGGGTCGCGGCGAGCGCGGTGAAGACCAGGAAGAGACCGTTGTTGCTGATCTGCGAGATGAAGGCCGGTCCCTGACCGCCGCCGCCTCCGCCCCCGCCGCCGAAGGAGGCGCCGTCACTCGTCTCGATCCTCACGGCGATGCCGACCAGGACCGGTACGGCGGCCAGCACACCCAGCAGGGCGAGGGTGCGCCAGCGCCGGAAGGTGATCCCCAGCTCGCTGCTCAGCAGCCCGAAGGTCCACAGCGGGCTCGGTGCACGCACCGCACCCGGCGTCGTCTCAGCCCGCGACATCGAAACCCTCCCCGGTGAGCGCCACGAACGCGTCCTCCAGCGAGGCCCGCTCCACCGCGAAGCCCCGGACCCGGACCCCGGCCGACACCAGCGCCGCGTTCAGCTCGGCGAGGTCGCGGTCGGGGGGCGGCTCCGCACTCACCCGGTGCTCGGCGGTCAGCACGTCCGCGGCGCCCTGCTCCTTCAGCACCCGCGCGGCCTCCCCCGCGTCCGGGGTGGTCACCACCAGCCGGCCGCGCACCCCCGCCGCCAGGTCGGCGACCGGGCCCTGGGTGATCAGCCGTCCCCGGGCCATCACCGCGGCGTGCGTGCAGACCTGCTCGATCTCGTCCAGCAGGTGGGAGGAGAGGAAGACGGTGGTGCCGTCGGAGGCCAGTTCGCGCACGAGGGCGCGGATCTCGCGCATGCCCTGGGGGTCGAGGCCGTTGGTCGGTTCGTCCAGGACGAGCAGGCGGCGCGGCTGGAGCAGCGCAGCGGCGAGCCCGAGCCGCTGCTTCATGCCGAGCGAGTACGCCTTCGCCTTCTTGCCGGCGGCGGCCCCGAGGCCGACCCGGTCCAGCGCCGCGGCGACGCGCTCGCGCCGGGTGCGCGGATCGGCGGTCGGGTCGGCGGCGTCGTAGCGCAGCAGGTTGTCGCGGCCGGAGAGGAAGCCGTACAGGGCCGGGCCCTCGATGAGGGCGCCGACCTGGGGCAGCACGGTGCGGGCGGCGCGCGGCACGGGCCGCCCCAGCACGCGCGCCGTCCCCGAGGTCGGCTCGATCAGCCCCATCAGCATCCGGATGGTGGTGGTCTTGCCGGAGCCGTTGGGGCCGAGGAAGCCGAAGACGCTGCCCGCCGGGACGGTCAGGTCCAGACCGTCGACGGCGAGGTGTCCGCCGCCGTAGCGCTTGGTGAGCGCGCGGGTGGCGATGACGGCGTCCTCCGCGCTCCCCCGGTCCGGGCGCTCCGGCTCCGCGGCGGCCGGTCGGGCCATCGGCTCCCTCTCCTGTCGTACGGGGACGGCGGTGCCGCTACTTCGCGGCGTCGGCCGCCTTGACCAGCGCGTCCTTGGTGACGGCACCGGCGTAGACCTGGCCGTCGTCCGTGATCAGGGCGTTGACCAGGCGGGTCTTGAAGACCGTGCCGGTGCCGAAGTCGCCCTTGACCTGGTCGCCGAAGGAGCCGAGGAGGCCGCCGAGGCCACCGCCCGCGGCAGCCGTGGGCAGGCCCCGGCCGCCGGTGTCGAAGGTGGCGATCGCGTTCCAGCCCTCCCCGATGACCTCCAGGCCGTCCGCCCCCTCCGCGAGACCGCCCCCGGCCCGGTGTCCCCGCTCCGGCGCCCCGGCCGCCTCGTCGCCCTCGGTGACCTTCGCGCCCTCGGGCGGGGTGAAGTCGAACGTCGACGCGTCCGGCTTCGCGAAGTCGACCTGGGTGAAGCCCGCGTCCACGACGGCGGCGCCGCCGCTCGCCGGGGTCAGCGTGAACTTGAGCGGCATACCGGTCCCGGCGTCCACCGCGACGGTGACGGCACCGACGGTGGAACCGGACTGCTTGGGCTTGATCACCAGCCGGTAGGCGTCCCGGCCGGCCACCTGCGCGGTGCCGTCCACGGTCACCGAGGTGGTGTCGTCGACCGCCTTGAGCGCCTGGTCGGCGAAGTCCTTCGGGGTGACCGGCACCTCCTTCTCCCGCTGGCCGGCGGCGTCGGGGGCGGTGGAGTGGAAGACCTCGTTGGACCCGCTGTCGTAGCCCCAGACGTCCTTGCCGTCGTGGATCAGGCTGTACTCGGCGGCGTTCTCCAGCAGGGACAGCTTCTGCCGGTCGGGGCCGTCGGCGGCGACCCGCAGCGTGTGGGTGCCGGAGACCAGCCCGGTCAGCTTGGCCGACGGGTCGGCGGCGGAGCCGTCCTCGTCGCCGCCGGCACCGGGGCCACCCGACATCCCGGACAGCAGGCCGCTCTCCAGGCCCCCGAGGTCCGGCAGGCCCAGATCCGTGCTGATCTTCACCGTGCCGGACAGCTGCTCGACGTCCGACTCGGCGATCTTCCGCAGCAGTTGCTCCGCCGTGACCTTCGGCAGGTCGGGGTCCCCGGAGTCGGCGAGCGCGGGGACGAGGCCGATCGTCGCGGCCGCCACTCCCATCACCGCGACCGGGACGACGTACCGCGCGGCCTTTCGCCGTCCGGCGCGCGTCTCCTCGCCCTCCCCGGCGGCGGTCGTGTTGTCGTCGGAATCGATCGGTGCCATGTGTGCCCTACCTCCGTCGTCGGCGGCGGCTGTCTCGCGACCTCGCACTCGTTCTCTCACCCGTGAGCCGCCATTCTCACCCGAATCGGTGAGGATTGGTGTTTTCCGTGGTGACCATCTGACCAAATACGCCGGGCGGAAGCGTCAGACCGCGGGCTCAACTCCGCGTACTCCTGCGGGATGACACGCAGGGGCCGCGCGTCCCCCGGCCCGTAGGGGTGGGGTGCACCGTCCGGTGCACGCGCCCCCGCGGGAGCGGGTGCGCGCCGCCGTCCCGCTCCCGACCGGCCCTCACGGGCGGCCGCACCGGCACCGGCACGTGCGACGGCGCCGGCCCGGCCGGCGCGGCTCAGCCGGCCCGGTGCACCACGGCCTCGCACAGCTCCACCAGGGCGGTCTTCGCGTCGCACTCCTTGAGCGGGGCCAGCGCCGCCCGGGCCTCCTCGGCGTACCGGACGGTGTCCCGGCGCGCCTGCTCCAGCGCGGGGTGGGCGCGCAGCAGGCGCAGCGCCTCCGCGTGCCGGGCGTCGTCGCTCAGGTCGGAGTCCAGCAGCTCGCACAGGGCGACGTCCTCGGCCAGCCCCAGCCGGGCCGCCCGCTCGCGCAGCCGCAGCACCGGGAGGGTCGGGATGCCCTCCCGCAGGTCGGTGCCGGGCGTCTTGCCCGACTCGTGGGAGTCGGAGGCGATGTCCAGGACGTCGTCCGCGAGCTGGAAGGCGACCCCGAGGCGCTCGCCGTACTGGGTGAGCACGTCCACGACCGTCTCGTCGGCGCCGGACATCATCGCGCCGAACCGGCAGGAGACGGCCACCAGCGATCCCGTCTTGCCGCCCAGCACGTCCAGGTAGTGGTCGACCGGGTCCCGGCCGTCCTGCGGGCCCGCCGTCTCCAGGATCTGGCCGGTCACCAGCCGCTCGAAGGCCAGGGCCTGCACGCGGACCGCCTCGGGGCCGAGGTCGGCGAGGATCTGGGAGGCGCGGGCGAACAGGAAGTCACCGGTGAGGACCGCGACCGAGTTGTCCCAGCGGGTGTTCGCGCTGGGCACACCGCGCCGTACGGCGGCCTCGTCCATCACGTCGTCGTGGTACAGCGTGGCGAGGTGGGTCAGCTCCACGACGACCGCCGAGGGCACGATGCCGGGGGCGTAGGGGTCGCCGAACTGGGACGCGAGCATCACCAGCAACGGGCGGAACCGTTTGCCTCCCGCTCGCACCAGGTGCTGGGCGGCCTCCGTGATGAAGGGCACCTCGCTCTTGGTTGCCTCGAGCAACCCTTCCTCGACAGCAACCAATCCGGCCTGGACATCGGCTTCCAGAGCCTGGTCCCGCACGCTCAGCCCGAACGGCCCGACGACGGTCACGAGGGGTCTCCTGTCTGCTGGTGTCTACTGGCGATTACCTGGTTTGTCGATAGGTCGCTGCCACCACTCAAGTCAGCGTATCCGGTCACGTTTCGATCACCGCTAGCGCCCACCGTTACAGGCCGGTCGGTATCGGATCAGGCGCGGCAAGTTTTTGATCAGGCGATATGAGCAGATATTGATCGACATCGCTGGAGGGACGCGGCCCGGAACACGAGCAGGCCGGGAGCCGCCACGGAAGATCCCATCACCCCTCCCAACGGCCCGCACTCCGAGAACGTCACCCACTCGGCACACCCCCTCCCGTGCCGAACGGATGCCCCCACAGTGCACGGGAACACCGGACGGGGCGGGACGCGGAGGGCGGCCCCCACGAGGGGAGCGCGCGACGGCCGGCGCCGTCGGGGCGGCGGCCGGCCGATGAGCCGTCCCGCACCGCGCCCCCCACCCACGGCCGGTTGGCGCCCAGTTGGGACTAATGCCCGATTTGCCGTTCTTGTTGAGCCCCGTGAGTTGGCTCACTCCGTCCCCCCTGTGAGCAACCGCGTCGCCGACTGTGCCCTCCCTTTGCCCCGCAAGCCAGTTGAGGCTTGGCAGACGCAAAGGATCAAGCACCCCAAACACCCCAGATCAAGGTCAACAGGCGCGTTGGGTGATTCCTGCACTTGTTCCGGACATGTGCTCTCGCATACGTTCCCGGCCTGTCGGGCGGACGCCGAATCCTGCCACCGCCCGGACACACAGTCATCCACCAACAAACTCGCAGGCAGGAGCGGGGGACCCAGGTAAGTCGCCGCACCGGTCACCACCGGAGCGGCTCGGGGTGAAGCCGTACCCGTCAGGGCGCGGCCGGGCACCTCCCCGCCCGAACCCGACAGCTCACCTCGCAGGCGTATGGAGAGGGACTCAAGCATGTCTGCCAACGGTCAGAACCGTCACGCCCGGACCGCCCGCATCGCCCGCAAGCTCGCCGTCGCCGGTACCGGCGCCGCCGTGCTCGCCCTGCCGCTCATCGGCGCCACCGGCGCGTCCGCGGCCACCCCGGCCGCCGCCCCGGCCGCCGCCACCACCGCGACCACGTACCCGAACACGCTCGACGGCTGGATCCGCGAGTCGCTCGACGTCATGGCGCAGCACGGCATCCCCGGCTCCTACGAGGGCATCCACCGCAACATCATGCGGGAGTCCTCCGGCAACCCGCTCGCCATCAACAACTGGGACATTAACGCCATCAACGGCACCCCGTCCAAGGGCCTGCTCCAGGTGATCGACCCGACCTTTCAGGCGTACCACGTGCCCGGCACCTCCTGGGACCCGTACGACCCGGTCGCCAACATCACCGCCGCCTGCAACTACGCGGCCGACCGGTACGGCTCGATGGACAACGTCTTCGGCGCGTACTGAGCCGTACTGAGGGGTGCCCCCGCGGCGGCGGCCTAGGAGGTACCGAAGATCCGCTCGAGGACGACGGCCACGCCGTCGTCCTCGTTCGTGAGGGTGACCTCGTCCGCCACCGCCCTGAGTTCGGGATGGGCGTCGGCCATGGCGACACCGCGGGCGGCCCAGTGGAACATCGGGATGTCGTTGGGCATGTCGCCGAAGGCGATCGTCCGCCGCCGGCTCTGCCCGAGGCGCTCGGCGGCCAGCGCCAGGCCGGTCGCCTTGGTGATGCCGCACGGCTGGAGCTCCACCGTCCCGGGCCCGGACATCGTGACCGTGGCGAGGGAGCCGACCACCGCGCGCGCCGTCGCCGCCAACGCGTCGTCGCCGAGGTCGGGATGGCGCAGCAGGACCTTGCTGATCGGCGCCTCCCACAGTTCGTCCCGCCGCTCGACCCGCACCGCGGGCAGCGTCGGGTGGGGCATCAGGTACCCCGGCTCGATGAGCGTGAGGCCGTCGACGCCGTCCTGGTCGACGGCCGCGTGCACCTGGCCGACCTCGGCCTCGATCTTGCCGAGCGCGGTCTCGGCCAGCTCCCGGTCCAGGGTGACCGACCACAGCATCCGGTGCGCTCCGGCGTCGTACACCTGCGCGCCCTGTCCGCACACCGCGAGCCCCGTGCAGCCGAGACGGTCGAGCAGGGACCGGACCCGGGGGGCCGGCCGCCCGGTCACCACCAGGTGCCGCGCACCCGCCTCGGCCACCCGTGCCAGCGCGGCCAGCGACCGGTCGGAGACGGTGTCGTCGCCGCGGAGCAGCGTGCCGTCTAGGTCGGTGGCGACGAGTGAATACGCGGTGCGGTCCATGATCAGAGAATACGGACACCGGACCTGTCCGACTCACCCGCGATCGCATCCGAACGAGGACGCGCGAGTACGGCACGAGTGCGCACGAGTAGGGCGCAAGTACGCGCGAGGACGCACGTTCGTGTCCGGAACCTGGCACATCTCCCCTAAGGCCGGTTCAAGGCCTGTGCACCGATTGGCAACAAGATGGCCCGCCGCCTACCGGCCGGGCCCCCCGGGGGGTACCTTCCTTTTGTCCAGGGGGACTTGATCGGGGGGTCGGGTTGAACGGCGGACGTGTGCGCGTGCTCAGGCCACAGGAGCTGGGCGAGGGGGAACGGGAGCACTGGCGGGAGCTGCGCGCCAAGTCGGCGGCGCCCCGCAATCCCTTCATGGAGCCGGAGTTCACCGACGTCGTGGGCCGGGTACGGCCGCGGGCGCGGGTCGCCGTGGTGTACGAGGGCGGCGAGGCGGCCGGTTTCCTGCCGCACGAGCGCGGTGCGCTGGGCCAGGGCCGGGCGATCGGGCTCGGGGTCTCGGACTGCCAGGGCGCGGTGCTGCGCGAGGGACTCGTCCCGGACACCCGCCGGCTGCTCAGGGCCTGTTCCCTGTCGAGCTTCGCCTTCGACAACCTGGAGGCGGACCAGGCGTTGTTCGTCCCGTTCGCGGCGGAGGAGCACACCACGTACGTCGTCGACGTGGCGGAGGGGTACGAGGCGTACGAGAGCGCGCTGCGCGTCCGGTCGCCGAAGTTCCTGAAGACCACGCTCGCCAAGGAGCGCAGGCTCGGCCGCCAGGTCGGGGAGGTGCGCTTCGTGTTCGACGAGCGCGAGCCGGCCGCCCTGCGCACGCTGATGGAGTGGAAGTCGGCGCAGTACCGCAGGACGGGGCGCCGGGACCGGTTCGCGCGGGAGTGGATCACCCGGCTCGTGGCCCGGCTGTCCGAGACCCGGGCACCGGAGTGCACGGGCACGCTGTCCGTGCTCTACGCCGGCGGCCGGCCGGTCGCCGCCCACTTCGGGCTGCGTTCGGCGACGGTCCTGGCGTGCTGGTTCCCGGCCTACGACCCGTCCTTCGCCAAGTACTCGCCGGGGCTGGTCCTGCATCTGCGCATGGCCGAGGCGGCCGCCGCCGCGGGGATCGGTCTGCTGGACCTGGGCCGGGGTGCGGCGGAGTACAAGGACGCGCTCAGGACCGGTGGTCTGCCCGTGTACGAGGGCGCCGCCACGCGCCCGGGAGCGGGCGCCGCGCTGCACCGGCTCGGCCGCGAACCGGCCCGCCGCGCGCACGGCTTCGTGCGCGACCGTCCCCGGCTGGCCTCGCTGGCGGTACGGACGCTCAGGGGTGCGGCCCGGCTGCGCCGGTCATGACCAAGGGCAACCACGAGGGGGTGGGCGCATGGCCGGTGCACGGCGTGCGCGGCAGGAGACACAGCGGGAGATCGCGGAGTTCCTGAGCATCGGGCCGGTGCAGGTCGCCGAGCTGGACCTCGGCGACGGGGGCCCCGTGCTGAGACCGGGGCCGGGCAGCGCGCCGGTGACGTCCGGGGTGGTGTTCCTCCTGGTCAGGCGGGCGGGGCGGCCGGTGGGGACGCTGCTTGCAGAGGTCCCCGAGGGCGCCGGTCCCACGGAGGTGCTGGCGGCGCTCGCCCGGGAGGTGCCCGGCGGGGCGACGCCCGGGCCGTTGCCCGCACCGCCGTCCGCCGCCGTCGTGGTCGCCACCCGGGAACGCGCGGACCAGCTCGCCCGCGCGCTGGACTCCCTGCTCGCGCAGGACCACCCGGACTTCGAGATCGTCGTCGTCGACAACGCCCCGCTGACCGCGGAGACCCGTGACCTGGTCGAGCGCAAGTACGGGGAGCGGGTGCGGTACGTCCGCGAACCGGTCCCCGGGCTGGCCAGCGCGCACAACCGGGGGCTGGCGGCCGTACGCGCCGAGGTGGTCGCCTTCACCGACGACGACGTGGTCGCGGACCCGCGCTGGCTCACCGAGCTGACCGCGCCCTTCACCGCCGACCCGCGCCTGGGCTGCGCCACGGGGCTGATCCTGCCCGCGCGGCTGGGCACCCCCGCCCAGGTGCTGCTGGAGAGCCACGGCGGCTTCGCGAAGGGCTTCGCCCCCCGGACCTACGATCCCCGGCGCCCACCTGCCGACGAGCCGCTGTTCCCGTTCACCGCGGGCCGCTTCGGCTCCGGCGCCAACATGGCCTTCCGCACGGAGGTGCTGCGCGCGGTCGGCGGCTTCGACCCGGCGACCGGCGCGGGCACCCGGGCCCGGGGCGGCGACGACCTCTACGGCTTCGTCCGCGTCCTCGCCCAGGGGCACGGGCTGCGCTACACCCCCTCGGCCCTGGTCTGGCACCACCACCGGGAGACCTGGCGGGACCTGGAGACCCAGGCCTACGGCTACGGCGCCGGCCTCACCGCCTACCTCACGGCGATCCTGGTGAACCGGCCCGCGCTGCTGCCCGCCTTCCTCGCCCGGGTGCCGGGCGGGCTCGCGCACGCGCGGGCGCTGACCGCCGTCCGTGCGGCCGGGGCGCGCGAGGCCGACGCGACCTGGGCCGGTGGTCCCGCCGCCGGTGGGGCGGGCCGCGCGGCGGGGGCGCCGGGTGGGCACGACTCCCGTACGCATCCCTGGCCGCGGCGCCTGGCACGGCTCCAGCTGCGGGGCATGCTGTACGGGCCCGTCGGCTACCTGCGCGCCCGTCACGCCCTGCGCACGATCGGACGGGAGGCGGGATGAACGAGGGTGCGGGAGCAGGCGGGGCGCAAGAGGCGCGCGGGGTGCAAGAGGCGCGCGGGGCGCGTGGGGGCGTACGGGCGGCGGCCGGGCACATACCCGTCTTCCTCTACCACGCGGTGATGGACGACCCGCCGGGCTGGATCGCCGAGTTCACCGTCTCCCCGAAGGAGTTCGCGGCGCACCTGGACGCGATCGTCGACAGCGGCCGGACGCCCGTCACCATCAGTGCGCTCGCCGACCAACTGGCCGGGAGGGCGGTGCTGCCGGCCCGGCCCGTCCTGCTCACCTTCGACGACGGTTTCGCCGACCTGCCCGGTCCCACGGCCGAGGCGCTGGCCGGGCGCGGGCTGCCGGCCACCGCGTACCTCACCACCGGGGCCATCGCACCGGGCGGTCGCAGTCTGCTGCCGCCCGCTCCGATGATGACCCTGGACACGGTGACCGAGCTGGAACGTTCCGGCATGGAGATCGGCAGCCACACCGTCACCCACGCCCAGCTCGACACCCTGTCCGCCAAGGGGCTCGCCCGCGAACTGCGCGACTCCAAGGCCGTGTTGGAGGACGTGCTCGGACACCCGGTCCGCCATCTCGCCTACCCGCACGGCTACAACAGCGCGCGGGTACGGGCCTCGTCGGCCCGTGCCGGGTACGAGACGGCGACCGCCGTGCGGCACGCCCTCAGCTCCGACCGGGACGAGCGGTACCGCATCGCCCGGCTCATCGTGCGGCGGAGCCACACGGTCGCCGACGTCCGGGCGT
The DNA here is from genome assembly GCF_056430705.1 of Streptomyces sp. NPDC045956. Classification (NCBI taxonomy): domain Bacteria; kingdom Bacillati; phylum Actinomycetota; class Actinomycetes; order Kitasatosporales; family Streptomycetaceae; genus Streptomyces; species Streptomyces sp. NPDC045956. The sequence continues at coordinate 69,670 of NZ_JBWKKZ010000016.1, read as the reverse complement.
GGCTGGCGGGAGGGGGCGCGCGCACGGCCCCCTACCGGGACGGGCCCAGGACGGTCGCCTGGCGCTGGTACCGGCGGGGGCGCGCCGTGGTGCGGGGGCCGGAGTTCGCGGGGTGACCGCCCGCGGCCCCCGCCCCCGTCAGCCCCGCGGCTGGTTGAGGTGCGGGTCGGCGGCCGCCTCGCGCAGGGCCGCCCACGACCGGTCGCCCGCCACGGCCAGGTCGCAGTGGGGTCCCGGGTCGCGGTAGTTCCACTGGAGGGCGGCCTTCACCCCCTCCAGGTCCTTGAGCACCCCGGGCACCTGCGTGTACCAGTCCGCCTGCCGGCCCGGCCGCTCCGGGTCCGACGCGCTGCCGAACTCCGAGAGCATGAGGGGCTTGTCGTCGGTGAGGTGGGCGCGGATCCAGTCGTGGGTGGCGTGCTGGGTCTGCGCGAAGCTCAGCCAGTCCGCCTCGTGGCAGAGGTAGTAGTTGTACTGGTTGTAGCCGATCCAGTCGACGTACTCGTCCCCGGGGTACATCCGCTCGAACAGGTCGGCGTGGTCCAGGTAGCCGGTGATGATCCAGGTCCACACGACGTTGTCGACGCCCAGCTCGCGGAACCGGTCGTGGATGTGCCGGTGGGCCCGGACGTAGTCGGCCGGGGTGCCGTTGTCCGGGGTGCGGGTGTCCATCTCCAGGTCGAAGGAGAGGAACACCTTCTTCCCCGTGCGCTGCCCGTACTCCGCGATGCGCCGGGCCTGGACGTCGATCACGGTGTCGTCCAGCTCGCCGGCGGCGATCTGCTTCCAGGTGGGCTGCTGCTCCTTCGTACCGCCCCACCACTTGCTCTCCCAGGAGAGCAGCAGCATGCGGTCCGCGCCGACGCGCTGTTCCTGCTCGGTCAGGAGCTGGCCCTCCAGCCGGGTCTCCGTGACCTCGGACATGTCGTGGTACGTGTAGACGACGTCGAGCCCGCGGCCGACCTTCCGCTCGTAGGCGTGCACCTTCTCGGCCAGGTCGGACTTGTCGTGCGGCACGAAGGCGCCGAACCAGGCGCCGCAGGGCGGTTCGAGGAGCGCGGTCGGCCGGCACTCCTCGTCGCCGGTTTGGCCGGCCGGGCCGGAGGCGTCGCGCAGGGCGAGCACCGCGATCAGGACCGCGCAGGTTGCCGTGACGGACAGGAGCAGCAGCCGGCGCCGGCCGCCGTGGGCCCCGGGGACGCCCGGACGGCGGTGCTGTCCGGTCGTCGTCGGCTGCGCGGACGTGCGGCGGGCGGGACGGGCGAACCTCACAGAGTGGAACCCTTCCGCGTCCTCGGCGCCGCCCCGGGCGCCGTCCTGGGCGTCGGGGAGGCGCGCAGGCGTGGGCAGAGCGCGGCTAGCGTGGTCAGCAGGGTCAGCGTCAGCAGCACCCGGTCCCCGCTGAAGGCGTGCGCGGCGATGAGCACCGTGGCGGCCAGCATCGCGGCGGCCACGCTGAGCAGGACGGCCAGCATCAGCCCTTCCAGCAGCTCGGAGTGGCGTTCGAAGTCCGTGTCCCGGCGCTCCACGGGGCCCTCGGCACGGCGGGCCCGCAGGGCGGGGCCGCAGAGGCCGACCAGGGCGGCGCCCGGGCCGACGGCCAGGAAGGCCGCCACCGCGGCGCCGCGCGGGGGCGAGCCGTCGGGCAGGGCGAGCGCGGCGAGCGCCAGCCAGCCGCCGAACGGCGGCAGCATCCGGATCACGAGGTCCTGGGGTGTCATCACTCGCTCCTTTCTCGGTCTCCTCGGTCCGGCGGCTCAGCTCGCCGGTCTCAGGGCGTAGAGCACTCCGGCGCTGTTCTCCGCCAGGAGCTCGAACCGCGACGACGACGCCACGGACTCCCGGACGCGTCTCAACTGGGTCTCGTCCAGCTGTCCGTTCATCTCGGAGTTGGCCACCTGGCCCTGGGTGAGCAGGAAGTAGGCGCCGGCCGGCGCCTCCACGCCCGCCATGTCGCGGGCGAGGACGGTGGCCGGGTCGCGCACGATCTCGTCGACGTGACGCCGGTCGTCGTCGAGGAACCAGTAGTGGTCGACCCTCCAGTACTGCTCGTAGGCGAGCGGGTAGTTCCGGTTGGCGGCGACGACCAGGGAGTCGTCGGGTGCCCGGTCGAAGAGCTGCCGGACGAGGGCGACCTCGGCGGGCGGGAAGTAGTTGACGCGGTCCTTGCCGGAGTAGCTCGGCACGAAGGCGAAGGTCACGGCGAGCAGCGCGGGCAACGGCGCCCACGCGGCGTACCGCAACGAGGGCACAGGGAGGCGGCGGCGCCGGGCGGGGGTGACCGGCGTGTGTCCCCCCGCCTCCCGCGCGGCGGCCTCGCCGGCCAGCGTGCGGACCTTCGGCAGCAGCGCGGCGGCGGCGAAGAACGCGGCACCCGGCAGCATGAACAGCAGGACACGGAAGATCATCTCGCTGCCGTAGCTGCTCGCCACGAACATCGGCAGCGGTGCCGCCGCGACCAGCAGCAGCGGCAGTGCCCGGCGCCGCAGAACCCGCTGGCGCAGGACGCCGGCCAGCGCGAGCAGCAGCACGGAGCCCGACAGCAGCCGGGCCGCCCAGGAGGTCGCCACCGCGCCGGTACCGGTGGGCGTGGCCCCGTAGCCGGTCTCGACGTTGGCGCCGACGTCACCGATGGAGCGGATCATGTCCGGCATGGCGGCGGACAGGAAGGGCAGCGCGGCCGTCAGGCACCAGGCCAGGAAGAGCACCACCGTCGTGATCACCGGGACCCAGTGCCGGTGGCGGCGGGTGAAGGCCAGCGCGACGAGCGTGACGACGAGCATTCCGGGGGTGAGCTGGTGCGAGACGACCACGGCGGTGACCAGCACGCTGAGCAGTACGGTCCACACCGCCTGCCCCGACCGACCGCGCCGTCCGCCACGGCCGCCGAAGCGGCGCAGGACGACCGCGACGACGCCGAGGTGCAGGGCGAAGGCGACGGACTGCGGTGAGAAGTAGTCCTGCCCCACCCAGTTGCCGACGCAGAACAGCCACACGGCGGTCCAGATCAGCCGCCGGTCGGCGGTGAAGGTCCGGTAGATCAGCAGCAGCGGAAGCAGCAGCATGACGCTGGAGACCAGCGGCCACCAGGCCATGTACATCGCGGCGTTGTCCACGCCCAGCAGCCGCACCAGCGCGGCCTGGGCGGCGAAGAAGCCGGGCCACTGGTCGTAGACGGCCATGTCCCCGAGCTGGTCGGCCGTCTGGAGGCCGCCGGAGGTGAGCAGGTGGTCGATGACCGCGTCGTGCTTCCACGCCCACGCGTACAGCGGGGCCGGGTAGAGGACGGCCTGGGTGGCCCGCTCCATCACCAGCAGGCCGAGTACGTACGCGAGCGACCAGCCGTCGGGGCGGCGCGGATTGCGCGCCGTGGCCCAGAAGCCCGCGGTGAGCACCCCGAGGCCGGCCCAGAAGGTGGGGTGCAGGGCACTGAGCAGACCGAAGTCGTCCAGGGCGGAGACGTCGGTGTGCCGGATCGCGTAGGCCCACAGGGCCAGCGCGGCGATCAGGGGCACGGCCGGCCAGGCGGCCGCGGCTCGGGCCGGCCAGGCGGCGGGGGCGAGGTCGGACAGATCCGTCACGGGCGGCTCGGCGGCGGAACCGGCCGGCACCTGGGCAGGGGGGCGGTGGGCGCGTACGGGGGCGCCCGGGGCCGAGCGCGCGGGGGTGCTTCGGGCCGGGCGCGCGGACGCTTCCTGGGAGGGCGCGGGGGGTGACTCCTGCGAGGCGGTGGTGGGCGGGTCGGGCGGGGTGGCGTCGGCGGGGACGTGGGGGGTGGCGTCGGCGGGCTCGGGCTGGGTGGTGGCACCGGGGACGCGTGGGGTGGCGTCGGCGGGGACGTGCGGGGTGGCGTCGGCGGGCTCGGGCGGGGGTGGCGAGACCGGCTCGCGCGAGGTGCGCTGCTCCCGGGCTACCCGGTCCTCTCGGGCTCCCCGGTCCTCTCGGGCTCCCCGGTCCTCTCGGGCTCCCCGGTCCTCTCGGGCTCCCCGGTCCTCTCGGGCTCCCCGGTCTTCCGGGACGTCCGAAGGCGTCCGGGCGTCCGAAGGCGTCCGGGCGTCCGAAGGCGTCCGGGCGTCCGAAGGCGTCGATGCGTCCCGGACCGGCGCGTCCGACGGCGTCGATGCGTCCCGGACCGGCGCGTCCGACGGCGTCGATGCGTCCCGGACCGGCGCGTCCGGGGATTCCGGCCCGGACGCGGGCTCTGGTGCGGATCTCTCCCGCGGAGTGGTTGGCGGACGCACGACGGTTCCCCCCCTGGCGATTCGGCTCCGTGCTTGGTCAGTCCCTGGTCATGCCGTTCGGTCTGGTGCGGTGCGGGGACTGCGCCCGGCCCGCCGGGGAGGCCGGGCGGCGCACCGACAGGAGCAGGACGACGAGAACGAGCAGCAGGAGAAGGGGCGGCGCGACCGGCGCGAGCTCCTCACGCCAGACCCAGCTCCCCACCGCGGCGAGATACAGGACCCCCCAGCGCGCCTGCCACGACAGCCGACCGCCCGCCGCGGCGAGCAGCGACCACAGCGGTACGAGACACAGCAGGTGCAGGACGAGCGGGACCCAGCGCAACAGCGTGCCGGGTCCGTCGAGACCCGTCGCGTCCGCGAGGAACCGGGCCGCCTCCGCATAGAACGTCCCGCCCACCGGTTCCGGTTCGTGGCCGAGGGCGACGGGGGCCGCGTGCAGGGCGACGACGACGGCTCCCAACGCGGTGCCGGGCAGCCAGGGGTCCGGCGAGGCGCACAGGGTCACGGACGCCACGAACACCACGAGCAGCAGGGCCCCCGCGACCAGCGCCGGCAGGGGCAGCCCCCGCAGCAGCGCCCGCCCGGTCAGCTCGGCTCCGGCCCCGGACGCGTCGCTCAGCCAGGGCAGCCCGCGCGCCGCCACCAGAAGGACCATCGCGGCGATGCCCACCAGCAGCCACAGCACCGACCGGAGCCGCCGCTCGGGGAACGGCCCGGAGTCGTCGGCCTCGCCGCACCCGGCACCGTCGGAGGGAACGCCGCTGTGGTCGAGGCCGGGACTGCGGCCGGGGCCGTCGTCGAGGCCGCTCACGGGGCTCTCGGCAGGGCCGGCCACGGGGTCGCCGCCGGGGCCGCCGTCTCCCGGGCCGGCGGCGGTGCGGGAACCCGCGCCGGGGCCGGGCTCCACGTCCGCCGGTGCGGGCCCCGCGGCCTGCTCGACGCGGGGCTCGGGGGACGCCGGTCGCGCTTTCCCGGGCCCGGCCTCGGCCTCGGCCCCGGGGCCCCTGGGCCGCCGGACGATCACCGCGAGGGTGTCCGCCTCCAGGGCCTCCCGTTCGTAACCCGGGCGCCCGATGAATAGCGCGACCGTGTCCTCCCGCGCCGCCCCGCCGGACCGCCCGTCCTCGTAGGCCGCCCGCCGCGCCCAACTTGTCCCGTACCCCGCCGTGGCGTTCAGCCGCGCCCAGCGGGTGCCGTACGTGCTGCCGGGAGCGGCCTCGCGCTCGCTCCCCGGTCCGGGGCCGCCGGAGACGCCCGGGCCCGGACGGCGGGCCCCGTCGGCGCCCCGCAGGGTGGCGCGCAGGCCGGGCGCGCAGCCCACGGCGACCACGGTCATGCCCCCCAGCACCGCCCAGCCGGCACCCGCGATCCCGGCCGGCGTGAACAGCAGCGCGGCGCTGCCCAGGACGAGGACGCACATGGCGCCCTGCACGGCGGCCAGCATGCCGGTGCGGCCCTGGACGCGCAGCACCCCGATGTACAGCTCGACCACGATGCGCGGCAGTGCCCCGAGGGCCAGCAGGCGCAGCACCGTCGAACCGTGCTCGGCGTAGTCCGCGTCGAAGGGCGCGAGGATCTGCGGGGCGAAGACGACCAGGAAGAGCACCACCGGCACCAGCAGCAGCGTCATCCGGCGCAGCGCTCCGCGGACGCCGTCGGCGAGGCGGCGCGGGTCGTGCGAGGCGTGCGCGGTGAGGGAGGAGGCCATGTTGATGGCCATGAACTCCATCGTGCCGCCGACGGTGTAGGCCACGTAGAAGTAGCCGTTCTGCGCGGCGCTGAAGTTGACCGCGACCATCACCGGCAGCAGGTTGATCATCGCCAGGCTGAACAGCGCGCCCAGCGAGTCCCCGGCCAGGAACCGTCCCATCTCACGAGATGAGGGCGGTTCCACGTCGTGGTCGGCGGCGGCCTGGCGCGGGATGAGTCTGCGGAAGATCAGCCAGCCGAGCGGCAGAGTGGAGAAGGCGATGGCCACGGCCCAGGACACGAAGATGCCGAGCACCGGCAGCGTGGTCGCGAAGACGGCGAGCAGGATCAGCTTCCCGAGCGAGAACACGGCGTTCCCGGCGGGCACCCACTCCGCCTTCCGCAGCCCGGTCAGCACACCGTCCTGGAGCGTGAGCAGCGCCCAGGCCACGCACGCCGCGACGAACAGCGTGCCCGCCGCCGCGGTGCCCAGCGGCGCGTAGGACGCGCCCCACAGGTCCAGGGTGAGCAGGAAGACGACCGCGGCCACGGCCACGACCACCGAACTGGCCGCGTACGCACGCCACACCAGCGGCCCGGTCGCACGGCCCGCGCGGGGCACGAAGCGGACCACGGCGCCGATCATCGTCGTCGCCGTGATGCTGGCCAGCAGCCGCATGGCGGCGATCGCGGCGGAGCCCTGGCCGACGGCCTCCTCCGAGTAGTAGCGGGCGGCCACGAGCCAGAAGCCGAGGCCGAGCACGGCGGAGACGCCGGTGCTGAGCATCAGGAAGTAGGCGTTCTTGAAGAGCGAGTCGCCGCCGTGCCCGCTCCCGGGCAGCGTCGAGCCGCCGGCGGCGGACGCCGCGGCGGTCTCGTGCACCCGCGTCTCAGCCACCGGACGGAACCAGCCCCTCCGGCAGCTCGGCCGGTCGTGCCCCCGATTCCTCCAGCGCCGCCACGGCCGCACGGGCGCGCAGCGGATCCACGGGGAGCGCGTGCCGCGCGAACCAGCGCGCCCCCTCGGGGAACGGTGAGGGGTCGGTGAAGTCCGCGCCCGCGTAGTCGTCGAGCGGCGGGTCGTAGAGGTAGCCGACGACGATGCCGCGCCGGGCCAGCGCGCGGACCGCCGCATCCCGGTCCGCCATTAGGAGCGGCACCCGGAACAACGGCTGCGCCCCGCCGGGCGCCCCGCCCCTCGGCGCGTCCCATCCGGCCGGCCTCGCCCAGCGCGTCGCGAGCAGCAGCTCGGTCCCCGACCGGCACCGCGCGAGGACGTCGTCCAGCCCGTCGAGCCGCCGCGCGATGCGCCCGAGCCGGAAGCGGCCCGCCCGCAGCCGGTAGTCGTGCATGTCGACCCGGACCCACGGGTCGTGCGCGGTCAGGTCCGGCGCGGAGGCGAGCGCGCGGGCCAGCTCCCGCGGGCGCAGGGGCATCCGGATCTCCTCGCGCTCCATCCGCCCCAGCAGGCGCATCGTGGCCCAGGCGGCCCTCCGCAACCGCAGCCCGCGTACGGCGGCCTCGGCGTACGGCCGCACGGCGTAGGCCATTTCGGCCGAGGTGCGACGGGGCAGCAGCAGGTCCTCACAGGTCTTCTCCAGTGCTTCCCGCAGCCCCGGATCGGCGAGCGCGAGGATTCCTCCGGCCTGGGCGCCGACGTGCTTGGAGAGGCTGAAGACGGAGGCGTCGCCCCAGGCTCCGACCGGACGCCCGCCCACCTCGCTGCCGATGGCGTGCGCCGCGTCCTCGAACAACGGGATGCCCAACGCGTCGCAGCGGGCCCGCAGTCCGGGCGCCGGGTCCGGGTTCCCGTACAGGTTCGTCGTCAGGACGGCGGACAGCGAGCCCCACGTCTCCCCCGGCACGGCATCGATGTCGATGGAGGCGTCCGAGGGGTTCAGCGGGGCCTGGACCGGCCGCAGTCCGGCCGCCAGCACGACGAAGAAGACGACGTCGTCGTCGACCGGCGACATCAGCACGCGGCCGCCCGGCGGGCACCAGTGACGCAGTGCCGCGTACAGCCCGAAACGGCATGACGGTACGTACACGCATTCCCGGCCGAGCCGGCCGCGCATGGTCTCCTCGAGCCGCTTCCTCGGCCGCGAACCATCCCGCACCGAACCCGGACCGGCCTCCCCGATGGCCATCCGCCCCCCTGGTGTGCCCTTGAGAGCCCCCTCCCCGAGGCCCTCCGGCACCCGCCCAGAGTCGCCCTGTTCGCACCGCTCCGTCAAGATTGCGTACCGGCCTGTGGACAACTTCCCGTGTCCGGACGGAAGCGGAGCGCCACGTCCTTCGGCGTTCACGCGGGCGTGCTCCCACGGGGGTGGCGCCGCCCCACCGGCCCCACCGCACCCCCGGCGTACCGGCCGACGGGCCTCTCCCCGCACGTCAGCCCGCCTGCGCGCGCCCTCCCCCACCCCACACCGCCCCCTCACGCCACACTGCCCAAGACCGGTATGTCACCCGTAACGTGTGGCCGGGCCACGAATCGCGTGGCGCACCCGGCGCGCACGGCGCACATGGCGAGCACGAAAGCGAGGCACCACCCGATGCCCCCCTTCGACGTCCCCGAGGGCGACCCCTTCGGCCCGCACAACCTTCCGTACGGCGTGTTCTCGATCCCCGGCACGCAGGAGCGGACGGTGGGCGTCCGGCTCGGCGACCACGTCCTCGACGCCGGCGCGGCGGCCCACGCGCTCGGGTCGCCGTACGCCTCCCTGCTCGCGCGGCCCACCCTCAACCCGCTGCTGGCGGCCGGCCGTACCGCCTGGTCCGACGTGCGGCGCGCGCTGACGGCCTGGGTGACGGTCCCCTCCCACCGCGAGACCCTGGCGCCCCTGTTCCACCCGCTGTCGTCGGTGACCCTGCACCTGCCCTTCGAGGTCGCGGACTACGTCGACTTCTACGCCTCCGAGAACCACGCCCGGAACGTCGGCCGGATGTTCCGGCCCGACGCCGCCGACTCCCTCACCCCGAACTGGAAGCACCTCCCCATCGGTTACCACGGCCGCTCCGGCACGGTGGTCGTGTCCGGCACGGACGTCGTACGGCCGTCCGGGCAGCGCAAGGCCCCCACCGACCCCGTGCCCGTCTTCGGACCGTCCGTCCGCCTCGACATCGAGGCGGAGGTCGGCTTCGTGGTGGGCGTGCCGTCCGAGCTGGGCAGCCCGGTGGCGCTCGGCGACTTCCGCGAGCACGTCTTCGGGCTGTGCCTGCTCAACGACTGGTCCGCGCGGGACGTCCAGGCCTGGGAGTACGTCCCCCTCGGCCCGTTCCTCGGCAAGTCCTTCGCCACGTCGGTATCGGCCTGGATCACGCCGCTGGACGCCCTGGAGGACGCGCGGGTGGCGCCTCCGGAGCGCACGCACGAGCTGCTGCCCTACCTCGACGACACGAGCGGGGAAGCCGACGAGCCGGGCGGCTACGACCTGCGGATCTCCGTCGCCGTCAACGGCCACGTGGTCTCCGAGCCGCCGTTCTCCACCATGTACTGGACGGCCGCCCAGCAACTGGCCCACATGACCGTGGGCGGCGCCTCGCTGCGCACCGGCGACCTCTACGGTTCGGGCACGGTGAGCGGGCCGGCCGAGCGCGAACGCGGATCGCTGCTCGAACTGACCTGGAACGGCCGCGACCCGCTGGACCTGCCCGACGGCAAGCGCACGTTCCTCGAGGACGGGGACGTGGTGACCCTCTCGGCCTGGGCGCCGGGGCCGGGCGGGGTCCGGGTGGGCCTCGGCGAGGTGACCGGGCGGGTGGTCGGACGGGCGGCCGACCGGTAACCCCTGTCCGGATCAGACGCCCTCGGCAGCTGACTCGCACCGCCCGGCACCGTCATACTGGCGTCGGGCGGTGGGTGTGCGCGCGGCACGTCCGCCCGCCTCCGGCCGAGCAGTGCGGCACCCGGCCCGGAGCCGTACCCCGCTCCGGGACCCGCGGGCCCCGGCGACCGGCCGCAGCTCCGACGCCCCGCGCCTCGACCGCGGTGCCGGCACAGCACCTGACCAGCACCGCAAAAGCACCGGAAACAGCGCCAGAACGACCCCGCACCAGACCAGCACAGCCCGCACAGCCAGAGCCGCCCTTCCGACACCAGGATCCGGAGCCCGTGGCATGACCGTCTGCCTGCTCCTGCTGTTCGCCGTCGCCGTGACCGCCGCGGTACCGGTGCCGCGCGCGCTGACCCGGTCCGCGTGGCCCGAACGGGACCCCGTGGTCGCGCTGTGGGTGTGGCAGTGCCTGGTCGCCACCGTCCTGCTGTGCTGCCTGACGGCCCTCGTCCTCGGGGCCGCCGCCGTCTTCGGCACCGTCCGCGCCCAGCTCTTCGCGCCGGCGCCGCCCGCGGTGACCGCGGCCTACAACCTCTCCGCCGGCCCGACCTGGGCCGCCGCCCTCACCCTGCTGCTGGCCGGCGGCGCCGCCTGGACCACCGCCATGCTCGCCCGGGAACTGGTCGAGGCCCGCCGCGGCCGCGCCCGCTCCCGCGCCCAGCTGCGGGAACGGGCCCCCGACCTGCCCGCCGGCCTCCCCGCCGCCCGCGGCCCCCTGCTGGTTCTGGAGGACGAGTACCCGGACGCCTGGTGGATGCCCGGCCACCCGCCCCAGCTGATCGTCACCACCGGCGCCCTGCAACGCCTCACCGACCACCAGCTCGACGCCGTCCTCACCCACGAGCGCGGCCACGCGCGCGCCCACCACGACTGGCTGCTGCACCTGTCGACCGCCCTGGCCACCGGCTTCCCGCGCGTCCCGCTCTTCGCCCACTTCTGCGACCAGACCCACCGCCTGGTCGAGCTGTCCGCCGACGACACCGCCTCCCGCCGCTGCGGCCACCTGACCACGGCACTGGCGCTGATCGAACTGAACCAGCACCGGGGCGTCCTGTCCTGCGCCTCCAGCCGCCGCCTCCTCGGCGAGCGGGTCGACCGCCTCCTCGAACCGCCGCCCCGCCTGACACCCCGCCACCGGGCCCTGACCACGGCCACGGCCGCCCTCGTCCCCCTCCTCCCGCTGCTGATCACCTTCGCCCCGGGGCTGACGGCGCTGGCGTGACCCGCGCGTGGACCCGGCACCGGCGCGGCACTGCTCATGCACCGGCACCGGCACCGGCTCCGGGGCGGCCCGGCTGCGGCACTGCTCCGGCACCGGCGCAGCCCGGCTACGGCACTGCACCGGCACCGGCTCCGGCCTGGGGGCCGATCCCGCGCGGGTGGCGGAACTCGCTCCCGGAGCGGGTGAAACCGCAGCTCATCCCCCTGCCCGGCGAAGCCCCCGGTGGCGCAACAAAGCAGCAACACCACGGGCGCCACCCGCTCGGTATGGTCCAGCCCATGCCCCCCTCCGAACGCCTCCGGGACCACGTCGGCCAGGGCGCGACCACCGTCGCCGCCCACCGCACGCGGCGACGGCTGCGCGCCGACCGGGCCCGTCAACTGGCCGACCTGCTGCGCCGGCAGCTGCTCACCGACGCCTTCCCCGACGGCGCGCTGCCCCACGAGGACGCCCTCGCCGCGGAGTACGACGCCACCCGGAACACGGTCCGCCAGGCCCTGGACCTCCTGCGCGCCGAGGGCCTCGTGACCCGGCAGCCCGGTGTCGGCACCGTGCTCGCCACCCGCAAGTACGCCCACGGGCTGGACCGCCTGATGGGCCTCGCGGAGACCCTGCACGAACACGGGCGGGTCACCAACGAGGTGCGGGCCACGGTCCCCGTCCCGGCCCCCGCCCCGGTCGCCGAACGCCTCCGCGTCCCACCCGGCGCGGAGGTCCTCTACATCGAACGCCTGCGCCGCCTGAACGGGGTCCCCCTCTCCCTGGACCACACCTACCTCCCCCTCGACACCGGTACCGCCCTGCTCGGCGCCGACCTCGAGAACAACGACGTCTTCCACCTGCTGGAGTCCGTCACCGGCATGCCGCTAGGCCACGCCGAGATCAACCTGGAGGCCGTCAGCGCCGACGCGCACTCCGCCGCCGTGCTCGAGACCCCGCGGGGCGCGGCCGTCCTCATGCTGGAACGGCTCACCCACCTCGCGGACGGCCGGCCGGTGGACCTGGAGTTCATCCGCTTCCGCGGCGACCGCATCGCGATGAGCGGCCTGCTCCACCGGTCCGCTTAGCCCGCGCACCTTCCCTCGCACCTTCCTGGAGACAGCCATGCCCTTGGCGCCCCAGCGGGCCGACGTGCCCGTGACCATCGACGAGTCGAAGTGCATCGACGGCTGCACCCTCTGCGTGGACATGTGCCCGCTGGACTCGCTGGCCATCGACGAGCGCAACGGCAAGGCCTACATGCACGTCGACGAGTGCTGGTACTGCGGCCCGTGCGCGGCCCGCTGCCCCACGGGGGCCGTCACGGTCAACATGCCCTACCTGCTCCGGTGAGAGGCCCGCATCCCGTGAAAGAGACCCGCACCGGCATCACCGCGGCCGCGGCCGCCGCCGCGCTGCTCCTCCCCCTGACCGCCTGCGGCGGCGACGCCTCGGCCGACGGGGACGGATCCACCGTCACGGTGACCGTCGGCTACCAGTCCCGGACCATCAACACGGTCACCGCCGGCACCCTGCTGCGCTCCCTCGGCTATTTCGAGAAGCGGCTCAACGCCCTCGGCGACGGCCGCACCTACAAGGTGAAGTGGCAGGACTACGCGACCGGCGCCCCCATCACCGCCCAGATGACCGCGGGGAAGATCGACATCGGCTCGATGGGCGACTTCCCCCTCCTCATCAACGCGGCCCGCGGCAAGCAGCTCGGCAAGCCGACCCGCCTGGTGTCGGTCACCGGCTACAACCTGCGCGGCGGCCTCAACACCATCGTCACCGCACCCGGTTCACGGCTCACCTCCCTGGAGGACCTCAAGGGAAAGAAGGTCTCGACGAGCGTGGGCTCGGCCGCCGACGGCACCCTCGTCCGCGCCCTGCGGCGCGCCGGCCTCGACCCGGCCGAGGACATCGAGAAGCTCAACCAGGAGCCCGCCGTCGGCGCCTCGGCCCTCTCGTCGGGCAGCGCCGACGCCCTGTCGCAGTTCGTCGCCTGGCCCGGCCTCCTCGCCCACCAGGGCAAGGCGAAGGCGCTGTACGACGGCGCGCGGCTCGACCTGCCCACCTTCCACGGCGTGACCGCCCGGGAGGACTTCGCGAAGCGGCGCCCGGCCGTGCTGGAGGCGTTCCTGAAGGCGCAGGCCCAGGCGACCGACTACCTCCGCTCGCACCCCGTGACCGCCGCCGAGAAGGTCGCGAAGGCCACCGGCCTGCCCGCCGAGGCCGTGTACCTCTACAACGGCGCCCAGGGCATCGCCACCTTCGACCCGGCGATCAGGCCCCAGCTCGTCGCGGCCCTCAAGGAGGACGTGGCGATCCTCAAGGACGCCGGGCTGACCGGCGACGTGGACGTGGACGCCTTCGTGGACGACGGGTACGTGAGGAAGGCGCTGGGGCCGGCCGAGTACGCCGAGCGGCTCGCCGCCGGCCCCCCGGAACCGGCCGGCGAGGTCTGGCCCGAGGGCGCGCGCGAGACCCTGGCCTTCGCCTCACCCACCGCCCTGCTGAAACACGTGGCCGGGCACCGCGACGCGGTGCGCGCCGCCTACGTCCCCGACGCCACGACCGGCACCCTGTGGTTCGCCGACCGGGCGGTGTGGGTGGCCGACGGCACCGCGCTCCTGCCGTTCGTCGCCCCGGAGACCGCGCAGGCGTACCTGGCCGGACACGGCGGGGCCCGGATCATCACGTACGACCAGGCACTGGAGCGGGCGTCATGACCCGCTACGCGCTGCGCGTCGCCTCGCTCGGCCTCGCCCTCGGCCTGTGGCAACTCCTGACCGGCCGGGACATCGACCTGTGGCTGCGCTTCTCGCAGTTCCCGACGGTCACCGACGTGGCGCACGCCTTCACCGGCCGGCTGGCCGGGTCCGACTACTGGACGGACCTCACCGACAGCCTCACCCGCATCCTCACCGGTTTCCTCCTCGCCGCCGTCCTGGGCGTGGGCGCCGGCGTGCTCGTGGCCCGCTCGCGGCTGGCGGAGGACCTGCTGGGTCCGGTGCTGGAAGTGGTCCGGCCCGTCCCGGCCATCGCCCTGGTCCCCGTCGCCATCCTCCTCTTCCCTTCCAACGAGCAGGGCATCGTCTTCATCACCTGCACGGCGGCCTTCTTCCCGGTCCTGGTCTCCACCCGGCACGCGGTGCGCGCGCTCGCCCCCGTGTGGGAGGAGGCCGTACGGACCATGGGCGGCGGCCGGTGGCGGGTGCTGGCCTCCGTGGTCCTGCCGGGTGCGCTGCCCGGCGTCTTCGGCGGGCTGTCGGTCGGCATCGGCGTCTCGTGGATCTGCGTCATCTCCGCGGAGATGATCTCCGGCCAGTACGGCGTCGGCTACCGCACCTGGCAGGACTACACCGTCGTCGACTACCCGGGGGTGTTCGTCGGCATGGTCACGATCGGTGTGCTCGGCTGGCTCACCTCCACCGCCGTGGAACTGCTCGGCCGCCGGCTGACCCGCTGGCTCCCGCGCACCTCGTACGTCCCCGCCACCGCCCGCGCGAAGCCCGCCCGCGCCGCGACTCCCGCCCCGCCCGCCCACGCCGCCGCCGCACCTGCGGGCCACGCCACCGAGGAGGCACGCGATGAGCACCTCGTCCGGGACTGAACCCGGGACCCGCCCGCACGCCGGGGAACGGACCTCCCCGCGCGGCAACCGGCTGACCCTGCGCGACGCGACCCTCGGCCGCCCCGACGCACCCGCCCTGACCGGCATGGACATCGACGTCGCCCCCGGTGAGATCCTCACCGTCACCGGCCCTTCGGGCTGCGGGAAGTCGACGCTGCTGCGCACGCTGGCCGGACTGCTGCCGCCGCTGGCCGGGGCGGTGGAACAGAACGGACAGCCCATCAGCGGGCCGGCCGCGGACCGCGCGCTGGTCTTCCAGGAGGACGCCCTCCTGCCCTGGCGCACCCTGCGCGCCAACGTCGAACTCCCCCTGGCCATCCAGGGCGTGCCCCGCGCGGAACGCCGGGAGCAGGCGGCGGCCTGGCTCGACCGGGTCGGCCTCGGCGCACAGGCACGGCAGGTGCCGCACCGCGTGTCCGGAGGCCAGCGCCAGCGCGCCCAGCTCGCCCGCGCCCTCGCCGGGCGCCCCCGCGCCGTCCTGATGGACGAGCCCTTCGGCGCCCTGGACGCCCAGACCCGCTCCGGCATGCAGGACCTCCTGGTGGAGGTGTTGCACGGCACGGGCGCGACCGTCGTCTTCGTCACCCACGACGTGGACGAGGCCCTCTTCCTCGGCGACCGGGTCGCCCTGCTCGGCGCCGGACACCTCACCGCCGTACGGGACGTGCCCCGCCCCCGGGACCGGGCGGCCCACGGCGACCCGGCGCGCCTGGCGCTGCGTCGTGACGTCCTGGCCTCCCTCGGCCCCTCCCTCGGCACCTGAAAGGCCCTCTGGTGGAGATCCCCGCCCTCACCGACGCCGAAGAACTCTCCTGCGACGTCCTCGTCATCGGCGGCGGCACCGCCGGCACCATGGCGGCACTGACCGCCGCCGAGCACGGCGCGAACGTACTGCTGCTGGAGAAGGCGCACGTCCGCCACTCCGGGGCCCTCGCCATGGGCATGGACGGCGTCAACAACGCGGTCGTCCCCGGCCGGGCCGAACCCGACGACTACGTCGCCGAGATCACCCGCGCCAACGACGGCATCGTCGACCAGTCCACCGTCCGCCAGACCGCGAACCGCGGTTTCGCCATGGTGCAGCGGCTGGAGTCGTACGGCGTCAAGTTCGAGAAGGACGAGCACGGCGAGTACGCGGTCCGCCAGGTGCACCGGTCCGGCTCCTACGTGCTGCCCATGCCCGAGGGCAAGGACGTCAAGAAGGTCCTCTACCGGCAACTGCGCCGGCGCGAGATGCGGGAGCGCATCCGCATCGAGAACCGCGTGATGCCGGTCCGGGTGCTGACCGCCGGGGGCCGGGCCGTGGGCGCGGCCGGCTTCCACACCCGCACGGGGCGGTTCGTGACCGTCCGCGCGGGCGCCGTCATCCTGGCGACCGGGGCCTGCGGCCGACTCGGCCTGCCCGCCTCCGGCTACCTGTACGGCACCTACGAGAATCCCACCAACGCCGGTGACGGCTACGCCATGGCCTACCACGCCGGAGCCGAACTCACCGGCATCGAGTGCTTCCAGATCAACCCGTTGATCAAGGACTACAACGGGCCGGCCTGCGCCTACGTCGCCAACCCCTTCGGCGGCTACCAGGTCAACCGGAACGGCGAACGCTTCGTCGACTCCGACTACTGGTCGGGCCGGATGATGGCCGAGTTCGCGGCGGAGGTCGCCAGCGACCGCGGGCCGGTGTACCTGAAGCTCAGCCACCTCCCGGAGGAGTCGGTCGCCGCCCTGGAGGGCATCCTGCACTCCACCGAGCGGCCGACCCGCGGCACCTTCCACGCCGGCCGCGGACACGACTACCGCACGCACGACATCGAGATGCACATCTCCGAGATCGGCCTGTGCGGCGGCCACTCCGCCTCCGGCGTCCGCGTCGACGACCACGCCCGCACCACGGTCCCCGGCCTCTACGCCGCCGGTGACCTGGCCTGCGTGCCGCACAACTACATGATCGGCGCGTTCGTCTTCGGTGACCTGGCCGGCGCGGACGCCGCGCGGTACCGCCCCTACGAGGGAGAGCTGCCCGCCGACCAGCTGCACGCCGCGCACGAGCTGGTGTACCGCCCGCTGCGCAACCCGGAGGGGCCACCGCAGCCCCAGGTCGAGTACAAGCTGCGCCGCTTCGTGAACGACTACGTGGCCCCGCCGAAGTCCGGTGCCCGGCTCTCGCTGGCCCTGGAGGCGTTCGAGCGGATGCGCGCGGACATCGCCGCGATGGGTGCCCGCACCCCGCACGAGCTGATGCGCTGCGCCGAGGTCACCTTCATCCGCGACTGCGCGGAGATGGCCGCGAGGGCCTCCCTGGCCCGTACGGAGTCCCGCTGGGGGCTCTACCACGAGCGCCTCGACCATCCCGGCCGCGACGACGTCTCCTGGTTCCACCATCTCGACCTGCACAAGTCCCCCTCCGGCGCGATGGAGTTCACGGCCCGTCCCGTGGCTCCGTATCTGGTGCCGATCGACGAGTTCACCCCGGTCGGCGGCCCCTCCCGGCACCTCGGCGAGGTGCACCCGGAGCAGGTCTCCACGGCCGGTGCCCGCGACGTGGCGCCGGTCGCCCCCGTGCCGCCGGCCGCGACCGGTGGCGGTGACACGGGCCTCGGCGACCGGGAACCGGCGGCCCCGGCCTCACCGCGGCTGCTGGAACTCCTCGCCCTGGCCGACGGGGAACCCCCGCTCACCGCCCTTCGGCCCTACCTGTCCGATCCCTTGCCCGGCGTCCGGCGCACCGCGGTCACCGTCCTCACCGAGACCGTGCCGGACGGCACCGGCCCGGCGCTGGCCACGCTGCTCTGCGACCCCGACGGCGAGGTGCGGGAGGCTGCGGCGGCCTCCCTGCGCGAACTGGCCGAGACGCTGGCCCCGGGACCCGCGCTGGGCGACTCCCTGGCCCGGGCGCTGGCCCAGCCCGATCCCCTCGTCCGCGCCACCGCCCTCGACCTGCTCCGCGCGCTGCGTCTGGGCGACGCCGGCACGTTCACGACAGCGCTGGAGGACCCTGACTCCACCGTCCGGGTGGAAGCGGTGCGCGGCCTGGTGTCCCTGGACGCCGCCGAGCTGATCGCGGGCGCCGCCCCCGACCCGTCCCGCGAGGTCCGGGTGACCGTGGCCAAGGCCCTCGGGGCTCTGCGGGCGGAGCCGCTCCCGGGCGGTGCCCTCGACCGGCTGGCCGAGGACGCCGACCCGCTGGTCCGGGGCTCCGCCCTCGCGGCCCTCGCCCGGTCGGGCTGCCCGGACCGGTCGGCCGCGCGGGCCGCCCACGCGCTGGGGGACCCCGCCTGGCAGGTGCGTTCGGGCGCGGCCACCGCGTTGTCGGCCGCGGCCGCCGGGATCGCGGTCCCGGCCCTGGCCGAGGCCCTGGCCGACCCGAACGCGGACGTCCGCAAGGCCGCGGTCCTGGCCCTGACCCGGCACACGGCGACCAGCCGGGACGCCCGGTCCGCGCTCGCCACGGTGACGGCCGACTCCGACGCCGACGTCAGGGCCTACGCGGCCAGGGCGCTGTAGCCGAGCCGCGCCGGCCGGCCGCCACCGCACGGCACCGGTGTCCGGTCGTCTATATCCAGTCGTCCGGCTCCGGCTCCGGCTCGGTCTCGGGCCAGTCGTCCGCGGCGGGCCGGGAGCCGTCCGCCGACCGGTCGGCCTCGGGGGCCGCCGGCGCCGCGGCGGCGTCCGGGCCCTGGAGGCCGGCCAGCACGGCGAGCACGCCCTCCCCGTACGTCACCAGCTTCTTCTCGCCGACCCCGCTGACGCCCCCGAGCTGCTCGACCGAGGTGGGCCAGGCGGTGGCGATCTCCCGGAGGGTCGCGTCGTGGAAGATGACGTACGCCGGAACGCCCTGCTCCCGGGCCTGCTCCGCGCGCCAGGCGCGCAGTGCCTCGAAGGCGGGGACCAGCTCCTGGGGCAGTTCGGCGGCCGCGGCCTTGGCCTTGCGGTCGCCGCGTCCGCCCCCCGCCGCCCGGGCCGCGGCCGGCTTCGCGGTCTCCTTGCGCAGCGGCACGTCCCGCTCGCGCCGCAGCACCGACCCGCTGTCCTCGGTCAGCACCAGCGTGCCGTACTCGCCCTCGACGGCGAGCAGGCCCTGGGCCAGCAACTGCCGGGCGACGCCCCGCCACTCGCCCTCGGTCAGCTCCTCGCCGATGCCGAACACGGAGAGCTGGTCGTGGTCGAACTGGATCACCTTGGCGGTGCGCTTGCCCAGCAGGATGTCGATGATCTGGCCCGCGCCGAACTTCTGCCCGCGCTCCCGCTTCAGCCGCACCACCGTCGACAGCACCTTCTGCGCCGCCACCGTGCCGTCCCAGGTCTGCGGCGGGGTGAGGCAGGTGTCGCAGTTGCCGCAGCCGGCCGGGTCCGGTTCCTGGCCGAAATAGGCGAGGAGCTGGCCCCGGCGGCACCGGGCGGTCTCGCACAGGGCGAGCATCGCGTCCAGGTGGGACTGCGCGCGGCGGCGGAACGCCTCGTCGCCCTCTCCGGACTGGATCATCTTGCGCTGCTGGATGACGTCGTTGAGGCCGTAGGCCATCCAGGCCGTCGACGGCAGCCCGTCCCGGCCGGCACGGCCCGTCTCCTGGTAGTAGCCCTCGACCGACTTGGGCAGGTCGAGGTGGGCGACGAAGCGCACGTCCGGCTTGTCGATGCCCATGCCGAAGGCGATGGTCGCCACGACCACCAGGCCCTCCTCGCGCAGGAACCTCGACTGGTGCGCCGCGCGGGTGCCCGCGTCGAGCCCCGCGTGGTACGGCACCGCCTCGATGCCGTTGCGGCAGAGGAACTCGGCGGTCTTGTCGACGGAGTTGCGCGAGAGGCAGTAGACGATGCCCGCGTCGCCCGCGTGCTCCTCGCGCAGGAAGCTCAGCAACTGCTTCCTGGGGTCGCTCTTGGGCACGATGCGGTACTGGATGTTGGGCCGGTCGAAGCTGGCCACGAAGTGCCGCGCCGTCGGCATGTTCAGCCGCTCGGTGATCTCGCGGTGCGTCGCGTGCGTGGCCGTCGCCGTCAGCGCCAGCCGGGGCACGTCGGGCCAGCGCTCGCCGAGCAGGGACAGGGCGAGGTAGTCCGGCCGGAAGTCGTGGCCCCACTGTGAGACGCAGTGCGCCTCGTCGATCGCGAAGAGGGAGATCTTGCCCCGGGAGAGCAGGTCGAGGGTGCCCTGCAACCGCAGCCGCTCGGGTGCCAGGTACAGCAGGTCCAGCTCGCCGGCGAGGAACTCGGCCTCCACCACGCGCCGCTCGTCGAAGTCCTGCGTCGAGTTCATGAACCCGGCGCGCACACCGAGTGCGCGCAGGGCGTCCACCTGGTCCTGCATGAGCGCGATCAGCGGCGAGACCACGATGCCGGTGCCGGGCCTGACCAGGGACGGAATCTGGTAGCAGAGCGACTTGCCGCCGCCGGTCGGCATGAGCACGACGGCGTCGCCGCCCGCCACCACGTGCTCGACGATCGCCTCCTGCTCGCCGCGGAAGGCCTCGTACCCGAAGACCCGGTGCAGGGCGGCGAGCGCCTCGCCGCCCACGCCCGTCGCCTGTGCCGTCTCTGCCATCTCGCCGATCACGCCCGTCCCGCCCATCGTCCTGTCCCCCGTACGCCCTGCCTCGCCCGTCTGGCCCGTCCTGCCCCGACCACTGCCTCCACGATAGGGGGCCGCGCCGACAGTCCCGGAGTTATCCACAGGCTTCACCCCTTGCTGTCCGTGCTCGGCCGGTGACCTGGTGCGAAATCCGCTTCGACGGCCGGGGACCCATGAGTACTGCCCGCGAGGCTTCGCACGTCAACTGGCCGGTCCCCCCTGACGGGGGATGGACCGCTGACGATCTGGACCGCCTCTCCGCCCTGCCACCCCACACACAGCTGCTGGACGCCGGGCTTGTCTTCCCCTGCCCTCAGTCGGCCTTTCACGCGCGGGCGACCAGCTTCTTCGGCCGACAGCTCTCGATGGTCGTCACGCCGGGACTCGACGTGCTGTGCGGGTTCAGCACGGACATCGACCGGCAGAACGGGCTCGAGCCCGATGTGATGGTCCTGCGGGAAGCAGCTTTGACGAGTCTCGATCAGAAGCGCGTACCGTCCTCAGCTGTCGTACTGGCCGTCGAGGTCGTCTCGCCGGACTCTCTCTCCCGTGACCGCGAGACCAAGCCCCTCAAGTACGCCCGCGCCGGCATCAACCACTACTGGCGGGTGGAGAACGAGAAGGGCCTCGCCGTCGTTCACGCCTTCGAGCTGGAGCCCGCCACCGGCGCCTACACCAGCGTGGGCATCTTCCGTGAACGCATGAAGGTGAGCGCCCCCTTCCCGATGGACCTGGACCTGGCCGCCGTCTCCGTACCGGGGGCGCCGGGTCAGCGGACGAACACGCCCGCCTGTCCCGCCAGGTCCAGGAAGTACTGCGGCGCGACACCGAGCACCACCGTGACCGCCACGCCCACGCCGATCGCCGTCATCGTCAGCGGTGACGGCACCGCGACGGTCGGGCCCTCGGGCCGGGGCTCGCTGAAGAACATCAGCACGATCACGCGGATGTAGAAGAACGCCGCGATCGCCGACGAGATCACACCGATCACGACCAGCGGTGCCGCGCCACCCTCCGCCGCCGCCTTGAACACGGCGAACTTCCCGGAGAAACCGGAGGTCAGCGGGATGCCCGCGAAGGCCAGCAGGAACACCGCGAACACGGCCGCCACCAGGGGCGACCTGCGCCCGAGCCCGGCCCACTTCGACAGGTGCGTCGCCTCGCCGCCCGCGTCGCGCACCAGCGTGACCACCGCGAAGGCGCCGATCGTCACGAAGGAGTACGCGGCCAGGTAGAAGAGGACGGACGAGATGCCGTCCGGCGTGGTCGCGATGACGCCGGCGAGGATGAAGCCCGCGTGCGCGATCGACGAGTACGCCAGCAGCCGCTTGATGTCCGTCTGCGTGATGGCGACGATCGCGCCGGCCAGCATGGTGACGATCGCCACCGCCCACATCACCGGCCGCCAGTCCCAGCGCAGGCCGGGCAGGACGACGTACAGGATGCGGAGCAGGGCGCCGAAGGCCGCGACCTTGGTGGCCGCCGCCATGAAGCCGGTCACCGGCGTCGGCGCGCCCTGGTACACGTCCGGGGTCCACATGTGGAACGGCACCGCGCCCACCTTGAACAGCAGGCCCATGACGATCAGCGCGGCGCCGACCAGCAGCAGCGCGTCGTTGCCCATGGTGTCGGCGAGCGCCGGGGTGACGTTCTGGACGGTGCCGTCGACGACCTGCGCGATCGTGCCGTACGACATGGAGCCCGCGTAGCCGTAGAGCAGGGCGATGCCGAACAGGGTGAACGCGGAGGCGAACGCGCCGAGCAGGAAGTACTTGACCGCGGCCTCCTGCGACATCAGCCGCTTGCGGCGGGCCAGCGCGCACAGCAGGTACAGCGGGAGGGAGAAGACCTCCAGGGCCACGAAGAGGGTCAGCAGGTCGTTGGCCGCCGGGAAGACCAGCATGCCGGCGACGGCGAACATCAGCAGCGGGAAGACCTCGGTGGTGGTGAACCCGGCCTTCACCGCCTTCTGCTCGCTCTCGCTGCCCGGCACGGCCGCGGCCTGCGCGGCGAAGGAGTCGACGCGGTTGCCGTGGGCCTCCGGGTCGAGCCGCCGCTCGGCGAAGGTGAACAGGCCCACCAGGCTCGCCAGCAGGATGGTGCCCTGGAGGAACAGGGCCGGTCCGTCGACGGCGATGGCGCCCATCGCCGCGATGCCGGCCTTGGTCGTGCCGTATCCGCCGGCCGCGAGGGCGACGACCGCGGCGAACGCGGCGACGAGCGCCACGGCGGCCACGAACGTCTGCACGTGGTAGCGGGACCTGCGCGGTACGAAGGCCTCGATCAGGATGCCGACGATCGCCGCACCGATGATGATCAGGGTGGGCGACAGCTGCCCGTACTCGATCTTCGGCGCGTCGATCTTCGAGATCGGATCGGCCGCCGTTGTCCACAGGCTGTGGACGGCTGTTGCGCTCACTTGGCCGCCTCCACCTCAGGCTGGGGGTCCTTCTTGTGTACGTCGGACATGGTCTGCTCCACCGCGGGGTTGACGATGTCCGTGAGGGGCTTCGGGAAGACGCCCAGGAAGATCAGCAGCGCCACCAGCGGCGCCACGACCACCAGCTCCCGCACCCGCAGGTCGGGCATGGCGCTCACCTCGGGCTTCACCGGGCCCGTCATCGTCCGTTGGTAGAGGACGAGGGTGTAGAGCGCGGCGAGCACGATGCCGAAGGTGGCGATGATGCCGATCACCGGATAGCGCGTGAACGTGCCGACCAGGACCAGGAACTCACTGACGAAGGGCGCGAGGCCCGGCAGGGAGAGCGTCGCGAGACCGCCGATCAGGAAGGTGCCCGCGAGCACCGGGGCGACCTTCTGCACTCCGCCGTAGTCGGCGATGAGCCGCGAGCCGCGCCGGGAGATCAGGAAGCCGGCGATCAGCATCAGCACGGCGGTGGAGATCCCGTGATTGACCATGTAGAGCGTCGCGCCGGACTGGCCCTGGCTGGTCATCGCGAAGATGCCCATGATGATGAAGCCGAAGTGCGAGATCGACGCGTAGGCGATCAGCCGCTTGATGTCGCGCTGGCCGACCGCGAGCAGCGCGCCGTAGATGATGCTGATGACCGCCAGGACCAGGATCACCGGCGTCGCCCACTTGCTCGCCTCCGGGAAGAGCTGGAGGCAGAAGCGGAGCATCGCGAAGGTGCCGACCTTGTCGACGACGGCCGTGATGAGCACGGCGACCGGCGCGGTCGACTCCTGCATGGCGTTGGGCAGCCAGGTGTGCAGCGGCCACAGCGGCGCCTTCACCGCGAAGGCGAGGAAGAAGCCGAGAAACAGCCACCGCTCGGTGCTGGTCGCCATGTCCAGCTCACCGCTGGCCCGGGCCGCGGCGATCTCGGTGAGGGAGAAGTTCCCGGCGACCACGTACAGCCCGATCACCGCGGCCAGCATGATCAGTCCGCCGGCCAGGTTGTAGAGGAGGAACTTCACGGCCGCGTACGACCGTTGCGTCGCCGCCGTCTTCTCCCCGTGCTCGTGGGCCCGGTCCCCGAAGCCGCCGATGAGGAAGTACATCGGGATCAGCATGGCTTCGAAGAAGATGTAGAAGAGGAAGACGTCGGTGGCCTCGAAGGAGATGATCACCATCGCCTCGACGGCCAGGATCAGGGCGAAGAAGCCCTGGGTCGGCCGCCACCGGCTGCTGCCGGTCTCCAGGGGGTCGGCGTCGTGCCAGCCCGCGAGGATGATGAACGGGATCAGCAGGGCGGTCAGCGCGATGAGCGCCACCGCGATGCCGTCCACGCCCAGTTCGTACCGGACGCCGAAGTCGGCGATCCAGGAGTGGGACTCGGTGAGCTGGTACCGGTCGCCGCCGGGGTCGAAGCGGACCAGCACCGCGATCGCCAGCGCCAGCGTGCCCAGCGAGACGAGCAGCGCCAGCCACTTGGCCACCGTGCGTTTCGCGGCCGGCACGGCGGCCGTGGCGATGGCGCCGACGGCCGGGAGCGCCGCCGTGAGCGTCAGCAGGGGAAAGGACATCGGTATCAGACCGCCCTCATCAGCAGGGTCGCGGCGACGAGGACCGCCGCACCGCCGAACATCGAGACCGCGTAGCTGCGCGCGAACCCGTTCTGCAGCTTGCGCATCCGCCCGGACAGGCCGCCGACCGAGGCCGCCGTGCCGTTGACGACCCCGTCGACCAGGGTGTGGTCGACGTAGACCAGCGAGCGCGTGAGGTGCTCGCCGCCGCGGACCAGGACGACGTGGTTGAAGTCGTCCTGGAGCAGGTCGCGCCGCGCGGCCCGGGTGAGCAGCGAACCGCGCGGGGCGACGGCCGGGACCGGACGGCGGCCGTACTGCGCCCAGGCGGCCGCCACGCCGATGACCATCACGGCGACCGTGGAGATCGTGACCGTCAGGGCGCTGATCGGCGCGTGCCCGTGGTCGTGCCCGGTGATGGGCTCCAGCCAGTGCACGAAGCGGTCGCCGATGCTGAAGAACGCGCCGCCGAACACCGAGCCGACGGCCAGGACGATCATCGGGATCGTCATGAGCTTCGGCGACTCGTGCGGGTGCGGCGGCGTGTACGTGCCGCGGGTCTCCGCCGCGGGCTCCACGTCGGGGGCCGCGGGCGACGGCGTCGGAGCCTGGCGCCAGCGCTCCTCGCCGAAGAACGTCATCAGCATCACGCGCGTCATGTAGTACGCGGTGATGGCCGCGCCCAGCAGGGCCACGCCGCCGAGGATCCAGCCCTCGGTGCCGCCCTTGGCGAAGGCCGACTCGATGATCATGTCCTTGGAGAAGAAGCCGGACAGGCCCGGGAAGCCGATGATGGCGAGGTAGCCGAGGCCGAAGGTGACGAAGGTGACCGGCATGTACTTGCGCAGGCCGCCGTAGCGGCGCATGTCGACCTCGTCGTTCATGCCGTGCATGACGGAGCCGGCGCCGAGGAAGAGCCCGGCCTTGAAGAAGCCGTGCGTCACCAGGTGCATGATCGCGAAGACGTAGCCGATCGGACCGAGGCCCGCCGCCAGCACCATGTAGCCGATCTGCGACATCGTCGACCCGGCCAGCGCCTTCTTGATGTCGTCCTTGGCGCAACCGACGATCGCACCGAAGAGCAGCGTGACCGCGCCGACGATGACGACGACCAGCTGGGCGTCGGGCGCGCCGTTGAAGATCGCGCCGGAGCGGACGATCAGGTACACGCCCGCCGTCACCATGGTCGCGGCGTGGATGAGGGCGGAGACCGGGGTCGGGCCCTCCATCGCGTCCCCGAGCCAGGACTGGAGCGGGACCTGCGCGGACTTGCCGCAGGCGGCGAGCAGCAGCATCAGGGCGATCGCGGTCAGCTTGCCCTCGTCGGCCGAGCCCGCGAGCCCCGCCTCCCCGTGGCCGCCGAGCACCGGCCCGAAGGCGAAGGTGCCGAACCACAGGAACATCAGCATGATCGCGATGGACAGGCCCATGTCACCGACGCGGTTGACCAGGAAGGCCTTCTTCGCGGCGGTCGCGGCACTCGGCTTGTGCTGCCAGAAGCCGATCAGCAGGTAGGAGGCGAGACCGACGCCCTCCCAGCCGACGTACAGCAGCAGGTAGTTGTCGGCGAGGACGAGCAGCAGCATCGCCGCGAGGAACAGGTTCAGGTAGCCGAAGAAGCGGCGGCGCCGCTCGTCGTGCTCCATGTACGAGACCGAGTACAGGTGGATCAGCGAGCCGACGCCGGTGATCAGCAGGACGAACGTCATCGACAGCTGGTCGAGCCGGAAGGCGACGTCGGCCTGGAAACCCTCCACCGGGATCCAGCTGAACAGGTGCTGCGTCAGGGTGCGGTCCTCGGCGCCGCTGCCGAGCATGTCGGCGAAGAGGACGACGCCGATCACGAAGGACGCGGCGGCCAGCAGGGTGCCGATCCAGTGGCCGACGGCGTCCAGCCGGCGTCCGCCGCACAGCAGCACCGCCGCTCCGAGCAAGGGCGCCGCCACCAGCAGCGCAATCAGATTTTCCACGATTCAGCGACCCCTCACAGCTTCATCAGGCTGGCGTCGTCGACCGAGGCCGAGTGGCGGGAACGGAACAGCGACACGATGATCGCGAGCCCGACCACGACTTCCGCGGCGGCCACGACCATCGTGAAGAAGGCGATGATCTGGCCGTCCAGGTTGCCGTGCATGCGGGAGAAGGCGACGAACGCGAGGTTGCAGGCGTTGAGCATCAGCTCGATGCACATGAAGACCACGATCGCGTTGCGCCGGATCAGCACGCCGGTGGCGCCGATGGTGAACAGCAGGGCCGCGAGATACAGGTAGTTGACGGGGTTCACTTCGACGCCTCCTCCGACCGCTTGCCGTCGGCCGGCTCGACCGGCCTGCGCTCCAGGCGTTCCTCGGCCCGCTGCTCCAGGGCCTTCAGATCGCTCAGCGCCTCCGTGGACACGTCGCGGATCTGGCCCCGCTCGCGCAGCGTCTTGCTGACGGTGAGCTCGGACGGGGTGCCGTCGGGCAGCAGGCCCGCGATGTCGACCGCGTTGTGCCGGGCGTAGACGCCGGGGGCGGGGAGCGGCGGCAGGTGCGTGCCCTCGCGGACGCGCCGTTCGGACAGCTCGCGCTGGGTCGCGGCCCGCTCGGTGCGCTCCCGGTGGGTGAGCACCATGGCGCCGACGGCGGCCGTGATGAGCAGGGCGCCGGTGATCTCGAAGGCGAACACGTACTTGGTGAAGATGAGGGAGGCGATGCCCTCCACGTTGCCGTTCGCGTTCGCCTGGGCGAGGCCGGTGAACTCCGAGACGGACGCGTTGCCGATGCCGCCGATCAGGAGGATGCCGAAGCCGAGCCCGGACAGCAGGGCCAGCCAGCGCTGGCCCTTGATGGTCTCCTTCAGGGAGTCCGCCGCGGTGACGCCGACGAGCATCACCACGAAGAGGAACAGCATCATGATCGCGCCGGTGTAGACGACGATCTGCACGATGCCGAGGAAGTAGGCGCCGTTGGCGAGGTAGAACACCGCCAGGACGATCATGGTCCCGGCGAGGCAGAGCGCGCTGTGCACGGCCTTCCGCATGAAGACGGTGCACAGGGCGCCGATCACCGCGACGGTGCCGAGGATCCAGAACTGGACGGCCTCTCCGGTGGAGGTGCCGGCGGAGAGCGTCGCCGCGGCGGCGAGCTGACCGGTCATCGGCGGACCACCCCCTCCGACGCCGGTTCGGTCCCGCCGAAGGTCGAGTCGCCCTCCTGGACGACCTCGCCCTTGGAGTGCGCCACCTGCTGCTCGGTGCCGGGGGCCGCCTCGGTGACCAGGCCGCGGTAGTAGTCCTGCTCGTCCGTGCCCGGGTAGATGGCGTGGGGCGAGTCGACCATGCCCTCCTCCAGACCGGCGAGCAGCTGGTCCTTGGTGAAGATGAGGTTGGCGCGGCTGGAGTCGGCCAGCTCGAACTCGTTGGTCATCGTCAGCGCACGCGTGGGGCACGCCTCGATGCACAGGCCGCACAGGATGCAGCGGGCGTAGTTGATCTGGTAGACGCGGCCGTACCGCTCGCCCGGCGAGTAGCGCTCCTCGTCGGTGTTGTCCGCGCCCTCCACGTAGATGGCGTCGGCGGGACACGCCCAGGCGCACAGCTCGCAGCCGACGCACTTCTCCAGGCCGTCCGGATGGCGGTTGAGCTGGTGCCGTCCGTGGAATCGCGGAGCGGTGGTCTTCTCCTGCTCCGGGTACTGCTCGGTCAGCCGCTTCTTGAACATGGCCTTGAAGGTCACGCCGAAGCCGGCCACGGGGTTCTGGAAACCGGGGGTGGTCTCCTTCGGTTCCTCAGCCATCGGACGCCTCCTTTCCATCCGTAGATCCGCCCAGAGATGCGTCACTCTGAGTATCGGGCCCGCCACTGACAATCAGCTCCCGCTCCCGGCGCGGACGGCGCCTGGGCACCGGCGGCAACTCCTGTCCGGGCAGCGGCGGTACGGGGAACCCGCCGGCCATCGGGTCGAAGCCGGCCGGCTCCCCGGCCTCGCCCCCGTCGGGGCCCTCGCCCTTACCGCCCTTGTCGCGGTACATGTCCACGACGAAGGAGAGCAGCAGCAGGACCAGCACGCCGCCGCCGATGTAGAGGGCGATCTCGGCGAAGTCGTAGTTCTCGTTGCGCAGCGCCCGGACCGTGGCGACCAGCATCAGCCAGACCAGGGAGACCGGGATGAGGACCTTCCAGCCGAGCTTCATCAGCTGGTCGTAGCGGACCCGGGGGAGCGTGCCGCGCAGCCAGATGAAGAAGAACAGCAGCAGTTGGACCTTGACCACGAACCAGAGCAGCGGCCACCAGCCGTGGTTGGCGCCCTCCCAGAAGGTGCTGACCGGCCAGGGGGCCCGCCAGCCGCCGAGGAAGAGGGTGGTGGCGACCGCCGAGACCGTCACCATGTTCACGTACTCGGCGAGCATGAACATCGCGAACTTGATCGACGAGTACTCGGTGTTGAAGCCGCCCACCAGGTCGCCCTCGGACTCCGGCATGTCGAAGGGGGCGCGGTTGGTCTCGCCGATCATCGTGACGATGTAGAGGATGAAGGAGACCGGCAGCAGCAGGATGTACCAGCGGTCGGTCTGCTGGGAGACGATCTCCGAGGTCGACATCGACCCCGAGTAGAGGAACACCGAGGCGAACGCGGCGCCCATCGCGATCTCGTAGGAGATCATCTGCGCGCAGGACCGCAGGC
The DNA here is from genome assembly GCF_056430705.1 of Streptomyces sp. NPDC045956. NCBI lineage: Bacteria > Bacillati > Actinomycetota > Actinomycetes > Kitasatosporales > Streptomycetaceae > Streptomyces > Streptomyces sp. NPDC045956. Next base: position 40,855 of record NZ_JBWKKZ010000016.1, on the reverse strand, counting down.
CGCCCAGGAGCGGGTACGTCGAGCCGGAGCTCCAGCCCGCGAGCACGATGCCGTAGATGCCGACCGAGGCGACCGCCAGGATGAACAGCATCGCGATCGGCAGGTCGGTGAGCTGCATGGCGGTGCGGTGGCCGAAGACCGAGACCTCGTTGCCGGCCGGGCCGAAGGGGATCACGGCGATCGCCATGAAGGCCGGGATGGCCGCGACGATCGGCGCGAGGACGTACACGGCCTTGTCCGCGCGCTTGACGACGAGGTCTTCCTTGAGCATCAGCTTGATGCCGTCGGCGAGCGACTGGAGCATGCCCCAGGGCCCGTGCCGGTTCGGGCCGATGCGCAGCTGCATCCAGGCGACGACCTTGCGCTCCCACACGATGGAGAACAGCACGGTGATCATCAGGAAGGCGAAGCAGAACACCGCCTTGACGACGACCAGCCACCAGGGGTCGGTGCCGAACATCGAGAGGTCTTCCGCGGCGAGGTACGGGCTCATGCCTCCACCTCCTTGGGGGCCGTGCCCGCGAGCGTCGCCGGGCCGATGCGGACGAGGGAGCCGGGCAGCGCCCCGGCGTCCGAGGCGACGCCGGAGCCGGCCGAGTTCAGCGGGAGCCAGACCACGCGGTCGGGCATCTCGGTGACCTGGAGCGGGAGTTCGACGGCCCCGGCGGGGCCGGTCACCGCCAGGAGGTCGCCGTCCTTGACGCCCGCCTCGGCGGCCGTGGCGGCCGACAGGCGCGCGCGGGCGGCGTGCCGGGTGCCGGCGAGCGCCTCGTCGCCCTGCTGGAGGACACCCTGGTCGAGCAGCAACCGGTGCCCGGCCAGTACGGCCTCTCCGGCGGCCGGCCGGGGCAGCGCGCCCGCGGTATGCAGCGGCTCGGTGGCCCGCGGCCCGCCCCAGGGACCGAGCCGGTCGATCTCCGCGCGCGTGGTGCGCAGGTCCGGCAGGCCCAGGTGCACGTCCATGGCGTCGGCCAGCATCTGGAGGACGCGGGCGTCGGTGGGCGCGAGGCGGCGGGTCATCTGGTCGGGCTTGAGCGCGGCCTCGAAGAAGCGCACCCGGCCCTCCCAGTTCAGGAAGGTCCCGGCCTTCTCGGCGACCGCCGCGACCGGCAGGACGACGTCGGCGAGGGCGGTGACCTCGCTGGGCCGCAGCTCCAGCGACACCACGAACCCGGCCTCGGCCAGGGCCGCACGCGCACGTGCCGGGTCGGGCAGGTCGGTGACCTCCACGCCCGCCACCAGCAGCGCCTGCAACTCGCCCCGGGCGGCGGCCTCGACGATCTCGCCGGTGTCGCGCCCGTAGCGGTGCGGAAGGTCGGCCAGGCCCCAGACGGCGGCGACCTCCTCACGCGCGCGCGGGTCGGTCGCCGGGCGCCCGCCCGGCAGCAGCGACGGCAGCGCGCCCGCCTCGACGGCACCGCGCTCACCGGCCCGGCGCGGGATCCACACCAGCCGGGCGCCGGTCGCGGCGGCGGTCCGTACGGCGGCGGTCAGACCGCCGGCCACGGACGCCAGCCGCTCGCCGACCACGATCACGGCCCCCTGGGCGCGCAGCGCCTCGGCGGCCCGTGCTCCGTCGTCCGCGAGACCGGCCCCGCTCGCGAGCGCGTCCAGCCACTCGGTCTCGGTGCCGGGAGCGGCGGGCAGCAGCGTGCCGCCGGCCTTCTCCAGTCCCCGCGTGGCGTGGGTGGCCAGGGCGAACACCTTCTGCCCGTGTCCCCGCCAGGCCTTGCGCAGCCGCAGGAAGACGCCGGGCGCCTCCTCCTCGGACTCGAAGCCGACCAGCAGGACACCGGGGGCCTTCTCCAGCGCGGTGTACGTGACGCCCGTACCGTCGAGGTCCAGGCCGCGGCCGGCGATCCGGGAGGCCAGGAAGTCCGCCTCCTCGGTGCTGTGCACGCGCGCGCGGAAGTCGATGTCGTTGGTGTCGAGCGCCACGCGCGCGAACTTGCTGTACGCGTAGGCGTCCTCGACGGTGAGCCGGCCGCCGGTCAGCACACCGGTCCGGCCGCGCGAGGCGAGCAGTCCCTGCGCGGCGATCTGCAACGCCTCCGGCCAGGAGGCCGGTTCCAGGTCGCCCTCGGCGTTGCGCACCAGGGGCGTCGTCAGCCGGTCCCGCTGCTGCGCGTACCGGAAACCGAACCTGCCCTTGTCGCAGATCCACTCCTCGTTGACCTCGGGGTCGTCGGCCGCGAGGCGCCGCATGACCTTGCCGCGCCGGTGGTCGGTGCGGGTCGCGCAGCCGCCGGAGCAGTGCTCGCACACCGACGGCGAGGAGATCAGGTCGAAGGGGCGGGAGCGGAACCGGTAGGCCGCCGAGGTGAGCGCGCCGACCGGGCAGATCTGGATGGTGTTGCCGGAGAAGTACGACTCGAAGGGGTCGCCCTCGCCGGTGCCGACCTGCTGGAGCGCGCCGCGCTCGATCAGCTCGATCATCGGGTCGCCCGCGACCTGGTTGGAGAACCGGGTGCAGCGGGCGCACAGCACGCACCGCTCGCGGTCGAGGAGCACCTGCGTGGAGATCGGCACGGGCTTCTCGTAGGTCCGCTTCTTCCCCTCGAAGCGGGAGTCGGCCTGGCCGTGGGACATGGCCTGGTTCTGCAGCGGGCACTCGCCGCCCTTGTCGCAGACCGGGCAGTCCAGCGGATGGTTGATGAGGAGCAGCTCCATCACACCGTGCTGTGCCTTCTCCGCGACGGGCGAGGTGAGGTGGGTCTTCACCACCATCCCGTCCGTGCAGGTGATGGTGCAGGACGCCATGGGCTTGCGCTGGCCCTCGACCTCGACGATGCACTGGCGGCAGGCGCCGGCCGGGTCGAGGAGGGGGTGGTCGCAGAAGCGGGGGATCTCGATGCCGAGCTGCTCGGCGGCCCGGATGACCAGGGTGCCCTTGGGCACGCTGATCTCGACGCCGTCGATCGTCAGCGACACGAGGTCCTCCGGCGGGACCGCCGCCTCTCCCCCGCCGGAGGGAGAGCTGGTGGTCACAGTCATGCGTTCACCTCCGTACGGTGGTCCGCCCAGGCCGTCGACCTGGCCGGGTCGAAGGGGCAGCCGCGGCCCGTGATGTGCTGCTCGTACTCCTCGCGGAAGTACTTGAGCGAGGAGAAGATCGGCGAGGCGGCACCGTCGCCGAGGGCGCAGAAGGACTTGCCGTTGATGTTGTCGGCGATGTCGTTCAGCTTGTCGAGGTCGGACATGGCGCCCTTGCCGGCCTCGATGTCGCGCAGCAACTGGACGAGCCAGTAGGTGCCCTCGCGGCAGGGCGTGCACTTGCCGCAGGACTCGTGGGCGTAGAACTCGGTCCAGCGGGTGACGGCGCGCACGACGCAGGTCGTCTCGTCGAAGCACTGGAGCGCCTTGGTGCCGAGCATGGAGCCCGCGGCGCCCACTCCCTCGTAGTCGAGGGGGACGTCGAGGTGCTCGTCGGTGAACATCGGCGTCGAGGAGCCGCCCGGGGTCCAGAACTTCAGCCGGTGGCCGGGGCGCATGCCGCCGCTCATGTCGAGGAGCTGGCGCAGCGTGATGCCGAGCGGCGCCTCGTACTGGCCGGGGCCCGCGACGTGGCCGCTGAGCGAGTAGAGCGTGAAGCCCGGGGACTTCTCGCTGCCCATCGACCTGAACCAGTCCTTGCCCTTGTTGAGGATCGCGGGAACGGACGCGATCGACTCGACGTTGTTCACCACAGTGGGGCAGGCGTAGAGGCCGGCCACGGCGGGGAAGGGGGGACGGAGCCGCGGTTGACCCCGGCGGCCTTCGAGCGAGTCGAGCAGTGCGGTCTCCTCACCGCAGATGTACGCGCCCGCGCCCGCGTGCACGGTGATGTCGAGGTCGAGTCCGCTGCCCAGGATGTTCTCGCCGAGGAAGCCGGCCGCGTAGGCCTCGCGCACGGCCTCGTGCAACCGCCGCAGTACGGGGACGACTTCGCCACGCAGGTAGATGAAGGCGTGCGACGACCTGATGGCGTAGCACGCGATGATCATGCCCTCGATGAGGCTGTGCGGGTTCGCGAAGAGGAGCGGGATGTCCTTGCAGGTCCCCGGCTCCGACTCGTCGGCGTTGACAACAAGATAGTGGGGCTTGCCGTCCCCCTGGGGAATGAACTGCCACTTCATCCCCGTCGGGAAGCCGGCGCCGCCGCGTCCGCGCAGACCTGATTCCTTGACGTACGCGATCAGGTCGTCCGGCGACATCGCCAGCGCCTTGCGGAGCCCCTCGTACCCCTCGTGCCTCCGGTAGACGTCCAGGGTCCAGGACTCGTCCTCGTCCCAGAAGGCCGACAGCACGGGTGCGAGCAGCTTCTCCGGGCTGGTGTCCTTGATCTCGGCTGCCACGGTCATCACTCCCCCTCCTCGGCGGTGGGCCCTGCCGGGTGGGAAGGGTCGGACGCCGATGTGTCCTGCGGCGCGTCGTGCGAGCTGAGGTGTTCCGTCGGGGACGGGTCGTGCGGGGCACGGTCCTGCGACGCGTCGTGCGGCCCGCCGTCCCGCGGGTGCACCACGCGCGCGGCGGTCGCCTCTCCCCTGGCCAGCTTCAGCCCGGCCAGGGAGGCGGGACCCGCGCTGCCGCCGGCCGCGACGGCGCCGTCCCGCTCGTCGGGGAAGCCCGCCAGGATGCGGGCGGTCTCCTTGAAGGTGCACAGGGGTGCGCCCCGGGTGGGCGTGACCGTCCGTCCCGCGCGCAGGTCGTCGACGAGGCGCCGGACGCTCGCCGGGGTCTGGTTGTCGAAGAACTCCCAGTTCACCATCACGACCGGTGCGAAGTCGCAGGCCGCGTTGCACTCGATGTGCTCCAGCGTGACCTTGCCGTCCTCGGTGGTCTCGCCGTTGCCGACGCCCAGGTGCTCCTGGAGGGACTCGAAGAGCGCGTCGCCGCCCATGACCGCGCAGAGCGTGTTGGTGCAGACGCCGACCTGGTAGTCGCCGCTCGGCCGGCGCCGGTACATGGAGTAGAAGGTGGCGACCGCGGTCACCTCGGCCGTGGTGAGGCCGAGCACGTCCGCGCAGAACCGCATGCCGGTGCGTGTGACGTGGCCCTCCTCCGACTGCACGAGGTGCAGCAGGGGCAGGAGGGCGGACCGGGAGTCCGGGTAGCGGGCGATGACCTCGCGCGCGTCGGTCTCCAGCCGGGCCCGGACGTCGTCCGGGTAGGCGGGCGCGGGCAGTTCCGGCATGCCCAGGCTGACGCCCCGCTCCGAAGAAGAGGTGGTCACCGGTCGACGCCTCCCATCACGGGGTCGATGGATGCCACGGCGACGATGACGTCGGCGACCTGGCCGCCCTCGCACATCGCCGCCATGGCCTGAAGGTTGGTGAAGGACGGGTCGCGGAAGTGGACCCGGAAGGGGCGGGTGCCGCCGTCGGACACGACGTGCACCCCCAGCTCGCCCTTGGGCGACTCGACCGCCGTGTACGCCTGTCCCGGCGGTACGCGGAAGCCCTCGGTGACCAGCTTGAAGTGGTGGATCAGGGCCTCCATGGAGGTGCCCATGATCTTCTTGATGTGGTCGAGGGAGTTGCCGAGCCCGTCCGGGCCCAGGGCGAGCTGGGCGGGCCAGGCGATCTTCTTGTCCGCGACCATGACCGGGCCGGGCTGGAGCCGGTCCAGGCACTGCTCGACGATCCGCAGCGACTGGCGCATCTCCTCCAGCCGGATCAGGAAGCGGCCGTAGGAGTCGCAGGTGTCGGCGGTCGGGACGTCGAAGTCGTACGTCTCGTAGCCGCAGTACGGCTGGCTCTTGCGCAGGTCGTGCGGGAGGCCGGTGGAGCGCAGGACCGGGCCGGTGGCGCCGAGGGCCATGCAGCCGGCCAGGTCCAGGTAGCCGACGTCCTGCATGCGGCCCTTGAAGATGGGGTTCCCGGTGGCGAGCTTGTCGTACTCCGGGAGGTTCTTCCGCATCGTCTTCACGAACTCGCGGATCTGGTCCACCGCGCCGGGCGGCAGGTCCTGGGCGAGTCCGCCCGGCCGGATGAACGCGTGGTTCATCCGCAGGCCGGTGATCAGCTCGAAGATGTCGAGGATCAGTTCGCGGTCTCGGAAGCCGTAGATCATGATTGTGGTGGCGCCCAGCTCCATGCCGCCGGTGGCGATGCAGACCAGGTGCGAGGAGAGCCGGTTCAGCTCCATCAGCAGGACCCGGATGACCGAGGCCCGGTCCGGGATCTGGTCCTCGACGCCGAGGAGCTTCTCGACGCCCAGGCAGTACGCCGTCTCGTTGAAGAACGGCGTCAGGTAGTCCATGCGCGTCACGAACGTGGTGCCCTGCGTCCAGGTCCGGTACTCGAGGTTCTTCTCGATGCCGGTGTGCAGGTAGCCGATGCCGCAGCGGGCCTCGGTGACCGTCTCGCCGTCGATCTCCAGGATCAGGCGGAGCACGCCGTGGGTGGACGGGTGCTGGGGGCCCATGTTGACGACGATGCGCTCGTCGTCGGCGCGGGCCGCGGACTGGACGACCTCGTCCCAGTCGCCACCGGTGACCGTGTAGACGGTGCCCTCGGTGGTCTCGCGCGCCGAGGCCGCGGACGCTGACTGTGTGCTGCTCACGAGTACGACCTCCGCTGGTCCGGAGCCGGGATCTGGGCGCCCTTGTACTCGACGGGGATGCCGCCGAGGGGATAGTCCTTGCGCTGCGGAAAGCCCTGCCAGTCGTCCGGCATCATGATCCGCGTCAGGGCCGGGTGACCGTCGAAGACGATGCCGAAGAAGTCGTACGTCTCGCGCTCGTGCCAGTCGTTCGTCGGGTAGACGGGGACCAGCGACGGGATGTGCGGGTCGCTGTCGGGGGCGCTGACTTCGAGGCGGATCAGCCGGTTGTGGGTGATCGAGCGCAGGTGGTAGACGGCGTGCAGCTCCCGGCCCTTGTCGTGCGGGTAGTGGACGCCGCTGACGCCGGTACACAGCTCGAAGCGCAGGGCCGGGTCGTCGCGCAGGGTGCGGGCGACGCGGACCAGGTGCTCGCGCTCGATGTGGAAGGTCAGCTCGTCCCGGTCGACGACCGTCTTCCCGATCGCGTTGGCGGGCAGGAGGTCCTGCTCCTCCAGCGCGCCCTCCAGCTCGTCGGCGACCTCGTCGAACCAGCCGCCGTAGGGCCTGCTCGCCGGTCCGGGCAGCCGCACCGAGCGGACCAGGCCGCCGTAGCCGGAGGTGTCGCCGCCGTTGTCCGCGCCGAACATCCCGCGCTGGACGCGGATCTCCTCGCCGCCCTGGCCGCGCTGGCCCGGGAGGTTCTCCGCGGACAGCTCCTTCTCGGGGTTGACCCCCTCCGCGTCACCCGCGGTGTTGTTCGCGTCGCTCACCGCAGCAGCCCCTTCATCTCGATCGTGGGCAGGGCCTTGAGCGCCGCTTCCTCCGCCTCCCGGGCCGCTTCCTCGGCGTTCACGCCGAGCTTGGAGCCCTGGATCTTCTGGTGGAGCTTGAGGATGGCGTCCATCAGCATCTCGGGCCGCGGCGGGCAGCCGGGGAGATAGATGTCGACCGGGACGATGTGGTCGACGCCCTGGACGATCGCGTAGTTGTTGAACATGCCGCCCGAGGAGGCGCAGACCCCCATGGAGATCACCCACTTCGGGTTCGGCATCTGGTCGTAGACCTGCCGCAGCACCGGCGCCATCTTCTGGCTGACCCGGCCCGCGACGATCATCAGGTCCGCCTGCCGCGGCGATCCGCGGAAGACCTCCATGCCGAAGCGCGCCAGGTCGTAGCGGCCGGCGCCGGTGGTCATCATCTCGATGGCACAGCAGGCGAGGCCGAACGTGGCGGGGAAGACGGACGACTTGCGCACCCAGCCCGCGGCCTGCTCGACGGTGGTCAGCAGGAAGCCGCTCGGCAGTTTTTCTTCGAGTCCCATGTCAATGGCCCCTCAGTCCCATTCCAGGCCGCCGCGCCGCCATACGTACGCGTACGCGACGAAGACGGTGAGCACGAAGAGCAGCATCTCCACGAGCCCGAAAATCCCCAGGGCGTCGAAGGTGACGGCCCAGGGGTAGAGGAAGACGATCTCGATATCGAAGATGATGAAGAGCATCGCCGTCAGGTAGTACTTGATGGGGAAGCGCCCGCCGCCGGCCGGCGTGGGGGTCGGCTCGATGCCGCACTCGTAGGCCTCGAGCTTCGCCCGGTTGTACCGCTTCGGACCGATCAGCGTGGCCATGACCACGGAGAAGATCGCAAAGCCTGCCCCGAGGGCTCCCAGTACGAGGATGGGCGCATACGCGTTCACCGCTCCTCGCTCCTCTCAGTCGGCACTGACTGCTGGCGGTTGCACTGGACTCACAGCCGCCCCGTCAGCCGCACGAGCCCCGCCCGTCCCGGCGAAGATCGCGAACATGTGAAGCAGGTCACAAGCCCAACTGCCTCGCATCCTATGCCTGCCGCTCTGTGATCTGCGACACGGGGTATTGCACAAGCTTTGTGATCTCCACCACCTGACGAAGGATCATGAAGTCGGATGAGCGGTGATCTTCACACAAGAAGCGTTCAGGTGATCACCAGAGGTGACAATTTCGATCGTCGCCGCTGGCCAGAGGGGTGCGCGAGTGGGCGTCTCCATATCAAGATGCTTCCCTTGCATGCAAACTGGCGCCGGACACGATCACTTGATAGAGGACGCGTTCACACATGAGAGGGAGGAGCCGGTGCGATGTGGACACGTGCACGCGTTCACGAACTCCGCGACACGCGAGACGCGCGCCACGGACGCGGCAGGCGGGGCAACCGTTCCGTGACCTGTGCCACATCCATGAGAGGCGTCTGAGAACCGGGCTTGGCCAACTGCCTCAACCAGTGGTAAGCGCGGGGCAATTCGGGCGTAACGATCAAAGGCCGTGATCACAGGCCGGTTACGGACCGCCCGCAATGTCCGTTAGGGCGTCAATAAGGAGCGACACGCCCGGGATTCGGGGCCCGATTGAACAACTGTGGCGCAGCCCACGTTTCTTGAAGGTATGGAGGAGCTCCTGATACCGGTTGTCCCTATGTCCCACACCGCTCACATACGCAGCCACCGGAAGCCCCGCCGCAGCGCGTCGACCATCGCGATGCGGGCCGGAGTTGCCGGTGGCGTCCTCAGCACCCTGGCAGTGGCCGGGGCGTCGGGTTCGGCCCACGCGGCAGAACCGGTGACGCAGACCCTCGAACTGCCCACCCTGACGGCCGACCTGGCCGCTCAGGTCGCCCAGTCCGCGGACGCCACGCAGCAGGCGGCCGCGAACTACGAGCTGGTGGCCGAGCGCGACGCGGCCGCCGCGAAGGCGGCGAAGCAGGCCAAGGCGGACCTCGCGCAGGCCAAGAAGAAGGCCGCGGAGGAGAAGAAGAAGGCCGAGGAGGCCGAGCGCAAGGCGGCCGCCGAGCGCGCCGCCCGCAGCGCCGAGCGCGCCACCCTGAGCGCCTCCGCGGACACCGGGTCCTCGGACAGCACGGGCAGCACCAGCGCCGGCAGCACCAGCACGTCCACGGCCACCGGTTCCGCCGCCGCGGTCGTCGCGTTCGCGCAGGCCCAGGTCGGCAAGGCGTACGTCTCCGGTGCCACCGGGCCGTCCGCCTACGACTGCTCGGGTCTCGTGCAGGCCGCCTTCAAGCAGGTGGGCATCAGCCTCCCGCGGGTCTCCCAGGACCAGTCGACCGCCGGCACCCAGGTGGGCCTCGACAACCTCCAGCCCGGCGACATCCTCTACTGGGGCGGCGCGGGCAGCGCGTACCACGTGGGCATCTACGTCGGCGACGGCATGTTCGTCGGCGCGCAGAACTCCTCCACCGGCGTCGTCAAGGCGTCGCTGTCGTACGACCCGCCGAGCGGCGCGGTCCGCGTCCTGTAGCCGGACGCCGCACAGCACGTACCGCAAGGGCCGCAGCCGCTCGGGGGCTGCGGCCCTTCGGGCTCTCCTGGCATGCTCGGCGCGGGCCGGCTCCCCCCGGCCCGTCCGCGAGCCGAAGGAGAGAACGTCATGCCCAGTGTGTTCGTACAGGGGCGGCCCGTCGCGTCCTGTCCCCCGCTCGCACCGGAGGCCCTGCGTGGGTCGGTGCGGCGGATCACGGAGTTCGGCGAGGAGGTGCTGCACAAGCCGTGCCGGGACGTCACCGAGTTCGGTCCTGACCTCGCCGCGCTCGTCGACGACATGTTCCGCACGATGTACGTGGCGGAGGGGGCCGGCCTGGCGGCGAATCAGGTGGGCGTCGGCCTGCGCCTGTTCGTCTACGACTGCCTGGACGACGACGGTGTCCGACATGTCGGGCACATCGTCAATCCGGTGCCGGACCCCCTCGGTCCCGCCGCGCGGCGGCTGCTCGACGAGGGCGAGGGCTGCCTGTCGGTGCCGGGCGCCACGATGAGCGTCCCGCGGCCCGACCGGGCCGTCGTCCGGGGCCTCGACAGGGACGGCGCCCCGCTCCTCGTCGAGGGCACCGGGTACTTCGCGCGCTGCCTGGCCCACGAGACCGACCACCTGGACGGGCACGTCTACGTGGACCGGCTCTCCGCGCGCGACCGGAAGGCGGCGCTGCGGCAGTCGGCGGACCGGCGCGAGGAGGTCCTCGCCCGCCGGGCCGCCCACGCCCGCGCCCTCGACGGGGCGGCCGGGGACCTCACCCGGCCCCGCCCGCCCCGGGGCTGATCACGCCTTCGGCGCGACCTTGCTCAGCCCGTTGATGATGCGGTCCATCGCGTCGCCGCCCGTCGGGTCGGTCAGGTTGGCGAGCATCTTGAGGGTGAACTTCATCAGGATGGGGTGGGTGAGGCCGCGCTGGGTCGCGATCTGCATGACCTTCGGGTTGCCGATGAGCTTCACGAAGGCGCGGCCCAGCGTGTAGTAGCCGCCGTAGGTGTCCTTCAGGACGCGCGGGTAGCGCTGGAGGGCGATCTCGCGCTGGGCCGGCGTGGCCCGGGCGTGGGCCTGGACGATGACGTCGGCGGCGATCTGGCCGGACTCCATGGCGTAGGCGATGCCCTCGCCGTTGAAGGGGTTCACCAGGCCGCCGGCGTCACCGACGAGCAGCAGGCCCTTGGTGTAGTGCGGCTGGCGGTTGAAGGCCATGGGCAGGGCGGCGCCGCGGATCGGGCCGGTCATGTTGTCCGGGGTGTAGCCCCAGTCCTCCGGCATGGAGGCGCACCAGGCCTTGAGGATCTCGCGCCAGTCGATCTCCTTGAAGGACGAGGAGGTGTTCAGCACGCCGAGGCCCACGTTCGAGGTGCCGTCGCCCATGCCGAAGATCCAGCCGTAGCCCGGCAGGAGGCGGTCCTGTGCGCCCCGGCGGTCCCACAGCTCCAGCCAGGACTCCAGGTAGTCGTCGTCGTGGCGGGGCGAGGTGAAGTACGTGCGGACCGCGACGCCCATCGGGCGGTCCTCGCGGCGGTGCAGGCCCATCGCCAGGGACAGCCGCGTGGAGTTGCCGTCGGCGGCCACGACCAGCGGCGCGTGGAAGGTGGCCTCGCGCTTCTCCTCCCCGAGCTTGGCGTGGACGCCGGTGATGCGGCCGGTGCGGTCGTCGACGATCGGGGCGCCGACGTTGCAGCGCTCGTACAGACGCGCGCCGGCCTTCTGGGCCTGCCGGGCGAGCTGGTCGTCGAAGTCGTCGCGCTTGCGGACGAGCCCGTAGTCGGGGAAGGAGGCCAGATCCGGCCAGTCGAGCTGGAGGCGGGAGCCGCCGCCGATGATGCGCAGGCCCTTGTTGCGCAGCCAGCCGGCCTCCTCGGAGATGTCGATCCCCATGGCGACGAGCTGCTTGACCGCGCGCGGGGTGAGGCCGTCGCCGCAGACCTTCTCCCGTGGGAAGGCGGTCTTCTCCAGCAGGAGGACGTCGAGTCCCGCCTTGGCCAGGTGGTACGCGGTCGTGGAGCCGGCTGGCCCCGCGCCCACGACGATCACATCGGCGGTGTGGTCGGAGAGGGGCTCGGTCACGGCGGGATCTCCCCAGAGATTCGGAATCTGCGTGCCGGCGGGCACTGGACATGGGCAGTCTATTCAGCGTCACCGATCACCCGGCTGAAGGGCTGCCCAGTGAACCGAGCTCTGCCCGTTGTACGGTTGCGCGTCCCCACCGACGAGGACGCCTTCGCCTGGCACCGGATCTTCGACGACCCGGACGTCATGGAGTTCCACGGCGGGAGGTCCGCGGAGCTGTCCGTCTACGAGGAGCTCACCGCCCGCCAGCGCCGGCACGACGCCGAGCACGGCTTCTGCCTGTGGACGATGGTGGACGAGGACGGCCGGGTGGTCGGCTTCACCGGCGCCCAGCCGTGGCCGGGGGAATGGGGGCCCCAGGGCGAGATCGAGATCGGCTGGCGCCTCGGCCGGGAGCACTGGGGCAAGGGGTACGTCACGGCGGCGGCCCGGCAGACGCTGGAGCGGGTGCGGGCCGCGGGCGTGGCCGAGGTCGTGGCGATGGTCGACGCGCGCAACGCCCGGTCGATCGCGGTCACGGAGCGGCTGGGCATGCGGCTCTCCGAGGTCTTCACGACGCCGGTCTCCGCGCGCCAGGGGCACTGCTACCGGCTGCCCCTGCCGCGGACGGACGACGCCGGTGACCTGCCGCAGGGCGTGTCACAGCGTCGCAGTTGAAGCAGGGGCGTGGCCGGCCCGCCGCGCCGCGCGGCCTCAGCTCTCCTTGAAGGCGCGGTGCAGCGCCACCACGCCGCCGGTCAGGTTCCGGTACGCCACCCTGGACCAGCCGGCCTCGCCCAGGAGCCGGGCGAGTGCAGGCTGGTCGGGCCAGGCGCGGATGGACTCGGCGAGGTAGACGTACGCGTCGGGGTTGGACGACACCGCGCGGGCCACCGGCGGCAGGGCGCGCATCAGGTACTCGGTGTAGACGGTCCGGAACGGCGTCCAGGTCGGGTGCGAGAACTCGCAGATGACGACCCGGCCGCCCGGCCGCGTCACCCGGTACATCTCGCGCAGCGCGGCGTCCGTGTCCTGCACGTTGCGCAGCCCGAAGGAGATGGTGACCGCGTCGAAGGCGTCGTCCGCGAACGGCAGCCGGGTCGCGTCGCCCGCGGTGAACGGCAGCCAGGAGTGCCGCTCCTTGCCGACCTGGAGCATGCCGAGGGAGAAGTCGCACGGGACGACGTAGGCCCCCGTGCGGGCGAAGGGCAGGGAGGACGTCGCCGTGCCGGCCGCGAGGTCGAGGATCTTCTGCGCGGGGCGGGCGTCGACGGCTCTGGCGACCTCCTTGCGCCACGCCCGGTCCTGGCCGAGCGAGAGCACGGCGTTCGTCAGGTCGTACCGCTGCGCGACGTGGTCGAACATCGAGGCGACTTCGTGCGGCTGCTTGTTCAGGGAAGCGCGGGTCACGGGCCCATTGTTGCAGCACGGGCTCAGGGCAGCAGGCGCGGCCTCCTCCGCGCGGCGACGTCCTCGACCCAGCCGAACAGCAGCACGAAGACCGCGATGAGGGCCCAGGCCACCCCCAGCAGGAACCACTGGCTGTCCAGGGGCAGGTACGCCTCGAAGGCAGGCACGTCCCAGAGCCGGTCGATCAGCGGGACGGCGGCCACCAGGGCGATCTCGTGCCAGAGGTAGACCGTGACGGCCCGCGCGTTGAGGAGCCCCACCAGCCGGGCGGGCCACCGCCACCGCCACCGCCACCGGGTGAGCCGGGCGCGGCGGCGGGTGCCGAGGCGGGCCCTCGCGTACATCAGCGGCGTCACGAACCCGGCCGACCAGAAGGCCTGGGCGAGCGGGATGTCGTCGAGGTCGTACGTGCCGTACTCCGCGCGGTGGGCGAACGCGTACCAGCCGCCGCAGGCGAGGGCGGCGCAGGACAGGGCGACGACCGCGGCCGGCCTGAGGCGCCCCAGCACCCCGTCGTGGTGCGCGAAGCCCAGGAGCCAGCAGAAGAGGTACGTCGCGAGGTCGAGGAGCCCGGTCCCGAGGCGGTCGTCCGGCGGCCGCCCCACGCACTGCAAGGCGACGACCGGGGCGAGGGACAGCAGCAGCACCGGCACCGGAGCGAGCCGGAACACCCGCAGCAGGAGCGGGGAGAGCAGCACCAGCCACAGGTACGTCCGCAGGTACCAGAGGATCTCCCAGGCCTGCTCGGCCCAGGCGCTGCCCGGCGGGTCGCCGAGCGGCACGACCCAGAAGACGATCTGCCACCCCGGCATCCAGCCGCGCACCAGCATCGCGCCCACCACGAAGACCCCCCAGCACCACAGCGGCGGCAGCAGGCGGCGCAGCCGGGCCCGGACCACCGTCGCGGCGGGACGCCGGAGCGACCGGGCCATCAGGGTGCCGGCCAGGCAGAACATGACGCCCATGGAGGGGAACACCAGCCCGGCCCACGGCCAGCCGAAGGCGTGGTAGGCGACGACCCGGACGAGGGCGAGGGCGCGCAGGGCGTCGAAGCAGCCGTCCCGGGCGCCGGTCGCGGGGGGTCGCACGGCGGTCGCGGTCGGCGGTACGACGGTCTGCCCTACGTCGGTGGCGGGCGGCGCGTCCGCGGCGGGGGCGCGGCGGGCCGCCCCCTTGCCGTGCGCGCCCATCACCGGGCTCCCGAGGGCCCGGCCGGCGTCCCCACCTCGCCCGTCCGCTTCAGCTTCTGCCAGCGCAGCCGGCCGCCGGTGAGGGCGGTGACGCAGGAGTGGATGAGGACGAGGTACATCATTTGCCGGTACGCCAGCTGCTGGAGCGGCATCATCAGTAGGTACCGGTACTTCTCCCGGTCGAGGCGGAAGGCGTAGGCCGCGCACCCGAGCTGCACGGCGAGGACCGCCAGCCAGGCGAGCAGGGCCGCCCGGAAGTCGACGAAGAGCATCGAGTAGACGGTGAACACGTCGATGAGCGGCGCGAAGACCGGCGTGACGACCTGGAAGAGCACGACCAGCGGCATGCCGACCCGCCCGAAGCGGCCCGACGGCCCCTTGTCGGTCAGGGAGCCGCGGTGCTTCCACAGCGCCTGCATGGTGCCGTAGGACCAGCGGTAGCGCTGCGACCAGAGCTGCTTCAAAGAGCCCGGCGCCTCCGTCCAGGCCCGGGCGTGCTCCTGGTAGACGACCCGCCATCCGGCGCGGTGCAGGGCGATGGTGATGTCGGTGTCCTCGGCGAGGGTGTCGTCGCTCATGCCGCCGGCCCGGAGCACCGCCTCGCGACGGAACGCGCCGATCGCACCGGGGATGGTCGGCATGCAGCGCAGAAGGTCGTACATGCGCCGGTCCAGGTTGAAGCCCATCACGTACTCGATGTGCTGCCAGGCGCCGATGAGGGTGCGCCGGTTGCCGACCTTGGCGTTGCCCGCGACCGCGCCGACGGCCGGGTCGGCGAAGGGCTGCACGAGGTGCCGTACGGTGTCCGGCTCGAAGACGGTGTCGCCGTCCATCATCACGACGATGTCGTACCGGGCGTGCCGCACGCCGTTGTCGAGGGCGGCCGGCTTGCCCGCGTTCGCCTGCCGGACGACCCGCACGCCCGGCAGGCCCAGGGACTCGGCGATCTCGGCGGTGCCGTCCGTCGAGCCGTCGTCCACGACGACGACCTCGATCGGGTGGGTGCTGGCCGCCAGGGAGCGGAGGGTGGCCGCGATGCACTCCTTCTCGTTGTACGCCGGCACGATCACGCTCACCGGACCGGTCACCGGCGGGCCCCAGCTGAAGCGGCGTCTGTTGCGTTGCCGGTGGTGGCGGCGGGCGAGGAGCAGCATCAGCCCGAAGCGGCCCAGGACGGCCACGCCCACGACGACGAGTCCGGCCGACAGCGCCGGCACCACCCACTCCGCGACGGCGACGGCCGCGACGAGCGCCTTGCCCTCGTAGAGGGTGGTGCCGGTGGCCTCGTGGTGGGCCGCCTGGAGGCCGCCGCCCCCGGGACCGGACGCGCCGCCCGCCTGCCCGGCGGGCCCGGCGGCGGGCTGCTGCTCCGCCATGACGCCGCTGATGGTGGTGAAGGTGTAGCCCTTCGCCTGCATCTTCTCGATGTACTTCGGCAGCGCCTCGATCGTCTGCGACCGCTCGCCGCCGGAGTCGTGGAAGAGGACGGAGGCCCCCTCGTCGTCCTCCGGAGTCGCCCACTCGACGATCTTCGAGACGCCGGGGCGCTTCCAGTCGTCGCTGTCGGTGTCGATGAAGACGCTGGTGTAGCCGTCCTCGCCGAGCTGCTCGTAGACGGGCCAGCTGTAGTTGTCGATGGCGTCGGTCTGGGAGGAGTAGGGCGCCCGGAACAGGGTGGTCGTGATGCCGGCCGCGCCCGCGAGGGCTAGCTGGGTCTGCTCGATCTCCCGGGTGACGCGGGACTCGCTCTGGTAGGAGAGGTCGATGTGGGTGAAGGTGTGGACGCCCACCTCGTTGCCCTGCTCGACCAGGTCCTCGACGATGCCCGGGTAACGCGCGATCATCGAGCCGACCAGGAAGAACGTGCCGGGCACGTCGTACTTCTCCAGGATCTCCAGCACCTGCGGCGTCCAGGTGGGGTCGGGGCCGTCGTCGAAGGTCAGGGCGATCGTCTTGTCCGGGACGGAGACGGTGGTGGCCTGTCCGCCGGGGAAGGTGAGGATCGGCCCGCCGTCGAGGACCTCCTCGGGTACGTCGCTCGCACTGGCGCCGGTGCGGACGCGCTGGTCGCCGCCGACCTCGGCGCGCAGATAGCCGTCGAGCAGCATCACGCAGGTCAGCGCGAGCAGGAGCAGCAGGGCGAGGAGGACGCGCGGGCGTTGCAGCGCGGCGGCCCGGCCGGCGGCCCGCTCGATGCGGGAGGGGGCGCGGCGGCGGCGCCGGGCGGGCGGGGAGGGGGGTGGGGGCGTGGTCATGGGGTGAGGGCGTTCCCGGTCAGTCGGTGGTGGCGGCGCCGGGAGCGGTGGCGCCGGACGTGGCGGTGGGGGCCCCGGCCGTGCCGGTGGGCGGGGCCCCCGTGGAGGCCGGGCCGCCTTGCGGGCGCGTGCCGCCGTCGGGTCCCGGACCGGCGTCCTGTCCGCCTCCGAAGGGCAGCAGCGAGGACGGGTTCACCGAGGTGCCGACACCCATGAAGGCCAGGCCGAGGACGGCCGCGTAGCCGAGGCAGGCCGCCCCGACGAGGAGGCCCAGCCGGCGCAGCAGCCGGGCCCGGCGTCCGGAACCGTCGACGAAGACGGGCCCTTGCGCGGGTCCGCTGCCACGCTTGCGACGGCGACCGCGGGGGGCGGCGCGGGAGGGGAGGGCAGGCTCGGTGTGCATTCCCCGGACGCTAGGGAGCTTTGCCCGGCGCGAGCTCGGACCGCGGTGTGGGATTCCGATGAAAGGCGCCGCAGCCTGTGCGCGTCCTGTGGGAGGGCGGGAGCACGGCCCCTTTCCTCAGGAAAGTCCCAGCAACGCGTGAGACGTTCACTCGTCCGACGACGAGAACGGGAGCGTGCCGCACATGAGGGCATACCGGAAGGCGGCGGCAGGGTGCGCCCTGCTGCTCGCCCTGGCCACCGCGGGCTGCGCCGGACAGGACGAGGGCGCGGGCGGCACGGACGACGGCGCCGGCACGGCACCCTCCGGGTCGTCCGCGCCGGTCACCGCCTACGCCCCCTACGTCAGCGCCACCACGGCCTCCGCGACCGACTCCGGCGGGTCCCCGGCGACGTACAACCTGGCGTTCGTCCTCTCCTCCGGTGACGACTGCGTCCCGCGCTGGAACGGGGTCCAGGACATCGACGACCCCGCCGTCGCCTCGCGCGTCGCGCGGCTGACGGAGTCCGGCGCCGACGTCCGCGTCTCCTTCGGCGGCGCCTCCGGGACGGAGCTGGCGGCGGCCTGCGACAGCGCCTCGGACCTGGCGGACGCCTACGGCGCGGCCCTGGACGCGGCCGGCGCCACGCGCGCGGACTTCGACATCGAGGGCGACGACCTGACCGACGCGGACTCCGTCGCCCTGCGCTCGGCGGCGATCGCGCTGCTCCAGGAGGAGCGGAGCGACCTGGAGGTCTCCTTCACCCTCCCGGTGATGCCCTCCGGCCTGGACACCGACGGCCTGGCCCTGCTGGCCTCCGCCAACGACCACGGCGCCCGGGTCTCCACGGTCAACCTCATGACCATGAACTACGGCGAGTCGTACGACGGTGACATGGGCGCGTACGCCCTCGCCTCGGCCCGGGCCGCGCACCCGCAGCTCCGCGAGGTCTTCGGCACCTCGGACGCGGGCGCCTGGCGCGGCATGGCGCTCACCTCGATGCTCGGCGTCAACGACGTCGCCGGCGAGACCTTCACCCTGGCGGACGCGGCGGAGGTGCGCGCCTTCGCCGAGGAGAAGGGCCTCGCGTGGGTGTCGGTGTGGGCCGCCTTCCGGGACCGGCGGTGCGGGGAGGAGGCGTCGGCCGCCGACGCGCTGACCACGTGCAGCGGGGTGGAGCAGGAGGACGGGGCGTTCGGGGCGGCGTTCGGCGCGTAGGACCGGCCGGAGGCGCCCCCGGATCCGCGCGCTCAGCGCCCCCGGTACACCAGGCGGCCGCCCACGACGGTGGCCACGCAGGTGGCCGCGCCGTCCCGCACGAGCGCGGCCCGGTCGGGCACGTCGAACACCGCGAAGCGGGCGGGCTTCCCGGGAGCGAGCCCGGGGAGCAGCACCAGCGGCTTCGGCGAGAGGGACGCGGGCCCGGGCAGGGTTGCCGGACGCCCCGCCAGGGCGAGCCCCGCGCCGCGCACCGCGTCCAGGACGGCGCGGCTCCGCAGCTCTCCGGCGACGGCTACCGTGCCGTGCGCCAGCATGCGCTGCACCCCTCGGCGCGCGCTGGCGCCCCGCGCGGACGGATCCGCGCCGAGGAGTGCGAGCGCGCGCTGCCCGAAGACCGGCTCGGTGCCCAGCCGGTCCGCCTCGCGCGGGTCGGGGTGGTAGGCCTGCTCCAGCAGTTCCGGACCGTACGGGTTGAGCAGGCCGGGCGTCAGGATGCCGGGCCACCGGCGCACCCGCGCCCGCGGGTGGCCGGCGGCCAGCGCCTCGTACGGGCCGACGGCGGCGAGCAGTGCGCCGTCGACGACGACGGCCGCCTCGGGCGAGGCTTCACAGACGTGGATCGTCAGCACGGCGGCCTCAGTTGGAGGCGAGCAGCTTCAGCTCGGGGTGGGCCGTGCCGCCCTCGATCGCCGTGGACGAGATGTGCGAGACGACGCGCTCGTCGACCGGGTCGTTCGCCGGGTCGTCGTGCACGACCAGGTGCTCGTACGTCGTGGCCCGCTGCGCGGGGACGCGGCCCGCCTTGCGGATCAGGTCGATGATCTCCAGCCGGTTGGAGCGGTGCTTGGCACCGGCCGACGACACGACGTTCTCCTCCAGCATGATCGAACCGAGGTCGTCGGCGCCGTAGTGCAGGGAGAGCTGGCCGACCTCCTTGCCGGTGGTCAGCCAGGAGCCCTGGATGTGGGCGACGTTGTCCATGAACAGCCGGGCGATGGCGATCATCCGCAGGTACTCGAAGAGCGTGGCCTGCGTACGGCCCTTCAGGTGGTTGTTCTCGGGCTGGTAGGTGTACGGGATGAAGGCGCGGAAGCCGCCGGTGCGGTCCTGCACGTCCCGGATCATCCGCAGGTGCTCGATGCGCTCGGCGTTGGTCTCGCCGGTCCCCATGAGCATGGTGGAGGTGGACTCCACGCCCAGGTTGTGCGCGATCTCCATGATCTCCAGCCAGCGCTCGCCGGACTCCTTCAGCGGCGCGATGGCCTTGCGCGGCCGCTCGGGCAGCAGCTCCGCGCCGGCCCCCGCGAAGGAGTCGAGCCCGGCGGCGTGGATGCGGGTGATGGCCTCCTCGACCGACACCTTCGAGATCCGCGCCATGTGCTCGACCTCGCTCGCCCCCAGGCTGTGGATGACGAGTTCGGGGAACTCCTTCTTGATGGCGGCGAAGTGCTTCTCGTAGTACTCGACGCCGTAGTCCGGGTGGTGGCCGCCCTGGAACATGATCTGGGTGCCGCCCAGCTCGATCGTCTCCGCGCAGCGGCGCAGGATGTCGTCGAGGTCGCGGGTCCAGCCCTTGGCGGTGTCCTTGGGCGCGGCGTAGAAGGCGCAGAACCTGCACGCCGTGACGCACACGTTCGTGTAGTTGATGTTCCGCTCGATGATGTACGTCGCGATGTGCTCGGTACCGGCGTACCTGCGCCTGCGTACGGCGTCGGCGGCGGCGCCCAGCGCGTGCAGCGGCGCGTCCCGGTAGAGGTCGAGCGCCTCTTCGGGGGTGATCCGCCCACCGGCGGCGGCGCGGTCGAGGATGGGCTGAAGGTCGGCCTTCTCGGTCACCGGCGTCCCTTTCGCAGAGTTCGTAAGGGTTGTGGACGGACGCGACCCAGCGTACGCCAGGCCTTTCACGCTTCCGCGCTCAGGCCGCACCGGCCCCGGCCAGGACGCCGAGGAACGCGCCCGCGAGCAGGAACGGCCCGAAGGGGATGGCGGTCTTGCGGCCGGCCCGCCGGGCGACGACGAGCGCCCCGCCGTAGAGCGCGCCGAGCAGGAACCCGGCGAGGGTGCCGAGCATGACCGCCGGCCAGCCGTACCAGCCGAGCGCGGCGCCGGCCGCGAGGGCCAGCTTCACGTCGCCGAAGCCCATGCCGGCCGGGTTGACGAGGAACAGCACGCCGTAGCCGGCGCCGAGCGCGAGGGCGCCCAGCAGGGCGGTGGTCCAGTGGCCGGCGTGCTCGGGCAGGAGCGCGGCGAGGCCGAGGAGGGCGAGGGCGGCGCCGGCGAGCGGCAGGGTGAGGGGGTCGGGCAGCCGCCGTACCCGCAGGTCGACCACGGCGAGCAGGACGGCGGCGGGCGCGAGCAGCAGCCAGACGGCCAGCTCGGGACGGGTCCCGGTGGCGGCGGCGAGGGCGGCGCAGACGAGGGCGGTGACGGTGGCCGGGGAGGTCGCCCGGGGACCGTAGGACGCCGCCCCCGCCGGGCACTGCCCGCACCGGGCGCGGCCGAGCCAGCCCGCGACCGGGTGCTCCCGCGGGCAGCGCTCGCGCCACGCCTCCCCCGCGGGGGCGGAGAAGCGGTAGGCCGCGCGGGGCAGGAGCGCGCCGGTCGCCGCGCCCCAGAGCGCGGCGACGAGGACGAGCAGCAGGTCGATGCTCATCCGGCGGCGGCGACGCCTTCGCGCCAGGTCGGCAGCAGTTCGTCGAGCAGCGCCTCGGTGCGCGGCGGCAGACCGCGCGCGCCGCTGCGCCCGACGAGGTCGGCGGCGAGGGCGTGCAGCCGGTCCGGGTCGCCCGTGGCGTGCGTGGCGCGCAGCAGCTCGTGCCACAGCCGCTCGTCGGCCGGGGCGGTGCGCAGGGCCGCGTTCAGTGCCTCGATCGCCTTCTCGGCGCGGTCCTTCTCCAGGTGGAACTCGCTGAGCGCCAGCCCGGTGTCCGCGACGAGCAGCGACAGTTGGGCGTCGACGATCTCGTGGGTGAGCCAGCGGTAGCGGCCCTCGGGCCGGTCGGCGAGCAGCGGCCCGCGCACCAGCACCAGCGCGTCGGTGAGGAGCCGGCCGCGCACCTGGCGGCTGCCGACACCCCGGCCCTGGGTGGCCTCGTAGTAGAGGGAGCGCAGCACGTCCAGGTCGGAGACGACGGACTGGGCGAGGGTGAGCCGCCCGGTGGCGTCGGTGCCGAGCCGCGGCGTGCCGTCGGGGTCGGTGCCCAGCCACGCCCGCAGGCGCTCCAGCAGCGCGTCGCGCACGTCCGGCGTGACTCCGCGCGGCCAGAGCGCGGAGGCCAGCACGCGCGGGTGGACGCCCTCGCGGTGCAGCAGGAGCAGGGCGAGCGCCTCGTGCAGCTGGGCGCTGCGCTCGCCGTCGGGCGCCTCCAGGCCGATGATCTCGTATGACCCGACGAGGCGGGCGTACACCGCCGGACGGCCCTGCTCGCTGATGTCGACCAGGAACGGCGGGGTGTTGGTGGGCCCGCCGGGGCCCCCGGGACCGTGCTCCGGGTCGGCGTCGGTGAACAGCTCGACGACGGCCCGCTGCTGGGCGGCCGGCAGCAACTGGGCCTCCAGTTCCAGGCCGAGGAGCGGCGCGAGCAGCCTGCCCTCGACGGTGATCTCCATCTCCCAGGCCGCGCCCGGCAGTTCCGCTCCCTCGGTGCCGACCAGGTAGCCGATGCCGAGGCGGCTCGCGTCGGCCGCCAGTTCGGCCAGGCGCAGGGCGTCCTCGTCGGACGGCTGGGCGGCGAGCAGCACGAGGTGCGGCGCCCAGCGCGTGTGCTGGGCGGGGCCGGTGCGGCCGGTGAGGACGGAGTCGTGCCCGGCCGCGCCCAGTGCGCCGCGGCGCTGCCGGGTCTCGGCGGACATGGTCTCGAAGAGGTCGTCGAAGCCGTCGAGGTGCCGGATCCGGTTGGGAGCGAGGGGCGTGAGGTCGTCGCCGAACCCGACGAGGGTGATGGTCATGCGGTCCGACCAGCCGTTGGTGGCCAGTTCGGCGGCGACCGACGCGAGGACGGCGGCCCGGTCGGCCTGCGTACCGCTGAGCGAGACCAGGCCGGGCACCGACTCCAGGTTGAGCAGCAGCCGGGAGTCGTCCATGGTGCCGAGACTGACGAGCCCGGGGTACGGCGCCGCGGTGTCGACGTCCTCGTACCGCTCGGCGTCGGCGCGGGCCAGCAGCCAGAAGGTCTCGTCCTGCCCGGCCTGCCAGGGCGCCGGCGGCTTCCCGGCGGGCTGCGCGAGCTGGAGGTGCAGGTCGCCGTTGCCGCCCATCCAGGCGGCGTAGACGACCGGCAGCGGCCGCGACTCGGCGGCGAGCGCGCCGGCCAGCCCGCGCAGGGACCGGTCCAGCAGGCGTACGCCCTCCGGGTCGGCGCCCACCAGCAGCGCGTCGTGCACGTCCAGGGCGTCGCCGCTCGGCGTGGGCGGCTCCATGCCGCGCCGTCCGCCGATGCCGCCGAGCGCCGACTGCCACAGCGCCTGCCGGCGCCGGCGGCCGAGGGCGCCGAGGAGGCCGGCGGCGAGGAGGGGAGCGGCGAGGAGGGACTCGGGAAGCCCGAAGGAGTCCCCGAACCGGCCGTCCTGCGCGCCCGGCCCGGCCTCGGCGGGGGTGGTGTGCTCCGGCCCGGCACTCGGGGCGGGCGCGGGCGCGGGTCGCTGCTCGGGAAGGGAGACGTGGGCGTCGCCGCCCCGGGCGCCGCCGCTCCCCTGCGCCTGGTCCCCGGTCCGCGCGTAGTCCTGGATCTGCTGCTGTACCTGCTCGGAGACCTTCGGTGCCTCGTCGGGCATCTCGACCAGCTCGCCACCGCGGGCGTCGCCGGGCATCTCCATGATCCACCCGGGCCGGATCAGGGAGGCCTCGGACAGCTTCGAACCGTCCGGCTGGACGCGGTCCTTGTTCAGCTCGAAGATCTCGTGGTACCGGCGCCCGTCGCCGAGGTGCCGGTCGGCGATCTCCCAGAGGGAGTCGTGGTGACGCCCCTCGGGCGGCTGGATGCGGTAGTACTTCGTGTCGCCGTGCGCGGCGGAGGCTCCGTCGGCGCGGGCCGCGGCCTGACCGGCCTGCTCGGCGAGGGCGCCGGCGGCACCGGCGGCCTGCTCCTGCTGCTGGGCGAAGAGCCCCGGCGTCTGCTGGGCGGCCGCCACGGACGGCTTCTGGTTCCCCTCCAGGCTGTGCCCGAGCTGCGAGAGCCCCGGCGTGAGGCTCGCCGCGGTGGCGCCGACGAGCAGCAGCGCGGCCACGAGCTGCCGGGCCAGCAGCTGACTGGGCCCGGCCCCCGGCACCCGCCCCGGCACCCCCACGCCGGACAGCGCGGCCTTGACCTCGACGAGCACGCAGGCGGCGAACTGCGCCCAGGCGAACCAGACGATGACGGTCAGGATGCTGAGGAAGGTGTCGACGGTGATCTCGCGCTGGAGCCAGTCGAGACCGGGTGCACCGTCGGGGAACGGCCACCCGACGGTCACGGCCAGCCCGAGGGGCACCCCGACGACCAGCCCCGCCAGCGCCACGAAGGCCAGGAACGCCTTGACGAAGTCCCCGAACGACCGCCGCCGCACCCGCACCGGCTGAGGCGTCCGGTTTCTCGGGGCCGGCGAACTTCCCGTCGAGCTTGACGAGCTGGGGGTGCGGCGTCGCGGCATGGCGGGTTTCCTGGGTCGTGTGTGAGCGTGGGCAGGGGTGGTAGGGGTGACCGGTGCGTCAGGTATGTGGGTGTGCTGAGCCTACAGAGATCTTATGGACTCGCACCGACAGCGTGGAGGGGGCGGACGGAGCGGTACCACCCCGACCGCCGGCCGGCCTCAGCGGTTCACCGACTGGATCTCCTGGACCGTCACGTCCTGCGTCGCGCCGAACGTGCCCTCCGGGAGGTTGCCGCCCTCGCCCGTGGTGCTGGTCCACGAGATCTTCCAGGTGAGGGTCGCCTGGAGGGGGTACGCACCGTCGGCGCCGGAGGCGCGCAGGTAGGTGACGCCGCAGGGCGGGGTGTCGTCGGCCCTTCCGGCCGCGTAGGGCTCACCGATGCTGCCGTCCCCGTTGATCTCGCAGTCGCCGGAGGCCGGGTACGTCTGGGCGTCGCCGGTACCCGGGTCGATGTGCAGGGAGACGGGCTCGGCGGTGGTGGTCGCGGAGAGCCCGGTACCGGGGAGGCCGGCGGTGACGGAGACCTTCTTGAACTTCGCCTTGTCCAGCCAGATCCAGGTCGGCAGGTTCACCTTGGTGGAGCCGGCCGGGGCCATGGTGATCTCGGTGCCGGGGACGGGCAACTCGTCGTAGGCGTATTCGGCGAGCACCTTGGGGGTGAGCGCCAAGGGCTCCTCGGGGACTTCGCCCTCGTCCACCCAGAAGGGCTGCTTGCTGCAGGAGTTGGCCGCGGGATCGTCCTTGCGGTTGGGGTTCTTCACCGCCGCCCAGAACATTCCCTCGCCCTCCTTGTCGAGGTTGTAGTCCTTGTAGGGCTCTCCGTCCTTGTAGTACGCATCCAGAGAGTCACCGACGAAGTCACCGACGCCGCCAAGGAACGGCAAGCCGTCAATACTCCGCCACAGCTTTACGGTGTTCTCGATCTCCTTGGGTGAGAAGGCGGGCTCGTACCAGCAGGCCGGCGGCGTCCAGTTGCTGTTGTCCGGCGTGAGTGTCCCCGTGCCGGTAGTCCGCGAACTGCCGTTCACGGTGGTCGTGACCTTGGTCTCCGCCCTGATGACGCCGTCCTGGGAGGACGCGCTGGAGCTGGCCTCCGTGCCACCTCCGGCGTCGCGGCCGCCACCTGCCACGGCCACGGACGGCACAGCGCTGATTCCCAGGGTGAGGACGGGGACCAGGAGCAGGCGCGTGGAGAAGGCAGCTCGCATCACATGCACCTCTTGGCCGCCTCGGTCGAGGACACACTCGTCGTCTGCCACACGCCTTGGGCGTTCTTCTCCAACCGGGTGTTGTAGAAGGTGTAGTCGCTGGGCGACGCCTCGACCGAACGGTCCACTTTGCCAGTCTTGCGATTCTTCGGGTAAGTGCCGGTCGCGTCCATGCAGTACGTGACGGTTGCCGATCCGTCCTTCGCGAATGTGACCTCACGGTCGTAGTAGCGGGTCTTGCCCGTGAAGCTGCGGTCATTGTCGTAGAACGACTTGATGTAGGTGGCGGCCGACATGAGGGCGTCGCCCTTCGAGTAGAACTCCAGCGCCGGATGCTTGTCCGCATCCACGACGATCGCCTCGTCGATCGAGTTGACGCGCCTCTCGTTGTCCGCCAGTACGACGTCCTTCTTCGCGTCGCCCGTGGAGCCGCCCTCGAAGACGTTCTCGACATCGGACGGCAGCGTGATCTTCGGCCGCTCGATGTCGTCCCCGCCGGCGGACGCCGTCGGGGACGCCGAGGACGAAGCCCCCGTGTCCGCGCCCGTGATCTTGTCCTTGCCGGAGTCCCCGGTGTCGGAGCCGCCGCAGCCGGACAGCATGAGGGCGACCGCGGCCGTCAGGGCGGCGGCCGCGGTGGTGGTGGTCGGGCGTGTGCGCATGGGAGTGGTACCTCCGTCGGTGGGGGGATGGGGCGCGGGGCGGGAGGGGAGGGAGGGCGTCGGGTCAGCCCACCTCGTTCTCCGCCACCGCCTGCCCGTGGACGACCACGTCGCCGCCGTAGAACATCCCCGTGAAGACCGGGGAGTAGGTCAGCTGGACCTCGACCTCGACCTGGGCGACGTCGGCCGTCACGCAGTGGGTCGCGGCGATGTCCTGGCCGGTCATGTCCATCTCCGCGGCGAAGGACTTGACCCGGGCGTCGCAGTTCTCGTAGTTGATGGGGGCGGGGCCGCCCACGTCGTCGTAGAGGGCCTCGCGGTCGATGTCCTGCGCGGCGTAGCGCGCGGCCTGTTCGGCGATGTCCGCGGCGCGTTCCCGCTTGGAGATGGACATGCCACCGTCGATGACGAAGGCCGAGAGGGAGAGGAAGACGAGGGCGAAGATGATCACCGCGCCGGCGCCCGAGCCGCGGTCGTCGAGGCGGGCGCGCCGGTCGGTGAGCCAGGTGCGTACGGGGGTCCTCACGCCGTCCTCCGGTAGGGGTCCAGCGGGGAGCTGAAACTCGCCGTCAGCGTCGTCGGGATGTTCAGGCCGATGGAGGCCAGACCCCGCACCTCGCAGCTCACCTCGACCGTGAAGAGGGTGTCGGGCTCGAAGCCCGCGCTCTTCTGGACGACGGAGACCGGGCCGGCGCAGACGTCCGACAGGTTGGACTCGGCCGCCTTCTTCGCCTCGGCGAGGGCCGTGCCGTGGTCCTTCTGGATGGAGCCCGCGCGGGCGGCGTCCCGGGCCGCTCCGTCGAGCGCGCCGCGGCCGTCCACGAGCTGGCCGAAGGCCACCAGGACGAGGATGAACAGGATCATCACCGGGGCCAGGATCACCACCTCGATGGTGGACAGGCCCTCGTCACCGGTGGTCGGACGGGAGTCGTCCATCTAGTTCTCCCCCTCCTGGACGAACCGCTCCACCGGCCCCATCGACTGGGCGTGCACCGTCAGGTCCAGGCCCGGGAAGACGGTGGGGATGCGGGCCGTGATCTCCACACCGACCGTGTCCTGCTCCGGCTGGAGCAGCTTCACGTCAGGGGAGAGGACCAGTTGGGGGCCCAGCTGGCGGATGTAGCTGTCGACCACGTCCTGGGCCTCGCCCCGCCAGCCTCCGGGCTGGTCGTGCGCCGTGGCGCGGGCCTTGCGCGCGCCCGCCTGGGCCGCCGCCTGCGCCACGTGGTCGGCGAAGAAGTACAGCCCGAACTGCACGGTCGCGAAGATCATGAAGAAGAGGACCGGCGTGAGCAGCACGAACTCGATCGCGGTCATGCCGGAGTCACCGCGCGCGGAGGCAGCCTCCACGCGTCGGCGCACCCAGCCACGTACGCGCACTGACACCCCGTATCCCCCTGCTTCCCGTACTGCCTGCCGCGGCGGAACCCGTGCCCGCGGTCAGCAGGTGCTGCCCGCGTCCGCACCCTTGATGCAGTCGCCGACCTTGTTGGCGCCCTCGCTGAGCGCGGCGTTGATGATGGCGGCCACCACGCCGACGATCGCGACGACGACCGCGGAGATGATGACCCACTCGACCGCGGACGCGCCGCGGTCCAGCTCGCCGGAGCGGGCGCGGTCCACGCGGGCCCGCAGGAAGGTGATCAGGAAGTCCACGGGCACGATGCCCGTGGTGCCGGTGCGGAGGTTCCGTCCGTTCATGGTGGCTTGTGTCCTCTCGTATCAGTTCTGTGGTCGAAGCGGCTCGGAGCTGCTGGGTCGAAGGGGGCGAAGGAGGCGTAGGCGGGGACGGAGCGTCACACCTGGAACACCCGCATCGCCGCCGGGTAGATGAGGAACACCAGGAACCCGGCGCACAGCAGGAGCTGGGCCACGAGCATCGACTGGGACTTCTCGCCCGCGCTGCCCTCGATCTCGGAGAGTTCGCGGTGGCGCATGGTCTCGGCGCGGGAGGCGAGGGACTCGCGGACCTTGGCGCCGTCGTCGGCCACCAGGGCCAGCGAGGCGGACAGGTCCTTGAGTTCCTCGACGCCGAGGTCCTCGCCGAGCTGGCCCAGCGCCTGCCACTGGCTGATGCCGGTGATGCGCGCGTCGGCCAGGGCGTTGCGGATGCGGTGGGTGGCCCAGCCGTCCGACACCTCCGCCGCCGCCATCAGCGCCTCCGGCAGACCGCGCCCGCCGGCCAGGCTCATGGAGACCAGGTCCAGGTAGGCGCCGATCACGCGGCGCAGGTCGCGGCGCTTCTCGGCCGCGTCCCGGCGCACCTCCAGGTCGGGGAGGAAGAAGAAGAGCGCCGCGCAGAGCAGCGCCAGCCAGACCGGGATGATCGGGCTGTCGCCGAAGCCCAGCGTCCAGACGATCGCGAACAGGAACGGCCCGAAGAACAGGCCGCCCGCCGCCAGCAGCGCCTTGGTCGCCAGGAACTTCTCCCAGCTGCGGTCCAGTACCGCCAGGTCCGCCCGCAGCGAGCGCTGCTCCCAGCCCTGCTGCATGTACAGCTCGGCGACGCGTGCGCCGACCTGGGCGCGCAGCGAACCGAGGCGGCCGGAGTCCTGGACCGTCCGGGCCGACTCGTACGCCGTCCCGCGGGCGCGCATCGCGTCGATCCGGGCGACCTGCTGGACCGGGCTGCGCCTGCTCGGCATCAGGGCGCGGACCAGGGCGTAGACGCCCAGGCCGATGACCGCGCCGACCAGGACCGGCATTGTCAGGTTCATCGTCGTACCCCCTCGTCCCCAGACGCCTGCGACGGCTGGGACGGTTGCGGCAGGCGCTGCGCGGGCTGGCCCTGGGCGCCCGTGCGCTCCGCGGTGCGGGGGCGCACGAACTGGACGTCGGAGCCGTCCCGGACCAGGAAGCGCTCCGGCGTCTCGATCGTCGACAGCTTGCGCAGCCACCAGAAGCCCAGCGCGAACAGCCCGCACACGCAGGCCAGGACGAGCTGGCCGACGGGTGAGCCGTACGGCTCGACGAAGTCCCGGTTGAAGATGGACAGGCCGAGGACGAACAGCACCGACACCGCGACGACGATCTGGACCGACCGGCGGGTCGAGGCGCGCTGCGCCATGACGCGCTGGCGCATGTCGACCTCCTCGCGCGCCGACTTGGCGAGCGCGCCGAGGACCTGTCGCAGGCCCGGGCCGCGCAGCCGCGCGTTGAGGATCAGCGCCGCGACGATGATGTCGGCGGACGCGTCGTCGATCTCGTCGGCGAGGTGCTGGAGCGCCTCGGGCAGCGGCGTGCGCGAGCGCAGCCGGTCGACGAGGGCGTCCAGGTGCGGGCGCAGGACGGGGGCGGCGGCACGGGCCGAGGCGGGGATGGCCTGCTCCAGGCCGACCGCGCCGGCGATGGTGTCGCGCAGCGACTCCGTCCAGGAGGCGAGGGCCTCCACGCGCTTCATGGCGGCCCGTTCCTCACCGGCGCCGCCGAAGAGGCGGTCCCAGAAGAAGACGAGGACGCCGGCCGCGATGCCCAGCACCGCCCAGCGGGTCAGGAGCAGCACGGCGAGGCCGACGATGGCGGCGAGGGAACCCCGTTGACCCGCCCAGCGGATCAGCTCGTTCGCCCGCTCGGCCGCCTGCCGCTTCTCGTGCTCGGGCTTGGCGGGCAGTCCGCGGACGGCGACGAGGAGGAGGGCGAGGCCGCCGCCGACGGCGACACCGCAGCCCAGCGCGTACAGGACGGTGGTGGAGAACAGGCCGCCCATCGAGCCGAGGGAGTCCAGTGCCGCGAGCGGCACACCGGCCGGGTGCGTGGTCATGTCCCTCACCCCCAGGTTCCGTTGGGCCGGTAGCCGTAGGCGATGAGTTCCTCCAGGCAGGCTATGGGGGCGTGCGGCACCACCCGGCCGTCGGGCGTCTCGGCGAAGACCTCGCTGGACAGCACGCGTCCGTCGACACCGTTGACCTCGCGGACCGAGGTGACCATGCGCTGGAGACGTCCGCCGCTCTGGAAGTCGTTGCGCCGCTGGACGAAGACGACGAAGTTGACGGCGCCCGCCACCAGCATCTGGCTGGCCTCGATGGGCAGCCGCTCGGTGGCCTGGAGGGCGTACGTCGAGATGCGGTTGAAGACCTCGTGCGAACTGTTGGCGTGGATCGTGGAGAGCGAGCCGTCGTTGCCCTGCGACATCGCGTTGAGCATGGTCACGATCTCGTCGCCGAGCACCTCGCCGACGATGACGCGGGAGGGGTTCATACGGAGGGAGCGGCGGACCAGCTCCGCCATGCTGATGGTGCCCTGCCCCTCGGAGTTGGGCAGCCGCTCCTCGAACGCCACCACGTTGGGGTGCAGGTCGGGGAAGGTGTCGAGCCCCAGCTCCAGCGCCCGCTCCACCGTGATGAGCCGCTCGTGCGGCGGGATCTCGTTGGCGAGGGCGCGCAGCAGCGTCGTCTTTCCGGCGTTCGTGGCGCCCGCGATCATGATGTTCTTGCGGGCCCGGACCGCGCAGGCCAGGAAGTGGCCCAGCTCGGGGGTGAGGGTGCCGTTGCCGACCAGGTCGGAGATGAAGACCTTGCCCATGCGGGCGCGGCGGATGGACAGCGCCGGGCGCCGCGCCACGTCCATGACCGCCGACAGACGCGAACCGTCCGGCAGCCTGAGGTCCAGCTGCGGGTTGGCGGAGTCGAAGGGGCGGGACGACAGACCCGAGTAGGCGCCGAGGATCTGGATCAGCTCGATCAGCTCCTCGTCGGTCTCGGCGACCGGCTCACCGCGCTCCTCGCGTCCGTCGGAGTAGCCGACGAAGACGTGGTCGCAGCCGTTGATGTCGATGTTCTCGACCTCGGGGTCGTCGAGGAGCGGCTGGAGCCGCCCGACGCCGAACAGGGCCGCGTGCACGGCGGCGGCGTACGCCTCCTCCGTCTCCGCGTCCAGCGGCGTACGCCCGGCGTTGATCTCGGCGCGGGCGTACTCCTCCAGGATCTGCGCGATGACGGCGCGCGCGTACTGCCGCTCGTCCTCGGTGGACATCGGCGTGACGCCGCTGACCTGGTCCTGGCGGCGCTGCTCGGCGATGCGGTCGCCGGCGTCCTGCCGGAACCGCTTGACCAGCGAGTGGTCGACAGCGGTCATCGGCCGGCCCCCGCGTGACCGGACAGGTCGGTGCCGGCGGGTCCGGCGGGCACGGACCAGGCCGCGCCGAACTGCTGGTACAGGTCGGAGGTGACCTTGCGGGCCGAGCGGATGAGCAGCGACTTCTCCAGCCGGCCACGCCTGCGGCCGGCCAGCTGGTCGGCGCCGGCCGGGTCGTCGGCGATGGTGCCGACCACGCGGGCGCCGGTCTGGGCGTGCACGAGCATGTCGTTGACCTGGCCGGAGAGCTTCGCCGCGTCGTTGGTGTCGGCGACGAGGACGACGCCGATCATCGGCATACCGAGGGTCGCGGCACCGCGCGGGCCGCCGTGCAGCTTGGCGGACAGGGCGGCGGCACGGTCGCGGACCCGGGCGATGGCCTCCGGTTCGGTACGGGAGACGAGGAGCACCAGCGCGGCGTGCGGGAACAGCTCGGTGGCCGGCGAGTCACCGCTGATGCGGCCGCAGTCGGCGATGACGTCCGCGGGGGCGTTCGGCGAGTCCGCGAGCGAGGCGAAGGCCCGGCCGAGGGTGGGCCACAGGCCCGCGAGACCGGCGGCCTGCTCGGAGATGCCGAGCCCGACGAGGACCTCGAGACCGCCGCTCAGCGGCTGCACGTGGTCCCAGAGCTGGTCGGGGACGAGGCCGCGCCGGGCGGTGGCCGCTATCGACAGCATGCCGGTGTTCGGGTTGAGCGGTCCGCCGTGCGCGGCTGCGGAGCGGTACACCAGGTCGCCGCCGGCCGGGTCGGTCTCGGCGAGCAGGACACGGCGCGGCCAGACCGCCGCGAGGGCGACGGCCGCGGTGGTGACGCCGGGGGAACCCTTGTCGGCGGCGAGGGCGATGAGGGCCATGGGATGCGGGTCGCCTTCTAGTTGCCGGGGATGAGGACGACGGCGACCTCGCCGGCGGAGGCGGCCTGCGCGACGGTGGCCGCGTCGCCGGCGTCCACGGTCAGCGTGACCGGCAGGGCGGTGCTGCTGATCGCGTCACTGTCGGACGACCCGGCGGACACGACGACCGCGCGCTCGACCAGCAGGGAGCTGTCGGCGCCGGACGAGCCGGAGGAGCCCGAGGAGCCGTTCTGCCCGCTGCCACCGGAGGAGGCCTTGCTGCCCACGCGGTAGACGGCCACGTTGTCGCCCGAGTCGAGGCCGGCCGGGTACTGCCCCTCCTTGAGGGAGACGCCGACCGTGGCCTTGCCCTGCTCCATGCCCGTCTTGTCGGCGAACATCTGGCCGACGACGACCGTGCCCTTGTAGATCGTGGACTTCGCCTGGAGCTTCATCAGACCCGCGCGCTGCTCCCACCGCACGAAGTCGGCGCCGGAGTCTTCGTTGACCATGACGGCCGTGATGTTCTTCTCGGTGAGGGACTCACCGGGTTTGACGTCGGCGGTGACCTGGACCGCCTCGATCCGGTCCCCGGCACGCAGAACCAGCATCGTGGCGCCCAGCGAACCCACCAGGATCAGCAGCACCGCCAGCGCCGCCAGCGCCGGTTTGCGCTCGCGAGGGGGGCTGGGAAGCCGGTCACCGACCGACGGCTGAGCCGGAGCCGCGGAACGTCCCGCGCCCGCCCCCGTACGCTCCTGGATCTTCACGCAACCGCTCCCCGTACACCCAAGATTCGTCTCCGCGCACTACTCGGCGCACGGAATCATCTGAATCGCCTGCATTCTCGGACACTTCACCCGCGCCGCCCGGTCGGTGACGTCCAGGGACATCCCCTGACGCACCCGTCCGACCTGGGCGAATATCCAGCGCTGGGGCGAGTGTCAAGCCATGGCACCGTATCAGCAGCACATAAGCCCCTCAAGGCACGGCCACCTCGCCGGACCGCTCCCCACCCGGCGTTACCCGTCCGCAACTTCGCAGGGCCGCAACCCCGTTGAGCACCGCTCCGCGTACGACCAGTCCGACTGTGCGCGTGCGAATTCAGGAACGGGTCCCGGGAGCCTTCCGGGCGTGCGGTCCGTCACGGTGCCGCCATCATGCCTGCACGAATCACTCACGAGGGAACGGATCGACCGTGCCAAGATCTTCGCTCGGACCAGTGACACCCCCCACGCAGGAGCCGCCCGCATGAATCGCGCCACTTCGGCCGCGCTCGCCACCCTGACCCTGCTCGCGGTCGCCGCGCTCACCGCCTGCGCCGGCACCGGGGACGACGCCGCCTCCGGCACGGACCCGGCGACGAAGGCGCCCTCGACGAAGGCACCCACTGCGGCGGAGCGCCTGGCCCGGACTATGGTCACGACGTCCGACGTGAAGGGGCTCAGGGTGGCGGAGCCCGACGACGAGTTCCGCTTCGCCCGGACCCCGGACGAGGTGACGCTCGACCAGTCCGTCTGCGCACCGCTGGCCCTCGCCATGAACCAACTGCCGCTCGGCGACCCCGAGGCGGACCTCACCCGGGTGGTCTCGGGACAGCGGGACACCGGGTCGCCGGGCACCGAGACGGTGAACGGCATCGGCTTCACGTACATCACCCTCACCACCTACCGGGCCGGGGGCGCACAGTCCGCCTTCGCCGGCGTACGCAAGGCCGTTCAGTCGTGCGGCGCCGGCTTCACGGCCGAGGCGAACGGGGCGAAGACCCCCTACGACTCCGTCACCGCGGAGCAGGTCACGCCCGCCGGCGACGAGTCGCTCGGCTTCAGGGCCACGATGACCTCGCTGGGTGTCCCGCACGTCCTGCACACGGAGGTCGTCCGCGGCGGCGACGTCCTCGCCGTCCACTTCTCGGTCGACGGCCTGGCGATCGCCAACCGCAGTCCGAGCGACGCGAAGCTCTCACCCACGGTGGTGACCGCACAGAACCGCAAGCTGGGGTGAGGCGCGCGGAGCACCTGCCGGCCCGGGCCGGGGTGACGGACGCCGGTCCACCTCCCGGCCCGGGCCGGGGTGACGCGCGCCGACCCCTTTCCCGGTCCGGGCCGGGAACGCGTACGGCGGCCTCCGGCCTCGGACGATTCGCTCTGGCGAAACCACGAACCCCACCGATAGCGTCTGTTCTCTTGACTGAACCTTTGTCTCACGGGGAGCCCACAGTGAAGCGCCGCTCTTTGCCCGTTGCCGCCGCACTCACCGCGACGGCAGCCCTGCTGTTGACGGCCTGCGGAGGAGGGGACGACGACTCGGGCGGGAACGACAAGATCAACGGTGCGGACCTGAACTCGGCTCAGCCGACGAAGTCGCCCAGCCCGTCGGGCGCCCCGGCCGCGGACAAGCCGGACGGCGTGGACGTCTCCCTGCCCAAGGACATGAACCTTGTCTTCGACTGGGAGCAGCCGAAGAACAAGAACGAGGCCGCGGCGATGGAAGATGCCGCGAACTATCTCCGAGCCATCTACCGGGGGGTGCATAAGCGTACGGCCCAGGACGCGGCCCTGAGTGCCTACGCCACGGGCGGGGGCCTTCAGTACGCAGAGACGCAGATCAACGAGTGGATCAAGGGCGGCTGGACCGGTTCGGGCACTCGACGTCACTACGACGCCACCACGCGGTCCACCCCTAACGGGAAGTCCGTGGAGGTCGCTTTCTGCGCGGACACCGGAAAGTTCTTCGGGAAAGAGGTCGAGACCGGCAAGGTCCTCAAGACGTCACCGAGCCTCAAGGATTTCAACTACTACAAGATCATCATGGTCAAGTACCCGACCAGTGAGAGCTTGTGGCAGGCATCTCAGGTGTTCGTCGAGACGGAGGCCGAGAAGTGCCAGTGAATGAAGCTCGACGGGGGTTGTTGACCAGCGGCTCCACCGCCCTCGCTCTGGCCTCTGCCGCCGTCTTCCTTGCCGCTTCCACCGCCGCCGCCGAACCAGTGGACACCGGCAAGGGCGGAGGCTCGGAACAGACGGCCGGCAGCGACAACACCGGCATCTACGCCGCCGCCCGCATCCAGTACTCAGGATCCGTCGCCAAGGGCGGCGGCAAGGGCAACGTGACATCCACGGACGTCGACTGGACGCCTCCGCCCTGCTGGTACGCCCCCTACCTCGGCGCCAAGGACTTCAAGAAGAAGATGTCCGCAGACCTCGAGAAGGCAGCGAGCGCTCCCGGTATGACCGGACACGCGGGCGCGGCGATCGGCCAGACGAAGAGTCACTACGAGGACGAGTTCGGCTGGACCGACACCCCCGGCTACAAGGACTACAACGTCGAGAAGGACGGCGAGGGCATGTTCTGGGCCGGCGTAGAGAACCCCGATGAACCGGACATCCTCAAGCGCAGTGCCTGCACTGACCTCCCCTTCTGGGTGGAGAACGGCGAGGCCCCGCCGCCCCAGCACGAGGAAGCCATCACGCCGGAGATCCTCGCCGCCCTCGCCTACCAGCACATGCAGCTGCCGGACACCAAGATCAGCCTCGCTCCCGAGCAGGCCACGAAGGTGAATTTGCCGACCTGGGCGTGGCTCGACAAGGCCGTCTTCGACGAGGTCCAGGCCACCGCCTCGATCACCGCTCCCGGCTTCGACCTCACGGCCACGACGACCGCCAGGCCGGTGTCCCTGAAGCTGGAACCGGGCACACCCGACGCCGAGACCTACCCCGCCTCCGGCGAATGCACGATCAACGCCGACGACTCCATCGGAGAGCCGTACGCCAAGGGCAAGGCCGACCAGACCCCGCCCTGCGGAATCAAGTACCTGCGCTCCTCCGGCGACGGGACCTACAACCTCCAGGCCACCATCACCTGGGACATCGCGTGGACCGGCTCCGGGGGCGCGGGCGGCGACCTGCCCGACGGGACCTTCGGGAACGCCCAGGCGGTCACGGTCCAGGAGATCCAGTCCGTCAACCGGTAAGCACGGTAGTAGTGGCCAGGCAGGAAGACGCGCCCAGGAGCTTCGGCAGCACCCGTCTCAAGGATTTGGCCTGGGTGGGCACCTTGCCGCCCCATGCCCCGTAGCGGCTGGTGGGTAGCCTGACCGCCAGCGGAGGCTGGTACGACCTGAGGGAGTAGCCATGAAAGGTACTGACGGTTCCGGAACGGGCGCGACGCACGCCGCGTTCGGCCGGTCGGTGGTGTACCGGGAAAGGTTGCCGAAGCGCTGGTCTATCACCACCTCGGCGATCCTGGTCGCCTGGGTTGCCTACCAGGGCAGTGTCCTACTGCCCCAGGACCGCACGGTCTGGTTCGTCATTCTCGGTTTTTCGACTGTTCTGGCGATCGTGTTCAACGCTGTACCGATCTCCAAGCGTATCTACCAGCGAATTACTTTGCTGGACGGGCGGTTGACGGTGGGCAGGGAGAGGATCACGGTGGATTCACTGACGATCGATTCCATTCGAGAGGCCACTGAGCAGCCGACTGACGCGGAGTTCGTCGCATCGCTGTCTGCCCGGTCGAGCGAGGAACTCACCGAGTTGCGGCGCAAGAGCCGTACGACCAAGCCGCCGCGGCTCATGGGTGGCGGATGGTCGGTACCTATGGGCATGGACCAGATCGTCGTCGAGACGGTGCAGGGCGAATCGCTGCTGATCGCCACCCACGACCGCAGGGCGTTGCTGGATGCACTAACGCGAGCCCGGCAGATTTAAGGGCATCTGCTTTCCAAGTCCCGCCTCGGCCCCGATACGGTATCCGCACGTCTGTGCTATCCCCACGGAGGACGAGCCGACTCTCATGACCAGAAGGAGCTTCGTGGCAGGCAAACCGGACAGAGTGGTGAACCCACAGGACCTGGAACAGCTCGCCAAGTTGTTCGACGGGCGGGGCGGGCTGGAGGACAGGTTCGGTGAGGCACTCACACGGGCATCGACCCTCGGGGTGTCGGACAAACTGAGCCCGATTCAGCCCATGCGGTCCTGGATAGCGGATACCGCGCCGAACTTGCGCAAGAAGGCCGCTTATGCCCGCCTTGAGAACGGCGATCCACTGGCCGGCCTGCTGCTCGCCGGATTCACCCCTGAGCAGCTCAAGAACAAAGACCTTCCTCCAGACATCCTGCTGGTCGCCAACGCCACCGCGTCGAACAAAGAACTCGACGACGGCTGGCTGAAGAAGAAAGACGGTGAGACTCTCGACGACTGGCTCGTCAGGGTTCAGGGCGATGCCGTCACGCAGCTCACCGGAAATGAGGATCTGGGAAAGGCAGTCGCGTCCTACGTGGAAGGGGCAGCGAACCTCTCCGCCTTCTTCACCGCATCGACGACAGCGATCTTTGGCGGGAAATCCCTGATCTCTTATTTCAAACAGTCCAAGGTGCTGAATGCGCCGGGCACGTTTACTTCTCGCTTGATCAACGATCACTGGAGCAAATTGTCCAGGGTTCCCAAAGTGGGAAGTTGGTTGACCCGGGTACCGACGAGTGCAATCGCTGGCTCGGACGAGGCGGCGATGCTCGCCGGGTACATGCGCAAAGGTGCGTTCTACCTGCCCACCGCCACCGAGTCAAACCTGCTCAATGTTGCCCAACGCGGCGGACTCGCCAACGCAGCGAAGGCTGCGGGCTGGATGCGCGGTGCAGGCATCGTCGGTTCGGTCGGCGCCACCGCATGGGGCGTTGCCAACCTGGCGACCATGGATCACGGCAAGGCGTGGGAAGAGGACAAGGCCAAGTACCTCTCGAACTGGTCGGGAACAGCCTTCAACGCCTCAATGACCATGGCCATGGTCGCTCCGACCCCCCTCACCGTCGGTCTGGCCGTCGGCACCGGACTCGTCTACGCCGGGACTCTGGTCTGGGACAACTGGGACGCGATCAGCGAAGGCGCCGAGGAAGCTGCGGATTGGGTGGGGGACAAGGCAGAAAAGGCCGGCGATGCCATTGCCGACGGTGCCAAGAAACTGGGCAGCGCCCTCAATCCGTTCGACTGACGGCGGACCGCGACACATCCGCGCCGAGCAGCACGAGGGGAAGTAAGCATGCAGCGGAACACGTACACGCTCGATCACTGGGAGGACCGTTCGGGTCACCGGCTGACCTGGAAGTTCGGGTATCGGGGTACGGCGGGAGAGTTCGGGAAGATCGAGGTGGTCTACCCGGCGAGACGACACGGGGACCGTCACGTGACGGAGGTCAGGGGAGACGCTGTTCCCACGACGTCGTTCGACGGGTGGGCGTACGGGCGCAAGCCCTCGCTCTTCAACGGACGGCTCAGCGTCGGCCGCGACGGCATCCGTCTCAAACGGAACCGCTGGGCTCAGACCAGAGCCGGGCGGGCCCTTCGGATGCGGGTTGCCGGTCGGGACTACCACTATCTCGCCACCACCGCCCGGCACCGCGACCGCACCCTGGTCCGGGATGGGGTGGAGATCCGATCCAGCCGACAGGGCAAGGGCGTGAGGAAGAAGGCCGTCTTCACCGTCCATGGTCCAGCCGACGCCACCGATCTCGCTCTCGCCGC
Organism: Streptomyces sp. NPDC045956; assembly: GCF_056430705.1. Taxonomy (NCBI): domain Bacteria; kingdom Bacillati; phylum Actinomycetota; class Actinomycetes; order Kitasatosporales; family Streptomycetaceae; genus Streptomyces; species Streptomyces sp. NPDC045956. The sequence continues at coordinate 2,600 of NZ_JBWKKZ010000016.1, read as the reverse complement.
TGTCATGTGCGGCGTCAACACCCGTAATCTCACCCGAGGCGGAGCGGTACGAGCATTTTTCAGCAGGTCACTGGGCTGGCTGGAGATTTTCCAGTAATGCCTCCGGCCTGCCCGAGGCTTCACCTCATTCCCGCCGCCTACGAAAGCGATGCGCCATGCCCTCGTATGACAGCAGCCGGGGCCGGTTCCGGCTCGCCGAAAGCCACCTTGCCGTTCTCCGTCACCTAACCGACGGAACTCCGGTGCCCTCAGAGTTGCTTGAGGCCGACCGCGCTCTGCGCGAGGCCGGACTGACGGACGAGGACGGGAACCCCGACTTCTCGCTGGGCCCGCTGCTCGACACGCTGCGCGCACCTGCCGTAATCCTCCATGTGGAAGCACTCGCGGCGAACGGCACCCTTCACCACGGCGTGACCATCGGCGACGGCTACGCGTACTCCCATGAGTCTTGGCCGGGCTCCTCGGAGTCGGAGTACGTCCGGCTGGAGCCGAACATGCTCGTATGGGCACTGGCACGGATGGTCAACCTCCAGGGGGACGAGGCCACGGAGGTTGCCACCCCGGTGGTGGAGACCACCATGGCCGTGCTCGACGCAGGGCTGGGCACTCTGGAAAGCCTTCCAGGCCTGTCTGCCGAAGAGGGGATCGGCCGCATCGCGGAGGCCCTGAGGAGCGCCGGGCTCACGGGTCAGCCACAGCTCGGTACGCTCGCCGCACTGATGGCCGGGATGCGTAGCAGTTGGCGGATGACCGCCGCTTGGCGAGGGCTCGACGGAGGGGCTCCCGCCCCGCAGGTGCGCGGCTTCGCCGTGTGGGACTGCGGGCCGCTCGGCTACTGGCACCGTGAACTGCCGGCCGAGCCGATCTTGCCCGGCCAGGTCGAGGACGGCACGACGCTCAGGCTTGCCCGGGTAGAGCCCAAGAAGGTCTGGCGGATGATCACCGACTTGCTTCCGGCCGCCGAAGAGTTCGCAGTGAGGCCAGAACCGAGTTGAGTCGGTAGCCGTGCGCGCCCCCAGCCCGTCCTGGAGCGGCTGGGGAGCGGCATCACGCGCCCGTCAGGTGGCCTATTCCGCCCGGTCCGAGAAGTGCTGCATCAGGGCGAACGGGGAGGACAGCGCGGCGCCGCCGAGGGTGAGGACGTCGGTGTCCACCTGCTCCAGCACGATGGCGATGGCCAGGTCCACGGCGTCGGCCGGTCCGGCGGCGGTGCCCGCGGTGCCGGTTCCGGCCGACGGGACGAACCGGCCGGGCTGCATCGAGACCCGGACGCCCTCCCTCTCAAGGATCTTCGCCTTGCCCAGGCCCTCCAAGGAGTAGACGTATTCCCGGCCGTCGTACGCGATGCGCAGTGCCCGATCCTCCTTGCGCAGGGCCCGGGGGTTGAAGCGGAGCTCGGCGGGGCCGCCGTCCAGGGTGAGTTCGGCCTTGAAGAGGGAAGGCATCCCCGACCTGCGCTTGCCGCGGAAGACCGTCTCCGGGAAGGCGGGGCCGGTCAGCCGGACGGTGTCCATGCCCTTCGCCTGCGGCCGGTGCAACGGGCAGCGCTCCACCACCACGGCTCCGAAGCGGCCCACGTCTCCCCTGAGGCCGGTCGTGGGCAACGCCTTCTTGGGCCGGTCGGTGCACGGCGCCAGCTCGAACGTCAGGGGTTCGCTACTCGTCTCCATGGCGGCGGGGGCTCGTTTCTTACGTGGGGTTACGTGGGGTTACGTGGGGTTACGTGGCGTTTCGTAGGGGCTAGTCGAACGGGTTGAGGGCGCTGCCCAGCTTCTTGGCGCCGTCGGCGATGTCGCCTCCGATGTCGCTCGCCTTGTCGCCCACCCAGTCGGCGGCCTTGTCGGCGCCTTCCGTGATGTCGTCCCAGTGCTCGACGACCTTCAGTCCTCCGTAGACGATGCCGGTGCCCACGGCGAGGCCGATGGTGAGGGGGGTGGGGGCGACCATCGCGGCGGTCAGGGAGGCGTTGAACCCGACCTCCGCGTAGTTGGCCAGGTAACCGGCCTTGCTCTTCTCCCACTCCTTCCCGTGGTCCATGGTGGCGATGTTGGCCACGGAGAACGCCGTCGCCCCCGCCGATCCGACGATTCCGGCCCCTCGCCACAGTCCCGCGGTCTTCGCCGCCGCGCCGAACCCTCCCGCCTTGCCCACGGTGATGAGGCTGGCCTGTCCCGCGCGGGTGACGGCCTGCCCGGAGTGGGTCAGCCCGCCGTACATGCGGGCCAGGTCGTCCGACCCGGCGAAGAAGTTGATGGCCTGGTTGGGAGTGACGCCCAGCAGCTTGGCGTTCATGAAGCCGCGTCGGCGCAGCATGTCCCATCCGCCGCCCCAGCGGTCGCCGAGGAAGCCCGAGCTCAGGGGGACGTTGGCGACCCGCTGGTACGTCGGGCTCCGGGAGGCCATGTTGCCGAGCTGGCCGGGGAACCAGCTGCCCGGGGCGGACAGTGACCGGATCGGCGGGTTGTAGTTGCCCAGCTTGGTGCCCGCCCAGTTCAGGACGGGGTTGCTGCCGGGCGCCGTCCACCGGGCGGCGAGAGCGTCCTTCATCGGCCCGAGCTTGCCGGTCTTGACCGCGTTGCCCAGCAGGACCTTGGTCCCCG
>NZ_JBWKKZ010000015.1:105749-199116 GCF_056430705.1 Streptomyces sp. NPDC045956 | reverse complement strand
CCGCTCGGGGGTGCCCTCGGAGCGGGGGAAGAACTCGTACCAGGCGCCGTACAGGGCGCGTTCGCGTTCCACCAGCAGCGGCAGCGGGTCGGAGCTGGTGACCAGTTCCCGCAGGGGGTGCCGGGCCAGCACCGCGTCCACCTGCGGCGTCAGCGCCGCCGCCAGCCGGGTGGCCACGGGCAGCGTGTCGTCGAGCAGGGCGGTGGCGGCGGCCAGCACCGCGTCGCGGCCGGAGTCCTTCGGGACCCCCGCGGCGGCCCGCCGGTACAGCTCGGCCCCCTCCTCCAGGACGAGGCCGGTGTCGATGCCCGCCGGGACCTTGATCCGCGCGTGGTGCTTCCAGGTGGTGACCGGGTCGCTCCAGGCCTCCACCCGGTAGGTCCAGCGACCCGGGGCGCCCGGGGTGACCTCGGCGCCCCAGCGGTCGCTGCCCGGGGCCAGCTCCCGCATCGGCGTCCACGGGCCCGGCCGGCCCTCGGGGTCCTTCAGCACCACGTTGGCGGCCACCGCGTCGTGTCCCTCGCGGAACACGGAGGCGGTGACCTCGAACGTCTCTCCGGCCACCGCCTTCGCCGGGCGCCGGCCGTACTCCACCACCGGGTGGACGTCCCGTACCGGGATACGCCCGATTCCCACGGTCGTGCTCATCCGTTCTCACCTCCGCCGTGCTCGGGGCCGGGCGCCTGCCCGGCCGATGGGGTCACGCAGCGCCGGAGGGGGTCTTCCGCCCCGACGGGGAGAGCCGGTCCGCCACCGGAGGGCCCCGGCGCGCCGCCCGGGCGGCGCGGGGCCGTTCGTCCTGTTCCCGCAGGTAGGTGACGAGGTTCGTGCGCAGATACCGCTCCGCGGCGTCCGCCGCCTCGCGTGCGCACCGCTTCCCCATCAGCACGCAGAGGGTGTAGCCGGCGTCCTCGAAGGTGGCCCGGACCCGCAGGTCCGCCGGGGACGCGAGCATCGAGCGTTCCCAGGTGCGGTAACGCCGCAGCTGCCGGGCGACTTCTGTCTTCGCAGGAAGCAGCATGGCCGGTCACCTTCCGGACGGTCCGGTACGGACGAGCGAGTCTTCACACATGGTGCACGCGCGGTGACTCCCCGTCTTGTTGGATCTTCAACTTCTCTCTCCTGTTGCACGAATGGACTACCGATCCCACTCTGGAGTGACTCAGAAGCGATCAGCGCTCACGCTTCGTGATCGGGGACCCGTCCCCCAAGGGACGGGAGGAGCGAGAGCTCTCGCGGTGAGGAGCCACGACGATGAAGACCGCAGTGCCCTGCTACTACCACCTCGACGTGGAAGTGAGCCCGGAACGGGTCGGACAGGTCAGGCGCATCCTGGCCGCTCACCTCCGGTTCTGGAACCTGGAGAACCTCGTCGAACCCGTCTGCTCAGGCGCCGAGATGCTGCTGCGGGCGATCGACGAGCACGCGAGCGACAAGAGCACGTCGATCGAGATGTGGTGGAACCACCAGCACCTCATCACGGCCGTAGGGGGCAACGACCACGCGCTCCGTCCCGACCAGGACCTGCGCACCTGTCTCCAGCACCTCGCCGCGACCAGCGACGGCTGGGGCTGCTGTGCCGCCGACACGGGGGCCAAGGTCATCTGGTTCTCGCAGCGCGCCCGGGCCGGCGAACGTGTCCCGCTGGTCGCCACCGCGCCGGAACCGATCACCCAGGAGGGGTTGGAAGTGCCGCGAGAGATCATGCCGGTGGCCAGGCTGGCGCGTCCGGCCGAACGGGCCAGCACGACGTACGGCGTACTGGAGGAGGCCCGGTGACCCGCGCCAGGCCGAACTGGAAGGGGTCGCCCGTGTGGAGCGGGCACCCCTACCCCCTGGGGGCCGCGTACGACGGACAGGGCACCAACTTCGCGCTGTTCAGCGAGGTCGCCGAACGCGTCGACCTCGTCCTCGTCGACGACGAAGGCCACCACAGCACCGTCCCGCTGCCCGACGTCGACGGCTTCGTCTGGCACTGCTACCTGCCCGGCGTCGGCCCGGGGCAGCGCTACGGCTACCGGGTCCACGGTCCGTGGGCCCCGTCCGTGGGCCACCGCTGCAACCCGGCGAAGCTGCTCCTCGACCCCTACACCCGGGCCGTGGACGGCATGGTGGACAACCACGCCTCCCTCTTCGAACGGGCCAAGGGCCGGGCCGACCCGGGCGACAGCGCCGGGCACACCATGCTGGGCGTGGTCACCGACCCCTTCTTCGACTGGGGCGACGACCGCCCGCCCAGGCGCGCCTACTCGGAGAGCGTGATCTACGAGGCCCACGTCCGCGGCATCAGCCGGACCCACCCCGAGGTGCCCGAGGAACTGCGCGGCACCTACGCCGGGCTGGCCCACCCCGCGGTCGTGGACCATCTCACCTCCCTCGGCGTGACCGCCGTGGAGCTGATGCCGGTGCACCAGTTCGTGCACGACGGCCACCTCCAGGACCGCGGCCTGTCCAACTACTGGGGCTACAACACCATCGGCTTCTTCGCCCCGCACAACGGCTACGCCGCCCTCGGCACCCGCGGACAGCAGGTCACCGAGTTCAAGTCGATGGTCAAGACCCTGCACGCGGCCGGCCTCGAGGTCATCCTGGACGTGGTCTACAACCACACCGCCGAGGGCAACGAGAAGGGCCCCACCCTCTCCTTCCGCGGCATCGACAACGCGTCCTACTACCGCCTGGTGGACGGCGACTGGCAGCACTACTACGACACCACCGGCACCGGCAACAGCCTGCTGATGCGCCACCCCTACGTACTCCAGCTGATCATGGACTCGCTGCGGTACTGGGTGACCGAGATGCACGTCGACGGCTTCCGCTTCGACCTCGCGGCCACCCTGGCCCGGCAGTTCCACGAGGTGGACCGGCTCTCGGCCTTCTTCGACCTCATCCAGCAGGACCCGGTGATCAGCCGGGTCAAGCTGATCGCCGAGCCGTGGGACGTCGGCGAGGGCGGCTACCAGGTGGGCAACTTCCCGCAGCTCTGGTCGGAGTGGAACGGCATGTACCGCGACGCGGTACGGGACTTCTGGCGCGGCGAGGAGCACACGCTCGGGGAGTTCGCCTCCCGGCTGACCGGCTCCTCCGACCTCTACCAGCACAGCCGGCGCCGCCCCCGCGCGAGCGTCAACTTCGTCACCGCGCACGACGGTTTCACGCTGCGCGACCTCGTCTCGTACAACGACAAGCACAACGAGGCCAACGGCGAGGACAACCGGGACGGCGAGAGCCACAACCGCTCCTGGAACTGCGGGGCCGAGGGCGAGACGAAGGACCCGGCCGTGCGGGAGCTGCGCGGCCGGCAGCAGCGCAACTTCCTGGCCACCCTCCTGCTCTCGCAGGGCATCCCGATGCTCTGCCACGGCGACGAACTGGGCCGTACCCAGCGCGGCAACAACAACGCCTACTGCCAGGACAACGAGATCTCCTGGATCGACTGGCGGCTCGACGGCGAGCAGCGCGCCCTGCTGGACTTCGCCCGCCGCCTCATCGCCCTGCGTGCCGACCACCCGGTGCTGCGCCGCCGCCGCTACTTCCGCGGCGAGACGGTCACCCACGCGGACCAGCCGCTGCCCGACCTGGTGTGGCTGCTGCCGGACGCGCGGGAGATGACCGACGACGACTGGCAGCGCTCCGACGCGCACGCCGTCGGCGTCTTCCTCAACGGCGACGCCATCGCCGAACCGGACCCGTGCGGCCGGCCCGTCACGGACGACTCCTTCCTGCTGCTGCTCAACAGCCACTGGGAGCCGACCGACTTCCGGCTGCCCGACGTCACCTACGGCGAGCGCTGGGCGACCCTGATCGACACCGCCGAGCCGGAGGGCACCCCCGACGAGGCCGAGCACAAGGCGGGCACCGTGCTCACCGTCGAGCAGCGCAGTCTGGTGCTGCTCTCCCGGCCGACCCGCGCCGGCCGGTGAGCCGGCCGTGAGGTCAGCTGACGAGGCCGCGGGCGGTCACGGTGAACTGCGCGCCGTCGGCGTCCCGGAGCACGGCCTCCTCGTCGCCGAGGTACAGCACGCTGCCGCCGTGCCGCTCCGCGGTCCGGGCGCAGGCCGCGACGTCCCCGACCGCGAAGTGGACCTGCCAGTGCGGCCGGATGGCCGGGTCGGGCGCCGCACCCAGCGCGCCCGACTCGATGCGCGCCACCACGTCGCCCTGGTTGCGCAGGACCACCTCGTCGCCCTCGTACTGGACCTCGCAGCAGCCGTCGCGCCCCGCCCAGTCGAAGACCTCGCCGTAGAAGATGGCGGCGTCGAAGGCGTCGCGCGTGTGCAGCCGGATGAAGGCCGGGCGCGAGGTGCGCCAGGTCTCCCAGTCCGAGAACAGCTCGCCCTCCCAGATCCCGAAGGTCGCGCCGTCCCGGTCGGCCAGCAGGGCGGCCCGGCCGGGGGGCAGGGAGATGGGTCCGACCGCTGCCGTGCCCCCGCGCTCCTGCGCCCGCGACACGGCGTCGTCCGCGCTGCGCACGGCGAAGTACGGCGTCCACGCCACCGCCATCTGCCACATCGCGGCCACCGCCGCGATCCCGGCGACCGGCGCACCGTCGGCCAGGGCGATGCGGAACGGCTCGCCCAGCCTGGCGGGACGCCACTGCCAGCCCAGTACGGCGGAGTAGAACTCCTCGGTGGCCTTGAGGTCTCGGCTGGTCAGGCTCACCCAGCAGGGGGCGCCGTACACGGAGTGCGTGGACAGCAGGCTCTCCCCGCCGGCGGAGAAGGGCATGTCGTGGTGGTTCATGGCAGTCGCGTCCTGATCTCGTCCACCGGCAGCCACCGGCTCCACACCAGTGTCCGGCCGGGAGTGCGGCGGGCGCCTGCCGAGTACCCCGGCCGGGGCGCCGAAACGGTGGTGGGCGCGCCCCCGGCAGCCCGGTGGCGCGGTGCGTCACTTGTGACCACGATGGACGCGTCGGAGCCGTACCGCGCGGCACAGGCGGCGGTGACCCGCCGGATCCGGAGGTGACCATGCCCACGGACCGGGGCTCGGACCAGGTCTTCCAGTTGCAGGAGCAGGTCCGGCAGCTGAAGGAGGCGGTCGTCTCGCACGCGGTCGTCGACCAGGCCATAGGGATGATCGTCGTCCTCGGCCGGATGGCACCGGACCAGGGGTGGATCGTCTTGAAGGAAGTTTCCCAGCACACGAACATCAAACTGCGCAATGTGGCAGAAATGATACTCATCTGGGGGCGCACGGGAGTGATGCCGCCGGAGATCCGGGCCACGCTGGAGGCGTCCGTCGACCGCCACGGCCCGACGCAGATCCCCGGCGTGCCCCCGGAGGGCTGAGGCCGCGTACTCAGCGGGCCTCCGCGAGGATCTCGTCGCGGAGGCGGTCGAAGCAGCCGCTGAGCAGCCGGGAGACGTGCATCTGCGAGATGCCGAGCTGCTGCGCGATGCGGCTCTGGGTCATCCCTCCGAAGAAGCGCAGGTAGAGGATGGTGCGCTCGCGCTCGGGCAGCGCCTCCAGGCAGGGCCGGACCGCCACCCGGTCCACCACGGCGTCGAAGGCCGGGTCCGGACCGCCGAGCGCGTCCGCGAGGGCGTACCCGTCGGTTCCCGGCATCTCCGCCTCCAGCGAGAGGGCGGAGAAGCACTCCAGGGCCTCCATGCCGGTACGGACCTCGACCGTGGTCAGGTGCGCGTGCTCGGCGATCTCCTCGACGGTGGGCGCCCGCCCCGGGGTGACCTGTGCCAGTTCCTTCGCGGACTTGCGGACCCGGTTGCGCAGGTCCTGGATGCGGCGCGGCACGTGCAGGGTCCACATGTGGTCGCGGAAGTGCCGTTTGATCTCACCCGTCACGGTGGGCACGGCGTACGCCTCGAAGGCGTGGCCGCGGCGCGGGTCGTAGTGGTCGACCGCCTTGACCAGGCCGAGCGCCGCCACCTGGTAGAGGTCCTCCAGGTTCTCCCCGCGGCCCCGGAAGCGGACCGCGATGCGCTCGGACATCGGCAGCCAGACCTGGATCAGCTCGTCCCGCAGCGCCTTGCGCTCCGGGCCCTCGGGCAGCTCCGCGAGCCGGACGAAGGCTCCGGCCGTGTCGGGGGCGTCGTCGTGGGGGTGGGGCTTGGTCCTGCCGGTGATACGCGTCATGCGCACCTCCTTCAGCAAGGGCGCTGGCGAATCCTCATATATATGGATACTGAGCGCGAACGTCGCGGGCTGCCACCCGAACGGCCGCGGACCGGTGGGCGAGACGACGGCGTCCGCGGACGTGATGTGCGGCACGCCCCGGGTGATCGTCCGTCGCCGGTGCCGGCGGATCGTTCCTGGGCAGCGCTTGATCGCCGAGCAAAAGGGGTGAAGTCCCTGGCCACAGCGCATTCCGCGCATTTGACAGTGCACTGAGCGCACAGATAGGAAGCAGCGTCGAGAGGTCGAGAGGGGCACCGTGTACGAGCCGAACGTGGTCGGGGACTGGCAGGAGTACGACGAGCACGCCGGCCTGCGGGTCCGTGTCCACCGTCTTGAGCCGGCCGAGCCGCCGCGCGGCCGGGACGACGCCGCCGAGGGACTGACGTACTTCTGCGTCCGGGTGACCGTGGAGAACCGGGGCGCCCGGCATCTCGGCGTCCACCTGGAGGACGGCCAGATCGACGTGCGGATCGGTCCCGACGGGGAGAGCGCCTTCCTCGACTGGCGCAACTCCCAGTTCATCGAGGGCTTCGACGTCTACCCGCTGCGCCGGGCGACCGCCGTGCTCTACGCGGCGGGACCGGAGGCGAACCTCTCCCAGGTGGACGTCCAGGTGCAGGTCCGGGTGGACGAGGACTGGGCCGACCGCCGGGTGTGGACCGGTGGTCTCGGGCTGCCCGACGAGGGCACCGAGCCCCTGTCCGGCGGGGCGCGGGACGAGGGGCTGGCGTGCCAGGTGAGCGCCTTCCTGCGGGACCAGGCGGAGAAGGGCACCGCCTGACCCCCGCCGCACGGCCCCTCAGTGCGGGATGCCGTCGATGATCTCGCGGGCGCCCTGACGCAGCAGGGCCACGGCGACCGAGGTGCCGAGGGTCGCCGGGTCGAGCCGGCCGGCCCACTCGTGGGCGTTCAGCCGGGTCTTGCCGTCCGGGGTGAACACGCAGGCCCGCAGCGAGAGTTCCCCACTGCGGTCCACCCGGGCGCAGCCGGCGATCGGGCTGTTGCAGTGCCCCTGGAGAACGTGCAGGAACATGCGCTCCGCCGCCGCCTCCCGATGGGTCGCGGGGTGCCCGAGGCCGCTCACCGCCTCGATGAGGGCGGTGTCGCCCTCCCGGCATTGCAGGGCGAGGATGCCCGCGCCGATCGGCGGCATCATCGTCTCCGGCGAGAGGACCTCGCTGATCACGTCCCGGCGGCCGATGCGCTCCAGGCCGGCCACCGCGAGCAGCAGGGCGTCCGCCTCACCGGCGGCCAGCTTGGCGAGGCGGCGGTTGGCGTTGCCCCGGAACGGCACGCACCTCAGGTGCGGGTGGGTCGCGGCCAGCTGCGCGACGCGGCGCACCGAGGAGGTGCCGACGCGGGTCCCGGCCGGAAGCTCGTCCAGCGTGAGCCCCGCCGGATGGATCAGGGCGTCACGGACGTCGTCCCGCTCCAGGAACGCGGCGAAGACCGTGCCCGCCGGCAGCGGCCGGTCGGCGGGCACGTCCTTGACGCAGTGCACGGCGAGATCGGCCTCGCCCGAGAGCAGCGCGGCGTCGACCTCCTTGGTGAACGCGCCCTTGCCCTCCACCTGCGCCAGGTCGCCCAGCCACTTGTCGCCGGTGGTCTTCACCGGCACGACCTCGGTGCGCACGCCGGGGTGGAGGGCCGCCAGCCCGGCCCGGACGCGCTCGACCTGCGCCAGGGCCATGGGGGAGTCACGGGAGACGATGCGGATCAGTTCGGGGGCGGACATGCGGACACGATAGTGCTCTTCGGGGCGTGCGGGCCCCGCGGTTCGCCCGACCGGCCCAGCCGCCGGGTCAGGCGTACGGGTCGAAGGGGACGCCGGAGGGTTTGGCCGCGGCCAGGTGGGAGGCGAAGCTGCCGTCCTTCAGGCCGAAGTTGGCGCTGCCGAAGTCGTAGGTGCTCAACTTCTCGCGCAGCCCGGCCGGATAGCCGTTCCAGCCGACCAGCGTCGGGTACTGCCACCCGCCCTTGTGGTTCTCCGGCGGTTCGTCGCCCGAGGTCGCCGGCCGGAAGCAGTGGGTGCTGATGCCGTCCTTGTGGTAGACGATCTTCGGGTGGGTGCCGTCGAAGCGGATCGCCGACCGCGCGTGCACGCTGAACGAGCCGTGGTTGGACGTCGAGACGTACTCGACGCCGCCGCCGTCCCGCACCCACACCACGACGTGCTCCCAGTCGTGGCGGTGGCCGCCGAGGCTGCTGCCGGGCAGCGCCTGGTCCTTCTCGAAGTACAGGCCGTACAGGTAGGCGCACCAGCCGTTGTCGCACTTGGCGCGCGAGTAGCCGTTGGTGTTGTCCAGGTCGGAGGCGTCGCGGCAGTTGCCGTTCAGGGCGCCGGTCGGGTTGAGCCCGCCGTTGACCGCTCCGTCCGCTCCGATGGCCGGGGTGGGGTAGCACCCGTCGGTGTCGTAGTCGTACGCCGGCTGGTACGTCCGCTCCGCGGCGTCGGCGTTGCCGGGCAGTCCCGGGGGCGGTGCGGCGAAGGCGGTGGCGGGGAAGGCGACGACGAGGGCGAGCGCGCCGAGCGGTGCGGCGAGCCATCTCCTGCGGCGGATGCGGGGTGTTCGCGAAGACACGGGGTCCTCCTCTGGCCGGGCGCAGCCCAACCACGGTGGGGGGAAGGGGACTTCAGCGTGCCGTGTGTCCCCTCCCGTGCCAAGGGGCCCCAGGCGTCCCCGCGGTGAAGGGGAGCCCAATACTCGCCCCCTTGCCCGAGTCGCGTCACACCGCGTCGTCCGGGAGGTCGGCGGCCGACTCCTCGGGCGCGAGGTCCGGACGGAGCCTCAGCCAGGACGGCTGGCGCAGCAGGCCCTCCCGGGTGCGGGTGCTGTAACGGACCTCGCCGACCAGCCGGGGGACCGCCCAGCGCGCCCCTCGCACCGGCGGTAGGGGGTCGAAGGGGCACACGTCGGTCTCGGCGGCCCGCAGCAGCGCGGCCAGCTCCGTCCGCTCGGCCGCGCTCCAGCCGGTGCCGACCCCGCCGACGTAGCGCAGCCGGCCCGCGGCACGCTGGCCGACCAGGACGGCGCCGGGCAGGCCCGTGAGCCGCCCCTTGCCGGGCAGCCAGCCGCCGACCACGACGTCCTCGCTGCGCATGTTGCGGATCTTGATCCAGGCCCGGGAGCGGACGCCCGGCTCGTACACCGAGTCCAGCCGCTTGCACACCAGGCCCTCCAGCCCGTGCTCGCGGGTGGCGCGCAGCGCCTGTTCGCCGTGGCCGACCAGGGCCCCGGGCGTCGACCAGGAGGGGCCGTCGAGTCCGAGGGCCGTCAACTGCCCGCGACGGTCTGTGTAGGGCAGCCGCAGGAGGGAGCGGCCTCCCAGGCGCAGGGCGTCGAACAGCACCAGGTGGGCCGGGACCTTCGCCGCCCGGTGCGCCGCCCGGCCCGGGTCGTGCGCCAGGCCCATCCGGGACTGGAGCAACTGGAAGTCGGCGCGGCCCTGTTCGTCCAGGGCCAGGACCTCTCCGTCCAGGACGGCGGGGGTGGTGCCGAGCGCGGTGCCGAGGGGCGCCAGCTCGGGGTAGGCGGCCGTGATGTCCTGGCCGGAGCGGGCACGCAGCAGCACGCTGCCGTCGCCGGGCAGGTAGACCACCACGCGCTGGCCGTCCTGCTTGGTCTCGTACGCCCAGCGCGGGTCCTGCGCGGCGGGCGGCAGGGCGCCGGGCGTGGCGAGCATGGGAGGGATCAGCGGCAGCTCCACGGGTCAGTTCTCGACGACCCCGCCGGCCGCCACGCGCGTTGCCCGGCAGGTTCGCCCGAACGGCGCCGGTCCCCGCGGGAGCCGGCGCCTTCACCGTCAGCGGGCGGGAGCGGTCTCCGGCCGCGCACCGCCGGCCGGCGCCTGGTGCGGCAGGCCGGCGGCGGGGCGGTGCCGGGGGATGAAGGACGCGATCACGAGGGCGAGCAGGGCGGCGCCCGCGCCGATCGCCATGACCACCTTGAAGGCGTTCTCGGACGGCAGGGCGAAGCCGCCGAGGCTGATGGTCATCTGCGCCAGGATCACACCGGCCACGGCGCTGGCCACCGACGTGCCGATGGACCTCATCAGGGTGTTCAGGCTGTTCGCGGCGGCCGTCTCGGCGGCCGGTACCGCACCCATGATCAGCGCCGGCATGGCGCCGTAGGTGAAGCCGATGCCCGCGCTGATGACGCAGGAGAACAGCACCAGGTGCCACACCTCGGCCATCAGCACGATGCCCAGCCCGTAGCCCGCCGCGACGATCACCGTGCCGATCATCAGGGTCACCTTGGGTCCGCGGGCCTTGGAGACCTTGGCGGAGACGGGGGCGAACGCCATCATCACCAGGCCGGACGGCGCCATGACCAGGCCCGCGGTCAGCAGGGAGCGGCCGAGGCCGTAACCGGTCGCCTCGGGCAACTGAAGGAGCTGCGGAAGCACCAGGGACATCGCGAACATCGAGAAGCCGACCGCTATGGACGCCAGGTTGGTGAAGAGCACCTGGCGGCGGGCGGTGGTGCGCAGGTCCACCAGCGGCTGCGCGGTGCGCAGCTCCCAGCGGCCCCACACCAGGAGCACGACGACGGCCGCCGCGAACAGGCCGAGCGTGGTGCCGCTGGACCAGCCCCAGTCGGCCCCCTTGGAGATCGCCAGCAGCAGGCACACCAGACCGGCCGCCATGCCGATGCCGCCCGGGACGTCGAAGCGGCCGCCGGTGCGCACCGCCGACTCGGGCACGAGCGCCAGCACCAGCACCAGGGCGACGGCGCCGAGTGCGCCGGAGACCCAGAACAGCATGTGCCAGTCGAGGTTGTCCGCGATCAACGCGGCCGCGGGCAGGCCGAGCGCGCCGCCGACCCCGAGCGAGGCGCTCATCAGGGCGGTGGCGCCGGCCAGCCGCTCGGCGGGCAGTTCGTCGCGCATGATGCTGATGCCGAGCGGGATCACGGCGGCGGACAACCCCTGCATGGCGCGGCCGACGACCATCGGGACCAGCGAGTCGCTCAGTCCGCAGACCGCCGATCCGGCGATCAGGAGCACCAGGCTGAGCAGCAGCATCCGCCGCTTGCCGACCATGTCGCCGAGCCGGCCGACGACCGGCGTGGCCACCGCGGCCGCGAGGAGCGTGGCGGTCACCGCCCAGGCCGCGTCCGAGGCCGGAGCGTCGAGCAGCTCGGGCAGCTCGGGGACGATCGGGATGACCAGGGTCTGCATCAGCGAGACGACGATCCCGGCCAGGGCCAGTACCGCCACCACGGCGTTGGGCCGCGGCGCGGCGGCCGTCTCGGCGGCGCCGGGGGGTGCGGCGGGAGAAGCGGGCATGGGGGTGCCTTTCGGGTCACGGCGTGAGATCGGTGTGCGAGCACCATTTAAATCAGTCGCTTGACGTACTGTACGGGTACAAGGGAGCGGCCCGCGCGCCCGGGCCGCGCACCGTCCCGCAGCCGGGGGTGCGTAGGCTTCCGGGAAGGCGCCGCTCGACGGCGGACCTGCGACGACTCGAGGGACTGGCCGTCGCGGTACCTGAGGAAGGTCCCGGCGCGGTGGTGAGCATGGCGGGCAGGGCGGTACGGGCGGAACAGGTCAGCGCGACCCGGCAGCTGATCCTGACCACGGCCGAGCGGCTGTTCGCCGAGCACGGCGTGTACGCGGTCTCCAACCGTCAGGTCAGCGAGGCCGCCGGGCAGGGCAACAACGCCGCGGTCGGCTACCACTTCGGCACGAAGACCGACCTCGTGCGGGCCATTGCCGAGCGGCACTCACGGGGCGTCGAGGAGCTGCGGGCCCGGCAGCTGGCCGCCCTCGGCGATGCGACGGACCTGCGCGACTGGGTGGACTGCCTGGTGCGGCCCCAGTTCGACCATCTGGCCGCGCTGGGCAACCCCACCTGGTTCGCCCGGTTCTGCGCCCAGGTGATGACCGATCCGGTGCTGCGGCAGATCATGGTCGAGCAGTCCCGCGCCTCCCCCTCGCTGCGCGCGATCATCGAGGGGCGGAACCGGTGCATGCCGGCCCTGCCGGACGAGGTCCGGGCCGAACGGGGCGACATGGCACGCCACCTGATCGTGCACGTGGCCGGCGAACGGGAGCGGGCGCTCGCCGAAGGGCGGCCCACCCCGCGGGCCACCTGGCAGGAGACCGCCGACGGCCTCGTCGACGCGATCGTGGGCATGTGGCGGGCGCCCGTCACGCCCCGGGGCGGGCCGTGAGGGGCGCCTGGGGGTGAGGGATCAGCGGGCCGGGCCGGTCCTCGGCCGGCCCGTTCACCGGCATGTCCCACCGCTCTTCCGGCCGCCCGCCCGGCGCCCACCGCGACCGCACCGGCGCCGGTGCGCCCCCCGTCCTTACCGTCGAGTAATATCGCGCGCCAGGCCCCCCGGAGGAGGAACCGTGTCCCGTTCCGAACGATCGCCCCTGCTGCTCGCCGGCCTGCTGGCCACCGCGGGCGCCGCCCACTTCGCACGCCCCCGCACCTTCGACGCGATCGTGCCGCGCGGCCTGCCGGGCTCGCCCCGGGCGTGGACCTACGCCAGCGGCGCCGCCGAGCTGGCGCTCGCCGCCGGCATCGCGCTGCCGCGCACCCGCAAGGCGGCCGCGCTGGCCGCGGCCGCCTTCTTCGTCGGGGTGTTCCCCGCCAACGTCAAGATGGCCGTGGACTGGCGGCACCGCCCCACGCCGCAGAAGGCCGCCGCCTACGGCCGGCTGCCGGTGCAGGTGCCGCTGGTGCTGTGGGCCCGCGGCGTCGCCCGGGGCAGCGAGGGCCGGTCGTGAGCCGCGGCCCGGCCGTGGGCGACACGGTCGAGGACTTCACCCTGCCGGACGAGACGGGCGCCCCGCGCCGCCTGTCCGAGCTGCTCGCGGGCGGCCCGGTCGTCCTGTTCTTCTACCCCGCCGCCCTCACCCGCGGCTGCACCGCCGAGGCCTGCCACTTCCGCGACCTCGCCGCCGAGTTCGCCGCCGCGGGCGCCCGCCCCGTCGGTGTCAGCGGCGACGCCGTCGAGCGGCAGCAGGAGTTCGCCGGACGCCACGCCCTCGGGATGCCGCTGCTGTCCGACGCCGACGGCGCGGTGCGCGAGCTGTTCGGCGTACGGAGAGGCTTCGCCCTGGCTCCCACCAGGCGGGTCACCTTCGTCATCGGACAGGACCGCACGGTCCTGGAGGTCGTTCGCAGCGAGGTGAGGATGAGCGCCCACGCCGACCGCGCCCTGGCGGCGCTGCGCGCTCACCGCGGATAGCGCTCCGCCCCCGCGCGGTTGAAACCCGGCCGCAACGGGGCAATCCTGGACGCTATGGAGCATGTCTCCGCTGCGGCGACCCTGGACGTGCACGGCACGGTGACGGGGTGGAGCGAGGGCGCCCGGCGGCTGACCGGCTATCCGGCCGAGGAGGCCGTCGGCCGTTCCGCGCGGGACCTGCTCGTCCAGGAGCCGCCGCCCCGGACGCTGTCCGGACTGTCCGGTGAGGTCCTCCTCCGTCACCGGGACGGCTCCACCCTGGCGCTGCCCCTGCGCGGGCTGCCGCTGCTGGGGGCGGACGGTACCCCGTCCGGGTACGCGGTGACCGTGGAACCGTCGGACGGCAGCGGCCTGCGCCTGACCGGGGAGACCTTCCAGCAGGCGTCCCTGTCGATGTCCGTCCACGACACCCGCCAGCGCTACCTCAGGGTGAACGACATGGCGCGCCGGATGCTGGGGCTGCCGCATGAGGACCTGATCGGACGCCGGCTGTCCGACGTCATGGAGGACCTCGACGCCAACGGGGCGGGATTCCTGCGGCATCTGCGGCAGGTCGTGGACACCGGCCGGCCCGCGCACTACGAGACCTTCACGTCCTCCTCCTCCCACCTCGGCGAGCACGCCTGGACCATCGAGATGTGGCCCGTCCGCGACGCGTCCGACGAGGTCGTGGCCGTGGCCGTGGCGGGTTTCGAGAGCACCGCGCAGCACCGCACGCGGCAGCGGCTGGCCCTGCTGAACGAGGCCGCCACCGGTATCGGCACCACCCTGGACGTCGTACGCACCACCGAGGAGCTGATCGACCTCCTCGTCCCCCGCTTCGCGGACTTCGCCAGCGTCGACCTGCTCGAATGGGTGCTGGGCTCGGTGGAGCCCTTCGCGGTCCCGGCCGAGGACATCGAACTGCGCCGGGTGGCCCACAGCGCCGCCACCGAGGGCTTCCCCCGGGCGTCCGTGCACCTGGGCGGGACCGACGTCTACCCGCCGTACTCGGCGCCCGCGCGGGCGCTGCGGGAGGGGCGCGCGGTACTCACCGGCCCCGGCGACCCGGACTTCGACCGGTGGATGCGGGTCCGCAACGAGCAGGCCCCGCACAACCGGGCCTACCGCCTGAGCGTCCGCTCCACCCTGGCGGTGCCGCTGCGGGCCCGCGGTACCACGCTCGGCGTCGCGGTGGCCGTCCGCTCCGGGTCCCAGGCCCCGTACGTCGAGGACGACTTGGTGCTGGCCGAGGAGCTCGCCAGCCGGGCCGCCGTCTGCATCGACAACGCCTGCCGCTTCGCCCGCGAGCGCTCCACCGCCCTGGCCCTCCAGCACAGTCTGCTGCCCAGGGACCTGCCCGGTCAGGCGGCGGTCGAGGTGGCCCACCGCTACCTGCCCTCCGTGTCGGCGGCCGGCATCGGCGGTGACTGGTTCGACGTGATCCCGCTGTCCGGCAGCCGGGTCGCCCTGGTCGTCGGCGACGTCGTCGGCCACGGCATCCCCTCCACCGCGACCATGGGCCGTCTCTGCACGGCCGTCCGCACCCTCGCCGACGTCGACCTGCCCCCCGACGAACTCCTCACCCACCTGGACGATCTCGTCAGCCACCTCGCGGCCGGCGAGGTGGGCGAGGAAGTCGCCGAGCTGGGTGCCACCTGCCTGTACGCCGTGTACGACCCGGTCACCCGCCGCCTCACCCTCGCCTCGGCCGGCCACCCGGCGCCGGCCGTCGTCCTCCCCGACGGCACCACCCGGCTGGTCCGCATGACCGCGGGACCGCCGCTCGGCGTCGGCGGACTGCCGTTCGAGGCGACGGAACTGGAACTGGCCGAGGGCTCCGTGGTCGCCCTCTACACGGACGGCCTCGTCGAGGACCGCGACCGGGACGTCGACCACGCCACCGCGGAGCTGTGCCGTGCGCTGTCCGTGCCCGCCCACTCGCTCGACGCACTCTGCGACACCGTGCTCAAGGCCGTGATGCCCGAGGAACCCGGTGACGACGTGGCACTGCTCCTGGCCCGGACCCGGGCGCTGGGCGCCGACCGGATCCGCACCTGGGACGTCCGGCCGGACCCCGCGCACGTGGCCGCCACCCGGGCTTCCGTCAACGAGCAGTTGGCGCGGTGGGGCCTGGAGGAGGCGGCGTTCGTGACCGAACTGGTCGTCAGCGAACTCGTCACGAACGCCATCCGGTACGGCGAGCCGCCCATCCAACTGCGCATCATCCGCGACAGAGCCCTCATCTGCGAGGTGTCCGACGGCAGCTCCACCTCACCGCACCTGCGCCGGGCCCACGCCTACGACGAGGGCGGCCGCGGCCTGCTCCTGGTCGCCCAGCTCACCCAGCGCTGGGGCAGCCGGCAGACGGGCACCGGCAAGACCATCTGGGCCGAACAGGCCCTGCCCGAGGAGTGACCCGGTCAGAACTCCTCGTGCACCTCGGGATCGCCGCCGATCCGCCGGTGCGCGCGGTCCGCGACCCTGCGCAGCTGACCGGCGTCCAGGTCGAAGCCGAACACGTCGAGGTTGGCCCGCTGCCGCGCCGGGTCGGAGGACTTCGGGACGGGCACGGCGCCGAGCTGGGTGTGCCAGCGCAGGACCGCCTGGGCGGGGGTCACCCCGTGCGCCGCGGCGACCTCGGCGAGGACCGGATCGTCCAGCAGGTCACTGCCGCGGCCGAGCGGGCTCCAGCTCTCGGTGCGGATGCCCTTGCGCTCGTGGAAGGCGCGCAGTTCCTCCTGCGGGAGGAGCGGGTGCAGCTCGATCTGGTTGACGGACGGCAGCACGCCGGTCTCCTGCTCCAGCCGCTCGATGTGCCCGGCCGTGAAGTTCGAGACGCCGACCGAGCGCACCAGGCCGTCCTCGCGCAGCTTGACCATCGCCTTCCAGGAGTCGACGTACTTGTCCACGCGGGGCAGCGGCCAGTGGATCAGGTACAGGTCGACGTACTCCACCCCGAGCCGGGCCCGGGACTCCTCGAAGGAGGCGAGGGTCTCCTCGTAGCCGTGGTGCCGGCCGGGCAGCTTGGTCGTCACCACGACCTGGTCGCGGGGCACCCCGCTGTCGGCGAGGCCCCGGCCGACGCCGGTCTCGTTGCGGTAGTTCGCGGCCGTGTCGATCAGGCGGTAGCCCGTCTCCAGGGCCTCGCGCACCGCCCTCCGCGCCTCGTCGTCCGTCATCGGCCAAGTGCCCAGCCCCAGGGCGGGGAGCGAGGTGCCGTCGTTGAGCGTGTGTGCCGGGATGCTGATCACCGTGGGACCTTCCCTCGACCGTGTGCGGCGGGCTGCCGCCCGTCCAGCGTCGCCCACGGGACGACCGGTGATCAACCGGACGGCGGGGGAGAGGAGCGCGGCCCCGGTCTGCCACGATCTCTGCCGGAGTCCGAACGGACGACCGACGGGACGACCGACCGACCAACGGAGTGCGCATGACGACCGACAGGACGACGGTGGAACGTACGGCCGAGAGCAGGGCGGCGCGGGCGGCGGGGATCGAGGTGGAGCCGGCCGCCGGACACATCGGGGCCGAGATCCACGGTCTCGATCTGGCCCGCGGTCTCGACGCGGCGCAGGTCGGGGTGGTCCGGGCGGCACTGCTGCGCTGGAAGGTGGTGTTCTTCCGCGACCAGCGGCTCGACCACGCGGGGCACGTGGCGTTCGCGCGCCTCTTCGGCGATCCGGTCGTCCTGCCCAGGCGCGGCAAGGCGTCACCGGCCGGTTTCCCGGAGGTCGAGACGACCGCCGACCGGCTGGAGCTGGGGGGACGGTTCGGGATGGAGCACGACGAGTGGCTGCGGCGCCGGCGCCACACGCTGCTGCGCGGCTGGCACTGCGACCACGGCGCCCGCGTCGACCCGCCCGCCGCCACGATCCTGCGCGCCGAGACGGTCCCGCCGTACGGCGGCGACACCACCTGGTCGAACCTCGCCGCCGCCTACGCCGGGCTTTCCGCCCCGATGCGCGCCTTCGTGGACGGACTGCGCGCCGAACACCGCCTGGGCGTCGGCTACCAGCCGAGGCCGGGCGACGACGCCTACGTCCGGCACCTGCTGGACCATCAGACCGCTTCCGTGCACCCGCTGGTACGCGTTCACCCGGAGACGGGGGAGCGGGTGCTGTTCGTGAACGGCTACTACGTGGAGCAGATCTCCGGGCTCTCCCGCCCGGAGAGCGCGGCGGTCCTGGAACTGCTCCTTGAGCACGCCACCCGGCCCGAGTACACGGTCCGCTTCCGCTGGCGGCCGGGCAGCGTCGCCTTCTGGGACAACCGGGCCACCATCCATCTCGCCCCGAGCGACAACGCCCACCTCGACCACCCGCGGACCCTGCACCGGGTGATGCTCGCCGGTGACGTGCCGGCCGGGGTGGACGGCACCCGCTCGGAGGCGGTCGTCGGCAGCGCACCGGGCCGCTGGTGAGCCCGGGCCACCGGTGCGCGGCGGGACCCTCAGACGAGGGGGATCGTCACCTCGTCCTCGACCGGCGGGTCCAGCTCCTGAGCCCGGTTGCCGGTGGCGGCGTGGCACCGCAGCCGCACCGCCTCCGGGGTGACGTCCAGCCGCAGGAAGCACTTGAAGAAGGGCGGGCTGTACGTGGCCGAGCCAGGTGAGAAGAGCTGCGTGTAGATCTTGCGCACCGGCAGCCGGAAGCGCTTCTCGCGGTCGGGCCGCCGTCCGGTGCCCAGCAGGCCGGCGACCAGCCGGGTGCGCCGGGTGACCCGCGCGTCGGTCCGCGGGGCGCGCGCCGGGCGGATGCCGAGGCGCTCGGTGATCACGGCCGTCGCCTCGGCCTCCGTCAGGGTGAAGAAGCGCCGCAGCCGCAGCCGCCGGCCGTACAGCCGGCTGTAGAAGGCGAGGGAGTCGCCCCGCAGCGGATAGCAGCGGAAGTCCTCCTCGGTGACCCCGGCCACCGACACCCGGGGGATCGTGTGGGTGGCGTGCATGAACGCCCCACCGCCGCCCGCGACGACGTACTGAACGGTGCGGCCGCCCACGTCGACGGGGTAGCGCTGGTAGTTGTGGATGTCACCGCCTATCGCGGCGACGTAGTGGTGGGCGGGGTCGCGGACGATGTCGTCGACCGTCCCGCCGCCCTCGACGGGGCACGGGTGGTGCTCGCCGTCCACGTACAGCGGCGAGCCCGTGACGAGGATCTTCGGGCCCGGCGCCCGGGACACCTCGCGCAGCCACGCGCCCTGCTCGGCGTCCACCGTGCCGAGCAGCCCCGTGTCGATGCCGACGATCCGCACCGGGCCGGCGTCGATCGCCCAGTAGGGACCCGGCTGGACGGCCTGCTGGACGGGCGCGGAGCGCATCGCGCGCGCCTCGTCCAGGTGCCGGCCGTCGTCCGGACGGGGCCGGTGCCACAGCAGGTTCCGCAGCCAGGCCCGGGTGAGGGGGCGCGGAGCCGGCTCCGGCGGCAGGGGCGGGGCGTCGTCGCAGAACACGCGCATGAACGCGCCGAGGTCCTCGTACCAGTCGTGGTTCCCCGGTATCGCGTAGATCGGCGCCTGATAGTCGCGGTACGGGCGGAAGAACTTCGGGCCGTAGTCGTCGGCGCTGCCCACCGGGTAGATGACATCGCTGGCGACGACGGCGAAGCTCGTGTCCTGACCGGCCTTCAGCAGACCCGGGACGACGGCGTACTGGGGGTCGTCGCCCTCTCCGGTGTCGCCGACGACCAGGAACGAGAACCGGTCCGGGTCGGCACGCCGGACGATCCGGTCGGCCGGTGCGCCGGCCGCCGTCCGCTGTGCCGTCCAGCGGGCGCGGGTGCGGCCCGTCGGGTCCCCGAACCAGGAGGCCAGTACGCCGTTGCGGGCGGCCCACAGGGTTCGGGGACTGAGCCAGGACAGCTTCTCGGTGCGCTGCGGCATCAGCTCCCGGTAGGAGCCGCGCTCGGTGGAGCCCCAGCCGGCGCCTTCGGCGGTTTCACGTGAGGAGTTGGACACCCGGGCACGGTAACAACGCCCCGCGCGCGGGACCATGCCGGGACCCGGGCGCCAACTCCCCGCGCCGGCCCGCTACTCGAAGCGGGTCGTGTCGCCCGCGCCCCGCCGCACGATCTCCGCCTCGCCGCCGGAGAAGTCCACGACCGTGGTCGGCTCCGTGCCGCAGTCGCCGGAGTCGATCACCGCGTCCACCACGTGGTCGAGCCGGTCCTTGATCTCCCAGCCCTGGGTCATCGGCTCCTCCTCGCCGGGCAGCAGCAGGGTGCTCGACAGCAGCGGCTCGCCCAGCTCGGTGAGGAGGGCCTGGGTGACGACGTGGTCGGGGATGCGCACGCCCACGGTCTTCTTCTTCGGATGCTGGAGCATGCGCGGCACCTCCCTCGTCGCCGGGAGGATGAAGGTGTAGCTGCCGGGGGTGGAGGCCTTGATCGCGCGGAACACGTCGTTGTCGATCTGCACGAAACGGCCGAGCTGCGCGAAGTCCTGGCACACCAGGGTGAAGTGGTGCCGGCTGTCCAGCTGCCGGATCGAGCGGATGCGGTCGATGCCGTCGCGGCTGCCCAGTCGGCAGCCCAGGGCGTAGCAGGAGTCCGTCGGGTACGCGATCAGCGCATCGGAGCGGACGCTGTCGGCGACCTGGGCGATGCTGCGCGGCTGGGGGTTCTCGGGGTGCACGTCGAAGTACTTCGCCATTCACCGAGCTTATGCCCGCCCGGGCGCCCCGCCCGACAGCGCCCGGTCCGCGGCACCGGCCCGGTCGGCGGCACGGGCCCGGTTCGGCGGTGCGGGCCGGGCCGGCGGCTCCCGCCGGCGGGGCGGGCGGCGGGGGGCCATGCGGTAACGTCCCCGGTCTGGGCCGGGAAACGAGCCGAGGGCGAGGAGAAGGCCGGTGGCGGGCCGCGAGGACGGGACACGGCAGCGGGATGCCGGGGCCGGTGAGCGGGTGGAGTGGGCGGCGGAGCTGCTGGGCCACCTGCGGCCGGCCGGACGCGACGTCCGCAAGGTCGTGACCTGGCTCGCCGGCGCCGCGCAGGCCACGGTGTCGTTGCAGGACGGCACCGGCCGCCTGCTGGCCGGCACCCGGGCTCCGCTGGACGAGGATCTGCTCGCCGCTCTCGCGTCGGGCCGGATCGCCTCCGCCGCCCTGGAGGACCGGGGCCGGCACCTGCGGCTCGTCCGGGTGGAGCGGGTCCACCCGGCACCGGCCGCCGTTCTCGCGGTCGCCCGCGACAGGCCGTTCGACCGGCGGGCCGCCGACATCGTCACGCACACCGCCCAGGTGGTGGAGCTGCTGCTGGCGGGCCACGAGTCGGCCGAGGCCGGACACCGGCTGCGGCGGGCGACCTCCGACCTCCGCCTGGCCATCCTGCAACTGCTGATGGTCGAGGACACCGTCTCCGCCCGGCGCGTGGCCGCCGGGCTGTGGCCGGGTCTGCTCGACACCGACACGGCGTGCGTGTACGTCGTGGAGAGCCGCCCGGAGGAACGCGACCGGCTCGCCGAGGAGTGCCGGGCGGCGACGGAGGACCGGACGCTGGTCGTACGGTGCCCGGCCATGGACGGCCACGTCATCGTGCTCGCGCCCCGCGAGGCGGCCGGCCGGCAGCTGCGCTCGCTCGTCGGCCGCACCCCCGGCGTCTTCCTCGGCGGCAGCGCCCGCCAGAGCCTCGCCCGGACCGCCACCGCCTACGGGCAGGCCGTGAGCGCCCTCGCCGTCGCCCGGTTCCGTCCGGGGAAGGCGGCGGTGTACGCCGAGCGGACCCACCCCGAGCGCCTGATGGACCCGGCGGAGCTGCACGGCTGGACCGCCCAGGTGCTGCGCCCCCTCGACGCCCTGCCGCACCACATCCGCGCCGAACTGCTCGCCACCACCCGTCTGGGCCTGGAGTTCACCGCCGTCTCCGCGGCGAAGATCCTCGGTGTCAGCCGCAACACCGTCCGCGCCCGCATGGAGCGGGTCGAGGCGCTGCTGCGCACCGACTTCACCGACCTGAGCGCCCGCGCCACCGTCCACCTCGCCCTCAACGCCCAGGTGGGGCTGGAACAGTGCCTCACCGACGGCGGTGCCGGGAGCCCCGCTCCCGCCCGCCTCACCGACCTGCTGGCCGGGCCGGCACTGCGCGGCTGGGCCGGCGACCTGCTCGGCCGTCTGGAGCCGGACACCCGCAGGCTGCGGCGCACCCTGCGCACCTGGCTCGCCGTCGGCGCGAACGCCGAACGGGCCGCGCGGACGCTGGGCGTGCACCCCCAGACCGTGCGCGAGCACGTCCGCAGCGCCGAGCCCGTCCTCGAACGCCGGCTGCTCGCCGCCGGCAGCGACCTGTACGAGGTGGTGCTGGCCCACCTCGCGGCGGGGGACCTCGAACAGCCCCTCCTGCACGGGACGAAACCGGGCCATCCGGACTCACCTGTGCACGGGTGAGTCCGGACGGCCCGGCAGCGGGCACCGACGCGATTCACAATGGCGGAGCCGTCCACATAGGTTCGACGGGCCGCGGGGGCACGACCGGAACGGGGGACCGGTCGCGCCCCTTCGGCCCGTACGCCGGGCGTCCCGCGGGCCGGAGCGGTCAGCCGTGCGGAAGGATCACCGCGCGGCCGTCGACCTTCCCCTCGTGCAACCGCTCGTAGGCGAGCGGGGCGTCGTCCAGGGAGTAGGTCTCCGTGTGCACCGACACGGCACCCGAGCGGGCGAGGCCCAGCACCTCGATCAGCTCGCTGCGGCTGCCCCAGTAGGGGGCGCTGACCGACACCTCGAACGGCAGCAGCCCGAACCCGACGGGGAGCGACCCGCCGCCGATGCCGACCAGCGTGACATCGGCCTCGACGGCCGCGACGGCGCCCGCCGTCTTCACCGTCGGCGCCACACCGACGAAGTCGAACACGGCTTCGGCGCCGAGGCCGCCGGTCAGCTCGCGCACCGCCTCCGCCGCCCTGGCGTCCGACAGCACCGCCTCGTGCGCGCCCACCTCGCGGGCGAGGCGCAGCTTGTCCTCGCTGACGTCGAGGGCGACGACCCGGGCGGACGTCATCGCGCGCAGCAACTGGATGGCGACGTGGCCGAGGCCGCCGGTGCCGATGACCACCGCGGTCGACCCGGGGACCAGCTTGGGCAGCGACCGCTTGATGGCGTGGTACGGCGTCAGCCCGGCGTCCGTCAGGGGCACCGCCGCCACCGGGTCGAGCCCGTCCAGCGGGACCAGGTGCCGCGGGTCGTCGACGAGCAGGTACTCGGCCATCGAACCGGGCCGGCCGAGCCCGGGCGGGCGGATGCCCAGCTCGTCGGCGCGCAGGCAGTAGTTCTCCTTGCCCTCCGCGCACTTGGCGCAGGTGCCGCAGCCCCAGGGCCCGTACACGGCGACCGCGTCGCCCTCGCGCAGGCCGGTGACACCGGCGCCGAGCGCGGCGACGGTGCCGACGCCCTCGTGGCCGAGGGTCAGCGGCAGCTCGTACGGGAAGCCCTCCGCGGGCCAGCTCATCACCGCGATGTCGGAGTGGCACACGCCGGCGGCGGTGACCTTCAGCAGCACCTGGCCGGGGCCGGGTTCCGGGTCGGGGACCGTCACGACCTCGGGCGGGGCGCCGATGGTGCGGTATTGCAGTGCCTTCATGGCGAACTCCTTCGTTCTCCCCCCGGTCCGTGGTCCCCCTGGTGAGCGGGCGGTGTCAGACGGCGGTGTAGGCGCCGTCGACCAGGTGGTAGCTGCCGGCCACGAAGGACGCGCGGTCCGACAGCAGGAAGGCGATCAGCTCGGCGACCTCCTCGGAGCGCCCGAGGCGGCCGGCCGGGTGCAGGGCCACCAGCCCGTCGTGGGCGGCCTTGTCCATCTCCTTGAGCAGCGGGGTGTCGATGAAGCCGGGGCCGACCGCGTTGACGCGGATGCCCTGGGCGGCGTACTCGGCGGCGGCGGCCTTGGTCAGCCCGACCACGCCGTGCTTGGCGGCGACGTAGGCGGGGGAGCCGGCGAAGCCCACCGAGCCGAGGATGGAGGCGACGTTGACGATGGCGCCGCCGCGGCCGGTCGCTTCCATGGCGGGCAGTTCGTAGCGCATCGAGTAGAAGACGCCGTCGAGGTTGGTGCGCACGACGCGCTGGTAGGCGTCCACGTCGTACGCGCCGGTCGGGGCGCTCGGGCCGCCGATGCCCGCGTTGTTCACGGCGAGGTCCAGGCCGCCGAAGGTGTCGACGGTGAGACGCACGGCCGCCTCGACGGACTCCGGGCGGGTCACGTCCAGCTCGACGGCGGCGGCCTCGACGCCCCGCGCCCTCAGTTCGGCGGTGGCCTTCTCGGCGCCCTCGGTGTCGAAGTCGGCGACGACGACCTTCGCGCCGCCGGCTCCGAGGCGGCGGGCGGTGGCCAGGCCGATGCCGGAGGCGGCCCCGGTGACGAGGGCGGTGCGGCCCGCGAACTCGGCGGTGTGGACGGCGGGGGTGGTGTCGGTGGTGCTCATGGTGCTTCTCGCTCTTCGGTGGTGCTGTCGGGGGCCGCGGCCGCGGCCCCCGAGATCAGGGCGTCGTAGGCCCGCTCCACGAGGGCGGCGAGGTCTGCGGCTCCCGAGTCCCGGTCGTCGCCGCGCGCCCACAGGCGCAGGGCGGCGATCAGGACCCCGGCGGCGGCGTCGACGACGGCCGCGGGACGGACGTCCCGGGTCTCGTCGGTGC
This sequence comes from Streptomyces sp. NPDC045956, assembly GCF_056430705.1. NCBI lineage: Bacteria > Bacillati > Actinomycetota > Actinomycetes > Kitasatosporales > Streptomycetaceae > Streptomyces > Streptomyces sp. NPDC045956. Next base: position 175,182 of record NZ_JBWKKZ010000015.1, on the reverse strand, counting down.
CGAGCCGACGGGCGACGATGCGGATCGACTCCTCCTGGGCGTCGACCCGGATGCGCTGGTAGGCGGCGAACAGGTCGGGCTCGCTGTCGGCCAGGGCCACCAGCCGGCGCATGCGCGGACGTACGTGCCAGGCGGGGTCCTCCCGGTCGGCCAGCCAGTCGCGCACGGCCCGCCGGTAGGCGAGGAGGGGCGGCTCGTCGGCGGGCCGGGCCCGCAGCAGCGCGTTGATGCGGTCGCCGTCCCGGCGGACGAAGTCGAGGGCGGCGTCCTCCTTGCCGGCGAAGTGCCGGCTGAAGGTGCGCCGGGTGACGTCGGCGCGCTCGGCGATGGCCTCGACGGTGGTCGCCGCGCACCCGCGATCGAGGATCAGGTCGCAGGCGGCGGTGGCCAGCGCGTCGCGGGTCCGCCGCGCTTTGCGCTGCCGCCGGTCCTCGGGGGCGGGGGGAGGCTTCGTCGCCGTCATGCCTCCGAGCGTACACCCGAAAATGTCCCAACGAGACATGAGGCTCAGTGGGACATGAGGCCCAGTGGGACACGGGGGCCGTGAGGGGAACGTCGCCCGGCTCGCGGTGTCGCGCCGGGCGAGACGACTGCGCCGAACGGCGCCGTTCGGGCCACGGGTTGCGGTCCCGGTCCGGAAGTGCCGTGTGCCCCGTGGCGCCCCGGGTACCCGCCCGGTCCGCGCGGCCCCTGGACCCCTCTGCAGGGTGCCCAGGGCCCTTGCGCGTGATAAGGAAACAGTACAAATCGGTAGGTGTCGGACCTTGCATGGCGGGGTACCCGGAGCGCCCATGTGCGCGGCCGACGGCCGCCTCGCAGCTCAGGGCCGCGTCCGAGGGCGGCCACGAGTCGAAGGAGCCCACGAACATGACGGACGTATCGAGCCAGGGGCCCGCCCCGGGCGACGACCGCAAGGTGCTCACCAACCGCCAGGGGCACCCCGTCTACGACAACCAGAACCAGCGCACCGTCGGCGCCCGCGGCCCCGCCACGCTGGAGAACTACCAGTTCCTGGAGAAGATCAGCCACTTCGACCGTGAGCGCATCCCCGAGCGCGTCGTGCACGCCCGCGGGGTCACCGCGTACGGCTACTTCGAGGCGTACGGCGCGTGGGGCGACGAACCGATCGACCGCTACACCCGGGCGAAGCTGTTCCAGGAGCGGGGCAAGCGCACCGACCTGGCCGTCCGGTTCTCCACCGTCATCGGCGGCCGCGACTCCGCCGAGACGGCACGCGACCCCCGCGGCTTCGCGGTGAAGTTCTACACGGAGGACGGCAACTGGGACCTCGTCGGCAACAACCTGGCCGTCTTCTTCATCCGTGACGCGATCAAGTTCCCGGACGTCATCCACGCCCTCAAGCCGGACCCGGTGACGTTCGAGCAGCAGCCCCGGCGCATCTTCGACTTCATGTCGCAGACGCCGGAGTGCATGCACATGCTGATCAATCTGTTCAGTCCGCGCGGCATCCCGGCGGACTACCGCCACCAGCAGGGCTTCGGCGTCAACACCTACAAGTGGGTCAACGCGGCGGGCGAGACCAAGCTGGTCAAGTACCACTGGATGCCCAAGCAGGGTGTCCGCAGCATGACCGAGGAGGACGCCGCCAACGTCCAGGCGCAGAACCTCGGCCACGCCACGAAGGACCTCTACGACGCCGTCACGCGCGGCGACCATCCCGAGTGGGAACTGCTCGTCCAGATGATGGACGACCACGACCATCCGGAACTGGACTTCGACCCGCTCGACGACACCAAGACCTGGCCGGAGAACGAGTTCCCGTCGAAGCCGGTCGGCCGGATGGTGCTCGACCGGATGCCGGAGAACTACTTCGCGGAGAACGAGCAGATCTCCTTCGGCACCGGCGTCCTCGTCGACGGGCTGGACTTCTCCGACGACAAGATGCTCGTCGGCCGCACCTTCTCCTACAGCGACACCCAGCGCTACCGGGTGGGCCCGAACTACCTCCAGCTGCCCGTCAACCAGGCCAAGAACGCCCACGTGCGCACCAACCAGCGCGACGGCCAGATGGCCTACCACCAGGACGGCGGCGGGGAGAACCCGATCGTCAACTACGAGCCGTCGATCACCGGCGGCCTGCGCGAGGGCGAGTACCCGACGCACGACGAGCAGGGACCCGAGATCCAGGGCCGGCTCACCCGCAAGCGGATCCCGCGCACCAACGACTACGTGCAGGCCGGGCAGCGCTACCTGCTGCTGGAGGAGTGGGAGCGCGACGACCTCGTGGCGAACTTCGTCGACCTGCTCTCCCAGTGCGACCGGCCGGTGCAGGAGCGCATGGTGTGGCACTTCCTGCTGGTCGAGAACGACCTCGGACTGCGGGTGGGCGAGGGCATCGGCATCAGCCCGCAGGACGTCCGGCACCTGGAGCCGCTGGCCAGTCAGGACCTCACCGACGAGGACCGCGAGCGGCTCGCCAACCTCGGCAAGAACCCGCCGCGGGATGTCGAGGGCCTGAAGATGACCCACTGCGTGCCCAACGAGCGGCACGTCGTGACGCGTTGACGCTCAACGGCCCGGGTGGCCACGCCGCCCGGGCCGCCGCGAGGGCCTGCTCGGCGTAGCCGCGCCCGAAGAGCACGGCGTGCACCAGCAGCGGGAAGAGCCGGTGCACGCCGACGCGCGCAGACCCGCTCGATCTCGGCCGCCTCGCCGGGTCGGACGGTGCCGGCGGCGACGGCGCGGCGCAGGTACGCCAGCGCCCGGTGCTCCGCGTACCAGCGCCACCAGTCGCTCCCGACGACGTTGCGCATCCGCGCCCGGCCGATGAACGCCTCCTCGGGTCCGCCGGGCGGCGCGGCGCCGAAACGCGGGTGCTCCGGCCGCGTGCAGCGCCGCCGGTTCCCGGCCGAACCGGACGGCCGCCCGGGCACTCGCCCGGCCCTCGGGCACGCGGTCGGTGACCAGCCGGCGCCCGTCCTCGCCGACCACTGCCGGGATCCGCATGGCGCCCGCGCCGGGCGCCTGCGTCGGCCGGCCGACGCAGGCCCGTGCCGCACCCGCGTCGTCGCCGCGCTCGACCGTCACCGTGCGTCCGTCGTCGAGGAACACCTCGGTGAGGGAGCGGACCACCGGCGCTCACCGGTCACGTCACCGGCCGACCGGTGAACCCGGCCGCGGCCGGCGCAGGCGTCGTCGTGGCACACACGGTCACCGTTTCGTGGCACACACGGTCACCAGGTCGGAGACGGACTGCCGCCGACCCGGTGAAAGACGCCCGGTGTGCCGTTGGACGCCCCGGACGCGGGGGAGCAGTGGGACTATGACCAGTTCAGCGTTCCATCGCACCATCATCCTGCCGGCCCCCGTGTGCGAACAGGCCGCACAGCACCTCGAGCACGCCGTCCAGAAGGCCATCGACGGAGCCGCGACCCCCTGGCGCGCGTTCCGCGGGGCCGACGGTGACGACTTCGCGTTCTCCGTACCGGTCGTGGAGCAGGCCGCGGGCTGCCTGCTCGTGCTGGCCGCCGAGAGCGCCCAGAGCCTGCGCCCCTCCGCCCTGCGCGCGCTGATCACCGTCGCCCTGCATCTGCGGGACGCCGTCGAGGCCGTCCGCCGGCCCGCCGTCCCCACCGTGACCTGGTGAGCACCCGCCCGAGCACCGGGGCGGAAAACACCGCGCCCCGGCCCTGAGCCTGTGCTTGGCTCTGCGGCATGGATTTCACCCGCTACCTCGACTGCCTCGCCGTCGACCACGACCGGCTGCGGGCCGTCGTGGAGAACGACGCCGACGCCCCGGTGCCCACCTGCCCCGGCTGGACGGTGGCCGATCTGACCCGTCACGTGGGCGAGGTCTACCTGCACAAGACCGTCGCCATGCGCGAGGGGGTCGAGCCCGAGCCCTGGCCGCCGCCGGAGTTCGCGGAGGAGGAACCCACCGCGCTGCTCGACCGGGGGTACACCGCCCTGCGCGCCGAGTTCGCGACCCGCGCTCCCAAGGACCCGGCCGCCACCTGGTACGGCCCCGACCAGAGCGTCGGCTTCTGGATCCGGCGGATGGCCCAGGAGACCGTCGTCCACCGGATCGACGCCGAGCTGGCCACCGGGCAGCCCGTCGCGCCCGTGCCGGCCGACCTCGCCGTGGACGGCATCGACGAACTGCTCAGGATCTTCGCCGCCTTCTCCGTCGCCGAATGGGGCGAGTACTTCGCCGACGTCCTGGACGGCTCACCGGGGCGCACCGTCCTGCTGCGTGCCGGGGACGCGGCGTGGCGGGTGCGGACGGGCCCCGGCGAGTTCTCCGTGACGGACGGGGACGGTGACGGCACGGCGGACGTGACGCTGAGCGGCTCCCCGGAGGCACTGCTGCGCCGGCTGTGGAACCGCGAAGGCGACGAGGACGGCGGTGTGACGGTCACCGGAGCACCCGAGGCGGCCGAGGAACTGCGCCGGTGCCTCGTCGTGGCGACCCAGTGACCGGCCCGGTGGCCGGCCTGCCGCCCCGCCCCGGCCCGGTGGCCCGGTGCGCCGCAAGGTCCTGCGAGTGGTGCGCCCCAGGGCCGACGGGGGGCGGGCCAGCGGGTGCGCCCAGGGACCGACGGCAGGGGCGGGCCCGCGCCGGGGGGCGCCCCGGGGTCAGGTGCCGACGACCTGGAGCGACGCCCACAGGGCCGCGGTCGAGGCGATCACCGTGGCGGGCACGGTGAGCAGGCCGAGCCGGGTGAACCGGCCCAGGTCGGCCTCGATGCCGTACCCGTGCAGGATCCGCCGCCAGAGCAGGGTCGCGAGGGAGCCGACGTAGGTCAGGTTCGGACCCAGGTTCACGCCGATCAGTACGGCGAGGACCTGGCCCGGCCCGGCGGGCGCGGCCAGCGGGAGCAGGGCAAGGACGGCCGGCAGGTTGTTGACGACGTTGGCCAGCACCGCGGCCACCGCCGCCACCCCCAGCAACGCCGGCAGCGAGTCGCCGTGCGGCAGCAGCCGTCCGAGCCCGGTGGCCGGGGCGCCCGCCATCACGGCCTGCACGACGACCCCCAGCGCCAGCACGAACAGGCAGAACAGCGGGGACGCGGCACCCACCAGTTCCCGGGGCCCGGCATGGCGCCGGGCCAGCGCCCGCCCGCCGAGCACCAGCACACCGCCGAGCGCCGCCCACGCGGGGTCCAGGCCCAGCGGCGAGGACACGGCGAACCCGGCCAGGGTCAGCGCCACGACGACGACGGTGAACCGGGGCACGGCCGGCGCCGGCGGGAGACCGGACGGCGGCTCCCGGCCGGCCGGGAGCGCGGGCGGGTGGCCGACGGGCCCGGGCTCCGTCAGGTCCGCGCGGAAGAAACGGCGGAACACCACGTACTCGACGGCGATCGCGGCGAGCCACGGCAGCGTCATGAGCGCGGCGAACCTGGTGAAGGACAGGCCGCTCGCCGTGAACGCCAGCAGGTTGGTCAGGTTGGAGACCGGCAGGAGCAGTGAGGCGGAGTTCGCCAGGTGCGCCGTGGCGTACACGTGCGGGCGGGACCGGGCGCCGGCCCGGGACGCGGTGGCCAGGACCACCGGGGTGAGCAGGACGACGGTGGCGTCCAGACTGAGCACCGCCGTGACCGCGCAGGCCATCGCGAACACCCCGGCCAGCAACCGCGACGGACTCCCGCCGCAGCGGCGTGCCACGGCCGCCCCGACGGCCTCGAACAGTCCCTCCCTGGCGCACAGGTGCGCCAGCACCAGCACCAGGGCGAGGAAGGCGACGACCGGCAGGAGCGTACGCGTCTGCTCCCACGCCTGGTGCGGGGTGACCGTGCCGAGGGCCACGGCCAGCGCGGCGGCGGGCACGGCGGCCACCGCCTCAGGCAGCCCCCGGGGACGCAGCACGGCGAAGGCCAGCACGCCCAGCAGCAGGACGATGGGAACGGCCTCGGCGAGGACGGCGGTACTCAGGGCTTCTTCTCCCCACACGTGAACCGGGCGGACCCCCGGTGATCGGCAAAGACCGCCCAGGGTCGCACGCCAGGGTAAGGACGGGACTCATGTGCACCGGCACCGCCGTCCGGGGCCGTACGGACGGTGGCGGGCCGGGATGCGACCGGCGGGAGGTGACCGGCGGGACGCCGGGCTGCGGCCGGGTCGCGGGGCGAGCGGCAGGCCACCCTCCCGAGGACCGCCCGCGGGCTCCGCCGGGCCGGTCGCGGCCACAGCGCCCACGGACCCCGTCGCGCCGCGCCGTGGCCGCCCGGCGGCAGCGCCGCGGGCCTCCCGCTCAGGCTGCCGTCCCGAGCGCCACCCTGGCGGGCACGTCCGCGTCCCCGGCCCGCAGCGCCACCCCCTCCTCGGAGCGGCGGCCGTGCAGGAGGTGGCCCGCGGTGATGGACACGGCGATGATCAGCCCGCCCGCGACCAGGGCACCGCGGGCGCCGGCCAGCTCCATCAGCAGGCCGAGCGCCGGCGGGCCGCCGAGACCCCACACCGTGCCGATGCTGCCCCACACGCCGAGCACCCGGCCCCGCAGGTGCGCGGGCGGGTCGGTCTGCAGCACCGAGGTGCCCGCGGTGTCGGAGACGGACTCCACCACGGCCATCGGCAGCACCATCACCAGCAGGACGGCAAGCGACGGTGAGAGACCGGCCACCACCTGCAACAGCCCGCCCGCCGCCGCCAGCGCGCCCACGACCCGCACGGAGGGCCGGCGCAACCGGGCGCCCAGGACGGCGCCGACGATGCCTCCGGCCGCCAGCACGGTCGACACCGTGCCGAACGACCCGGCGCCGCCCGCGAGCGGCCCGGTCACCAGCACCGCCAGCGTGAGCTGGTAGTTGCGCCCGAAGACCGCGCTGATCCCGGTGACGCCGGCCAGCGCCAGCAGCCGCGGACGGCGCGCGAAGAAGGCCAGCCCCTCCCGCACCGACAGGCTGTCCGACCGCTCGTGGCGCGCGGCCTTGCCGGTGTGCCCCGCCGCCCCGCGCGCCGGACGCAGGAAGGGGACGACCGAGGCCACGAAGAGGAACGAGAGCCCGTTGGCCGCGTAGGCGGCGGCCGTCCCGAGGAAGCCGACCGCCACTCCGGCCAGCGCGGCACCCGTGAGCCGGCCCGCCTGGTGCACCAGCGCGCCCACACCGATCGCCGAGGGCACGTCCTCCGCCGGGACCAGGTCGTTGCCCAGCAGCGAACACGCCGGGCCGTCGACGGTGGCGATGACACCGGTGACGGCGGCCAGCACCATCAGGGTCGTCACGTCGAGCCGGTCCAGCGCGACCAGGAGCGCCGTCGCGAAGGCGACCGCGCCGAGCAGGGCCTGGCTGACGGCGGCGGTCAGCTTCCGCGGCCAGCGGTCGACGGCGGCGCCGCCGAACACACTGATCAGCAGCGCGGGCGCGGCCTGGACGGACATCGACAAGCCCGTCGCGGCGGCGGACCCGGTGATCTGCAGGACCAGCAGGTTCTGCACCGTGAGCTGCATCCAGGTGCCGGCGTTCGAGACGAAGTTCGCGACCGACCACCAGCGCATGCTGCGGTACCGCAGGGACCGCCACGGCGAACGCGACGCCGGTGCGGAGGCAGGCGGGGCGGAGACGGCGGAGACAGGGGAAGAAGACACAGTGCGCCACTCGAAGACGGGTCGGGGACCCGGAAGGGAAGGGGGAGGGGGAGCGGGAAGACCGGCTGCGCTGCGCGGCCACTCCACCGAGCCGGATGACGGCGCCGACCATCGTGCCAGAAGGGACCGGCCGGTCCTCGCCGACGTCCGCCCGAGGGCATGCCCCGCACCCCCAATTCCCCCACCAAGCAAACCCTTTGACCTGCCGAGTGTGCTTGACCACAGGTCTCCGCGCGCCCCGGGTCAAGACCCGGGGGAGTGACGGTCACCACGGTGTCCTGTCCGCTCGGCCGGCGCAGGGGGCGCGGCGGACACCGGAGCATGAACGCGACCCGCCCGGGCCCCCGGGGCCCGCTCGTCAGCGCTCCGCGGCGGAAGGAGGTCGTCCGGATGATGCCGACGGCGACGTTCGGTCCGTGGTCGCACACCCGGCCGCCCCGGGACCGTGCCCTGGTGGTCGGCGGTGCGGGCTTCCTCGGCTCCCACCTGTGCACCCGCCTGCTCGACGCGGGTGCCGAGGTGGACTGCCTGGACGACCTCTCCACCGGCCGGGCCGAGAAGCTCGCCCCGCTGGCGGGCCGCCCCGGCTTCCGGTTCCTGGAGTGGGACATCTCCGACCCCGGCTGCGCGGAGGCACTCACCGGCCCCTACGACCTGGTCCTGCACCTAACGGGCCGGGCCGCACCGGCCGCCTGGCCCGACCGGCCCGTGGAGATCCTCGACGCGAGCAGCCTCGGCACCCGTACCGCACTGGCCGTCGCCGAGCGGGACGGCGCCCGCTTCCTGCTCGCCCCCTCGCCGCCGGCGTTTCCCGGCCGTGTGCCCCGCGACGCCGGGCAGGGGAGCGGGGCCGACCCGGTCGACCGCCCCGACCCGGTGCCGACCGGGGTGGTGACCACCGAGCGCGTCGGGCAGCGAGGAGCACTGAAGGCGCTCGCGGCGCCTGCCCGCTGCCCGCCGGTCGCCTGCCCGCCCCGGACATGAGGGCATGTCTGGGGCGGGCGGGTACGGGTGCCGGGGTCTCCTTCTCCGCCCGGCGCATCCTGCCGCCCGCCCCGGCGCTGAAGCCGACCGGCCCTAGACGCCCAGCTTGGCCCGGACACCCCCGGCCGTCGCCGCCGGGCGGGCCGTGGCCCTGACCGAGCGGTGCACCAGGTGCGCGTCGTGTCGCAGGCCCCGGGCGGCATGCCGGCCGCGCCACAGCAGCGAGGGGGAGCTGCCCGTGTCGTCCGCGGCGATCAGCAGCCCGCCCAGCATGGACACGTTCTTCAGGAAGTGGATGCGCTGCTGGGCGCGCTCCGACGGGTCCTCCGCCTCCCAGAAGCGGTGCCCCGCCAGCGTGGTGGGGACCAGCGTCGCCGCGACCGCCAGTGCGGCCAGACGCGGGCAGCGGCCGAGGCCGAGCAGGACCCCGCCCACCACCTGCACGGCGCCGTTGAGCCGTACGAGCTGCTCGGTGCTGTCCGGCAGAGCTGACACGCGGTCGGTCACCGGCCGGACGATCGGCTCGGCGGCGGGCGCCACCTGCGCGGGGTTGCGCAGGGATTGCAGACCGCCGGCCACGAACATCGAGGCGAGCATCGGGCGGCCGACCACACGCAAAAGACTCATGGTGCTCTCTCGCTTTCTCCAGGGATACCCAAGGACTGCCAGGAACGTGCTGCCTACTGGGATCATCAGGTGCCCGCAACGCCCGGCGCCATTCGGTGCCCGCGGCGGCGGCGACGCCCGCGGGTACCGCGCCGGGTGGATCCCGCGCAGGTCACGGGCCGGTCGGCGGCGACAGGACCGATTCCCGTCCTGGTGCGGGTGCGGCGCATCTGGCGCAGTGACCGCGCCCCTTGTGGGAGCGCTCCCAGTCGGGCAGGATGCCGCAGTGACCCCGACCGCCGCCGTACGCCCGTACCGTCCCGCCGACGCATCGGCACTCGACGACATCTGCATCCGCACCGCGCACAACGGCCGGGACAGCCGGCCGGTGTACGCCGACCCGGCGCTGCTGCCCGCCATCTTCGCCGCGCCCTACGTCCACCTCGACCCGGACCTGGCCTTCGTCCTGGACGACGGGGAGGGCCGCGCGGTCGGCTACATCCTCGGCACCGCCGACACCCCCCGTTTCGCCGAGGACTTCCGCGCCGAATGGCTGCCGCTGGTGGCGCACCGCCACCCGGCCCCCGACGGCCCGCCCCGCACCCCGGACGAGGTCATGGCCGGACTGCTGCACGACCCGGAGCGGATGATCATCCCCGAGCTGGCCGCCTACCCGGCCCACCTGCACATCGACCTGCTTCCCGACTGGCAGGGCCGTGGGCACGGCCGTGCGCTGATGCGTACGTTCTGGCGGGCTCTGCGCGTCCGCGGGGTGCCCGCCGTTCACCTGGTCATGGCGACCGCCAACACACCTGCCAGGGCCTTCTACGACCGGATGGGCTTCCACGAGATCGAGGCGGCGGGTCTGGATCCCTCCGACGTCGTCTGTCTCGGACGGACGACGCGGGAGGACGCCGCGACCTGACGCACCGGACGGGAGCCCGACCCGCGCGCGGGCCCTGGTCAGGCGGCCCCGAGCTGGTAGACGTTGAAGGCGCGGCGGATGACCGGTTGCGCCACGTTGCGCACCCGCACCCCGCCCGCCGTCATCCCGTGCTCCGTGCCCAGGTGGGCGTGGCCGTGCACGGCCAGGTCGGCGCCGGCGGTGTCGATCGCCTCGGCCAGCAGATAGCTGCCGAGGAACGGGTGGATCTCCGGGGGCTCCCCGGCGAGCGTGTCGGCGACGGGGGAGAAGTGGGTGAGCGCCACCCGGGCGGCACAGCCCTCGGCGTCCAGCTCCTTCAGAGCGGCGTGCAGACTGTCCGCCGAGCGGCGGGTGGTGCGGACGAACTCCTTCATGACCGGTTCGCCGAACTCACCGGCGCTGCGCCCGACGAAACCGCCGCCGAACCCCTTGGTCCCGGCGATGCCCACCCGTGTCCCACCGCACTCGACGACGGTCGCCTGCCCCTCCAGGACGGTCACCCCCGCGTCCTGGAGCAGGGCGGTGACCTTCTCGGGCTGCTCGTCGTGGTGGTCGTGGTTGCCGAGGACGGCCACCACCGGCACCGGCAGGTCGCGTACCTCCCGCGCCACCACCCGCGCCTCCTCCGGGGTCCCGTGCCGGGTCAGGTCACCGGCGAGCAGCAGCAGGTCGGCGCACTCGGGCAGGGTCTCGAAGGCGGGGCGCAGCAACCCCTGGCTGTCCGGGCCCATGTGGATGTCTCCGACGGCGGCGACGCGGATCATCACAGCTCCTCCGCATGGTCGGGGCGGGTCGTCTCCGCCACCACGAGGTCGGCGTGCACGGTGAGGCCGGCCAGTTCCTCGCGGGCCACGCGCAGGACGCTCTCGCGGCACTGCGCGGAGGGCACCGTGCCCGTGAGGGCGATGGCCCCGGCACGGATCTCGGCGCGCACACCCAGCTCGCCCAGCTCCTCGGCGGCGAGCCGGTCGTGCAGGTGGGCGACGCGGTACTCGACGTTGCCGGCCGCGCCGGCGGCACCGCTCGCCGCGGGCCCCTGGTGTGCGACGGGGTCGCTCATCGCTGTTCCTCCATCGTGGCGGTGGCCGGGGAGGCGGCCGAGGCGCCGGACGGAGGGATGATGTCCAGCCGTTCGAGGATGAAGAAGAACGCGGCGGGCATGGGGTCGTCACCGCACTCGCGGCGCAGCTCCGCCCAGTCGATCTTCTCCCGCAGGGTGCGGGCGATCGGCAGCACCGCACCGAAGTCGCAGTGGTGCTCGGAGAAGGCCGCCAGCAGCCCGTGCAGCAGATCGGTCGGCGACAGCACCGGCATGAGCACGGAGTCGACCGAGAGGTCCTGGGCCCGGGCCAGCAGCTCCGCCGTGACGGGCTCGTGCGCCAGCTCGAAGATCAGGTCGACCTGCTGCCCCAGGCAGTTCGCCTTCAGCAGCCAGTCCTCGGGCGGCGTGTACACCGCCAGGCCCGCCTCCCTGAGCGTCGCCGCGACGGCCTCCGCGTCGTCCGGCCGGATGCAGAAGTCCACGTCGTGCTGGAGGTTCTGGGTACCGCCGTGCGCGTAGACGGCGACGCTGCCGGCCAACGCGAACGGGTGCTCCTTCTTCTTCAGGATCGACCCCACCTGCTTGGCGGCCTGGAGGATCGCCTGGTTGCGGTCGAGCGGCAGATCCTCGTGGCGTGGGTCGTTCAGGGGGACGAAGTCGGGGTCCCCCGCGGCCAGACGGAGCTCCGAAACGCCGGCGCGCTGGTCGAGAGCGCTGTCGTCGGCGTGCTGCGTCATTGCTGTCCCCTTCCGGACGGTCACCTTCTGTGGACCGGTCGGCCGGTCCGCCCCTGGGAACCCGGGTACCCGGCGTGGTACCGCCGACACGGGACGCTGTTCCGGGGGTGAGCCGTCCGGGGGATCGGGGGACTCGGACGGCATGGACGACAAGCAGCAGCAGCCGACCGGACCCGAGGACCGACGCACCGTGGAGCGGCTGGTCACGGCGTGGCTCGCGGAGACCGAGCAGCACGATCGCGCCGCGGCCCGGGAGGCCCGCGCCGGCTGGGAGAGCGGCGCCCTCCCGGAGCGGGCCGCCCAGGACCTGGCCACCTGGGTCACCGCCAGGATCACGGACACGGGTTTCACCGAGGACGAGGGACCCTACGTGGAAGGACCCGTGCGGATCACCCCCGCCGACAAGGAGACCGTGCACGACTGGCTGCGCGCAGGGGGCCACCAGGTCTGAGACACGAGGTCCGGGACACGCCCCCGCACCCTCGGGGCGCCCGCTCCACCCGGGACCGCGCCCCCCGCGCCACCGGGGCCCCGCGCCGCCGGACGGTCAGCGGACCGGCGGACGCCACTCGAACATCAGGATCGTCGCGTCGTCCCGCAGCTGACCGCCCGACTGGGAGTCCAGGATCGAGTGGATCAGGCGGCGCAGCGCCTCGGGCGCCAACTCGCCGCCGGCCGTGGCCCGGATGACGTAGTCGGCGAACCGTTCGAGTCCGAAGAGCGTCTCCTCCCGGGTCCGCGCCTCGGTGACCCCGTCGGTGTACACCAGCACCCGGTCACCGGGTTGGAGCATCGTCTCGTGCGTCCGGCGAGGAGTGGCGGAGAGCCGGACCGGCGTCCCCATCGGGGGGTCGGCGTCCCGTTCCAGCGCGTCGGTGATCAACTGCTCGTCCCTGATCAGGAGGGGCGCGGGGTGACCGCAGTTGCTCCAGCGCAGCAGACCCGTCTCGAAGTCCAGCTGCGCGAGGACGGCGGTGCAGTACTGCTCCGGGAGCCAGCGGGCCAGGGCTTCGTCGACGGAGTTGACGAGGGTGGGCAGGTCGGCCCCGTTGCGCCGGGCGTTGCGGCAGGCCGCCAGGGCCACCGCGCTGGTCAGCCCGGAAGCCAGGTCGTGCCCCATCGAGTCGACCACCGACACGTGCAGGGTCGTCTGGGTGAGCGAGTGGTCGAAGGCGTCACCGCCCAGCTCGTAGGCGGGTTCGAGGACGGCTGTCGACACGACGTGCGAGTTGCCGATGGTGCGGGGCGGCAGGAAGGCGCGGAGCATCTCGGAGGGGAGGTGCATCGGCTCGGTGCGGGTGTGCCGGACGAAGGAGTCCTCGAAGGCCCGCTTCGAGGTGATCATCATGGCCAGCAGCGAGGCGAGGGCCCGGCCGCGGACCAGGGTGGCGGACGTGAGCGCCGAGGCGTGCACCGCCAGTACCCCCAGGCGCTCCGCCCCGTCCAGCAGGGGCAGCCACGCCGTGACACCGCCGGTCTCGGACTCCTCCACCCGCAGGGCCTGGGTCCGGTAGGCCCAGCCCGCGAGCGAGCCGTCCACGGGGATGCTCGACGCCACGTCGGTCTGCGGCACGAGGTGCCGTTGTTGCAGGTCCACGAGGTAGACCACCGCGTGTTGCAGGTCCAGGGCCTTGGCGCAGCGGGCCACCGCGGCGGACAGGTCCAGGGTCAGATGCGCGGGATCGGCGAGGAAATCCTGCAGCAGCACGTCGCTCGCCTCGGACGTGGACACCTCGTCTCCCCTCGCCGGTCCGCCCGCCGCGACGCCATGACGGGGCACGTTGCGCAGCAGTCTGGCACCGTGCACCCGGTGCCGCCCGCCGAGCCGATCATTCGCGGGGTGCTTCGGCCCCGGCGGACGGGGGCACGCGTCCCCTGGTACGACCACGAGTGCCGAGGAGTGGTGCCCCATGTCCGAGTACGAGCGTTCCCGCACCATGCCCGCCGGGGCGGAGCAGGTCTTCGACGAGGCCGCGAACGTCGGGCAGCTGGACACCTGGCTGCCGCGGGACCTGCACGTGGAGCCGGAGGACCCGCCCGCCGTCACCGTGCACGAGGACCGCACCGACCAGGACACCTCCGCCCTGCTCAGCGCCCGGCCCGAGCAGCTGCGCCTGGAATGGGGCACCCGTGACCAGGGCGCCTACGCCGGCTGGTTGCAGGTCGCCGGACTCGACGGCGGGGTCAGCGAGGTGACGGTGCACCTGTCCTTCTTCGACGAGGGCCACGACCCCGGGGGGCCCGCGGTGGACGAGGCCCTCGACAGCAGCCTGCGCCGACTGGAGGAGCGGGTCAGGACGCGCACCGGCGACACGACGGCCTGACCGGTACGGCCTCACGACGACCGCGCCCGGGGGACCCGCTCCGCCGCGCCCTGACGGGGGTACGACCCGATGCGCACCTCAGGAGGCGCGGTCCCCCTTGTGTCCCTCGCCGGGCTCCAGCACATCGCGCTGCCCCGTCCGTTCCGCCTGGTCCAGCTGGACCAGCTCGGGGTGGTGGAGGTCGAAGGCCGGCGACTCGGAACGCACCCGCGGCAGGGCGTGGAAGTTGTGGCGGGGCGGGGGACAGGACGTCGCCCACTCCAGGGAGCGTCCGTAGCCCCAGGGGTCGTCGACCCCTACCGGCCGGCCGTATCTCGCCGTCCGCCAGACGTTGTACAGGAACGGCAGCGTCGACAGACCGAGCAGGAAGGCCCCGACGGAGGAGACGGTGTTCAGCACCGTGAAGCCGTCGGCGGCCAGGTAGTCCGCGTACCGGCGCGGCATGCCCTCGGCGCCGAGCCAGTGCTGCACCAGGAAGGTGGTGTGGAAGCCGGTGAAGAGCGTCCAGAAGTGCACCTTCTCCAGCCGGTGGTCCAGCATCCGGCCCGTCATCTTCGGCCACCAGAAGCTGAAACCGCCGAACATCGCGAACACGATCGTGCCGAACAGGACGTAGTGGAAGTGCGCCACCACGAAGTACGTGTCGGTGACGTGCCAGTCCAGCGGCGGTGAGCCGAGGACCACCCCGGTCAGCCCGCCGAAGAGGAAGGTGACCAGGAACCCGGCCGCCCACAGCATCGGCGGTTCGAAGGAGAGCGAGCCCTTCCACATCGTGCCGATCCAGTTGAAGAACTTCACCCCCGTCGGCACCGCGATGAGGTATGTCAGGAACGAGAAGAACGGGAGCAGCACGGCACCGGTGGCGAACATGTGGTGCGCCCAGACGGTCGCCGACAGCCCCGCGATGGCGATGGTGGCACCGACCAGCCCCATGTAGCCGAAGATCGGCTTACGGGCGAAGACCGGGATGATCTCGGTGATCACCCCGAAGAACGGCAGGGCGAGGATGTACACCTCGGGATGGCCGAAGAACCAGAACAGGTGCTGCCACAGGATCGCCCCGCCGTTCTCGGCGTCGAACACATGGGCCCCGAAGTGCCGGTCCGCCTCCAGCACCAGCAGCGCCGCCGCCAGCACCGGAAAGGCCAGCAGAACCAGGACCGAGGTCAGCAGCACGTTCCAGACGAAGATCGGCATGCGGAAGATGGTCAGGCCGGGCGCGCGCATGCAGATGATCGTGGTGATGAAGTTGACCGACCCCAGGATGGTGCCGAACCCGGACAGCGCCAGCCCCATGATCCACAGATCGCCACCGAGGTAGGGGGCGCGCAGCGGACCGCTGAGCGGTGTGTACGCGGTCCAGCCGAAGTCCGCGGCGCCCTGCGGGGTGAGGAAGCCGCCGAGCACGATCAGGCCGCCGAAGAGGAACAGCCAGTACGCCAGCATGTTCAGCCGGGGGAAGGCCACGTCGGGCGCGCCGATCTGCAACGGCATCACGGCGTTCGCGAAGCCGGCGAAGGTCGGGGTGGCGAACAGCAGCAGCATGATCGTGCCGTGCATCGTGAACGACTGGTTGTACTGCTCGTTGGAGAGCAGTTGCAGGCCCGGCCGGGCCAACTCGGCCCGGATCAGCATCGCCAGCACCCCGGCGATCAGGAAGAACGCGAACGACGTGATGAGGTAGAGATGGCCGATCCGCTTGTGGTCGGTCGTGGCCAGCCAGGAGACGATCACCCGTCCCCTGCGGGAGCGCTTCGCCGCGGGGACCGGAGCGATCGGTTCGGTCTGTGTCGCCATCCGACCAGGGCAACCCACCCCCGGCCGCACGTGTCGACGCCACGTCACACCCTCACGCGGTTGGGGCCGATTGGCTGATCGTTTCTATCCGTCCGGGTGCGTCACCACCCCGGAGGGGCGAAGCGGCCGTCACCCGAATGGCCCCCGCGCGCTACTGGTGTCGGCCGATCCGGTGTCTCCTGGTGAGTGTCAGCGGCGTCCAGGCTGGGAGGCCGATCATGTACGAAATGTGCGTGGGCCCGGAGAAGGCGGGCGGAGCGTTGGTGTGGCACGTGATGGCCAAACAGGCAGCGGCCACCCTGTGCGGAGAGATGCTCCGCGAACGTATCGAGGCATCCGACGGTGAACGGGCGCGCCACTGCCCGGATTGCATGGCTTCCTTCGAGAAGTTGATGGCAAGCACACCGTGCTGACGGACCGTCCGCACCCGTCCGCCCCGTCGCATCCCGCGGCGGGGCGGTGGCGTACGTCCGCACCGCTTCCGGTGCGGGCCCGATTGTCGGCTGGGTGCATGGTCCCAGGGCTGGGCTGCTTCGGTGATCTTTCGCCGGGTGGTGCGCGGAGCGGGCTTCCCGCGGCGGGCCGGCCGATTGACTGGGGGCGCGGCCGGCGCGGCCCGTGCGGGCGCCGCCGGATCCCGCCGTCCGTCTTCGAGTCCTGACCGCGTGAGGAGCAGTACGTGTCGCAGATGACCGACTCGGCCCCGGTAGGTGCCTTCCCGCGTCTGGAGTGGGTCGACGACGTGCTGTCGCCCGCTCTGCGGACGGCGGTCGAGTCGCTGCCCGCCGCGGAGCGCCTGGTGGCCCGGTATCACCGGGGCTGGTGCGAGGCCGACGGTACGCCCCGCGCTTCCGTGTCCGGCGGTGGCAAGGCGGTGCGTCCGGCCCTCGCCCTGCTGTCGGCGGCGGCCGTCGGTGCGGACCCGGTGACCGCGGTGCCCGGCGCGGTGGCGGTCGAACTGGTGCACGACTTCACCCTGCTGCACGACGATGTCATCGACGGCGACGCGCTGCGCCGCCACCGGCCCGCCGCCTGGTCCCTGTTCGGCACTCCCGCGGCCGTGCTCACCGGCGACGCCCTGCTGGTCGCCGCCCTGCGCGCCCTGACCCAGGCCGCACCGCGGCGCGCGGGGGCCGCCGTGCAGGAACTCGTGGCCGCGCTGCCGGAACTGGTGGAGGGCCAGAGCCACGACGTCGCCTTCGAGGCGGCCTACGACGTGTCGGTGGCGGACTACCTGCGCATGGCCGCGGGCAAGACGGGCGCCCTGATCGGCTGCGCCTGCGCGCTGGGCGGTGTGCTGGCCGGCGCGGACGCCGTCCGGGTCGGCGGACTGCGGGAGTTCGGCCGGCACCTCGGCGTGGCCTTCCAGTGCGCGGACGACATCCTCGGCATCTGGGGCCGCACCGCTCGCAGCGGCAAGCCGGTCGGCGCGGACCTGGCCGCCCGCAAGAAGTCGCTTCCGGTCGTGGCGGCCCTCGCGGCGCCGGGTCCGGCGGCCGGACGGCTGCGCGAGCTGTACCTGGGTCCGCGCCGGCTGGAGGGGGGCGACATCGACCTGGCGCGTCGTCTGGTGGAGGAGGCCGGCGGACGGCGGGCGGCCGAGGAGGAGGCGCGTCGGCAGATGACGGTCGCACTGCGCTCCCTGTCCCTGGCGCAGCCCACCGCCGACGCCTACCGCCAGCTGCACGACATCGCCTGGTCGATGATCCTCCGCGAATCCTGAACCGCGCCGCCACCGCCCTCCCTCCCGACCGGTGGACCGGCCGGAGCGATGCGACCGCCGGTGGGTGACCTCACGTGCGGCGGACCGTTGTCCTGGCGATGACCGCTCCGTCCCCTCGCGCCGGCCGCGCCGCGGCCCCGATACGGGTTCACCGGTCGTGACGATCACTCGGCCGGGGCAGTGTCGCCGCGTCGGCCCGGGGAAGTCGCCGTTCACGCCCGGGTGCGCGGTCCTCCCGCACCGGGGCGGCGGGACGTGCCGCGGCCGGGATCCCCGAGTCGGCCGCGGCGCACCCCTCTCATCGGCCGCGCCACTCCTCCCGCTCGCCGGGTGGCGCCACCGGCCCGCCGTGATGGGTGTCGGCCACCGGACGTTATGGGTGCCGTCCCCGATGGCGGAGCAGCGGTCCGGCGTGTGACCGTGGAGCGACGCCGTGCCCCGGGGGTTCTTCGGGCGCCGGGAGGGTCGCGGGGAGGTTCGTCCCGCCTGGCCGCGTGGCCGGGGCCGGCCGCGCCGTGCGCGCCCGTGCACCGAGGCGGCCGGTGCTCGTCGTGGCGTACCGCCGGGTGCGGACCCGGGTCGTCCGGAGCGCGCCGCCCGTGCAGGCCTCGGGCGCGACGGTGCCCTGCCCCGGCCGGGAACGGTGTCGCGCCCCCGCGGTCGGCCGACGGCGCCCGACCGCACGACAGACGACGCGTCACCGATGAAGGAGAACCCGCATCCATCCCCGTCAAGTGAAGCCCTCCCGACCCTCCGCACGGTCGAAGGCGGTGACCCGTGGGACACGCTGACACCCTGCTCGCCATGGGCGGCGCCTTCCTGGCCGCCGCGTTCCTCGCCCGCCTCGGCGGCAGGATCGGACTTCCGACGATTCCGCTGTTCATGCTCGCGGGCATCCTGCTCGGTCCCCACACACCGGGCTTCGTCCTGGTCGAGGACGCGCACGACTTCGAGATGCTCTCCGCGCTCGGACTGGTGCTGCTGCTCTTCTACCTCGGCCTCGAGTTCCACCTCGACGACCTCAAGAGCGGCGGCAAACGGCTCCTGACCGCCGGCGGCATCTATCTGCTGCTGAACGTCGGTGCCGGTCTGGGCTTCGGGTTCGTCCTGGGCTGGGGTGTGCGGGAGGCGTTGGTGCTCGCCGGCGTGCTCGGCATATCCTCCTCCGCGATCGTCACCAAGATCCTCATCGACCTGGGCCGGATCGGGCGGCCCGAGACCCGTCTGATCCTGGGCGTCATCGTGGTGGAGGACATCTTCCTCGCGCTGTACCTGGCCGCCCTCCAGCCGGTCATCGCGGGCGCGCACGGTTTCGCGGACACGGCCCTGCAAGCCGGGAAGGCCTTCGGCTTCCTGCTGGTGCTCGCCGCCGCGGCCCGCTACGGCACGCGGCTCGTGGGCCGGCTGATCGCGACCCGGGACAACGAACTGCTGGTCATCAGCTTCCTCGGGGCGGCGGTGCTCGTCGCGGGCGTCTCGGAGGTCCTCGGCGTCGCCGACGCCATCGGCGCCTTCATGGTCGGCCTCATCCTCGCGGGCACCCCCTCGGGACCGCGGATCCGGGAACTGGTGCACCCGCTCCGGGACGCCTTCGCGGCCATCTTCTTCTTCGCGTTCGGCCTCGCCATCGACCCCGGCGACCTCGCGTCGGTCGCCGGCCCGGTCGCGGCGGCCGCGGCACTGACCATCGTCATGAACGTCGTCGCCGGGCTGTGCGTGGCCCGGGTGTACCGCTACGGCTCCGAACCCGCCGCCGAGATCGCCACGACCCTGGTCGCGCGCGGCGAGTTCGCGCTGATCCTGGCCGCCATGGCCGCGGGGGCGGGGCTGGACGGACGGCTCGCCCCGTTCATTGCCGGATACGTCCTCGTCCTCGCCGTCCTCGGTCCCGTCTTCGCGGGCCGGGCGCACCTGCTCGCCGGTGCCCTGCGGGCCGCCGCGAGGCTGCTGCCCGGTGCCAAGGGGTCGGCCGCGGTGCCGGAAAGCCGCGACGGCGACGGCGACGACGCGGTGAAGGGCGACTCCACTCCTGCCGCGCCGGCTTCCGCCGGGTCCTCCTCCGCGCAGCCTGCCGAGGCCGAACGGTAGAGGTCCGGGACGGGGAAGCACGTCGGTGCGCGGCCGGAATCGCGCTCCTGGACGGAGCACCCCCGTCCCGCACCGGGCCGTGGGGCGCCGGCCGGGGATCGGGGCCCGGGGAGCATGGACCGGCGTCCGGCCGGCGCGGCCCGCACGGTCGCGGCGCCGGCCCGGCGCGACCGGTTGTCACCCCGGCCGGCACGGCGCTCAGCACCCCGGTGGGACAATCCTTCCGCAGGACCGGTGTCCGACGCCGTGGTCGGAGCCGTCCGGGACCGGAGGGAGCCGTCAGGATGATCGAGTGGGTGCCGCTGAGCCACGGCGTGAGACCCGTCCCCCGCCCGGTCGGGGCTCCCCTGGTGTGGGCGGGCGCGTTCAGCGGTGCCCTCGTCCTCGTCACGCTCCTCAACGGCACCGTGGGGGTGGGCCGTCCCGGGCTCGCGCTGGCCGTGCTCTCCCTGCTGGCGGCGCTGCTGGGCATCTGGGCGCGGTTCACGGCGGCCCCCGGAACGGCCCTGCTGTGCTGGCTCTCCCTGAACGGCTTCGCCGTCCCGCCCGCCGGCACGCTGACCTGGACGGGCCGGCGGGACGCGCTCTGGCTGGCCTGTCTGCTCGGCGCGGCCCTCGTCGGCACGGCACTGGCCCGCCTGGTCCACGCGCGGGCCGCCTACCGCCGGCTGACCACGGCGTCCGGCCCCGAGACGACGGAGCCGGGCGCCGGGCCGCTCGACCTCTGACCCGTGCCCGGCCGCGTCCGACCCGCGCCCGGCGGTCGGTCGGGGCCCGCCGAGGAGGGCCCCGCCGGAGGTTCGGCGGAGCCTTCCCCGGGCGCCCGGATCAGGCCGTGTGCAGGGTCAGCCCGTAGCGGTTCAGGATCTCGTTGACCGGCTGGAACCAGGTCTCCCCGCCGCTGGAGCAGTTCCCCCAGCCGCCCGAGGTGACGCCCTGCGCCTGGTCACCGCTGAGGAACGAGCCGCCCGAGTCCCCGCCCTCGGCGCAGACACTGGTCTTGGTCATCTGGCGCACCGCGCCCTGGCTGTAGTTGACGGTCTCGTTCTTGGCCAGGACCGTGCCGCAGTGCCAGCGGGTGGTCGAGCCCGAGCGGCAGATCGAGGCCCCGACGGGCGCCTCGTTCGAACCGCGCACGAGCTGGTCCGGCACCCTGCCCCAGCCGAGCACGACCGGCACCGTCCACCAACCGCTGCCGACGCTCACCCAGGCGTAGTCGTTCTCCGGGAACGACGAGCCCTGGAAGGTGCCGATGTACGAGCGGTCCCAGCCGCTGACCCCGGCTCCCGTGCCGCCGCAGTGCCCGGCGGTGACGAACCCGCCGTGCACCGAGAAGCCGATGGAGCACCGGACGTTGCCGGTGTAGTACGGGTCGCCGCCGACGGTGCCCGC
This sequence comes from Streptomyces sp. NPDC045956, assembly GCF_056430705.1. Lineage (NCBI taxonomy): Bacteria > Bacillati > Actinomycetota > Actinomycetes > Kitasatosporales > Streptomycetaceae > Streptomyces > Streptomyces sp. NPDC045956. Next base: position 154,015 of record NZ_JBWKKZ010000015.1, on the reverse strand, counting down.
CGCGAAGGTCCGGGGAGCCGACGGCACCGACCGCACCGTGACGGGCCCGGCCTCGCGTGCCCGGTCCACGAAGCGCCGGACATCGTTGTCGGACCGCTCGCCGCCGACCACGTCGACGACCACGGTGTTGGCGGACGGGTCGACGCGCCAGCTGCTGACGCCGGCGGGCGCGTCCAGGCGGTCGATGCGCGCCTTGACCGCGTCGAGCTGCCGTGCGCTGTGCTCGACGGTCCGGACCCGCGCGCCGGTGGCACCGACCGCCCGGACCGTGGCGGCGGGCGCGTCCGAGGTGAGGGCGACGGTCAGCCGCCCCTTCGCGGCGTCGAACCAGGATCCGCCGAAGGCGTCCCCGGCGGTCCGGCGTGCGGTGGGCTCGAGGGCGGTGGCGCGGCGTTCGGCCGCAAGCCGGTCCTCGGCCTCGGCCCGGGTGAGTCCGAAGTCCCGCTCCATGGCGTCGAGGAGGCCGGTGGAGGCCGCCGGGGCCTTCGTGGCGTCGGTGGGGGAGTCGGCCGCCGAGGCCGGCAGGGTGCCGACCGCGGTGAGGCTGCCGAACAGGAGGAGGCCGGCCAGGCCGAGGTGCCTGAGTCTGCTGCGTCGCACAGGAGTTGCCCTTCGTCGTTCCAACTGGGTGGGGGTGGAACAACCGCGTTCTGAGAGCGCTCTCATCGGGTTGCTCCGAGCGTAGCCGGACCACATCGACAGGTCCATGCCAATGCAGGGCCTTTCCGTGCGGCCTCCGGACCGGCCGGCGGAAGGAACGCGGGGAACCGCCCCCGCCCACCTCCCCGGCGTCCGAGCCGCGCCGGGGCTCGCGCGGCGGGCGTACCCGGGAACTCGCCCGGTTGGCCGGTGACGAACGGGGCACTCAGTGCTGCGTCCTCGCAGTGACGGTTACTGGGCGTGGGAGGCACGCGTGGCGGTGCGGCATCGGTTGGTCCAGGCGAGCCCGCAGGCGGTGTGGGACGTCCTCGCGGACGGCAACGAGTACGCGGACTGGGTGGTGGGCACCTCGGACGTCACCCCCAAGTCCGGACGGTGGCCCGAGGTCGGCGCGACGATCGAGTACGAGGTCCGGATCGGGCCGGTGCGCTTGCAGAACGAGTCGGTCGTCAGGCGCTGCGAGCCGGGCTCCGTGCTGGAGATCGAGGCCAAGGCGGGCCGCCTCGGCACGGCCCGCATCGCCATCGAACTGCGCCCCTGGGGCGAGCAGTGCCTGGTCATCGTCGACGAACACCCGCTGCGCGGCCCCGGCGGGCTGCTGCACAACGTGGGGGTGGAGGCGCTGATCCAGGTGCGGCACCGGGCGATGCTCGCGAGGCTCGCGAAGCTGTGCGAGGCCGAGGCGGGGGAGGAGCGCCGGCCCGACCCGGCGGACTCGCCGGGCTCCGTGAAGCTCGGACCGGGAACCGCCCACGGAGCCGGCCATGCCTGACGCGGTCGTGATCGGCTCCGGACCCAACGGCCTGGTGGCGGCGAACCTGCTCGTGGACGCCGGCTGGAGCGTCGAGGTCCTGGAGGAGCAGCCCGAGCCCGGCGGGGCGGTGCGCCACGACAGCGAGGTCGCCCCCGGATTCGTCAACGACCTGTTCAGCTCCTTCTACCCGCTCGCCGCCGCCTCCCCGGTCCTCGCCGGGCTGCGCCTCCAGGACCACGGACTGCGCTGGGCGCACGCCCCCCATGTGCTCGCCCACCCCCTGACCGACGGCACCTGCGCCGTCCTGGACCGCGACGTCGCCACCACGGCCGCCTCGCTGGACGCCTTCGCGCCCGGGGACGGCGCCGCCTGGGACCGTCTGCACGAGGTCTGGGACCGCTACCGCGCCGACATCCTGGACGCCCTGTTCACCCCCTTCCCGCCGGTCCGGGCCGGTGCCCGGCTGGCGCTGCGGCTGCGCGGCGGAGGAGGGCTGCGACTGGCGCGCACCCTGGTGCTGCCGGTGCGGCGCATGGGCGAGGAGGAGTTCCGCGGCGAGGGCGGGAAACTGATCCTGGCGGGCAACGCCCTGCACGCCGACCTCGCGCCCGAGGCCGTCGGGAGCGGCGGTTTCGGCTGGCTGATGTCGATGCTCGGGCAGACCTACGGCTTCCCCGTGCCGGTCGGCGGCTCGGGCGCCCTCACCGCAGCGCTGGTGCACCGGCTGCGGGCCCGCGGCGGCACCCTGCGGTGCGGGCAGCGCGTCGAGCAGGTCCTGGTCAGGGACCGGCGCGTGGCGGGCGTCCGCACGGCCGGCGGGGAGACGGTCACCGCCCGGCGGGCCGTCCTCGCGGACGTGTCCGTGCCCGCCCTCTACGGCGGGCTCGTCGCCCCGGAGGACCTGCCCGACCAGGTCCTCGCCGACCTGCGGCGCTTCGAGTGGGACTTCGCCACCTTCAAGGTGGACTGGGCCCTGGACGGCCCGGTGCCCTGGCGCTGCGAGGACGCGGCGCGGGCCGGGACCGTGCACCTGGCCGACGGCCTCGACGAGCTGACCCGCTTCGCCGCCCAGATCGCCATGCGGCAGGTCCCCGACCGTCCGTTCTCGCTGTTCGGGCAGATGACCACCACGGACCCGTCCCGCTCCCCGAGCGGCACGGAGTCCGCGTGGGCCTACACCCACGTCCCCCACGACATCCGGGCCGACGCGGGCGACGAGGGCATCACCGGCAGCTGGGACGCCAAGGAGCAGGAACTCATGGCCGACCGCGTCGAGCGCCAGGTCGAACGCTTCGCGCCCGGCTTCCGCGGCCTGATCAGGGCCCGCCGGATCCTGGCCCCGCCGACGCTCCAGGCCATGAACGCCAACCTGGAGGGCGGTGCCATCAACGGCGGCACCACCGCCATGCACCAGCAGCTCGTCTTCCGTCCGGTGCCCGGCACCGGACGGCCGGAGACACCGGTGACCGGTCTCTTCCTGGCCTCGGCGGGCGCGCACCCGGGAGGCGGGGTGCACGGGGCGCCCGGCGCCAACGCCGCGCGCGCCGCCCTGCGCCAGCACCGCTTCGCGGGCCTCGCCCGCGCCCAGCGTGCCCTCACCCGTCGCAACCGCATCGGCGACAAGCGGTGAGACGCCCGCCCGCGACACCCGTGTTCCCCGAGGAAGGGTCGGCCCGGTGACAGACAGCCCGCTGCACAACCGCATCGTCGTGGTGACCGGCGCCGCGCGCGGACTGGGGGCCGCCCTGGCCCGCGCCTGCGCCGACCGGGGCGCCCGGATCGCACTGCTCGGCCACGAGAAACCGCGGCTGGACGACGTGGCGGCCGGACTGCCGACGCCGGCCGTCGCCGTCGAGGTCGACGTCACCGACCCCGTCGGGCTGGAAGCCGCCGCCCACGAGGTCCGCGAACGCCTGGGCACGCCGTCGGTGGTGGTGGCGAACGCCGGCATCGCCGAGGGCGGCCCCTTCGGCACGTCGGACCCCGCCGAGTGGAGCCGCGTCGTCGACGTGAACCTGACCGGCAGCGCCCACACGGCCCGCGCCTTCCTGCCGGACCTGCGCCGCACCGCGGGGTACCACCTCCAGATCGCGTCGCTCGCCTCGCTCGGCGCCGCCCCCATGATGAGCGCCTACTGCGCGTCGAAGGCGGGCGTCGAGGCGTTCACCCACTCACTGCGCGCCGAGGTGGCCCACCACGGGATCGCCGTGGGCATCGCCTACCTCAACTGGATCGACACCGACATGATCCGCGACGCCGACCGGTACACGGTCCTCCGCGAGTTGCGGGCGCACATGCCGGCTCCGGCCCGCCGCACCTTCCCGGCGGAGCACGTCGCCGCCCGGCTGGTGCGCGCCGTGGAACGCCGCCGCACGGCCGTGTACGTGCCCGGCTGGCTGCGCCTGGCGCAGGTGGGGCGTACGACCCTGCCGCCGATGGTCCTGCGCCTGTCCCGGCACGAGCTGCCCCGGCTGGAGGCGGAGGGCGCCATGGACCCCACCGGCCCGCTCGGCGCGGGCGGGCTGGCCGACCACGCGGAAGGAGCGGGGGCGTAGTGCCGGGGCGCCGCCCCGGACCCGTACCCACCGGCGTGCCCGCGCACGGTCCCGCGGAGAGGTGTCCCTGCGGACGCCTGGCTCCGGGTCCTCCGCGGCTCCCCGGACTCCGGGGACGGACACGGCTGCCGCGCCTTCCGGGACGGGGCGGGTGTCCGCCGGGCGGGTGACTGCCGGGCGGGAACGGGCCCGGGCGGCGTCGGTCCCGAGGCGGCGGGGGAAAGCATGACGCCGAGTCACCCCAGTGGCCCGTGGCCGCCGCCGGACGGTGCATCCACCGAGCGCCGCGCGGCGGAAGTAGCCGCAGCAGCCGACGTGCCCGGCACGGCTCACGCCGCGGCCGACGACGAGAGGACCCGGGATGCCCCCCAGCACCGCAGACGACGGCGCACGACAGCCGCGTGAGCGGCCGTCCGTCAGAAGGGGCCCGCGATGACCCGGACGGTCCCCGGACGCACCGACCACGTCGTGGTCGTCGGAGCCGGGCTCGCGGGGCTCTCGGCCGCGCTGCACCTGCTGGGCTCCGGACGACGGGTGACGGTGGTGGAGCGCGACCCGCTGCCGGGCGGCCGTGCCGGGCGGCACGAGCGGGGCGGATACTCGTTCGACACGGGTCCGACCGTCCTGACGATGCCCGATCTGGCCGACGAGGCGTTCGCCGCCGTCGGCGACCGGTTGGAAGACCGGGTGGAACTGATGCCCCTGCACCCCGCCTACCGCGCGTGCTTCGCCGACGGCGGGACGCTGGACGTGCACACCGAGGCGGCCGCCATGGAGGCCGAGGTCGAACGCTTCGCCGGCGCCCGCGAGGCCGCCGGGTACCGGCGGCTGCGCACCTGGCTGCGGGAGCTCTACACAGTGCAGATGCGCCGTTTCATCGACGCCAACTTCGACTCGCCCTTCGGCCTGCTCACCCCCGACCTGGCCCGGCTCGCCGCGCTCGGCGGCTTCGGCCGGCTGGACGCGCGCATCGGACGCTTCCTGTCGGACGAGCGCCTGAAACGGGTCTTCTCCTTCCAGGCCCTGTACGCCGGGGTCGCACCGGCGCGGGCGCTCGCCGCCTACGCCGTCATCGCCTACATGGACACCGTGGCCGGCGTGTACTTCCCGCGCGGCGGCATGCACGCCCTGCCCCGCGCCATGGCCGCCGCGGCCGTCGACGCCGGGGCCGACCTGCGCCTCGGACAGGACGTCACCCGGCTGGAACGCTCCGGCGACCGGGTCACCGCCGTCGTCACCGCCGACGCGCGCATCCCGTGCGACGCCGTCGTCCTCACCCCCGACCTCCCCGTCGTCCACCGGCTGCTGGGGCGCCGCCCGCGCCGCCCGGTCGGACTGCGGCACGCCCCCTCCGCGGTGGTCCTGCACGCCGGCACCACCCGCACCTGGCCGCACCTGGCCCACCACACGCTCTCCTTCGGCGCCGCGTGGCGACGCACCTTCGACGAACTCACCCGGACCGGCACCCTGATGACCGACCCCTCCCTGCTGATCACCCGGCCCACCGCGGGCGACGCCTCCCTGGCCCCCGAGGGGCGCCACCTCCACTACGTCCTCGCACCGTGCCCCAACACCGACATCGGCCCGGACGCCCGGGCCTGGGACGACCTCGCGCCCCGCTACCGCGACCGCCTGCTCACCACCCTCGAACGCCGGGGGCTGACCGGCATCGCCGCCGCCATCGAGGAGGAATGCCTGGTGACACCGGCCGACTGGACCGCCCAGGGGCATGCCGCCGGCACGCCCTTCTCGGTGGCCCACACCTTCGCGCAGACGGGCCCCTTCCGCCCCCGCAACCTGGTACGCGGCACCGAGAACGCGGTCCTCGCGGGCTGCGGGACCACCCCGGGCGTCGGGGTGCCGACCGTGCTGATCTCCGGGAAGCTGGCCGCCGCCCGCATCACCGGAACCCCGGCACGCCGTACGACGTCGAAGGGCGGCCCCCGATGACCCGGCGCGAACTGGACGCCGCGGGCATCACCGACCCCGCCCTGCGCGCCGCGTACACCCGCTGCCGGCTGCTCAACGCCCGGCACGGACGCACCTACTTCCTGGCGACCCGCCTGCTGCCCGCCGACCGCAGACCGGCCGTGCACGCGCTGTACGGGTTCGCGCGGTGGGCCGACGACATCGTCGACGACATGGGCGCCGAGGCGACGACCGCCGAGCGCGCGGCCACCCTCGGACGGCTCGAGGAGCAGCTCCGGCAGGCGCTCACCGGCACCCGCCCGGCGGACGAGCCCGTGGTGGTCGCCCTGACCGACACCGCCGCCCGGTACGGCATCGAGCCGGCGCACTTCACCGACTTCATGGCCTCCATGCGCAGCGACCTCACGGTGACCGACTACCCCACCTACGACGACCTGCGCGCCTACATGCACGGCTCCGCCGCCGTCATCGGCCTGCAGATGCTGCCCGTGCTCGGCACCGTCACCTCCCGCGCCCGGGCCGCCCCGCACGCCGCCGCGCTGGGCCTCGCCTTCCAGCTGACCAACTTCCTGCGGGACGTGGGCGAGGACCTCGACCGGGGGCGCGTCTACCTCCCGGCGGACCTGCTGGCGGCACACGGCGTCGAGCGGGACCTGCTGCTGTGGAGCAGGCGGACGGGGCGCCACGACCGGCGCATCACCGCCGCGCTGCGGGCCGCCGAGGACCTCACCCGCGCCGTCTACCGCGAGGCCGCCCCCGGCCTGGACATGCTGGACCCGGTGGCACGGCCCTGCATCCGTACCGCCTACGTGCTGTACCGCAACATCCTGGACTCGATCGCGCGGGACGGGTACGCGGTACTGCACCGGCGTGCGGTGGTGCCGCGCCGCAGGCGCGCGGTCGTCGCCGCCGACGGGCTCGCCCGGGTGCTGGCCGCCCGGCTGGGAGCGCGGGGCGCCGCCGACCGCCGGACACCGCCGGTGACGTGCAGGAACGACACCTGCTCCGCGAAGGAGGCCGGATGAGGCAGGACCCCGCCCCCCGCCGGGGCCGCTATCCCCTGCGGCTGCGCCGCCGTCCCGTGCCCTGGCAGCACCAGCGGCCGACCTGGCGCGAGGCACGCCCCGCCCTCATCGCGGGGGCGCTCAAGCGCGCCCTGGCCCGCCCCTCGGGCAACTGGTACGTCCTGGGCGCGAGCACCGACGTACGGCCCACCCGCCCGCTGTCCGGCACGGTCGCGGGCGTCGAGGTCGTCGTCTGGCGGGATGCCACCGGGCGTCTGGTGGGCGGACCCGGCGCCTGCCCGCACCTCGGGGCCCCGCTGGCCGACAGCCCGGTGCGGTGCGGCACGCTCGTCTGCCACTGGCACGGACTCGCCCTGGAGGGCACCGCGTTCGCCGGCTGGGAGCCCTTCCCGGTGCACGACGACGGCGTCCTGGTGTGGGTGCGGCTGGACACGGTGGGCCAGGAACCCCCGACACCGGCGCCCGTCCTGCCGGTGAGGCCCGCGCGGGCCACGTCCCTGACCTCCGTCTGGCGGGGGGTCGGGACCTGCGAACCCGAGGACGTCGTGGCCAACCGGCTCGACCCCTGGCACGGCGCCTGGTTCCACCCGTACTCCTTCGTGGACCTCACCGTCGTCGGGGCGCCCCGTGACGGCGAGGACGACGACGACCGCTTCGCCGTGGACGTGTCCTTCCGGCTCGCGGGACGTCTGGTGGTGCCCGTCCGGGCCGAGTTCACCGCTCCCGAGCCCCGCACCGTCGTCATGCACATCACCGAGGGCGAGGGCACCGGGTCCGTCGTGGAGAGTCACGCCACGCCGCTCGGCCCGGACGAGCACGGCCGGCCGCGCACCGCGGTCGTCGAGGCGGTCATGGCCACCTCCGACCGGCCCGGTTTCCCGGTGGCCCGCCGCCTGGCACCGGCCCTGCGCCCGCTGATGCGCGCCGCCGCCGGCCGGCTGTGGCGCGACGACCTCGCCTACGCCGAACGCCGCAGGCAGCTGCGCGACCAGGGCCGGTTCCCCGGCTGACCGGACAGGAGCAGCATGCAGACCTTCCTCCCGCACCCCGACTTCGAGGAGTCCGCGCAGGCCCTGGACCGCCGCCGACTGGGCAAGCAGCGGGTCGAGGCGCTCCAGGTGCTGCGCGGACTCACCGTGCCCGGCTACGGCTGGCGCCGTCATCCGGCGGTGCGGATGTGGACGGGCTACGAGGAGGCACTGGTGCGCTACGGCCTGGAGGTCTGCCGGGTCTGGCGGGAGCAGGGCCACCAGGACAGCTGCGCGGCCTCACTCGTCGCCGGTCTCGCCGTGTGCCGTCCGGGTGAGCCGGTGCGGGACCAGCCGGAGCTGGCGCGCGCCGGGGAGTTGCCGCCCTGGCTGGGCGACGAGGCCTTCCACCGCAGCCACCGCTCGGCGCTGGTGCGGAAGGAACCCGAGGTGTACGCCGAGCTGTTCCCCGGCGTCCCGGACGACCTGCCCTACGTGTGGCCGGCCTCGGACCGGACGGGCGGGACGGAGGGGGCGGGGGAGTAGCGGGGTCAGGCCCGCTGCCCGCCGGCCACTTCCTTCAGGTCGACGGTCTGGCCGGCCGGCGGCTGCTCGGGGCTCACCGGCTTGCCGTAGTCGCTGAAGGTGACGCTGCCGGGATTTTCGCCGCCCTCGGTCTCGGTCCTGAGGATGTAGGGCTCGCCCTCGGTGGCGACGTACAGCGCGAGCGTCTCGCCGGAGCTCTTCTCCTTCGTCAGCTTGAGCGCCTCCTCGCCGTTCACCTCCGTGGTGTCGCCGCGCTTCATGCCCTGGCGCTCGGACTTGTCCTCGTCCATGGCGGCGACGAAGCCCCGCTTGTCGCAGACACCGGCGGCCGCGGCGTCGTTCGCCGGCATCTTCACCCACTTGCCCTGGAGCTCGGGGGCCATCTTCTGCGCCGCCTCGGGCTGCTGCTTCAGGGCGTTCTGCCAGTACTGCTCGTCCCCGCGCAGGAAGAGGGCCGCCTCGGTGTGCCGCACGTCCGCGCGGGTGTCGGCGGCGCCGATGGTGCCCTGGCAGTTCTTCTCCTGGTCGACCGAGACGTCGATGGTGACGGTGCTGCCGTCCCCCAGGCGGGTGTCGCCCTTCACGTGCATGGACTTCGCCTGCCGGGTGGCCTCGACGGCCTTGGCTGCGATGTCGTCGGCGCTCTGTCCGTCGAACGGCTTGCTGTCGCCACCGGAATCGCCGCCGCAGCCGGCCAGTAAGGCGACGGAGACGCTCGCGGTCGCCACAGCGGTCGCTACCTTGATGCCGCGCACTGACAGCCCCTTCCCATGTCTGTTCATAACCGTCAAATCCCTTGGTTTGCCGATGTGTTGGCACCGGGACGTTCCGAATACCCCGGATACCCACGACATGCACGTGAGGGAGGGCCGGTGATGACCGTGTGAGGGCGGCGCCCTCGATTGGTCCCCGAAACCGCCCCGGAAGTGGACCCCGTGCGGGTCCGTCGCGCTCCCTAGCGTCTTCGTCATGAACGCCACCACCACGCGCGGAGCCCTGCTCGCCGCGATCGCCTGCGTCCTCGTCGGAGGCTCCTTCACCGCCAACAGCCTGCTCGGCGACTATCCGTACGCGGGAGGCCAGTTCCTGCGCTACGGCCTGGCCTTCCTGCTGCTGGTCCCGTTCGCCGGCCGGGGCGCGGCGGCCCGGCTGCGTGCCCTGGGCGCCGGCCGGTGGCTGCGCCTCGCACTGCTCGCGGCCGTCGGCATGGTCGGTTTCAACCTGGCCGTGCTCGCGGCGGAACGCAGCGCGGAGCCGGCGGTCCCCGGCGTCTTCGTGGGCTGCGCCCCCGTGGTCGTCGCGGTCGTCGTCCCGCTGCTGGACGGGCGTCGGCCGAGGCGCGTCGTGCTGTACGGGGCGTCGCTCGTGGCCGTCGGGGCCTTCACGGTCCAGGGCTGGGGGCGCACCGACGGCGCGGGTATCGCCTTCTCCGTGTGCGCCCTGGTCGGGGAGGTCGGTTTCGCCGTCCTCGCGGTGCCCGTACTGCGGCCGCTCGGCCCGCGGCTGCTGTCCACGGTGGTGTGCGGTGTCGCGGCGGCCGAGTCGGCGGTGGCCGGCGTGGCGGCCGACGGCGCCGGGTGGTTGCGGCGGCCGGACACCGCCGAGACCGGGGCGCTGCTGTGGCAGGCGGTGGTGGTCACCGTGATCGGGTTCGTGTGCTGGTACATGGGCATGCAGCGGATCGGCGCGGAGCGGGCCACGCTGTACTCCGGCCTGATCCCGGTCGCCGCCGCCTGCACCGCGCCGCTGGTCGGCACGGGCTCCTACGGCGCCCCGCAGGCCGTGGGCAGCGCCCTGGTCTGCGCCGGTGTCGCCCTGGGCTCGGGCGTGTCCCTCCGCCTCGCCCGCCGGGGCGGTGCCCCGGCGACGCGTCAGCGGACCTCGGAGCGCTCCTTGGAGAGGCTGTAGAGGTCCTTGGAGGTGGTGATGAGTTCCCGCCGCTCCTGCCGGGAGCCGACCATGGGCTGCGAGCCGTTGAGCGGCACCTGGGCGCTCTCGGGCAGGAAGCGCACGGTCACCAGGCCGATGACACCGGCCACCATCAGGTAGAAGGCGGGCACCAGGTCGTTGCCGGTGACGCTGACCAGCGCCTCGGTGAGCAGCGGCGTGGTGCCGCCGAAGGCCGCTACGGCGAAGTTGAAACCGATGCCCATGGCCGCGTAGCGCACGGCCGTCGGGAACAGGGCGGGAAGGGTCGCGGCGCTCGGCGCGGCGAAGCAGGCCAGCAGGGTGGCCAGCAGCAGGACACCGGCGACCGGTGCCCAGGCGCCGTCCGCCCTGAGCAGCAGGAAGGCCGGTACGGCCAGGACGATCATCGCGACGGCTCCCACGGCGTACAGCGGGCGGCGGCCGACGTGGTCGCTGAGCCGGCCGAGGAAGGTGATCAGCAGCACGATCCACACCATGCCGATCAGCACCAGCACGTCGGCGAAACCGCTGGAGCGGCCCAGCGTCTCCGTCTGGTACGTGGGCAGGTAGCCCGTGACCATGTAGTTGGTGACGTTGTAGAGCAGCACCAGGCCCATGCAGATCAGCAGCGGACGCCAGTGGTCCTTGACGATGGTCTTGAACTCGCTGCCCGCCGACTTCTGGGCGAGGCTCTTCTCGTGCTCGTCGAGCTGCTGCTGGAAGGCGGGGGACTCCTCCAGCCTGAGCCGCATGTACAGGCCGATGAGGCCCAGCGGACCGGCGATCAGGAACGGGACGCGCCAGCCCCAGTCGAGCATCTGTCCGTCGGTCAGCAGCAGGTTCAGCACGGTGACCAGCGCCGAGCCGAGCGCGTAACCGACGAAGGTGCCGAAGTCGAGCCAACTGGAGAGGAAGCCGCGCCGCCGATCGGGTGAGTACTCGGCGACGAAGGTGGTGGCGCCGCCGTACTCGCCGCCGGTGGAGAAGCCCTGGAGCATGCGGGCGAGCAGCAGCAGGACCGGTGCGGCGATGCCGATGCTCGCGTAGCTCGGGATGAGGCCGATGGAGAAGGTGCCGATCGCCATCAGGATCATGGTCGTGGCGAGCACCTTCTGCCGGCCGAGGCGGTCCCCGAGCGGGCCGAAGACGAGGCCGCCGAGCGGGCGCACGACGAAGGCGGCGGCGAAGGTCGCGAAGGACGAGACGACCTGGGCGGTCGGGGAGGCGTCCGGGAAGAACACCTTGCCGATGGTGGCGGCCAGGTAGCTGTAGACGCCGAAGTCGAACCACTCCATGCAGTTGCCGAGCGCCGAGGCGCCGACCGCGCGTCTGAGGAGGGGCCCCTCGACGACCTGGACGTCCTCCTCGCGGAAGGCCCGCCGGTTGCGGCGGAGCCGGCGGGTCAGCTCCTCGCGCACCTGCCGCGGCAGGTGCGCGACCGTACTCGGAATCCTCGCCGGCCCCGGGGGACCGGACCCGCCGTCCGGCTTCGCGTCCGCCACGCCGTCGCCTCTCTCTTGCCGCACCATGACTGGCCTGAGCGAATTCTGTGCCGCACTGATCGTTCGGCGCATGCCGGAGCCGCTGCCCGGGTGCGTGCCCGTCACACGCGGGGGCCCCGGCGGACGTCCGCCGGGGCCCCGTACGCGCGCGGGTGGTGCTCAGGGCTGTACGGGCAGGCTCCAGCAGTTGGAGCCCGCCGGCTCCCCGGAGAGCCGGTCGGTGAGCCAGGAGATCGCCTTGCCCTGGTCGGCGAGGAGCGGGGCGAAGTGGTTGAGCAGACCGCTGCCGACGCCCGGCAGCACGACCGGGTCGTAGGTGACCTTCGCGCCCGCGCCGCACCAGTCGACGGCCAGTCGGCGGGACTGTCCGTGGGGGACCAGGTCGTCGCTGACGCCGGTGGCCACGCGGACGGGCCCGGCCGGCTTCAGCCTGCCGATCCGCTGCTCGGCCAGGAAGGCCTGGAGGGTCGGCTCGGCCCGGATGATGTCACCCAGCGACTGCCCGGTCTTCGTCCATGCCGTGCTGCTGTCGCCCCCGTACGCGAAGAGCGCGTCGCCGACGCACATGGTCGACAGGTCCTTCAGCGCCGCCTCGCCGGCGGCGTTCACGTACCGCTCGGCGATGGGCCGCAGGGCGGGCTCGGTCTGGAGGAAGCCGTTGAGCGACCACCCGAGGGCGCCCGCCAGGTCGCTGCCGTCGATCGCCTCGGTGACCTTCGTCAGGTCGGCGGGCGGAGCGCCGGCGTAGGTGCCCGCCAGCGGGACGTCGGGTGCGTAGGACGGCTGGAGTTCGGCCGCCGCGGCCGTCGCCCCGCCGCCCTGGCTGTACCCGAACAGGCCGACGCGGGACTCGGGGGTGACCGACGCCGAGTCCAGGGAGCGCGCGGCGCGCACCGCGTCAAGCACGGCATGCGCTCCGTCCACGCGGTTGACGTAGGTGTGCAGCCGGTCGGTGGTGCCGAGGCCGACGTAGTCGGTGACGACGACGGCGACACCGCGCAGCAGCAGCCGGTAGACCGACAGGTCCTCGTAGCCCACCGAGACCGTCTCGCCGTTGAGCAGCAGCGGGTGTTCCAGAGCCATGGAGGCGGCGCACTGGTCGCCCTGGCCCATGGTGCCGGGCGCGACGGCGACCAGGGGCCGGGGTCCTTCGCCGCGCCACTTCGCGGTGGGCTCGATGTAGGCGCCGGTCACGGCGACCGGTTCGCCGTTGGCGTCGGTGGACTTGTACATCATCCGGGTGGCCCGCCCGGGGAGCGGGCCGCCCAGGCTGGGCAGGCTGAGGGCCAGGCGCAGCGGCTCGCTGCGGATCAGCGCGCCGTCGGCGCCCGGCAGCGTGGACGGCGGGGTGTAGAAGGCGGGGATCTCGACGCCGCGGGACACCTCCGCGGTACCGGTGGCCGCTGTGCCGGCCGCTGCGGCCGGGACGGCCTGGGCGCCGAGGGCGAGTGCGACGGTGACCGCCGCGGCGAGCGTGCGGGGGCGTGGGGGCATGGCGAACCTCCTGGGGAAGGGCCGGAACCGGTCGTCCGCGGTCCGGGGGAGTCAGGGCCGTGGTCGCGCTGCTCCTGTGGGGTGACGGGACCGTACCCGGCCAGGGGTTACCGTGGGTAGCACCATGCTTATTACGGTTGAGTAACTTGACGCGTCGTCTAACAACGGTGACCGAGGACCCGAGGTCGGCGCGGTGGCTGCCGTGGAGGATCGGGGCGGGTGAGGCGCCGGCCGGGCGCCCGGTGGGGGAGCCGGGCGCCCGCGGCCGGTCCGCCGCCCGGCGGGCGTCGGCCGGGCAGGCCCCGTCCCGGGGACCGCGCGGTCCGTTCGCCGACCGCCGGGCGGCCCCGCGGAGCGGACCAGGACGCCCGGCCATCGGGAGCGGCGGCGTCGGGTGACGGGCCGGGGCCGCGGCTACCGGCGGCTGCGCACCAGGAGGTACAGGAAGTACGGCGTGCCGATGATCGCGGTCATGAGGCCCGCTCCCAGCTGGGCCGGGGCGATCACGGTGCGGCCGATCAGGTCGGCCGCGCACACCAGCGAGGCGCCGAGCAGGATCGCGACCGGTACGACCCGCGCGTGCCGGCGGCCCACGAGGGCACGTGCCGCGTGCGGGGCCACGAGCCCGACGAACGCGATGGTGCCCGCGCAGGCCACGGCCGTCGAGGTGAGCACGACGCTGAGCACCAGGAAGCCGAGGCGCCCCGGGGCCAGCCGCAGGCCCAGCAGGCGCGGGGTGTCCTCGTCCAGCGAGACCAGGTCCAGCTCGGTGCGCCGCGCGACGGCCACCACGATGCCGATCGCCAGCGCGCCGGCCACCGGCGCGATGTCCGGCATCGTCCGCCCGTACGTCGAACCCGACAGCCAGGTCAGCGCCTTGGTGGCGTTGAACGGGTCGGTGAGCACGATCAGCAGGGAGATGAGCGCCGTGGTCGCGGCGGCGACGCCGATACCGACCAGGACCAGCCGGTTCTGCTGGAAGCCGCCGCGGGCGGCGAGCCCGAAGACCAGGACCGCGGTGAGGCCGGACCCCGCGAACGCGGCGCCGGCCACCCCCCAGGTCCCGGCGACCGGCGCGGTGGTCACCAGGATCACGGCGCCCAGCGCGCCGCCGCCGGTGACGCCGAGGACGCTCGGTTCGGCCAGTGGGTTGCGGGTGACTGCCTGGACCAGCGTGCCGGCCAGGGCGAGCGCCGCACCGGCACAGAGCGCGGCCAGCACCCGGGGCACCCGGGTGTCCAGTACGAAGGACACGGTCCGTCCGGCGCTGCCCTGCGCCCAGTTGACGACGTCACCGAGGAGCAGCTTGCTGTCGCCGACCAGCACGGCGGCGATCACCAGGCCGACCAGCACGGCCGTCAGGGCGGCCACGGTGGCCAGGAAGACGGTCCGGCTCGGGATGCGCAGCCGGTCCGGGGCGCCGGACCCGGCGGTGTCCCGCAGCCGCAGCGCCATCGCGACCAGGAAGACGGCGCCGACCAGGCTGGTGACCACGCCGGTGGGCACCGCCACCGACAGCTCGTCCTTGATCAGCGACCGCAGCAGCACGTCGGAGCCGAGGACCAGGGCCATGCCGGTCAGCGCCGCGGCCGGCATCGCGACGCGGGAGCGGGCGAAGCCGCGGAAGTGCCGGGAGAGCGGACGGACCAGGGCGGGCGCGCACAGGCCGACGAAGCCGATGGGCCCGGCCAGCGTGACCGCGGCGGCCGACAGCAGCGCCGCCAGGACCACGACGGTGACCCGGGTGGCGCGGACCGGGACGCCCAGGCCCCGCGCCGCGTCGTCGCCGAGGGCCAGGGCGTCCACCCGGCGGGCCGTCAGCATCAGGCCGACCAGTCCGACGAGGACGACGGGCAGCATCTGGAGGACGCCGTCGAAGCCGTTCTGGGCGATGCTGCCCTGGTTCCACTGGTAGAGGCCCTCGGTCTGCTCGGGGAAGAGCAGGAGCAGGCCCTCCGTCATGGAGTTCAGGCCCAGCATCAGCGCGGTACCGGCGAGGACCAGCCGGACGGTGCCGGTGCCGAGGCCGGAGAGCCCGAGCACGACGGCCGCCGCGAGCAGTCCGCCGAGGAAGGCGACCCCGGAGGAGGCGATCATCGGCAGCGAGACGCCGGTGGCGCCGGCGAGCCCGAGGGCCAGGTAGGAACCGGCGTTCACGGCCAGGGTGTCGGGGGAGGCCAGCACGTTGCGGCTGACCGCCTGGAGCACCGCCCCTGCCATGCCGAGCGCGGCGCCGACCAGGAGGCCGGCGGTCATCCGGGGCAGCCGGGAGGCGATGACGACGGACGCGTCGTCGGGGTCGGCCTGTCCGGTGAGGGCCTTGAACACTTCGGACGGGCCGACGGCGGCGGTGCCCTGGGCGATGTCGACGACGGCCAGGGCGGCGACCAGCAGGACGAGCCCGGCCGTCACCGCTGCCGCGCCCGACCGGGGCGTGGGTGCCTTCGTCGAGGGACGGGCAGCGGGTTCGGTTGCGGTGACGGCCATGGCCTCGCTACTTCGTCAGCGCGCCGACGACGGCGTCGATGTACGCCTCCATCGACCCGGGACCGCCGAACATCCAGATGCCGTCGTCGAGCCGGTGCACGTCGCCGGCCTTGACGAAGGGCAGGGACTTCCACACCGAGTTCTTGGCCAGGGCGCCGGTGAACGGGGTGGCGCTCGGGTCGTCGTCGTTGCCGATGTAGGCGAAGTGCACGTCCTTGGGCAGGGCGGTCAGGCCCTCCACGTCGGTGGTGCCCAGGCCGTAGGCCTCGTCGCCCTTCACCTTCCAGGCGTTGGTCAGGCCGACCGCCTCGTTGACCTCGCCGAGGAGCGAGGTCGCGGTGTAGGGGCGGATCGAGACCTGGTTGGAGGCGACGTAGCCGTCCGCGAAGGCGATCTGCTCGCCGGCAAGTCCGGCGTCGGCCAGGGCCTTCTTGCCCTCGGCGACCTTCGCCTCGAAGCCCTCGCGCAGCGTCTTGGCCCGGTCCGTGGTGCCGGTGGCCTGGGCGATCAGGTCCACGTTCTCGAGCATCTGCTCGATCTGGCCGGTGCCGTCGGCGGACGTCACCTCCATCACCGGGGCCACCTCGCGCAGCTGCTTCACCGCGGCGGGGGGCAGGTCGGTGGTGGCGACGATGAGGTCGGGGGCCAGGGAGGCGACCGTCTCCACGCTCGGCTCGCCGCGGGTGCCGATGTCCTTGGGCTCGTTCTTCAGCGGTACCGCGCTGTCCCAGGTCTTGTAGCCCTTGACGTCCGCGACACCGACCGGGTCGACACCCAGGGAGACGAGGCTCTCGACGACGTTCCACTCGGTGGCGACGACCTTGGCGGCCGGGCCGTCGAGCTTCACCTCGGTGCCCTTGCCGTCCTTGAGCGTGATGGCCTCGGAGGACTTCTTCTCGGACTTGTCGGCGGCGGGTTCGGTGGTGCCGCAGGCGGCGAGGGTGAGCGCCGCGGCGGTGGTGGCGGCCGCGGTGAGCAGGAGGCGTCTCATGAGGTGGTGCCGAGCCTTTCGGTTCGTATGTGGTGGCGGCCGATCGGGCGGGTGCGCAGCCGGCCGGTGAGGGGGTCGGTGTCGACGTCGATCCGGATGCCGTAGACGGCCGTCAGCCGCTCCGGCGTCAGGACGTCCTCGGGCGTGCCGTCGGCGACGATCCGGCCCGCTTCGAGCAGGGTGATCCGGTCGGCGACGGCCGCGGCCTGGTCGAGGTCGTGCAGCACGACGCCGACGGCGATGCCGTGGACGTCGGCCAGGTCGCGGATGAGGTCGAGGAGTTCGACCTGGTAGCGCAGGTCGAGGTAGGTGGTGGGTTCGTCCAGGAGCAGTACGCCGGTCTCCTGGGCGAGGCAGCTCGCGAGCCAGACCCGCTGCAACTGACCGCCGGAGAGGTGGTCGGCGCCGCGGTCGGCGAGACCGTCGACGCCGGTGAGGGCCAGCGCCCTGTCCACGGCGGCCGGGCCGTCCGGGTCCGGCCGGCCCCAGCGCCCCCGGTAGGGGTAGCGGCCGAACTCGACGACGTCGCGCACGGTCAGGCCGCCCGGCGTCGGGCGGCCCTGGGTCAGCAGGGCGACGTACCGCGAGAACTCACGGGACGTCAGTGCCATGCCGTCGGTGTCGCCGTCGATCCGCAGCGTGGCACTGCGGGCTCGCTGGAGGCGGGCGACGGTTCGCAGCAGCGTCGACTTGCCGCTGCCGTTCGGCCCCACCAGGACGGTCACCTCGCCGGGCCGCAGCCCGATCGCCGCGTCGTGCACGACGTCGGCGCCGTCGTACGCGACGGTCACGCCCGTGGCCGAAAGCTCATGTCCGCGCAGGCGGCCGCCGCCGGCTTCGTCTTCACCAGATCTCACGTGGCGAAGGTTAGCCTAACCTAAAAAGAGCTGGTAGAGGCGGGGCTCACACGGCACCCCGGCGGCCGTGCGGCGGGCGGGCCGGCCGGGCCCCCGGCTGGCTCAATTCGCCTGCCAGGTCTGGGGTTTCCACACGCCCGACCGGTTCAGGGACTGCGGGCAGTGGAGGTAGATCTCGTCGATCCGCAGGACCAGCGCGAGGTCCGGCCGGCGGCCGTCCCGGGCCAGGGCGTCGAAGAAGGGCGCGTCGGTCAGGATGCGGGCTCGGCCGTTCACGCGCAGCACCTCCTTGCCACCCGGGACGAGGTACAGCAGGCCCGCGTGCGGGTTGTCGAGGATGTTGTGGAAGCTGTCCCCGCGCCGGTTGCCCGGCCGGTCCGGCAGGACGAGGGTGCCCGGGTCGAGGACGTGGGTGAAGCCCGGTGCGTCGCCGCGGGGCGACACGTCGCAGTTGCCCGCGGCGTCGGAGGTGGCCAGCAGGCAGAAGGGGGAGCGGGCCAGGATGTCCAGGTCCATGTCCGTGAGCCGGTCGTGCACCTTGTCGATGACGACGGGCCAGGGCTCGCCCAGCAGTTCGCGCAGCTCGGCCCGCGAGCCGAGTTCGGCCCAGCCCTCCTCGGTGACGGTGCCCGGTCGGTCTCCGGTCGCGTCGATCGTGTGCGGCAAGGAAGGCTCCAAAGGTTCGTGCCGCCGGGGGTGTCGAGCCCCGGCCGTTGGTTGCACAGAAAACATTATCTGATGTTAGGTTCCCCTTACCTAACCTCGGAACGGAATCTTCCGGTGCGTTGGGCCGCTCCTGTGCCTTCCCGAGGATTCGTCCATGCCCCCAGCCCCACCCGCCCGGCCCGGGCACGCCTCCAGACGGACCGTCCTGAGCGCCGGGCTCGGGGTGCTCGCCGTGCTGCTCCTCGCGGCCACCGCCCTCAGCCTGGCCGTCGGCTCCGGCGACGTCCCGCTGCACGACGTGGTCCACGGCGTGCTCGACCCCGACCGCTCCGTGCGCGGCCAACTCGTGGTCCAGGAGGTCCGGGTGCCCCGCACCCTGGCCGGGCTGCTGGCCGGCGTCGCCCTCGGGCTCGCCGGCACCGTCATGCAGGGCGTGACCCGCAACCCGCTCGCCGACCCCGGGCTGCTCGGCATCAACGCGGGCGCCGCCGTCGCGGTCGTCTTCGCCATGAGCGTCCTCTCGCTCACCGAGCCGGAGCAGTACATCTGGTTCGGCTTCCTGGGCGCCTGCCTGGCGGCCGCCCTGGTGTACGGCGTCGCGAGCTTCGGCCGCGAGGGCGCCACGCCGGTCAAGCTCGCCCTCGCCGGAGCCGCTGCCACCGCGCTGCTGGTCTCCGTCACCGACACCATGCTGCTCACCGACAGCCGGACCTACGACCAGTTCCGCTTCTGGCAGGTCGGCGCGCTCGACGGCCGCGACCTCGACGTGCTCCTCCAGGCGCTGCCCTTCGTGGCCGCCGGCACCGTCCTGGCGCTCGGTCTCGGGCCCCGCCTCAACGGGCTCGCCCTCGGCGACGACGTCGCCCGCGCGCTGGGCCAGCGCGTCGTCGTCGCGCGGCTGGTGGGCGCGGCGAGCACCGTGCTGCTGTGCGGGGCCGCCACCGCCGTCGCCGGACCCATCGCCTTCGTGGGCCTCGCCGTCCCGCACGCGGTGCGGATGGTCACCGGGCCCGACCACCGGTGGGTCCTGCCCTACTCCGCGCTCCTCGCGCCGGTGCTGCTGCTGGTCGCGGACGTCATCGGCCGCGTCGTCGCCCCGCCCGGCGAGGTGCAGGTGGGCGTCGTCACCGCCGCCGTCGGCTGCGTCCCGTTCATCCTCCTGGTCCGCCGACGAGGGAAGGCAGCCCTGTGAAGACGCCCCGCGTCGCCTCCGCCCCCACCCCCGTCGCCCGCCTCGCCGACGCCAGCGCGCGCATCGACCGCCTCAGACGCGCCCGGCGCGCCCGCTTCGGGCTCGTCTGCGCCTGCCTGGCCCTGGTGGCGCTGGCCTCCCTCGTGCTGTCCCTGACCGTCGGTGACATCGATGTCCCGCTCGCCGACGTGTGGGCCGTCCTCGCCGGGGGAGGGGACGGCGGCAGCCGCTTCGTCGTGCACGAACTGCGCCTGCCCCGGGCCCTGCTGGCCCTTCTCGTCGGCTGCTGCTTCGGCCTGTCCGGCGCGGTCTTCCAGGCCCTGTTGCGCAATCCGCTGGCCAGCCCGGACATCATCGGCGTCAGCGCCGGCGCCAGTGCCGCCGCGGTCCTGGCGTCCCTGGCCTTCGGCCTCAGCGGTCTCGCCCTGTCCGGCGGAGCGCTGGCGGGCGCGCTGCTGGCGGGCGCCCTCATCTACCTGCTGGCCTGGCGGGGCGGCGTGGCCGGCGGCCGGTTCGTCCTGATCGGCATCGGTGTCTCCGCCGGACTGGTCAGCCTGCGCTCCTACCTGATGACCCGTGCCGAGGTCACGGAGGCGCAGAACGCCTTCGTGTGGCTGGCCGGCAGCCTCAACGGCCGTTCCTGGGACCAGCTGTGGCCCCTGCTGGGCTGCGCCGTCGTACTGGTGCCGCTCACCCTGGCCGCCTCCCGGTCGCTGACGGTGCTCCAGCTCGGCGACGAGGCGGCCGGCGGCCTCGGGGCCCGCGTCGAGCGCGGCCGGCTGGCGCTGCTGGCCTGCGCCACCGCCCTGGTGGGCGTCGCGACGGCGGCCGCCGGTCCCATCGGCTTCGTCGCCTTCGTCTGCCCGCCGATCGCCCGCCGCCTGCTGCCCGGCCACGGCGCCGCCCTGCTGCCGTCCGCGCTGACCGGCGCCGTGCTGGTCTGCACGGCCGACTTCGCCGCCCAGCACCTGCTGCCGCACACCCAGCTCCCGGTCGGCGTGGTGACCAGCGTCGTGGGCGCCCCGTACCTGCTCTACCTGCTCGCCCGGGCCGGCCGCGCGGGCCGGGGCGGCTGACCGTGCCCCGCCCCGCCCGCCCCTGCCCCGACCCCACCCCCGAGGAGCCCACGGTGACCTCCCAGCACACCCTCCGCACCCGTGGCCTCGGCCTCGGCTACGGGGAGCGTGAGATCATCTCCGACCTCGACGTCGACCTGCCGCCGGGCCGCCTCACCGTGGTCGTCGGCCCGAACGCCTGCGGCAAGTCCACGCTGCTGCGCGCCCTGGCCCGGCTGCTGACGCCCACCGCCGGCACCGTGCTGCTCGACGGCCGCGACATCCACGCCACCCCGACCCGGCAGGTGGCCGCCACCCTGGGCATGCTGCCGCAGACCCCCGTCGCCCCGGACGCCATCACCGTCGCCGACCTCGTCGGCCGGGGCCGCTACCCGCACCAGGGCTGGTTCCGCCGCTGGACGGCGGCCGACGACGAGGCCGTCGCCGCCGCCCTGGCCGCCACCGACGTTCTCGACCTGGCCGACCGCCCGGTGGACGAACTCTCCGGCGGACAGCGCCAGCGCGTCTGGATCGCCATGGCCCTCGCCCAGGAGACCGACGTCCTCCTGCTCGACGAGCCCACCACCTACCTGGACATCAGCCACCAGCTCGACGTCCTGGACCTGCTGACCGACCTCAACCGGGACCGCGGCGTCACCCTCGCCGTGGTCCTGCACGACCTCAACCTGGCCTGCCGCTACGCCGATCACCTGATCGCCATGAAGGCCGGCCGCGTCGTGGCCGAGGGCGCGCCCGCCGACATCGTCACCGAGTCCCTCGTGGACGAGGTCTTCGGCCTGCGCTCGACGGTGATCCCGGACCCCGCGTCCGGAACACCGATGATCGTCCCCCTCGGCCGCCACCACACCCCCGACCAGGACCCCCGATGACGGAAAGAGCCCCCATGTCCGCGCACCTCCCCGCCCGCCCCGGCCGCCGCCTGTGGCGCCTGTGGGCCGCCGCCCTGACCGCGCTGCTGCTCGGCGCCCTCACCGCCTGCGGCTCCGGTTCCTCCTCCGACGACTCCGGGTCCGGCCCTTCCGGCGCCTCCGGCGGCGAGTCCGGCGCCTTCCCGGCGAAGGTGGAGACCAAGTTCGGCACCGTCACCGTAGACGCCCGCCCGAAGCGGGTCGTCGCGCTCGGCTGGGGCGACGCGGAGACGGCCCTCGCCCTGGGTGTCCAGCCCGTCGGCCAGAGCGACTGGCTCGCCTTCGGCGGCGACGGCGTGGGCCCCTGGGCCGAGGGCCGCTACGACAGGAGCCCGCAGAAGATCGGCACCCTGGAGCCGGAGTACGAGAAGATCGCCGCCCTCGACCCGGACCTGATCCTCGACGTGAAGTCGAGCGGCGACCGGACCCGCTACGACACCCTCAGCAAGATCGCCCCGACCATCGGCGTGCCGAAGGGCGGCGACCAGTACAAGATCGCCTGGCAGAAGCAGACCGAGATGATCTCCACCGCGCTCGGCACCCCGGACGAGGGCGAGCGGCTCGTCACCGAGACGGAGAAGAAGTTCACCACCGCCGCCGCGGCGCACCCCGAGTTCAAGGGCAGGACCATCACCCTCGGCTCCCGTACCTCGGCCGGCTGGGGCGCGTACGTGAAGGGCACCGACCGGGTCAACTTCGTGGAGCGGCTCGGCTTCCGCAACAACCCGGAGGTCGAGGCCGAGGCCGGCGCGGGCTTCTCCGTGTCCGTCTCCGAGGAGAACCTCCAGATGCTGGACGCGGACCTCGTCGTCATGGCCCCCATCGGCGTGGACGCCGCCAGGATCTCCTCCGACCCGCTCTTCACCTCCCTCCCGGCCGCGAAGCAGGGCCGCACCGTCGTCTTCGACGACCCGGACGTCAGCCAGGCCTTCGCCACCAACTCCGTGCTCTCCGTGGGCTACGCCCTCGACAAGGTGGTGCCGCTCTTCGCCGACGCCGTGAAGTGACGCGCCGGGCTCAGAACGCGTACCGGACGCGCAGCCAGGGCGTGTGCGCCTCGACCAGCGCACGGACCCGGGCGACCGCGTCGGCCTTGACGCCGACCCGGTAGCGCACGTTCAGCGCGCCGTTCTCGGAGCGCTTGGCCTGCTGGAGCTCCGGCCGCCACAGCACCTCCTCGGCGCGCGGGTGCCAGCCCAGGTTCACCTCGTGCAGCTCCCGGTTGTGCGTCAGCATGATCACCTCGGCGGCGGCCTGCCGCTTGACCCGGTCCGGCAGGACGTCGTCGAGGTGGCGCAGCAGCTCCGCCCAGGCCTCCTCCCAGCCCGGCCGCAGGACGACGGGGGAGAGGTTGAAGTGCACCTCGTAGCCGGCGTCCAGGAAGTCGGCCGCGGCGGCGATCCGCTCGGCGACCGGGGAGGTGCGCAGGTCCAGCAGCCGGGAGTCCTCGGGCGGCATCACGGAGAAGCGGACGCGGGTGCGGCCCCGGGGGTCGAGGGCCAGCAGGTCGGGATTGACGAACTTGGTGGCGAAGGACGCCTTGGCCGTCGGCCACTGCCGGAAGGCATGGACCAGATCCGCGGTGTTGTCGCAGATCAGGGCGTCCACCGAGCAGTCGCCGTTCTCCCCGATGTCGTAGACCCAGGCCTCGGGGTCGCACTGGTTCGGCTCCGGCTTCGGGCCCTGCCGGGCGATGTGCCGGCCGATGTGGGCGATGATCCGGTCGATGTTGGTGAAGACCGTGACCGGGTTGGCGTACCCCTTGCGCCGGGGCACGTAGCAGTAGGCGCAGGCCATCGCGCAGCCGTTGGAGGCGCCGGGGGCGATCCAGTCGGCGGACCGGCCGTTGGGCCGGGTGGTCGGCGCCTTGCGCTCGCCCAGCACCAGCGTCTCGCCCTTGACCCGCACCCAGCGCTCCACGTTCCCCTCGTTGCCGTGCAGGCCGGGGATGCGCCAGTGCGAGTCGACCTCGATCACCCGGGCGTCGGGGAACCGGGCCAGGACCTGCCGGCCGCGTTCGGACGCCGCCGCCGCCGGTTCGGCGTGGATCTCCCGGACCGGCAGAAGGCGGCGCGCGGTCGCCGAGTCCCGGAAGAGCGGTCCGGTGGGGGCGGGTACCGGCGGGCCGGGGACGAGTGCGTCCAGGCCGAACAGGGTGCCGGAGCCGTCGTCCGGCGCGGAGGACGGGTCGTGCATGAGGTCTCCGGAGCGCTGGTGCGGAGGGACCGGACGGTGGTGCCGCGGTCCCGTCCCTCCACTCTACGAAGCGCGCGGCGACGGCCGCCGTGTCACGCGGCCCGTCGGGGGCATACGCGTGGCACGGCACCGCCCCGGTGCCCCCGATCCGAAGGGATGTACACCGTGCTGGCCATCATCGCGGCGGTCCTGTTCCTCATCGCCTGGCTGATCAACGCGGCGGAGGTGTCGACCAACGACGTCTTCACCTCCACCAACGTCATGCTCGTCGGCCTGGCCCTGCTGGCCCTGCACGTCGCCGGCATAGGCAGCGGCTGGGCGGCCCGGGGGCGCCGCCGCTGAGCCGCCGTCCGGTCCCGGTCAGGGAATGCGGGCGACGCCCGCGTAGATACCGCTCTCCTCCGGCGCGGGCCGCTCCTGGTCCGCGCCGCACCATTCGGTGGCGGTGACCAGCCCGGGCGGCAGCAGCTGAAGTCCGTCGAAGAAGCGGGCCACCTCCGCGCGGGTGCGGAAGCCCAGGCGGATGCCGCCCTTCGCGTACTGGGCGATCACCTGCTCCGCCAGCTCGGGGAAGATGTCGATCGCGGCGTGCGACAGGACGAGGTGGCTGCCCGACGGGAGCGTCTCGACCAGCCCGCGGACGATGCCGTGGGCGTCCTGGTCGTCCGGCACGAAGTGCATCAGGGCGATCAGCGACAGCGCGACGGGGCGGTCGAAGTCCAGGACCTCGCGGGCGCGCCGCACGATCTCCTCCGGCTCGCGCACATCGCCCTGGATGTAGTCCGTGGCGCCCTCGGGGCTGCTCACCAGCAACGCCTCCGCGTGCCGCAGCACGATCGGGTCGTTGTCGGCGTAGACGACCCGGGCCGCCGGAACCGTCCGCTGGACGATCTGGTGGAGGTTGGGCTCGGTCGGGATGCCCGTGCCGATGTCCAGGAACTGGTCGATGCCCCGGGCGGCCAGGTGGGCCACGGCGCGGTTCATGAAGGCGCGGTTCTGCCGTGCCGCGGCCCGCGCCTCGGCCGGCAGCGTCTCGCCCACCGCCTCGTCGACGGGGTAGTTGTCCTTGCCCCCGAGCAGCCAGTCGTAGACCCGGGCCGGGTGCGCCCGGCTGGTGTCGACGTGGGGAGGCTCGGAATGGTCCGTCGTCATGGCAGGCTCCGTGGTCCGGGAGGTGACGCATCGCCGCGATTTTCGATCATCGTACTGCTCCGCGAAAGGTGTCACGGGCCGGACCTGCGACCGGAGTTGACGGCCGCTACGGCGTCACCGGTCGGCCCGGCGCGCGGTGCGGGGCGGACGGTGGGCCCACTCCCGGTCCGCGTCCGTGATCTCGCGCGTCACCCGCGCGGGGCTCCCGGCGACGACCACCATCGGCGGCACGTGGGCCGTCACCACACTGCCCGCGCCGACCACCGCTCCCCGGCCCACGGTCATCCTGGGCAGGAGCAGCGCGCCGGCCCCGATCCACACGTCGTCCTCGATGCGCACCGGCGCCGAGAACTGCGTCCCGTCCCGGCGCAGGTCCGGGTGGACGGGGTGCCCGGTGGTGCTGACGGTCCCGTGCGGGGCGAACATCACCCGGTCCCCGACGAACACCTCCACGTCGTCGACGAGGGTGAGGCCGAAGTTGGCGTACACGTCGTCGCCCAGGTGCACGTGGTTGCCGTAGCCACGTGCAGCGGCGGCTCGATCCGCACGCCGCTCCCCACGGAGGCGAACAGCTCCTCCAGGAGGGCCCGGCGGCCGTCCTCGTCCCGGGCCCCGGTCCCGTTGTAGGCGTCGGCCGGCACCTTGCCCCGCAGGCGTTCCTCCGCCGGCCCCTCCAGGCCGGGCGCGCCGTCCGAGTACAGCTCGTGCGCCGCCATCCTGCGGCGGACCTCCCTCTCGCGCGGGTCGGTCGTCATACGTCCTCCTCCGCACGGTGCGTGCGGGTCGGCCCCCCCGGACCGCACCGCCTCCCGGGAGGCGGTGCGGTCGGGTACGCGGGTGCCGTGAGAGGTGTCAGCCGGTCTGCCCGGTGGTCACGTCGGTCACCGTCCAGCGCTGGTTGGCGCCGGAGTTGGGCGGCCACGTCGTGACGGCGGCGCCCTCGTGCGTCGCCTGGCCGCCGACTTCGAGCAGACGCCCGGTGCCCGCGTTGACCAGGGTCCAGGTGCCGTCACCGGTGGTCGACATGATCCACTCGGCGGCCCGGTCCCGCTTGCCGGTGTCGGGTTCGGCCACCGGGACGTCGTCGCGCACGGCCAGCCGCGTCCCGTCCTGCGGGTTGGTGAAGACGTGGCGGTCGAGGACGCCGCTGTCCCGGCGGACCGCGCTCAGCCGCCACCGCTGGGCGCCCGTGTCGGCCTCGGTGCCGAGGACCAGGTCCCGGTCGTTCTCCCCGACGGTGACGGCCCTGCCGCTCTGGACGCCGGTCAGGGTGTACGTGTGCCCCTCGCGCAGCGGGGCGGCGTCGTCCGCGACGCCGGAGACACCCTCGATCGCGAAGGAGGTGACGGACCGGGCCGGCACGGTGACGGTGGCCGTGCGGTCGCCCACCCTGACCGGCGCCTGCCGTACCAGCTTGCCGTCGGCGCTGGTCACGACCGGGGTGACGGTGGCCCCGCGGCGCACGTCGCGGAACTTCGACAGGTCGACGGTGACCGTGCGGGCCGCGTCGGTGCGGTTGACGTGGACGAGCGAGGCGCCCTTGCCGTCGCGGGTGACGGCGGCGGCGCTGGAGGTGTCGTCCGTCCCGATCAGCCGGTCGCCGGGCCTGATGAAGTGGGTGAAGTTGCGGGCGGTGTCGAACTTGGTGTTGGTGCGGATCGGGCAGGTCTCCAGGGTGTCCTCGGCGGTGCAGTCGAACGGGAGCTGGATACTGCCCCAGTTGCCGCCCTTCGCCGACTCACCGCCCGGCTTCATGTTGTCGTAGTCCTCGACGGGCTGCCAGAACACCCAGGCGCGGGGCTCCAGTTCACGCAGGTCGTCGACGATCTGCTGGGCCAGGCCGAGACCGGGCCGCATGTCCTCGAAGTCCTGGCCGTCCCCCCAGTCGCCGCCGACCTCGCTCATCCACAGCGGCTTGTCGGCGGCCTTGGACAGGTCCCGCACGGTGGTGCGCTGCCCGGTGCCGTAGGTGTGGACGTTCATCTGGTCGACGAGGCCGCGCTCGGTCTCGTCGTAGGCGCTCCAGTTCCGCGCGAAGGTGCCCGGGTTGGTCTCGTCCATCGCCGAGATGCCCGCTCCGACCTTCGCCTTCCGCAACGCGGGGGCCAGGGCCCGCAGGACCTGGCGCTGCGACTCGGGCCCCATGTGGGCGCCCTCCTGCCGGCCGCCGACGGGTTCGCCGTCGGCTCCCAGCCGCGTGCCCCAGTACGAGGTGTTGGGCTCGTTGAACGGGTCGACGGTGTCGACCTCGATGCCCTCGGCACGCTCCAGCCGCCGGGTCGCCCCGGCCACGTAGGCGGCGAAGTCGTCGACGGACTCGGGCTTCAGCTGGTCGGCCGAGGCGTCGAAGCCGCCCGAGACGTAACCGCTCACCGTCATGAACCAGGGCGGGGAGTTGCTGAACGTCTCCCAGTGGTCGATGTCGTCCTTGATGCGCTCGACCCACCAGCGCTGGGTCGCGTCGGCGTCCTCGTTCCAGTCGGCCGGGTCGTCGGCGCTCCACCAGTCGGTGTCCTCGCGGGTGGTGCCCGCGGGCGCCTTCCACCAGCCCTCCACGGCACCGCCGGCCCGCAGGTAGTCCTTCACGTCCGGCGCGTTGCCGCCGCCGATGTTGTAGCGGGCGATGTTCAGCCCCAGACCGTCGTCGTCGAAGAGGAGGCGGGCCAGCTTCTCGCGGATCTCCGGCGGGTAGCCACCGGTGGCGTTGGCGAACCAGACCAGGCTGGTGCCCCAGCCCTCGAACCTCTCCTGCCGGTACGACGGGTCCAGCCGTACGGTGACCGAGGAGGCGGCCGTCGCGGGTTCGGCCCGGGCGGGAACGCTGATCAGGGCGGCCCCCGTGGCCAGGGCGGTGAGGGCGGCGGCCCCCAGGAGGCGTCTGCTGCGGGTACGGCGTGCCATCGTGTGCTCCCAACGGGAAGGTGTGGACGCTGCGGTGGCCCCCGCCGCCGGCGTCCGGGCAGCGGAGGACGGCCCCGGAGCGGTGGGTGCGCTCCGAGGAGTCGGTGAGGGGGCGGGTGGGGGCTCAGGTGGTGGAGGTGCGCAGCACCGCCACGTCCCGGGGGCCGAGGAGGACGGCACCGCCGTCTCCGGTGGCGCCCACCAGGACCTCGCCGGTGAGTCCCGGCACGGTCACGGACCCGTCGGTCCGGTTGACCAGGAAGAGGAACCGGCCGCCGGGCCCGCGGCGCACCGTCGCCTCCACCGATCCCCTTACGGAGGCGGGCAGTTCGCTGCTCACGCCGGCCGGTTCCAGCAGCCGCGGCAGCAGCGGGGCGAGCCCCTCGGGGCCGAGCCGCGTCGAGACGTAGGCGGCCGAACCGCTGCCCGCGGCACGCCGGGTGACGGCCGGCCGGCCCGCGTGCGGTCCGGTCGCGTAGTGGGCCAGCACCTCCGTCCCCGGAGCGGTGACGGTGATGTGGTCGGTCCACAGGGTGCCGGTGCTCGTGTCGTCCAGCTCCACGCTCTGCCCGGCGGGCAGCGGGCCGAACTCCTCGACGCGGATGCCGAGCAGGTCCCGCAGGGCGCCCGGGTAGCCGCCGAGCCAGATGTGGTCGTTCTCGTCGACGACACCGGAGAAGTACGTGGTGACCAGGTGGCCGCCCTGCTCGGCGTAGCGCGTGAGGTCCTTGGCCAGCTCGGCCGGGACCAGGTGCAGTACGGGCGCGATCAGCATCCGGTGGCGGCCGAGATCGGCGCCGGTGGTGACGACGTCGGCCCGGACGCCCAGGGCGAGCAGCGCGGAGTACCAGTCGAGCGCCTCCCGGTGGTAGTCGAGCAGCGACGTGGGGTGCGAGTCCTGCTCGCTCGCCCACCACGACTCCCAGTCGAAGAGGATGCCGACCTCGGCGGGCTCCCGCTCGCTGCCCGCGACCGGCGCCAGGACCTTCAGGGTGTCGCCGAGCGCGGTGACCGCGCGGAACAGGTCGCTGTCGGCGCCCGCGTGCGGCACCATCGCCGAGTGGTACTTCTCGGCGCCGGCCGCGGACTGGCGCCACTGGAAGAAGCAGACCGCGTCCGCGCCGTGCGCCACGTGCGTCAGCGAGTCCCGGGCCAGCTCACCCGGTCGCTTGGCCAGGTTGACCGGCTGCCAGTTCACGGCGCTCGTCGAGTGCTCCATCAGGAACCAGGGCCGGCCGCCGGCGATCCCGCTGGTCAGGTTCGCCGAGAAGGACAGCTCGTCGCGTTCCCGGCCGCTCGGCACGACGTAGTGGTCGTTGGCGACGAAGTCCACCTCGTCCGCCCAGTCCGCGTAGTTCATGCCCTTGGTGCCGGGCATCACCATGAAGTTGGTGGTGACGGGGACGTCCGGCGTCAGCTCCCGCAGCACCTCCCGCTCCGCGCGCAGGTAGTCCTTGAGCGCGTCCGACGAGAAGCGCTTGAAGTCCAGCTGCTGGGTCGGGTTCGGGTGGGAGGCGGCCAGCCGGGGCGGCAGGATCTGCTCCCAGTCGCTGTAGCGCTGCGACCAGAACGCCGTGCCCCAGGCGTGGTTGAGGGCGTCCAGCGTGGTGTACCGCGCGCGCAGCCAGTCGCGGAAGGCACGGGCCGCGTCGTCCGAGAAGTCGTGCGCGTTGTGGCAGCCCAGCTCGTTGTTGACGTGCCAGGCGACCAGGGCGGGATGGCCGGCGTAGCGGGTCGCCATCTCCCGGACCAGGCGCAGGGCGTGCTCGCGGAAGACCGGCGAGGTGGGGCGCCAGTGCTGGCGCGCACCCGGCCACAGTGTCTCGCCCCGGTCGGTCACCGGGAGGATCTCGGGATGCGCGGTGGTCAGCCACGGCGGCGGGGACGCGGTGGCGGTGGCCAGGTCGACGCCGACGCCGTGGCGGTGCAGCAGGTCCATGACGTCGTCCAGCCAGGCGAAGTCCCAGACGTCGGGCCCCGGCTGGAGCCGGGCCCAGGAGAAGATGCCCACGGACACGATGTTCACGCCCGCCTCGCGCATCAGCCGTACGTCCTCCTCCCACACCTCCCTGGGCCACTGCTCGGGGTTGTAGTCGGCGCCGAACCCCAGACGGGGGACGGGCGCACCGTCCGCCCCGCCCTGGAGACGGGAGAGGAGGGTGGAGATCATGGCGGTCCTTCCGGTGGGGTGCGTGCGGTGCGGGGGCGGCGCGTGCCGCGCCGGGCCCCCGTGCCGCTGCCGTTGCTGCTACTGGTCGACGGTGAAGCCCTGCTCCTTGCCGTACTTGACGGACGCCTCCTGCCAGGACTTCAGCCCCTCGGTCAGCGTGGTGCCGGACACGTACGCCTTGCCGACGGTGTCGTTGAAGACCGAGTTCGCGTACACCTGGTAGGGCAGGTACGACCAGTCGTCGGGGACGTTGGCGGCCGACTCGGCGAAGATCCTGTTGGCCTTCTGGCCGCCGAAGTAGGGGAACGCGGCGTCCTGGAACTTCGCGGACCGGAGGTCCGCGGTGGTCGCCGGGAAGGCGCCGGCATCGAGCCGGGTCTGCACACCCTCGCCGGCGTTGGCGTACTCGACGAACGCGTACGCCAGCGCCTCGTTGTCGCCCAGTTCCGGGAGCGCGAGCGCGCTGCCGCCGTTCTCGGCGCTCGTCTGCCCGCCCGCCTTCCACTGGGGCAGCGGGGCGACGCGCCAGTCTCCGGCGGCGTTCTTCACGCCGGAGGCGAGGTTGGCGGGCATCCAGGCGCCGGTGGCCAGGGTCGCGATGGTGCCGTCGCCGAGGCCCTTGTACCACTCGTCGGTCCAGCTGGTGACGGGAGCGAGCAGCTTCTCGTCGATGAGCTGCTGCCAGGTGTCGGTGAAGGCCTTGGCGCCCTGGTCAGAGAAGTCGATCCCCACCTCGGTGCCGTCGACCGTGTAGGGGCGCGAGCCGGCCTGCCAGAGCATGCTGGTGGCGAAGCCCGCGTCACCGGTGTCCGCGGTGATGGAGGCCCTCGGGTCGGCCTCGCGCAGCTCGCGGGCGGCGTTCAGGTACTCGGCCCAGGTGGTGGGCACCTCGATGTCGTGCTTGTCGAAGACCGTCTTGTTGTAGAACAGCGCCATCGGGCCGGAGTCCATCGGGAGGGCGTAGACGCCCTCGCCGCCGGCCCGCACACCGTTCCACGGCCCGGGGGAGTACTGCGCGGAGAGCTTGTCCGCGCCGAACGCCTCGAGGTCGGTGAGCTGCTCGGTCAGGGCGTACTGGCCCATGGCGTAGTACTCGATCTGGGCGACGTCCGGGACGCCCTTCTTCGCCGAGATCGCGTTCTGCAGCGCGGTGTACTGGTCGTTGTTGGTGCCCGCGTTGACCAGCTCGACCTCGACGCCGGGGTGCTCCTTCTCGAAGTCGGCCGCCACCTGTTCGAGCGTGGGCTCCCACGCCCAGACGGTGAGGGTGCCGCCCTTCTTCAGGGCGGCCTGGACGTCCGCCTGGGAGACCGCCTTCCGGTCCGACCCCCCGTCGTCGGATCCGCCGCAGGCGGCGGCCCCGAGGGCGAGGGCGCAGAGGAGGCCTGTTCCGCGCAGCAGGCGGCGCGAGTGCTTGGGCATGGGTGTGCTTCCACTTCTTCGTGGCCGTGACCGGCACCGTTGGGGGTCGGAGGGAGGGGCGGGGGAGGGGGCGGGCGAGGGCTACCCCTTGACGCTTCCGGCGGCGAGTCCGGACTGCCAGTACCTCTGGAGCAGCAGGAACGCGGCGATCAGCGGCAGGATGGTGAGGAGGGAGCCGGTGACGACCAGATGGAAGACGGCCTCGCCGCCGGCGGTCGCGGCCTGGGCGTTCCAGCTGTTCAGGCCCAGCGTCAGCGGATACCAGTCGGGGTCCTTGAGCATGACCAGCGGCAGGAAGTAGTTGTTCCAGGTCGCCACCATCGTGAACAGCAGGACGGTGACGATGCCGGGGGCCAGCAGCGGCAGCACGACCCGGAAGAACGTGCGCACCTCGCCCGCGCCGTCGATGCGGGCCGCCTCCATCAGCTCGGTCGGGACGGCCTCGCTCGCGAACACCCACATCAGGTACAGGCCGAACGGTGAGATCAGGGACGGGATGATCACCGCCCAGGGCGTGTTCGTCAGCCCCATCTCGCTGAACATCAGGAAGGTCGGCACCGCGAGCGCCGTACCCGGCACGGCCACCGCGCCGATGACGACGGCGAAGACGGCACGCCGGCCGGGGAAGTCGAACTTGGCGAGCGCGTAGCCGCCGAGCACCGCCAGAAGGGTGGCACCGCCCGCGCCGAGCACCACGTACAGCAGGGTGTTCAGCAGCCAGCGGGTGAAGACGCCGTCGTCGTAGGTGAACGTCTCGCCGATGTTCTCCCACAGCGCGAAGTCGCTGTCGAACCAGAGGCCGAAGGAGCGGGACAGGCCCTCCTGCGTCTTGGTGGCGCTGATGGCGAGCCAGACCAGCGGCACCAGGCTGTACAGGAGCACCAGCCCGGTCAGCACGGTCAGCAGGACGCTGCGCCGGGGTCTGCCGGGGGAGTGCCGGCGCCGTGGAGCGCGCAGCCTGGGGGTGGAGCCCGGAGCGCCGGACGGTGCGGTCGCGGAACGGCCGGTGACGGTGGCGACGGGACCGGTCATCGCTGCTTCACACTCCCTTGCGCATGCCGCGCAGCTGGACGACGTAGGCGACGACCATGGTGATCAGCCCCATGACGATGGCGACCGTCGCGGAGTAGTTGTGCTGCTGTCCGTTGAAGGACAGCGAGTACGTGTAGAAGTTCGGGGTGTAGTCGGTGGTGAGGGCGTTGGGGGCCAGCGGCCGCAGGATGCTGGGCTCGTTGAAGAGCTGGAAGCTGCCGATGACCGAGAAGATCGTCGCGATCACCAGGGCCCCGCGGATGGCCGGGAGCTTGACGGCGGTGATCACGCGGATCTGCCCGGCACCGTCGATCTGGGCCGCCTCGTACAGCGAGTGCGGGATCACGCGCAGCGCCGCGTAGAAGATCAGCATGTTGTAGCCGACGAACTCCCAGGTCACGATGTTGCCGATGGAGGCGAGCACCAGGTCGGGGGAGAGCGGGTCGGGCAGCGAGACGCCGAACGCGCTGTTGATGTCGCCGACCAGACCGAAGCGGGTGCCGTACATGAAGCCCCACATCAGGGTGGCCACCACGGCGGGCACGGCGTACGGCAGGAAGATGGAGATGCGGAAGAAGTCCCGTCCGTACAGGCGTCCGCTGTCCAGTGCCAGGGCCACCAGCAGCGCGATGCCGAGCATGACCGGCACCTGGACGGCCAGGAAGAGCGAGACCCGGCCGATCGCGGCCCAGAACCGGTCGTCCTGGAGCGCCTGGGTGTAGTTGTCCAGTCCGACGAACGTGTTGCCGCCGATGAGCTGGTCGCGGAAGAGGCTGAGGTACACGGAGTACGCGATCGGCGCGAGGAAGACCAGGGCGAACACGGTTACGAAGGGGCCGAGGAAGCCCCACCCCGTCCAGGAGCGGCGGTCCCGCCCGGTCGGCGGCGGCGCGGGCCGCGGCCCGGCGGCTACCGGTTCTTGCAGCGTCGTCATGTCGTCCCTCGCTCGTCCACTTCCTGGAACACGGGCGTCGGCCGGAGGGTCTCCCCGCGGGCCGCGCCCTGTGATGTTTACGCAAACATCGACCGCCTGGGAAGAGGGTGGTGAGTGGTTATGTTTACGTAAACATCCGGTGGCGGCATGTCTACACTGCCCGGATGACGACGGTCAAGGGTTCGCGGAGACCCCGGACCGTGCGGGGAACAGAGAGGTGGCGGACGGCGAGTGGGCACGGCAGAGAGGGCCATGGCGGATGCGCCGGCCGCGAGCGCGAGACGGAGCCGCGGCGCCGGCCGGACGGCCTCGATGGCGGACGTGGCCCGGCTGGCGGGGGTCTCCTCGCAGACCGTCTCCCGCGTCTCCAACGGCTACGCCGGGGTGAACGAGGAGACCCGGCAGCAGGTGCTGGCGGCCATGAAGGAGCTGGGCTACCGGCCCAACAGCGCGGCCAGGGCGCTCAAGCGCGGCGAGTTCCGCACCATCGGCGTCATCACCTTCTCCCTGGCGACCACGGGCAACGTGCGGACCCTGGAGGCCATCGCGACCTCGGCGGCGGGCGAGGGGTACGCGGTGACGCTGCTGCCGGTCGCCGTCCCCACCCAGGACGAGGTGCGCGGCGCCTTCTCCCGGCTGGAGGAACTCGCCGTCGACGCGGTGATCGTCATCATGGAGGTCCACCTGCTGGACGCGGTGACCCTCCAACTGCCGCCGCACGTCCAGGTCGTGGTGGTCGACTCCGACGCGGGTGAGCACTACACGGTCGTCGACACCGACCAGGCCGGCGGCACCCGCGCCGCCGTGCGCCATCTGCTGGACCTCGGGCACGACACGGTGTGGCATCTGGGCGGGCCCGAGGGCTCCTTCGCGGCACAGCGCCGTACGGACGCCTGGCGACGCACGCTCACCGAGGCCGGCCGCACCCCGCCGCCGCTGTTCCGGGGCGACTGGTCGGCGGAGTCCGGCTACCGCGCCGGCCTGGAACTGGCCGCCCGCGAGGAGTGCACGGCCGTCTTCGCGGCCAACGACCAGATGGCACTCGGCCTCCTGCGCGCCCTGCACGAACGCGGCCGGCGCGTCCCCGCGGACGTCAGCGTCATCGGCTTCGACGACATCCCGGAGGCCGGCTCCTTCCTGCCGCCGCTGACCACGGTGCACCAGGACTTCGCCGAGGTGGGCAGGCTCTGCGTGCGGGCGGTGCTGCGCAAGATGCGCCAGGAGGGCCCGGAGCGGGGCACGACACTCGTGCCGACGCGACTCGTGCCCCGGGCGAGCGCGGCGCCGCCGCCCGGGCGGGGGTGACCGGAAGGGCGGCCGGCGCCGGGTGATCGCATACGGGGCGAGGGCGTGAGCGCGGCCGGTGCCGGTGGCGCGGGGGAAGCCGCCGGACGACCCCGAGCCGTACGCCCGTGGCGCGCACCGCCGCACGCTGTCAGTCCCGGTCGATGCGGTCGATGTTCCGGGTCCACCAGTGGTGCTCGCAGAACCAGTGGCCGACCATCGAGCCGCCGAAGACGACGAACCCGACCCCGATCAGCCAGGACTCCACCACCAGGACGATCCCCACCGTGCCGTAGCTGATCGCGTTGTCGAGGATGAGCGGCGTGAAGACGAGGTAGGAGAAGCCCCGCAGGCCGATCAGGCCCGCCACCGTCGCGATGGCCCCGGGCAGCAGGTCCCGCCAGCGCACCTGGCTGCCCAGCAGGAAGTGCTGGCCCCACCAGAAGAACAGGATGCCCGTCGCCGTGGACAGCGCGATCCGCAGCGAGCCGTGCAGGGCGGTCCGCGTCTGCACCTCCTGGTAGAGGTAGGCGGTCAGCGCGATCACCCAGGTCAGTTGCCGCCAGACGCGGTGCCACGGGCCCGAGGGGAGTTCCCAGATGCGCTCGTAGCCGTTCTGCACGCTCGCCGCGAAGGACACGCCGAACACGGCCAGCGCGATACCACCCCACACGCTCGTCGTGCCGACCACCTTGGGCGGCGGACTGAAGATGTCGGTCAGTACGCGGGCGGAGCGGCCGGACAGTCCCATGCCGTCGGACAGCCAGGACGCGAACCCTCCGCGTCCCAGGGGGTCGAAGGCGGCCACCACGATCAGCAGCGGGGCCAGCGTGACCAGCGCCAGGGTGGCGAACCCCATGGCCCGGTGCATCAGCTCCAGGTC
Organism: Streptomyces sp. NPDC045956; assembly: GCF_056430705.1. Taxonomy (NCBI): domain Bacteria; kingdom Bacillati; phylum Actinomycetota; class Actinomycetes; order Kitasatosporales; family Streptomycetaceae; genus Streptomyces; species Streptomyces sp. NPDC045956. The sequence continues at coordinate 118,523 of NZ_JBWKKZ010000015.1, read as the reverse complement.
CCGGCCGCGCCGGACGAGGGAGGACGCGGCCAACCGGTCCCACACTCGGTGGAACGGCTGCCAGAACCGGTTCACGGGAAGCTCCTCGGGCGGGCCCCTCGACGGCGCGCGGACGCGCAACTGAGTGACCCGGGCGGCGACCGGACAAACGTGCCGCCACCCGGCCGCCCGCCGCACGCCACCCGGACGGCCCTCGCCGTGGGGCCGTCCGGGAGGGCGGCGCCGCCCGACACGGCCCCCGGCGCCGAGCCGTACGGAGGGGCCCGGCGCGCCCGTGGTCCGCCTCGCGGCCCGGGTCAGGGGTCCGTGCGCTGCTGCTCGCGCATCCGCTCGTTGTGCCAGGCGATCGCGGCGCGTATCTGCGGCTCCTGGAGGCCGGTCCGGCAGCCGAGCTGGTCCATGGAGAGTCCCGTGGGACCACTGGTCAGGGCGCGGGTGAGCTTCGCCGCCCACAGCTCCTCGGTCACGAAGGGCCGGTGCGCGTAGCCGTTCCTGATCACCTCGAAGTGGGCGTCGCAGCACGCGGTGACGCGCCGCAGCCCGTCGAAGCAGGCCTCGGTGGCGTGCGCCGCCGAGGAGTCCGGCACGTAACCGCCCACGGCCTCCTTCTCGGGGAAGACCCTGGCGCACAGGTCGCACAGCTCCACGGGGACCGGCTTCGCGGCCCGACGGCTCTTTCTTCCCTTGCGCTTCCACATGGCGACTCCCGGGGTGCCACACAGCAGTGTCGACGCCGGCGTGCCGATTCGGGTTCGGCGTCCGAAATGCCGGAGTTACCCGCAGGGCGGGGGGCAAACGCCCCGCGGGTACGCCCCTGGTCAGGCCCGGTGCGCCGGACGCCGGTCAGCCCAGCCTGACCGGCAGCTCGAAGAGGTCGTTCTGCGTGACCACCGGCTTGTTGCGCAGTTCCGAGGCGGGCACCGCCAGGTCCAGCCGCGGGAAGCGGGCGTAGAGCGCCGGGAGGGCCACGCCCGCCTCCAGCCGGGACAGAGCGGCGCCGGGGCACACGTGCGGGCCGTGCCCGAAGGAGATGTGCCGGCTCTGCGAGGCGCGGGTGATGTCGAACTCGCCGGCCGAGGGACCGTGCGCCCGCTCGTCCCGGCCCAGCGCGCCGTACGACACGATCAGCGCGTCACCGGCGGGGATCACCCGGTCGCCGACCGGGACGTCCTCGGTCGCGAAGCGGATCAGGACGTGCGAGGTGGGGGTCGAGTAGCGCAGCGTCTCCTCGACGACCGCGGACCAGTCGGCCTCCCCGGACAGCACCAGGTCGCGCTGGTCGGGATGGGTGGACAGGTTGACCACGGAGTTCACGATGAGCGAGATCGTGGTCTCGTGGCCCGCGGCCACCATCAGCTGCAGCGTGGAGACGATCTCCTCGTCGGTGAGGTGGTCACCGTCCTCCGAGGCCAGGATCAGGGCACTGGTCAGGTCGTCACCGGGCGCGGCGCGCTTGGCGGCGACCGTGTCGGCCATGATCCCGGCCAGCTCGGTGAGGGTCGCCACGACCTCCTCGGGCGGCGTCTGGGTCGAGAAGAACTTGTCGAACAGCACCTTCAGCCTGGGCAGCCGCACCTCCTCGATCCCCATGAGGTCGGCGATGACGTACATCGGCAGCGGGTAGGCGAAGGCGGCCTTGAGGTCGACGACACCGCCGTCCGCCGGCAGTTCGTCCAGCAGCCGGTCGGTCAGCTCGGTGATCCGCTTGCGCATGTGCTCCACCCGGCGCACCGTGAGCGCCTGCGCCACGAGCGTCCGCAGCCGCCGGTGCTCGGCGCCGTCCACGGTGAGCATGGAACGGCCCGGGTTGGCCAGCCCGATCAGCGGCCAGTCCGCGGGGATCTCGCCGCGCTGCCACGCCCCCCACACGTTGATGTCCTTCACCAGGCGGGGGTCGGTGAGGAGGGCCTTCGCCTCGGCGTGGTGGGTGACCGCCCACACGGGCACGCCGCCCGGCAGCTCCACCGCGGCGAGCGGACCGGCCGCGCGCAGCCGGGCGCTCTCGCCGTCCAGGTCGGTGACGAACGGGTCCAGCGGTATCCGGGCTTCTTCGGTGCCGGTCGTCATGCTGACGTGCCTCCCAGGGCGGTGGTCGGGGTGAAGCGCACGGGCAGTTCGGTCAGCCCCCGCAGCCAGGGCGAGGGGCGACGGGTGAGGGACCCGGCGGGTACGGCCAGGTCGATGTCCGGCAGCCGGTCGAGGACGACCTCGATGCCCGTGCGCGCGATGACCTCGGCGACCTCCTGGGCGGGGAACGGGCAGCGGTGCTCACCGTGGCCGAAGGAGAAGTGCGCGTTGTTGCCGCCGGTGAGGGCCGAGCCGTCGGTGCGGACCTGCGGATCGGAGTTGGCGCCCTGGAGACCGAGCAGCAGCAGGTCGCCGGCGCGGACGCGGCGGCCGCCGAGCTGGGTGTCCCGGGACGCCCACCGGCCGGCCACGTTCTGGGTCGGCGTGTCCTCCCACAGCACCTCGTTCATCGCCTCGGCGACGCTGTTGCGGCCACCGAACAGGGACGCGGCGAAGCGTTCGTCGGTCAGCATCAGGCGCAGCGAGTTGCCGATCCAGTCCGCGGTCGGCTGGTGCCCGGCGGCCATCATCACCATCAGGTCCTGGGCGATCTCCTCCTCGCTGAAGCCGCCGGTGTCGGCCAGCATCCGGGAGGCGACGTCGTCGGCGGGCGCCGCCTTCCGGTCGGCGAGGAGCCGCGCCATCGACGTGCCGAGGTGCGTCTGGCCGGCGATGGCCCGCTCCCTGCCGTCGATCATGTCGTTGAGGGCGGTGACGAGCGCCGGGCCCTCCGCGTCGGAGAAGCCGAACAGGCGGGTCAGCACCCGCACCGGCAGCAGCATGGCGTAGTCGCCGACGAGGTCGGCCTCGCCCTTGGCGCAGAGCCGGTCGACCAGTTCGTCGGCGAACCGCTCGGCGTGGCCGCGCAGCACGTGCGGGTCGACGGCCTCCAGCGCGTCGCTGATCATCGCGGCGCGTTCCCGGTGCCGCTCGCCGACCGTGTAGAGGATCGACGGCTGCTTGCGGCCGATCATCGGCAGCAGCGGCCAGTCGGCGGGGATGTTCTCCCACTGGTTCCACAGGTCGGAGTCCCGGCTGAACAGCACCGGGTCGCCGGTCACCTGGTGCAGTTCCCGGTAGCCGAGCACCAGCCACGCGGGGACGTCCCCGTCCAGCAGCACCGGGGTGACGGCACCGTGCTCGCGCCGCATCTGCCGGTACAGCAGGGCGGGTTCGGTCTGGAAACGGGGACCGCTGAGCGGTACGGCGTCGGTGGCGTCGGTGCTCACGCGAACTCCTGTCGGGGCTGGGCGGCGTAGGACGCCTGAAGGTGCTCGACCAGCGCGATCAGCACCTGCTTGCTGGATTCGCGGGACCGGGCGTCGCAGGAGACCAGGGGCACCCGGGGGTCCAGGTCGAGGGCCTCGCGGACGGCCTCGGGGGAGTGCCGGGGGCCGCCGAAGTCGTTGCAGGCGACGATGAACGGCGTGCCGTGGTGCTCCAGGCGGTCGATGGCGTACCAGGAGTCGTCGATGCGGCGGGTGTCCACCAGGACCACCGCGCCCAGCGTGCCGGAGAACAGCCGGTCCCACAGGAACCAGAAGCGCTCCTGACCGGGGGCGCCGAACAGGTACAGCACGTTGCGCGTGTCGAGGCTGATGCGGCCGAAGTCGAAGGCCACGGTCGTCGCGGTCTTCCCGCGCACCTCGCTGATGTCGTCGACCGCCTCGCCGGCCTGCGTCATGGTCTCCTCGGTGTTGAGGGGACGTATCTCGCTGACCGAGCGGACCATGGTCGTCTTGCCGACACCGAACCCGCCCACGACCACGATCTTCAGACCGTTGTCGGCGGACGCACCCAGCGGTGTGCGCGCCGGGGTGGAGGCGTCAGAGATTGCGGAGTCCAACGAGCACCTGCTCCAGGATGTCGGGATCGGGGACGGCTGCCCTGCGCGGGTGGCGCACGCTCACACGCCCTGCGGCGTGCAGGTCGGAGAGCAGGATCTTGGTGATGCTCACCGGCAGCCGCAGTTCGGCGGCGATCTCCACCACCGCCGTGGGGGCGTCGGTCATCCGCAGGATCGCCGTGTGCTCCGACTGCATGCCGGGCCCCGGCTCGCACTCGGCGACGATGAGCGTGACCAGGTCGAAGGGGCTGTCGGGCCCCGACCGGCTGCGCCCCTGGGTGAGGGTGTACAGGCGGTCGGGTGCGTCGTCCCTGCCGGGGCGGCTCATGACGTGCGGGGCTGCGCGGTGAGGTGCTCGCCGAGCTGCTCGATGAGCTCGCTCATGTTGTGCCCGACGAGCCCCGCGTCCGCGTCCTCAGAGGTGACGACGGCCAGGTGCGCGCCGTCGCCCGCCTCGACGATGAAGAGGATGCCGCCGTAGAACTCGGTCATGGCCGAGCGCACACCGCCGCTGCCGTCCCCGAACTCCACGGACGCGCCGTGGGACAGCGACTGGATGCCGGCGGCGATCGCGGCGAGCTGGTCGGCCTGGTCGACGGAGAGCTCGGGGGTGCGGCACAGCTTGAGTCCGTCCCGGGAGAGGACGAGCGCGTGCCGCGCGCCCGGAGTGCGCTCCAGGAGGCCCTCGATGAGCCAGGTGAGCTTCTCGTCGGCGGTGGTCGAGCCGGTCATGAGGTGGTGTCGCCTTCCGGGTGCGCGTGCGAGTGGGACGGGTGGTCGGGGGCCGTCTCGGTGGGTGCGGGGGCGGCGGGCTCCGGCTGCGGGGCGGTACCCCGCGAACCGGTGGGGCCGGCCGGCCGTACCGCCTGGCGGAAGCTGCTGAAGCGGGCCGCGCGCACCTTCGCGTCGTCGGCGGGCGGGGCGGGGCGGGGCTCGTCGGCCCCGGTCGTGGAGCGGCCGCGTTCGGCCGCGGCCAGGGTGCGGCCGCGGCGCCGCTTGGGCAGCTCGGTGGCCGGCTCGGCCGACCCGCCCGGCCCGCGGTCGGCGGACTCGTGCACGGGAAGGGGCTCGGAGACCCCGCCGGCGGGGGCGAGGCCGTCGAAGCCGCCGGTGGCGGGTGACACTCCGGGGAGCGACGGGTGAGCCGCCGTCGCCGGGGCCGCGGCGGCCGGGTCCGTGGGGGTCTCGACCGAGGCCGCCGCGGGCGCGGCGGTCCGGCCGGAGGCCACCGGGTTCGAGGCTGGGCCCTCGGGAACGGCCGAACCGCTCAGGATGTCCTGGGGGATGAGCATCAGCACGCCGGTGCCGCCGCGCGCGGACGGCCGGAAGGACACCTTCAGCCCGTACTTCGCCGACAGCCGCCCCACCACGGCGAGGCCCAGCCGGGTGCCGGTCAGGCCGCCGATCCCGGCGGTGTCGCCGGAGACCGCCTTCTGGGCGCGGCGCAGTTGCACCTCGCCCATCACCAGTCCGCTGTCCTCCACGGACACGATGACGCCGGCGGGCACCTCCTCCACGTACACGTGGACCTCGGCGGTCGGCGGGGAGAAGTTCGCCGCGTTGTCCAGGAGTTCGGCCAGGGCGTGCATGACGCCCTCGGCGGCGTGCCCGGCCACCGCGCGGTCGCTGGCCGAGTGGACGCGCACCCGCTGGTACCCGGCGATACGTCCCATCGCCCCGCGCAGGATCGACTCCATGCCGATGGGCCGCGCCCAACGGCGTCCGGAGCGGGCGCCGGTGAGGACGGCGACGGAGTCGGCCAGCCGGCCCGCCTGAGCGGTGCGGTGGTCGAGGTGCAACAGGTCGGTGAGGACGTCCTCGTCGCCGTGCCGCTCCTCCATGGCCCGCAGGTCGGCCAGCATCCCCGTGGCCAACGCCTGCATCCGGCCGGCCGCGTTGGCGGTCGCCGAGACTGCGGCGGCGCGCTCACCCGTCGCCCGCTCCAGGTCCGCCCGCAGCCGGTCGGCCTCCTCGGTGAACCGGTCGGCCTCCTGGGCCCGCTGCTCGGCCAGACGGCGGCGCTCCTGCTCGAAACCGTCCGCCAGGCGCTCCCGCTCCCGGTCGAACTCGGCCAGCAGCGACGCCCGTTCGCGGTCGGCCTCCGCCCGCAGGCGCTGCTGCTCCCGTTCCGCCCGCTCGGCGAGGTGGGCGCGGTCCCGGGTGAGTCCGCTGACGTCCGCGCGGGCGGCGTCCAGCAGGCGGCGGGCGGCCCGTCGTCCGCGCACGGCGTGCACGGCCACGGTCACCGCCACGCAGAGCAGGATCGCCGCGGCGCTCGCGCCCAGGCCGAGGGGGACCCGTACCGAGGGCGGTGCCGCGGCGACGGCGCCACCGACGACGAGCGCCGAGACCACCGCGCAGGGCAGGGCCGTGGATACGAGGGCGCGGGGAGCGGTTCGGTCGCCGGGGCGGGCGGGCGCGGTCATCAATCGGGTCCTCGCCAGGCCGCCGGAGCGGCCCTCGTGTCGTCCATCGGGGCGCGTGCGGGCAGGCAGCTCTCACACGGCACGCAACTGGCGATCACTATACGAGAGTCGGCGATCCGAATGAGAAGGGTCTTGCTCAATTCCCGCGCGCTTTCCGTCGGTTTCTCGCGATGCGGTCACAGACGCTCGCCGGCCACGTCGGTTTCGCTCGGCGTCCGCCCGGGCTCCCCGCGGCTGTGCGCCCTGAGCGTCCGCAGCCGGTCGAGGCGGGCGATCACGGGAGAGGCGGTCACTCCGTGCAGGACGACCGAGGCGAGGACGGTGAAGGCCACGACGGCCCACAGCTCCCCGGCCGGGACGTGGAAGCCCTCCGTTCCGAGGGCGTGGGCGAGGTAGAACAGCGAGCCGATGCCGCGAATGCCGAAGAAGGCGGTGACGATCCGCTCCCGCGGTCCCGCGGCCGTCCCGAGCTGCGCGACCCACCCGGCGGCCGGCCGTGCCACGAGCAGCAGGAGCAGGCCGACGGCAGCGCCCCGCCAGGTCAGGTCGGCCAGCGCGCCCTGCGCGACACAGACCCCCAGCAGGAAGAGGAGCCCGGCGGTCAGCAGCCGTTCGACCTGCTCGACGAAGTCGTGCAGCACGGCGTGGTAGCCGTGGTCGCGTTCGGCGGCGCGCACGCTGCACGCGGTGACGAAGACGGCCAGGAAGCCGTAGCCGTGGGCGAGTTCGGTGACGCCGTAGGACAGGAAGGTGGCGCCCAGGGCGACGAAGCCCTCGCGGTGCTCGGACAGCCGGAACGACTCCGGGCCGGCGCGGAAGAACAGCCAGCCGAGCAGCTTCCCGACGGCCAGACCCGCCAGGACGCCGACCACGCACCCGTACAGCAGGTCGACCAGCAGCCAGTGCCCGACCCAGTCCCCGGACACGCCGGTGCCCGCGGCCGCCGTCAGTGCGATCGCCGCCATGACGACCGGGAAGGCCAGGCCGTCGTTGAGACCCGCCTCCCCGGTGAGCGCGAAGCGGACCTCGTCCTCGTCGTGCTCGGAGTCGGTGGGCGCGCCCACCCGCACCTCGGAGGCGAGGACCGGGTCGGTGGGTGCCAGCACCGCGGCGAGCAGCAGCGCGGCGGCCGGCGGCCAGTCCAGCAGCCACCACGCGAGCAGCCCCGTGGCCGCGATGGTGAGGGGCATGGTGATGCCGATCAGCCGCCAGGGAGCCTGCCAGCGGCGCAGGCCGAAGGGGCGGTTCAGCGCCAGGCCGGCCCCCATCAGGGAGATGATCACGCAGATCTCGGTGAGGTGCTCCACCCACACCCGGTCGCGTACGAGGTCGATCTCGGGCAGCGGGGTGGGGAGCAGTTGCAGGGCGATGCCGCAGAGCAGGAAGACGAGCGGCATGGACAGGGCCCGTCCGGCCACCAGCCGGGGTATCACGGCCGCCCCGAGGGCACCCGCTCCCAGTACGGCGAAGGAGAAGTCGGCCAAGGTCATCGCTGTCGTGTGCCCGCTGCCGCCGGGCCGTACGCCATCCGGTGCGCGTCCCGGCCCGGGGCGCGCACCCGGGGATCAGGGCGGGCCGCCCCGTTCGCACACCTGGCGGGCGACGTCGCGGAGCTTCACGTTGTGGTCCTGCGAGTACCGGCGCAGTACCGCGAAGGCCTGGTCCTCGGTCAGCCGCCGGCTGCCCATGAGGATGCCCATGGCCTCGCCGATGGTGTGCCGGCTGCCGATCGCCTCCTGCATCTGCGCATGCGTGCGGGCGCTGGAGAAGGCGACGGCGGCGTGGGAGGCGAGCAGCCAGCCGGCCAGCTCACTGGCATCGGTGAACGCCCCCGGCCGGTACGAGTAGAGGTTCAGGGCACCGAGGTCCTCGTCCTCGGTGAAGAGCAGGAAGCCCATCATGCTGCCGAGCCCCAGCTTGCGGGCCTCGGGCACGTACTTGGGCCAGCGCCGTGCCTGGTCGGTGAAGTCGGCGATACGGAACTGCCGCTGCCCCTCGGAGGTGCGCGCGGCGTCGAAGCACGGACCTTCCCCGACTCGCCCTTGGAGATCGTCGCTGTCCACCACGACCTGGTCGGTGGGGGCGAGCGACTGCACCTGGTCGCCGCGCAGGATGAGGATGCCGGCGGCGTCGCAGCCCTCCACCAGTTCCGTGGCCGAGCCGGTGATGCGCTCCAGGGTGTCGTTCACCGATTCCTGGGCCAGCAGGTCGCGTGCCAACGACGCCATCTGCTGGGCGAACCCGCGCCAGTCCTCCATATCGCCACCTCCTCGTCCCTCAAGGGGTGCCCAGAGACGACCGGACGCAACAGTGGGGGACCCGAACGCCGTAACCCCGTTCCCCGTTGCACGCGAGCCGGGCCGGCCGCTCCCGGCCTCAGGTGCCATCGGGCCGGAGCCGGCCGGCGGCCTCCGGGGGCTGGATCCGCATACCGGGGCGGCGTCGGTGGACGGTCAGGTACGTCAGCCCGTCCGGGCCGGCGTGCACCGCGCGCGTCGAGCCGTGCGGCAGCCAGGTCAGGGCGCCGGCGCGCAGGGGCTGCCGTCCCTCGGAGCCGACGAGCGCGCCCTCACCGTCGAGGACGAGCAGCAGGACGTCGAGGTCCGGCTCCGTGTGGGTGTCGACCCGCCCCGCCGCCGGGATGCGGACGACGTTGGCGTCGAGCTGGCGTCCGGGCTCCGCGAGCCTCCACAGGGCACCGGTCGACAGGTCCTCGCCGGGCGGCAGGAGGTCCGCGAGGTCGCACAGCACCCGGGGTGACGGTGCCGGTGCCGCCGGCTCGGGGGAGTAGCGGTCTTGCGCTGTCATCAGATGCACCGTCCGATGTCGACTGGGTTGTCCCGCCGATCCGTTGAGCGGCCGGCCCCGGCGCGGCCGGTCGAGTGACGCACTCCACAGGCCGAGGGCGCGAGGTAAAGACGAATCTAACATGCGTATTTGATAGCGTCCGGGTTGTGCGGCTGACGAAGTTCACCGACCTGGCGCTGCGCTCCGTGATGCGCCTGGCGGTCGTGAGAGACGGGGACGACCCCCTGACCACCCGCGAGGTGGCCGAGGCGGTCGGTGTGCCGTACACGCATGCGGCGAAGGCCATCACCCGCCTCCAGCACCTCGGTGTGGTCGAGGCGCGGCGCGGGCGCGGCGGCGGCCTCACGCTGACCGGCCCGGGGCGGCACGCCTCGGTGGGCCGACTGGTGCGCGAGCTGGAGGGCGACGGTGAGGTGGTCGCCTGCGAGGGCGACTCGCCGTGCCCCCTGCGCGGGGCCTGTCGCCTGCGGGGCGCGCTGCGGGACGCGCAGGAGGCGTTCTACGCCGCGCTCGACCCGCTGACCGTGACCGACCTGGTGGCCTCACCGACCGGCCCGGTCCTGATCGGCCTGACGGACCGCTCCTCGGGGTGATTCCTGTGCCTCGGTGTGGCCGGTGGACCGTCGGTCGGGGGCCGGTGGCGAGCCGCACGCGAAAACACGAATATTGGATACCAGTTAAGGAGTCACCGTGCTCTCCGAACAGTCGGTCCCCGTGGTCCGGGCCACCCTCCCGGCGGTGGGTGGAGCCATCGGCGACATCACCACCCTCTTCTACCGCAAGCTGTTCGACGCCCACCCCGAGCTGCTGCGGGACCTGTTCAACCGCGGCAACCAGGCCAGCGGGGAGCAGCAGCGGGCGCTGGCCGGTTCCATCGCAGGGTTCGCCGGCCTGCTGCTGGACCACCCCGACGAACGTCCGGACGCGATGCTCTCCCGCATCGCGCACAAGCACGCCTCCCTCGGCATCACGTCCGAGCAGTACGAGATCGTCCACCGCCATCTGTACGCCGCGATCGCGGAGGTGCTCGGCGACGCCGTCACCCCTGAGGTCGCCGCGGCCTGGGACGAGGTCTACTGGCTGATGGCCCACGCGCTCGTGGCCCTCGAAAGCCGCCTCTACCGGGAGGCGGGTGTGGCCGAGGGGGAGGTCTGGCGCCGCGTGGAGATCGTCGGACGGCAGGAGCAGGGCCCCGACGCGGTCTCCCTCGTGCTCCGGCCCGCCGACGAGCACCCCGCGCCGCCGTTCCGCCCGGGCCAGTACGTCAGTGTCCGGTCCGAACTGCCCGACGGCTCCCGCCAGATCCGGCAGTACAGCCTGTCCGCCGGACCCGGCCGGTCCGACCGGCGCATCACCGTCAAGCGGGTCCGGGGCGGCGAGGGACCCGAGGGCGAGGTCTCGTCATGGCTCCACGCCCACGCGCGCGAGGGCGACGTCCTCACCGTGTCCGCACCGTTCGGCGACCTCGCGCTGGCGGACGGCGACGGGCCCCTGCTGCTGGCCTCGGCCGGCATCGGGGTCACCCCCATGCTGGCCATGCTGGACCACCTGGCCGCGTCCGGCTCCACCCGCCCGGTGACCGTGATCCACGCCGACCGCGACCCCGTCGCGCACGCCCACCGGCAGGAGCAGCTCGACCTGATACGCGCGCTGCCCGGCGCCCGGCTCCACCTCTGGTACGAGGTGCCCGGCGACCGGGCACCGCACGCCTCGGCCGGCCGCGCCGACCTCGCCGGCGTCGAACTGCCGCCGGGCCTGACGGCCTACCTGTGCGGACCGGTGCCCTTCATGCGCGCCGTCCGCGGCGACCTGCTGCGCCGCGGTGTGCCGGCCCAGGACGTCCACTACGAGGTCTTCGGCCCCGACCTCTGGCGCGGACAGCCCTGACGGGCGGCGGAACCCGCCCTTCTCCGGTTCTTCCGGTTCCTCCGGTCTAGGCCGCCGCGGTGAAGGCGGTGCTGATCGCGGTGTCCACCCGGGCGTGGACGACCAGCCGCGGGCCGGAGGTGTCGGCGTTGTTCTCCAGCAGCCGCCGGACGGGCGCGCTGTGGGTGACGACGCTCATCAGGACGCCCAGGCGGCCGCACCACTGGTGGGCCCGGAGCACGGCACTGACCGCGGCGGGGCCGGCTGCCCGGTCGGTGAGGACGATGACGACGGGGGTCGGCTTGTGGGCGTCGACCAAGTGGGTGATGTGCGTGGTCAGCGTGGCCCGCCCGTCGATTCCCGGGTCCTGGTCCACCGTGATGACCAGGACCCCGTGCTCCAGGGTGTGGGACAACATCGCGGCCTCCGATCCGACGCCTCATGGCGAAGTTGTGTCCAGTGAAAGTGCCGGGGACCGGGTCCGCAATACGCCCGTCCCGGAGCCGGAGCGAGGGTTCCGCGCTGAGTACGATCAACCGGTTCCGCCCCCGACCGCCCAGAGGAGTTCCCGCCGGTGCCCGCCCTCCTGCCACCGCCCCGTACCGGGCCCCCGCTGCTCACCCCTCGGCGCCTGACCCGCGAGGAGGACGGGGAACGGCTGCACGCCCTGCTGTGGTGCCCGGGCCCGGGCTGGCGGGCGGCCAGCAGCGCCGTGCTGGGCGGCGGGATAGGTGAACGCGCCTGGGTGCTCAACGCCCAGGTCGCGCACGGCTATCGGCGCACCGACCCCGCGCGGCACCTCGCGGACCTGGCCGGCGCGGCCGGCGCCCGGGGGCCGGGGGTGGGCCTGATGACGGCCGCCGACGTGTCCGCACCCGGCATCGGGAGGGACGGCGGCGCGGAAGCCGTGGTGACCGCGGGTGTCTCGGTGCGCGGCTGGGCGGCTTCACCCGCCGAGGGCGCCACCGGCACCGCCGCACCGGGCACGATCAACATCGTCGCCGCCCTGCCCGTCGCGCTGAGCGACGCGGCCCTGGTCAACGCTGTGATGACGGCGACCGAGGCCAAGGTCCAGGCGCTGCTCGAAGCGGGCCTCGACTGCTCCGGCACACCCACGGATGCCGTGTGCGTCGCCGCCCGCGTCCCGGGGGCGGACAGCGAGGTCCACTCCTTCGCCGGACCGCGCTCGCAGTGGGGCGCCCGGCTGGCCCGAGCCGTCCACCGGGCCGTGCTCGCGGCGCTCCCGCTCCCCGCCGCCCGGTGATCCTGGGGCCCTACAGTTCCGGGGTCCTCACAGTGACGTCCTGCGACGCGCCGCGCGTGCCCGCAGCGCCAGCGCGGTGGCGAGCAACACCCAGGCCACGGCGGAATAGGCCCAGGCGGTCCCGCCCCGGACGGCACCGACGGAGCTCCACACCGCCCACAGCGCGAGCACCACGCACAACGCCGTCCAGGCGATGTCGGCGACGCGGCCGTGCAGCTGCCCGCGCTGCCGGGTCCCCGGTTCCAGAGTGCCGAGCCCGTCGTCGACGGGTGCCTTCCCCTTGTTCACGTCAGGCTCCTTCGAAGGTCGCTGCGGAGTGAACTCCGCTTACCCCGAGGGAGGTTGCGCATGCGGTACGGGTGGCACGGGTGCGGGGGGGGGGGGGGGGGGGGGCACCCCCCCCCCCCCCCTTCCCCCCCCCCCCCCCCCCCAACCCCCCCCCCCCCCCCTCCCCCCCCCGCCACCCCAACCCCCCCCCCCCACCACCCCACCCCCCC
>NZ_JBWKKZ010000015.1:83527-105739 GCF_056430705.1 Streptomyces sp. NPDC045956 | reverse complement strand
GTCGTTGAGGAGGAACCTCCGCTCACCCCGGGGGGGGTTGCGCGTGCGGTATGGGTGGAACGGGTGTGTGGGGGCGGCCCGGTCGGACCCCCCCCGCGCCGTGGCTCCGGACGCTCAGCGTCGCGAGGCCTTCTCCAGCGCCTTGTCGAGGGCGGCCGTGAAGCCGTTCACCCACAGCTGGTTCACCCGGCTGCGTTCGGCGGCGTTCGGGTAGGCGTTGGTGCAGGACGTGCCGGGGCCGCCGCCCGACATCAGCTCGCTGCACGGGCCGGAGTAGTGGTCGGGGAGGCCGAGCACGTGCCCGGTCTCGTGGGCGGTCACGCGGGTCGAGTTGTACTGCTGGTTCTGCCGGTAGTCGAGGAAGATGTAGCCGCGCCCGTGCCCGTCCGTGGACGCGTACGAACCGCGCGAGTCGTTGCCCTCGCGGTACGAGAAGTCCGCTCCCGAACTTCTCTCCGCGAGCCGCACGTTGGACACGGAGCTGTTCCAGATCTGGGTGGAGCGGGATATCTGGGTGCGGAAGCTGGGCGCGCCCGTGGTGCTGTAGTAGACGGTGACGGCGGCCGCCGAGGACGGGGCCGCGGCGCGCTTCTCGGCGACGGACCTGATGACCGCCTCGAAGAACGCCCTGTTGGCGGCGGCGTCCTCGCCCGAACCGGCTGCGGGCTGGTAGCCGACCTGCGCGGCCCGGGCCGGCGCCTGGGGAGCGGCGGTGGCGGCCGGACCGGTGCCGAGCACGGCCGCGGTGAGGCCGAGACCGACCGCGGTGGAGAGCAGGGGCAGACTGATGCGCATCGATGACTCCTTGTGTGGGGGAGTGGGGAGAAGTCGTCATCGGTGAGTGTGGGCCGCCCGCGGGCCGGTGTGATGATGGCAGGAGGGGATAGGGCGGGGCTATCACCGCCGGCGTGCGGGGTCGTGGGTCGTCACCGCCGCCGGAGCGTCCCGACGCGGGCTCCGCCACCGGGCGGGCGCGGTCGGGAACAGCTTCTCCCGCTGTGCAGAACTCGCCCTGATCCGCCGCCTTTTGTTCACCTGGCGCAACCAACTGTTCCGCCCTACTCTCCCTGCATGGAGCTCGAGGTGAGGCACCTACGCGCACTGTGCGCCATCGCCGACGCCGGCAGCCTGCACCGGGCGGCACGCCGACTCGGCGTCGCGCAGCCCACCTTGAGCACGCAGTTGAGCCGCATCGAACAGGCCCTGGGCGGGCCCCTGTTCGTCCGGGAGCGCACCGGCTGCCGCCCCACCCCGCTCGGCCGGACCGTCCTCGGCAGAGCCCGCCCGCTCCTCGCCGACATGAGCACCCTCGTCCGCGAGGCCCGCGCCGCGGCGACCGCCGGCGACAGCCGGCTGCGCGTCGGCTCCACGGCCAGCCGCGCCCTGGCCGGCTGGCTGCGCCGGCTCAGAGGACCCGGTCCTGAGCCGGCCCTCCAGATGGACGTCTCGGCCAACGCCCTGCTGCGCGGGGTCGCGGACGGCCGGCTCGACGTCGCCTTCGTGCACGAGGTGGAGGGCTGCCCGCTGCACGTCCCCGAGGGGCTGCGGCTGCGGGTGCTCGTCGAGCGCGAACCGCAGTTCGTCATGCTGCCCGCCGACCACCCCGCGGCCGTCCGGTCCGTCGTCCGTCTCGACGACCTGGCGCAGGACCGCTGGATGGTCGACCCCACCGTCGACGGCGAGTGGGACGGGGTGCACCGCATGCTGCGCGCCGTCGGCCTCGATCCGCGCGTCCTGCACGGCGACTACCACACCGCCGCGTCACTCGTCGCCACCGGCGAGGTCGTCACCGTCTGCCAGCCCAGCTCCCAGTCCCGCCCCGACACGGCGGTACGGCGCCTCTGCGGCGACCCCCTGGGCGTACGCCTGCTGCTGGCCGCGCGCACCCGGGCCGAACTGGACGCCGTCTACCCGGCGCTGGAGGAGGCGTACTGGGAGGTGGCCCGCCAGTCCACCGCGTACCGGGAGTGGCTGGAACAGACCGGCGCCCGCACCGCCGTCCCGTGCCCGCCGGGGACCGTCCCGGGGCAGGACCGGGAGGTGTGCGTGCCGGTCCGCTGAGCGGATCGGCCATTGCGGTGGTTTCCCGGCCGAATCGGTATGACAAGACGCTCATACGGTTACGGAGACGTGCATGAGCTCTGTGCGACGTCTCCCGCCTCTTCGTTCGATGGCCGTCATCTGCGCCCTGGGCAGTTCCGTGCTGCTGATGACCGGCTGCACGAACGCCGACACGACACGCTCCAGTGTCGCCGAGGCGGCTCAGACCACCCCTGCCACCAATACCGCATCCGCCACCAACTCCGGCTCCCCCTCTCCTTCCGCGTCCCTGACCGAGGACCAGGCCGAGCGCAAGGCCCTGGTGCCGCTGGCGAAGGTCACCTGGGACAAGGCGGCCGACACCGCCGTCAAGGAGGTCCCCGAGGGCAAACTCGTCGACCTCGAACTGAAGCGCACCACCGCCGAGGCCACCGCGTCGACCGGTTCGCCCAGCCCGAGCATGCCCAACCCGGCGCCCAGCCAGGGTGCCCCGGAGTGGGAGGCCAAGGTCGCCGCCTCCGACGGCACGGTGACCCGGATGGACATCGACGCCGTCTCCGGCAAGATCTTCCGCACCCAGGCCGAGGACCAGGACGCGGACGACAAGCAGCAGGTCGCCGACATGCTCAAGAAGGCGACGCAGACGCCGCAGCAGGCCGTGAAGGTCGCCACCGACAACGCCAAGGGCACCGTGACCCACGTCGAGCTCGACGAGAGCGACGACCAGAAGGTCATGTGGTCCGTCGACGTCGTGTCGACCGACAACTGGGACAAGGCGACCGTGGACGTCGACGCGACGAACGGCAAGGTCCTGCGCGAGAACGTGGACAGCGACTGAGCACCACGCCTCACCGCGGCGGGCGCCGCGACCAGCGCGACGGGAGCAGCGGGTGGAGTGACCCCGCTGCTCCCGTCGCGTGTGCCCGAAGGGGTCAGGCCGTCGGCCCGGGGGCCTCGGCCCGGGCACCCGACGACGTGCGCGGCAGGGTCGCGACGGCCAGGAAGGCGAGGACGGCCACCGCCGCGAAGAAGTAGAAGCCCCACGGGTGACCGATCCCCGAGGAGACCAGGGCGCCCGTGATGGACGGGCCGACGATCGAGCCGATCCGGCCGATCCCGGACGCCGAACCGAGCGCGGTGCCGCGCACCGAGGCCGGGTAGAAGTTGGTCACGTAGGCGTAGACGAGCACCTGCGCCGAGAAGACGAACACGCCCGTGAGGAACACGACCGCGTTCAGCATCAGGTCGCTCTCCATCCTGACGCTCAGGCACGCCAGCATGACCACGGAGACCGCGAACCAGCCCATCGTGGTGCCCTTGATGCCCCGGCGGTCGGCGACGAACCCGCCGAGGACCAGCCCCACGACACCGCCGACGTTGAGCACGAGGAGCTGTGTGACGGCCGTGGGCACCGGGTAGCCGGCGTCGTTCATCAGCTTCGGCAGCCAGGTGTTCAGGCCGTAGACCAGCAGCAGGCCCATGAACGAGGCGACCCAGATGCCGATGCCCGCGCGCAGGTACGCCGGCTTGAGCAGTTCCGTGAACGGCACCCGCCGGGCCCCGTCCCGCTGGGCCCGGACGAAGGCCTCCGACTCCGGCAGCTTGAACCACTGGACGACGGCGACGACGAGTCCCACCACGCCGAGCAGGTAGAAGAGGATCTCCCAGTCGTCGGTCACCTGGAGGGCCAGCAGCGAGGTGATGACCGCACCGGTGTGGTAGCCGGTCATGGTCAGGGTGCTCGCCCGCGCCCGCCGGTCGGCCGGCATGTTCTCGGCCATCATCGTGAGCGAGACGGGCATGCACGCGCCCAGACCGAGCCCGGCGACGAGCCGGAGCGCGGCGAACATCGTCACGGAGTTCGCCAGCGGCACCACGAGGGTGAAGAGCGAGAACAGCACCACCGAGCCGATGAGCAGGCGGCGGCGCCCAAGCCGGTCGGCGAGCGGCCCGACGCAGACGGCGCCGATGGCCACGCCCACGAGCGAGAGCGTCGCGATGGTGGTCGCGTCGCCCGCGGTCATGCCGAGGTGGTGGGTCTTGAGCAGGGTGGGGATGATGGCGCCGAGGACGACGAGGTCGTAGCCCTCCAGCAGGACGGTGATCCAGCACAGGATCACCGTCCAGGTGCTGCTGCCGGTGCGGCCGGTCTGCGCGGGTGCGCCGGACGTGGTGGCGGAAGTCATGGTGACTCTCCCCCCGGGGACGGGTGTGAGTGAGCGGAGCCGGAAAGGCCGGGGCGGCCATGAGGGGCGGCCGCAGCGGCGGGAAGGCCGGGGCGGCCGTGAGCGGCGGCCGCGGTGGCCGCAGAGGTGGGACCGGATACCGGAGGGGATCAGAACGGGTAGTCGGCGATGTCCGGGCGGACCGTGACCCACTGGGTCTCGGTGAACGCCTCGACGTTGGCCGCGGCGCCGCCGAACCGGGACCCGGTGCCGGAGGCCTTGACCCCGCCGAAGGGGGCGTTGGGCTCGTCGCTCACGGTCTGCTCGTTGATGTGGACCTTGCCGGAGTCGATCCGGTCGGCGAGCTTCATCGCCGTCCCCACGTCCCCGAGGATGCCGACCGACAGCCCGTACTCGCAGTCGTTGACGATCCGCGCGGCCTCCTCCGGCGTGGAGAAGGCGATGACCGGGGCGACCGGACCGAAGATCTCCTCCCGCCACGCCGGCATGTCGGTCGTCAGGCCGGTCAGGACGGTGGCGCGGTAGCAGGCGCCGTCGATCTCGCCGCCCGCGGCGACCTTCGCGCCCGCCGCGACGCTGTCCCGGACGATGCCGTGCACCCGCTCCAGTTGCCGGCGGTCGATGATCGGCCCGAGCGCCACGTCCTCGCGGGCCGGGTCGCCGACCGGCAGGGACTCGGCCTTGGCGGCGAGCGCGGCGGTGTACTGCTCCACCAGCGACTCGTGCACGATGTGCCGGCCGGTCGTCATGCAGATCTGCCCCTGGTGCAGGTACGAGCCGAACGCCCCCGCCGAGGCCGCCTTGGCCACGTCCGCGCCGGGCAGCACGACCAGCGCGTTGTTCCCGCCCAGCTCCAAGTGGGCCCGCTTGAGCAACCGCCCGGCCTGCTCGCCGATGATCCGGCCGACCGGCGTGGACCCGGTGAAGGAGATCACCCGCACCTCCGGGGCCTCGACGAGCGCCTCCCCGACCGCGGCGTCGCCCGGCAGCAGGTGCAGGAGACCCGCGGGGAGCCCGGCCTCCTCGAAGATCCGGGCGATGACCACACCGCCGCTCACCGCGGTGCGCGGGTCCGGCTTGAGCAGCACGGCGTTGCCGAGGGCCAGGGCGGGAGCCACCGAACGCAGGCCGAGGATGAGCGGGAAGTTGAAGGGCGCGATCACGCTCACGACCCCGGCCGGCCGCCGGCGGGAGAGCGACCAGCGGGCCTCCTCGGAGGTGAGGACCTCACCCTGCGGGTGCGTCGGCAGCCCGGCGCACTCGAAGCACTCGCCGATGGCGAGCCGCGCCTCGAAACCCGCCTTGGAGCGCACCGAACCGGCCTCGCGCACCAGCCAGTCCTGGATCTCCTCGGCGTGCCCGGTGAAGAGTTCCCCCGCGCGCCGCAGTACGGCGGCCCGCCGCTGCGGCGAGGTCGCGGCCCACTCGCGCTGGGCGCCGGCGGCCCGTGCGGCGGCGCGGCCCACGTCCTCCGGCGTGACCAGTCCCACCGCGCCGAGCCGTTCGCCCGTCGCCGGCTCCGTCACCGGGTGCTCGGTGGGGGAGTCCTGCCAGCCGTCGCTGAAGAACTTCCGGCCCCAGACGTCGCTGTCCAGGAGTGTCATCGTCGTTCCCTTCCTCGGGATCCTCGGGATCCTCGGGTGCCGGGCGCGTCAGCGGCTCCGCGCGCTCGGCCGGTCTGCGGGTCGTGCCTCAGGAGGGCGTGGTCAGGGCCGTGTCCACCTGGATCAGGCGGGGGTGGCCGGGCTGCTCGGCAAGTACGGCGCGCAGTTCCTCGACGCCGCCGACGTGCCGGGCGGGCACCCCGTAGCCCTCCGCGACGCGGGTGAAGTCCAGCCCCGGGATGTCCAGCCCCGGGGCGTCCGGCACGCCGAGCAGGCCGCCGAACCAGCGCAGCGCCCCGTACGTGCCGTTGCGCAGCAGCACGATCGTCAGCGGGACCCCGTGCTGCGCGGCCGTCCACAGGGCCGTGATGCCGTAGTTGGCCGAGCCGTCCCCGATCACGCCGACGACCGGGCGGTCGGGCTGCGCCATCGCCACCCCGACGGCGCCGGGCAGCCCGAAGCCGAGCCCGCCGGCCGCCGGGAAGTAGTAGGAGCCCGGCCGGCGCAGGTCCATCTGGCGCCACCACGCGGAGGTGGTCGACGTCGACTCGACGACGTACGCGGTGTCCGCGGGCAGTCCGTCGCGCAGGGCGGCGAAGACCTGCTCGGGGTGGAGACCCGGTCCCCGGGCGGTGAGCGGTTCGGGCGCCGGCCGGTACGGGCCCGCGGGCTCACCGGGCCCGCCGAGCGCGTTCAGGAGCAGGTCGACGACGGCGCCGGGATCGGCGACCAGCGCCTCGCCCACCGGGGCCCGCGCCGCCGCCGAGGCGTCCTCGGTCACCTGGACCAGCCGGGTGCCCTCGGGCAGGTACCGGCCGGGCAGGTACTCGTGGTACCGGAACACGGGCGCGCCCAGCACGAGCACCAGGTCGTGGCCCTCGAAGGCCTCGCAGACCGGCGCGATCCCGGCGGGCAGCACCCCCCGGAACTGCGGATGCCGGCTGGGGAAGGGCAGCCGGAAGAGGGAGGGGGCGGCCCACACCGGGCAGCCCAGCCGCTCGGTCAGCCGCACGACGTCGTCGAAGAGACCCGGCGCGTCGATGTCGCCGCCGAGCACGAGCGCGGGACGCCGGGCGGCGGCGACCCGCTCGGCGAGCCGGCGGCCCTGCGCGGCGTCGGGCACCGAGGCCCGCTCCACCCGCCGGTCGAGCACGGCCAGGGCGTTGTCGTCGACCTCGGCCGACCAGTCGTCGTACGGCACGGACAGATAGGTGGGCCTCCGCTGGAGCCGCGCCTCGAAGACGGCCTGGGCCAGTGCGCGCGGTACGTCCTCGGCACACGCCGGCTCCGCCGCCCAGCCGACCAGCGGCTTCATCAGCGTCTGGGCGTCGACGCTGGCCAGGTTGGCCTCCGGGCCGATGGCGGGCCGGACCTGCTGCCCCGCCACCACCACGAGCGGGGTGCGCGAGGCCACGGCGTTCGTCAGCGCGCCCATCGCGTTGCCCGAACCGGAGGCCGCGTGCAGGTTGACCAGGACCGGGCGGCCCGTGGCCTGGGCGTAACCGTCGGCCATGCCGACGACCGCGCCCTCGTGCAGTCCGAGGACGTAACGGAAGCCGTCCGGCAGCTCGGCGAGGAAGGGCAGCTCGTTGGAGCCCGGGTTGCCGAAGACGGTGGTGAGCCCCTGGCGCTCCAGGAAAGCGTGGGAGACACGGCGCACGGATGGCACGGACGTTCCTTTCGAAGTGACGTCCGACACGCTAGGCACCCCGCGACATGGGCACCAATAGATGTTTCGGCATCCCGATATAGAGTCCTTCGATATGGGCACCTTCGACCTCAACCTGGCCCGTGTCTTCGTCCTCCTGTACGAGACCGGCAGCGTCACGGCCACCGCCGAGACGCTCCACGTCACGCAGCCCACCGTCAGCTACAGCCTGGGCAAGCTCCGACGGCACTTCGACGACGAGCTGTTCCGCCGCAACGGGCGCGGACTGACGCCCACGGCCGGTGCCCGGCGGTTGTACGAGCCGCTGCAGCGCGCCCTCGCGGAGATCGACGGGACGGTCCGGCAGGGCGACGCCTTCGACGCGGGGACCATGTCGGGCCGGTTCACCATCGCCCTCTCCGACCTCGGCGAGGCCACCCTCCTGCCGCGGCTCGTGGCCGCGGCGCGGGAGCGGGCGCCGGGGGTCTCGTTCACCGTGCGCCCGTTCGACGTGGAGGATGCCGAGAGTCAGCTGCGCCGCGGCGACCTCGACGTGTTCGTGGCCACCCCGGTGATCACCTCGCACCTGACCGTGCGCGTCCCGCTCTTCCGGGAGCGCTACGTCCTCATGGTCGCCGCGGACCATCCCCGGGTCCGCGGGGACGAGGTGTCGCTGGCGGGTCTGGCCGCCGAGCACCACGCGACGGTCTTCGGGCCGAGCGGCCATGTCGCGCCCCGGGCGGTGCTGGCTGCGCACGGGCTCCTGGAGCGGGTGGCCGTGGACGCCACCCGCTTCTCGATGCTGCCCTATCTGCTGGAGCAGACCGACCTGGTCGCCATCGTCCCCGAGTACGTCGGCGAGGTGTTCACCGCCTCCCACCGGGTCCGCCTGGTGCGGCTGCCCTTCGAGACCCAGCCGATCGAGATCGCCCTGTACGCACGCCACGAGTCCTCGCGGAGCCCGGCGCAGCGGTGGCTGGTGCGGTTCATGGCGGAGGTGCTGGGCGAGCAGGTGAGCGCGGCACAGCTGCCGCCGACCGCGGCACCGGCGTAGGCGCTTCCGGGTGGTGCGGTGCGGGTGTCTAGGATCGCGCCCATGACGGCACCCGAACCGACCATTCTCGCCACCTCGGGAGGGCACCGCGCGGGTGGCCGGACCATGGTGGCCTTCGACTCCCTGGTGCACCACGCGGTGGACCTCTCGGGCGCCCACGGGCGGCGCCCCCGGGTCCTGTACGTGGGCACGGCCATCGGGGACGCCGAACACTTCACCGCCCGGATGACGGAGGCGGCCCGCGTGGCCGGGTTCGACCTGACGCCGCTGCACCTGTTCCCCATGCCGAACGTGGAGGACGTGGAGGAGACCGTGCTCGCCCAGGACGTCGTCTGGGTGATGGGCGGCTCGGTCGCCAACCTGCTGGCGGTGTGGCGGGTGCACGGCCTGGACCGCGTGATGCGCCGGGCCTGGGAGGCCGGGGTCGTGCTCAGCGGGGTGAGCGCGGGTTCCCTGTGCTGGTTCCGGGGCGGCGCGACCGACTCCTTCGGGCCCGAACTGCGCCCGATCACCGACGCCTTGGGTTTCCTGCCCTACGGCAACGGCGTGCACTACGACGTCGACGAGGGCCGCCGCCCGCTGATCCACCGGCTCGTCGCCGACGGCACCCTGCCCTCGGCCCACTGCACGGACGACGGAGTGGGCCTGGTCTACCGCGGGACGGAGCTGGTCGAGGCGGTGACGGAGGTACCGGGCAAGGGCGCCTACGTGGTCTCGCGCGAGGGCGACGCGGCGGTGGAGGAACGCATCGAGCCGCGCGTGCTGCCCGCGGCGTCAAGGCCCTGACGGTGGAAGCCCGGTGAGCATTCGGCAAACACATGTGTTTGCCGCCGGAGTGAGTGGCAAAGCGGTGTCCATGAGCGATCCGAACAAGGACACGAACCAGAAGACCACCACCACACGGACCGCCGGTTCCAAGGCCCGCGACGCCGCGGACAAGGCGACGGCCCCCGCCTCGCGTGCCGGGAAGGCGGCCACGGACAAGGCCGGTGACGCCGCATCAGCGGCCAAGAACGGCGCCCAGCGTTCCGCGGAGGCGGCGAACGGCGCCGTGCAGACGGCGGCCAAGGGCGTGGAGGCGGGCCGCAAGGCGGTCATCACCACCTCCGGGCACGTCGCGGCCGGGGCGAAGACCGCGTGGACGGTCATCGCCCACCGCAAGCTCGTCGCCGCGGGCGTGGGCGCCGGCATCACCGCTCTGAGCGCCGCGTCCTACGCGGTGGGCCGCCGGGCGGGACGCCACACGCACGGGCCCCTGACCCGACTCACCGGCGGCCGCATCTGACGCGTTCCGCACGGCCGCACCACGGCGCCCGGTCCGGCGGCCCCCGAGCCCAGGGGGAACCGCAGGCCCGGGCTCGTGGTGTGCCGCCGCCCCGCCGTCGAGCGTGGACGGTGACCACCGGGCCGTGAGTGCGCGCGGCGCCTCCCCCTCGGCGCCGGGTCCGGCCCGCCCCGGCCGGGGTGTCCGGTACCGCTCGCCCGGACAGGAGAAGATGGTCCCGCGAGCCCATGCCCGAACGACGCGGAGGAGTGGACGCATGCAGCACGACCGAGCCGGGAAGCCGGCCGGCCCCGAGGACCTGATCGACGTGGCCCGGCTGGTGACGGCCTACTACGCCCTGCACCCGGACCCGTCCGAGCCCGGCCAGCGGGTGGCGTTCGGCACGTCGGGCCACCGGGGATCGTCCCTCGCGGCGGCGTTCAACGAGGACCACATCGCCGCCACCAGCCAGGCCATCTGCGAGTACCGCTCGGCCCAGGGCACCGACGGGCCGCTCTTCCTGGGCGCCGACACCCACGCCCTGTCCGAGCCGGCGAGGATCACCGCCCTGGAGGTGTTCGCGGCGAACGACGTGACCGTCCTCGTCGACGCCGCCGACGGCTACACCCCGACCCCGGCGGTCTCGCACGCCATCCTCACCCACAACCGCGGTCGCACCTCGGCCCTCGCCGACGGCGTGGTCGTCACCCCGTCGCACAACCCGCCCGCCGACGGCGGCTTCAAGTACAACCCGCCGAGCGGCGGCCCCGCGGGCTCGGACGCCACCTCCTGGATCCAGGACCGCGCCAACGAGATCATCGCGGCCGGGCTCAAGGACGTACGGCGCATCCCCTACGCCCGGGCGCTCGCCGCCCCCGGCACCGGGCGCCACGACTTCCTCGGCACCTACGTCTCCGACCTGCCGAGCGTCCTCGACCTCGACGCGATCCGGTCGGCCGGCGTGCGGATCGGCGCCGACCCGCTCGGCGGCGCCTCCGTCGCATACTGGGGCCGGATCGCCGAGGAGCACCGACTGGACCTGACGGTGGTCAATCCGCTGGCCGACCCCACCTGGCGCTTCATGACGCTGGACTGGGACGGCAAGATCCGCATGGACTGCTCGTCGCCGCACGCGATGGCCTCGCTCATCGAGCAGCGCGACCGCTTCACCATCGCGACCGGCAACGACGCCGACGCCGACCGGCACGGCATCGTCACCCCGGACGCCGGACTGATGAACCCCAACCACTACCTCGCCACCGCCATCGCCTACCTCTACGCGCACCGCACCGAGTGGCCCGCCGACGCGGGCGTGGGCAAGACGCTGGTCTCCTCCGGCATGATCGACCGGGTGGCGGCGGACCTGGGCCGGCGCCTGGTGGAAGTGCCCGTCGGCTTCAAGTGGTTCGTGGACGGACTGGCCGGCGGCACGCTCGGCTTCGGCGGCGAGGAGTCGGCCGGCGCGTCCTTCCTGCGCCGGGACGGCTCGGTGTGGACCACCGACAAGGACGGCATCATCCTGGCGCTGCTCGCCTCCGAGATCACCGCCGTCACCGGGAAGACGCCCTCCGAGCACTACGCGGCCCTCACCGCCCGCTTCGGCGCACCCGCCTACGCCCGCATCGACGCCCCGGCGACCCGGGAGGAGAAGGCCCGCCTGGCCAAGCTGTCCCCGGCCCAGGTCACCGCCGACACCCTCGCCGGTGAGCCGGTCACCGCCGTGCTCACCGAGGCGCCGGGCAACGGAGCGTCGATCGGCGGGATCAAGGTGACCACCGAGAACGCCTGGTTCGCGGCCCGGCCGTCCGGCACCGAGGACGTCTACAAGATCTACGGGGAGTCGTTCCTCGGCGCCGACCACCTCAGCCAGGTGCAGGACGAGGCCAAGCTCGTCGTCCTCGGCGCCCTGGGCGGCTGACGCCGTACCCGTGCCCCCGGTCCGGTCCGGTCCGGTCAGCGGCGGCCGGGCCGGGGGAGTGCCACGCCCAGTCCGCGGATCTCGTAGCCGCCGATCGCCTCCTGGAAGGCGACGCGCGGCGTCCCGCTCATGCGGACGCCGTCCAGCGCGAACAGCCTGCTGAGGAAGACGTCCGTCTCCAGCAGGGCGATGTGCGCTCCGGGGCAGCGGTGCGGTCCGTCGCCGAAGGAGAGCCCGGCGCCGATCTCCCCCGCGCGGTCGGGACGTACGCCCAGCGGGTCGTCGCCCACGTGTCCCGGATCCGAGTTGACGTCGTCCAGGAGGAGTTCCACGTGGTCGCCCGCGGGCACGGTCACCGGGCCCGCGGGGCAGGCGAGTTCCACGGCCTCGGTGGTCCGGCGCCGCAACCGCCCGATCACCGGTTCCAGCCGCAGCAGTTCCTCCAGGACGGCCAGGCGCCGGGCCTCGTTGGAGGACCGGTAGTGAGCGAGCAGTTCGGCGTCCGAGAACAGGTGCCAGGCGGCGAGGCAGATGAACTCGCGCGTGGTCACCATGCCCGCCGCGGCGAACGTCAGGCACTCGCCGAGGATCTCCGCGTCCGTGCAGCCCTCCGCGATCAGGTGCGAGATCAGGTCGTCCTGCTCCTGGCGGCGGTGGGCCCGGACGGCGGGGCGGACGTCGGCCAGGTGGATGCGGAGCCAGTTGGTGTTCTGCCGCAGCATCCAGTACAGCCCCCGCACGCTGGTCAGCCCGGGTTCGCCGAACTCCTCCGGGAAGAACCGCTCCAGCCTGCGCCGGATGCCGGGTCTGCTGTGGCGCAGACCGACGACCTCGCTCACCACACCGATGGCCAGGTCGAAGGCGAGGTCGGAGAGCGGTGCCTCGCCGGCGGCCCGCAGGCGCGCGAGCTGTTCCTCCGCGATGCGGACCATCAGCTCGCGGTAGTGCTCGTCCACCCGGCGGGGAGTGAAGAAGCGCGCGGTCTGCCTGCGGTGTTCCCGGTGTTCGGCTCCGTCCCGGTAGAGCACGGGCCGACGGATCCGCCGGGGGAGTTTCTCCACCGTCTCGATCCCGAGTCCGGCCTGCACGGTGCCGGGGCCACGCAGCAGCGCCCGTGCGACGGCGAAATCGTGCACCTGCCAGGTCCCGTCCGCCGCGCGGCTGACCGGGCACCGCGGACGGGTCCGCCCCCGGTCGGCCTTCCGCGCGGAGTGCCGCTCGTCGCTCTGCACCACAGGGCCACCCCCAAGTCCCTCGCCCGGTGGCCCCGTCGGCCCCCCGGCACGATGACGTGGTTCACAGGATCGGGCACCGGCACGGCACCTGCCAGCCCTCGGCCGGACGAACCGGCGGGGACGTCACGGCCGGGCGCTGTCGTCCCGCGGATGACAGCGCAGCGCCCACGGCGGCGTCCAGACCTCCCCGTCGAGGCGCTGGGCCGGCCGGGAGGCGAGGTGTGCGCGCAGTGCGGCCAGCGCGGGATGCGGGTTGTCGGCGTGCCAGAGCAGGGAGTGCGGATAGACGGGGGTCGGGTCGCGCAGCGGAACGCGCCGCAGATCGTGGACGGCGGGCCAGACGAGGGGCGTGTGCTCGCTGAGGAAGGTCGCGATCGACGACGACCCGGCGATCGTGTCGAGGAGGCCCTCGACACCGAAGTTGGGTCCGAGCGCGTCGATGGTCAGCCCGAACTCCGCGGCGAGCGCGTCGTAGTAGGCCGTCCACTCGGTCCCCGGCAGGTTCCCCGGCATCCAGATGCGGTGACCGGCGAGCTGTGCCGGGGCCACCGACCGTGCCGACGCGAACGGGTGACCGGGCCCGGTGAACAGCTGGAGCGGCTCGTCGAAGACGGGCGTGGCCTCGATCCCGGCGGGGAGTTCCCGGCCCGGCACGGTGACGCAGCGGAAGGACGCGTCGATCGCCCCGGAGCGGACGGCGGCCGCCGCCGCGTCCGCGTCCGAGTCGAAGAGGATGACGACGTCCAGATCGACCTCGGGATGCGCGCGGTGGAAGTCGCGCAGCAGGCCGGCCGTGGCGAGCCGCCGGCCGATCACGTCGACTCTGAGCGGACGCCGTCCGGGCCGTACCGAGGCAGCCGCCCGCTCCTCGGCGTCGAGCAGCGCCCGCGCGTGCGGAAGGAAGGCCTGGCCGTCGATGGTCAGCCGCGCGCCCCGCGCCGTGCGGGCGAACAGCGGCACCCCGAGGTGCCTCTCCAGAGCCGCGATCCGCTTGGAGACGGCCTGCTGGGTGATGGCCAGCCGCGCGGCGGCGAGCTGGAACTGACCCGCCTCCGCAACGGTGACGAAGGTGCGTACGGCGACGAGGTCCACGGCCGCCATCCTAGGGGCACAACGGGAGGTTGTACCGGTGGGGCGCACTGCTCCGGTGCCCGCCCTGTTCTCCGCCTGCCGACGCCGGGTGCCGGAAGGGTCGCGCCACGCGTCGACCGGCGCGAGCACAACCACACGGGGTACAGCGGCCCCGGAATCCGCGTGCGCCGCTCGACCGGATGTGCCACCATCCGCCGATGGACCGTCAGACGATCTCCGCACTCGCCCACGCCGACCATCCGATCGCGGCCCCGCTCGACGACGACTCGGTGCGCCGGCTGCTGGAACGGGGCATCCCGCACGGCGGGGCACGCGTCCTGGACCTGGGCTGCGGCGGTGCGGAGTGGCTGCTGCGCGCACTCGCCGCACATCCGCGGCTGACGGCCGAGGGCGTCGACGTCTCCGAGCGGGCCCTGGCCCGGGCCCGTGCGGAAGCCGGCCGGCGGGGCGTGGCGGACCGGCTGGTCCTGCACCGTCGGAGTGCCGCGGACTTCACCGCCCCGCACCGCTTCGACCTCGTCCTGTGCGTCGGCTCCACGCACGCGTTCGGCGGCCTGTCCGCCACCCTCGCCGCGGCGCGCGACCACCTGGCACCCGGCGGACGCGTCCTGGTCGGTGACGGCTTCTGGACGGGGCCCCCGTCAGCCGAGGCCGTCGAGATGCTCGGCGACCTCACCGACCTGCCGACCACGCTGGACCGGGTCGCCGCGGACGGCTGGACCCCGGTCGGCGGGCACATCAGCACCCGAGGGGAACTCGACGCCTACGAGTGGTCGTGGACCGGGTCGCTCGCCTCCTGGGCCCTGGACCACCCGACCGATCCCGGCCGTGCGCAGGCGCTCGAGGCGGCCGCCGCCCACCGCGACGGGTGGCTGCGGGCCTACCGGGACGTGATGGGCTTCGTGTGTCTCGTCCTGCGCCCCACGCACCCCGGGGAGCCGCCGGCCCCGGGCGTCGCTTCCGCCTCCGGTGTTTCCCGGAAATCGGGGTAGACGACCGGCGTAACGGTCAAGGCTCAGGAAGAGGGCGGATCGCATGGACGGGGCTGCCCGGAACAGGGACCAGCCGACAGAAGCGCTGGTCAGGGTGTCGGAGGAGTACGAGGGGAGCCCCGGTGACATCGCCCGGGGCCGGGAGCTGGCCCGGCGGTTCCTGGCGCGGGTACGGGCGGTCCGGAACCGTCCGGTGCCGGACCGCGCGGTGGACCTGGTGCAGCTGGTGGTCAGCGAGCTGCTCACGAACGCCTGCAAGTACGCGCCCGGCCCCTCGCTGGTCGACCTGGAGCTGGCGGAGGACCGGGTGGAGGTCACCGTGTGGGACACCGACCCGGTGCTGCCGGTGGCCGAGACGGCGGACCCCGGACGGATCGGCCGGCACGGACTGGAGATCGTCATGGCCGTCTGCCAGAGCTTCGAGGTGTGCCGGGAGCCGGTGGGCAAGCGGATGCGGGCCGCGGTGCGGCTCGCCGACGACCTGAGCGGTACGGCCCTCGGTCACGCGTCCTGACCAGCGGCGCGGCGACGGAGCCACCGTGGCACCCGGCCGCCGGGATCACCGGCCGCAGCCGTCACCGGCCCGCCGCCACCGCACTCATCGTCCGGCCGGCTGCCCGGCCCCGGACCGGAGCCGGTACAGGACACTGCGGCGCAGGGGCCCTTCCGGCACACCCATGTCGTCGAAGTCGTCGGCCGGGTCGCGGGTCATGCCGAGACGCCGCATCACCGACTGCGAGCGGAGGTTGCCGGCCGCCGTCACCGCCAGGACCTCGGCGAGTGCCAGCTCCTCGAAGGCGAATCCCAGCACCGCCCGTGCGGCTTCGGTGGCGTAGCCGTTCCCCCAGGCGGACCGCGCCAGCCGCCAGCCGGCCTCGACTCCGGTGAAGGGCATCCCGTCCTCGACGGGATCGAGCCCCGTGAACCCGACGAAATCGCCGGTGGAGGCGACCTCCACCGCCCACCACCCCCAGCCCCGCCGGTCCAGGTCGGCCTGGAAACGGGCCGCGGAAGCCTCGCTCTGCTCCCGGGTGAGCACCCCGGGGAAGTACGCGCGGACCACCGGGTCGGCGTTGAGCGCAGCCCAGGGGGCCAGGTCGGAGGCGCGCCAATCGCGGAGCAGGAGACGGTCCGTACGCAGTTCGGTCATCGGGTCAACCTACGGCGGGCAGCACCACGGGTCGACCGGAATAACGGTGCGACTGGTGTCGTGCACGGGGCCCGGACGTCAGCGCGGGGCGTCCTGCCCGTCGATCACCTCGGAAGGCTTCGGCGCCCGCACGTCCAGCGGCTCGTCGAAGCCGGCGAAGGAGGTGGACGTGTCGTAGTCGGCGCCCTCGTACACCACCTTGAGGAGGTGCGGCTCGCCCTCCGTGGCGACGGAGAAGGTGTACCTCCCGCCCTGGGTTCCTCCGCCCTGGGCCGCTTCGTCCCTGACGGTCAGCTCGACCGCCTCCCGGCCGCCGACACGGGTGGACCTGCCCTTCTCGGCGGTGCCGAAGGAGGCGAAGGGACGCGTACAGGACGAGAGCCCGTCACCGGGCCGCGCCGCGTCGGCGGACGTCCTGACCCACAGCTTCTGCTCGCCGGTGACGCCACCGGGCCGCCGGTTCTCCAGGTAGGCGCGGTCGGGCCGGACGTAGTCGGTTTCGCCCACCCGGATCTGCTCGATGCTGCCGCCCTGCGAGAACGTGGACTTCGCGGTGCACCGGCTCTTCAGGTCGGTCACCAGCCGGACCGTCACGGTACCGCCCTTCGCCGCGGTGCTGGTGGAGTCGATCCGCACGGACTTCAGCGCCCGCATCGCGGCGTTGGCGTCCTCCAGCATCTCGTCGGCGGACCGGCTCCCGCCGCCGCTGCCGCACCCGGCGACGAGTACCCCCGCCAGCGCACAGGTCAGTACGGCGGTCGTGGTCGTGGTGCGCACGCGTCCCCCCTGGGCAAGATCGGCACCGAGAGCCTACCCGACCTCCCCCCTTCGGCCCCCCGGAGCGGTTCGCCCCCGCGCTACGGGGGAACCTGGCGGGGTGGACGGCATCGGAAGGCTGTGAGGGTCGTGGCAGCACGCTGGGCGGGCCACCAGGAGAGCGGCGAGGAGCCGGGGCACGCGGGTGCGGACGGTGTCCCGGACCCCGGCTTCGCCCGAGCCGTCCTGCGCGCCCTCGGCGCCGGCGTCCTCACCCTCGACCCGTCCGCCCGCATCACCTCGGTGAACCCCTGGGCCGAACGGCTGCTGGGGCGGTCGGCGCGGGACATGATCGGCCGCGACGCGCACGACCTCCTGCACCGGCACGCCGACGGCAGACCCGTCCCGCGTGAGCGGTGCGCGCTGCGCAACCCCCTGCACGGTGCGCCCGCCGAGGAGGGCAGCGAGGAGTACTTCCTGCGGGCCGACGGGTCCACGGTCCCGATCATCTGGGCGGCCACCCCGCTGGCCGGGGAGGGCGGTGACGAGGGGCTGGTGCTGGTCTTCCACGACTTCAGCCTGCACCGCAGCGCAGCCGAGGAGACCGAGGCCCGTACCACCGCCCTGGAGACGCTCTCCGCCCAGCTGCACCTGGTGGCCGAGGTGTCCACCGTCCTGATCCCCACCGAGCACACCTCCGCCACGATCCGCCGGCTCCTGCGGCTGCTGGTGCCGGAACTGGGTCAGTGGGCCGCCGTCGACGTCTACCCGGGGCAGTCCGACCTCCTGGAGCGGGTCGCCGTCCGCAGCAGCGCGCACCCGCACCGGGCGGACCGGCTGACAGGGCCCCTTACCTCCCTGCCGGACCCGGCGCGCACCGCCCTGGCCCGGCTGGTCCACAGCGACCGGCCCGTCCCGATCGCCGCCGACGACGTGCTCCACGACCCGCACAGCCCTCTCGCCGCGACGCACCGGGTGCTCTTCGAACGGCTCGGCGGGCACGCGGCCGTCGTCGTGCCGCTCCGCACCCGGCAGCGGTCGTACGGGACGCTCACCGTGGCCCGCGCGGGGGAGCACCCCGCCCACTCCGAGGCCGAGGCCGCCCTGCTCGCCGACATCGGCCGCCGCGTCGGACTGGTCCTGGACAACGCCCGCCTCTACCACGAGCAGCAGAACGTCGCCGAGACCATGCAGCGCCAGCTGCTGACCCCGCTCCCGCAGGTCGACCACGTCCGCATGGCCGCCCGGTACTGGCCCGCCGAGAGCGCCATGGAGATCGGCGGCGACTGGTACGACGCCTTCCTGCTCGCCGACGGTGTGCTGGCCCTCGTCATCGGGGACGTGGTCGGACACGACCTCCAGGCCGCCGCCCACATGGCCGAGGTCCGCAACATGCTGCGCGCCCTGGCCTGGGACCACCGGGAACCGCCCAGCGTGATCATGCGGCGGCTCGACGAGGCCGTGACCAACACCAGCGACGCCCCCATGGCCACGCTCGTCTTCGCCCGGATCGAGGGCCCGGAAGGCGGCCCGTGGACCTTCCACTGGGTCAACGCCGGTCACCCGCCGCCCCTGCTGATCACGCGGGACGGCGAGGCCCGCTTCCTGGAGGCCGGGCACGGCCCGCTCATCGGCATGAGCGCCACCCTGCGCCTGGGACTCGACTGGCCCGACGCGCACGAGGGCATGCCGCCCGAGAGCATCCTCCTGCTCTACACCGACGGACTCGTGGAGAGCCGCGACCGTCCGATCGACCTGGGCATGGCCAAGCTCCGCCACCACGCCGGGGTCCTGGCCCGCCGACTGGAGGGACGGAGCATCGACGAGTTCTGCGACGAACTGCTCGCCCGGATCACCCCCCGGGGCGACGACGTCGCCCTGCTCGCCCTGCGACTGCCCGCCGCGGGGGCCGGCGCCCCCGGCGACACCTCGCCTCCTCCGCCGCCCCAGTCCGCGCACAGCGAGGCCACCCCCGACCGGGCCGCCCCGGGCGCACGCCGTCAGGACCCCGAGGTGCGGGACCCGACGGAGACCGACCCGGCCGATTGAGGCGCGACCCGCCGGTCGTTCCGCACCGGAGTCCCTCCCGCCCCCGGATCGCCGTCCCTGCCGCCTCGGCCCCTCAACCCCCCTGCTGCACAGCGCCCTTGGCCGTGCCTCGCCGCGTCCGCACGAACAGCCGCCGAGCACCGCTCGCCGGCTCGCGTACGCCGACCGGGGGAAGCCGTTCACCCCTCGGTCGGCCCGGCTCGCGGGCCCGGCCCTCCGCCCGTCCCCGGCCCGTCGGCGGGGTGCGGACGGGCGAACGTTTCACCCGGCTGAGCGCCTTGAGTGGTGCGAGACGGAGGGCTGGCTGACGGTGATTCACGTCGGGGCCGGGTCCCCTCGGCTGACGAAGCACCAGCTGCCCGGCCGTGACGGAAGGAACCACAGATGCGTTCTGCTCACATGCTCCTGACCACAGCGGCGGCCTCGGCCGTCCTGGTCCTCGGTGCTCCCGGTGCCTACGCGGCCGTCGGTGGCGACCGGGACCACGACGACTCT
The DNA here is from genome assembly GCF_056430705.1 of Streptomyces sp. NPDC045956. Lineage (NCBI taxonomy): Bacteria > Bacillati > Actinomycetota > Actinomycetes > Kitasatosporales > Streptomycetaceae > Streptomyces > Streptomyces sp. NPDC045956. The sequence continues at coordinate 86,256 of NZ_JBWKKZ010000015.1, read as the reverse complement.
TCCTACAGCAAGGAGCACGACAAGGCCGGCAAGCACGACGAGCCCCGCGGCGGGATGCACACGGGTGGCGGTGCGCTGACCGCGGTGAACGAGGGCGACTGGGAGGGCGGCTCCAAGCAGGACACGGAGACGTCCCACAAGGACGAGGGCGAGAAGTCGCGGGGCGGCGAGCACGAGAAGTCCCGGAGCGACGAGCACGAGAAGCCGCACGGTGGCATGCACACGGGTGGCGGTGCGCTGACCGCGGTGAACGAGGGCGACTGGGAGGGCGGCTCCAAGCAGGGCTCGGAGACCTACAAGCAGGACGAGGGCGAGAAGTCCTGGGGCGGTGAGCACGAGAAGCCGCGCGGCGGGATGCACACCGGCGGCGGCGGGCTGGACACCCCGACCACGACCGCGGGCGGCCTGGCCGTCCTGGCCGTCGCCGGTACCGGTCTGTACGCCGTCCGGCGCAGGAAGTCGGCGCACGGAGTGGCGTGAGCCGTGCCGGGCGCGATAGCGGTCGGGCCGCCGCCCAGGCATCCTGCGGCGGCCCGGCTCGCTCCACCCCACCCCGTCCGCCCTGCCGCCCTGCCCGAATGAGGTGGTCCCCGATGGCAGTACCCCCGACGTCCCCCACCGACGACGACCCGGCGTCGACCGGACAGGGGTCCCGGTCGAGCCTGACGGTGATGTGCGCCGTGGCCCTGCTGGTGCTGGCGGTGAGCCTGGTCGGCGGCAACGACACGTCGGCCGACACCTCCCGCCCACCGGTCGCCGCACAGCCCGGAGCGACGGCCCCCTCCTCCGCCGGCCCCACCACCCCGTCCTCCGCCACCCCGGGCGGCGCGGGCCTGCCGCGGTCGAAGCCGGTGCGCCTGCTCATCCCGGAGATCTCCGTCGACGCTCCGTTCACCGACCTCGCCATCGGCGCGAACGGGCAGCTCCAGGCCCCGCCGCCGAACGACACCAACCTCGTCGGCTGGTACGCCAAGGGCGCCTCCCCCGGGGAGCGGGGCACCTCGATCATCGCCGGGCACGTGGACACCAAGACGTCCGCCGCCGTCTTCGCGGGGCTGGGCCAACTGGACGAGGGCGACGTGTTCCACGTCGAGCGGGCCGACGGACGCAAGGCGTCCTTCGTGGTCGACGACACGGAGACCTTCGCCAAGGACGACTTCCCCAGCAAGCGCGTGTACGGCGACACCGACCGGGCCGAGGTGCGGCTCATCACCTGCGCGGGCGACTACGACCGCAAGGCCAAGGACTACACGGAGAACCTGGTGGTCTTCGCGCATCTCAGGTGAGTGCGCACGCCGTCCCGGTACGGCGCAGGTCACCCGCCCAGTGCACACCGGTCGCGCGGCACCGGGGCCGGGCACAGGATCGAGGCACGCTGGCGGCGCGCCACCGCGGCCGACGTTCACTTCCGCCCCCGCGAAGGAGATGTGCGCAGGATGACCATCACGTCCACCCCTGCTTCGGAACCGCTGACGCGACAGGTGTCGCACCATGTCTCCCAGTCCGTGTTCGACGGCTCCAGACTCCGGGTCGTCCTGCTGGTGGAGGTGTACGACGGAGCGCAGCAGCAGTTCCTCGAGACCTACGAGCAGCTGCGCAGCCACGTCGAGTCCGTCCCCGGACACCTCGGCGAGCAGCTGTGCCAGTCCATCGAGAACCCCTCCCAGTGGCTCATCACCAGCGAGTGGGAGAGCGCCCCGCCGTTCCTGAACTGGGTGAGCAGCGAGGAGCACGTGCGGATGGTCAAGCCGCTGCACAGCTGCGTCCGCGACACCCGGTCGCTGCGCTTCCACGTCGTCCGCGAGACGAACACCGCGTCGGCGGGCGCCGCCACCGCCCGCGAAGGCCTTCAGGCCTCCCCCCGGATCGGCGACGGCGTGATCCGGCACGCGCTCACCTTCACGGTGAAGCCGGGCAGCGAGGCGACGGTCGCGAGGCTCCTCGCCGACTACGCGTCGCCGGAACCGAGGGTCGACGAGACCACCCGGCTGTGCCGCACGTCCCTGTTCCTGCACGGCAACCGGGTGGTGCGGGCCATCGAGGTCCGCGGCGACCTGCTCGCGGCCCTGCGCCACGTGGCGCAGCAGCCCGAGGTCCGGGCCGTCGAGGAGGCCGTCAACCCCTACCTGGAGCAGGACCGGGACCTCGCCGACCCGGAGTCCGCCCGGGTCTTCTACACCCGGGCGGCACTGCCCGCCGTCCACCACGTGACCACGGGGGAGCAGGACCCGGCGGCCCAGCGGCACGCGCTGTCGTACCCGGCCCGGCCGGGCTGCGGCATGCGGCTGGCCCAGCTGCTCGCCGAGCGGGACGAGGCGGCCGCGGACGATCCGCACAGCCCGGTCCTGTGCAGCACCGTCTTCCAGCGCGACGACGTCGTGGTGCGGCTGGTCGACGTACGGGGCGGCATCGACGCCGCGGGCGACCCTGCGGTGGGCCTCGGCCTCCCGGACCCCGGCCAGGTGGCCGAGCTGACGACCCTCCTCGACGGGGCCGGCGCCGCCGACGGCACGCCCGGCTCCCCGGCGGCCGGCGACGCACTGGCCCGCGCGCTCCGCGGCGCCCGCATGGACCTGGTCACCGACCGCCGCGCGCCCGACGCCTGACCGGGCTCCGCACGACGCACGCGCGTCGGGGGGGGGGGGGCGCGGGGGGGGGGGGGGGGAAGGGGGCGAGGGGGGGGGGGGGGGGGGGGAGGGGGGGGGGGGGGGGGGGGGGGGGGGGGTGTA
>NZ_JBWKKZ010000015.1:76238-83520 GCF_056430705.1 Streptomyces sp. NPDC045956 | reverse complement strand
CGCCTCCCGTTGGCAGCAGTGCACCCCCCTCCCCCCCCCCCCCCCCCCCTCCACCCCCCCCCCCCCCCCCCCCCCCTCCCCCCTCCCCCCCCCCCCCCCCCTCCCCCCCCCCCCCCCCTCCCCCCCCTCCCCTCCCCCCCCCCCCCCCCCCCGCGTCCACCGGTCAGCTCACCGGGGCACGGTGCAGTCGAACGCGTGCAGGTAGGGGTTGACCGGGCGGATGTCGTCGATGACGAGACCCGCTTCGGTCAGCCGGCCGACCATGCTGTCGGTGGTGTGCTTGGCACCGCCGACGTTGAGGAGCAGCAGCAGGTCCATGGCGGTGCTGAACCGCATGGAGGGCGTGTCGTCGACGAGGTTCTCGATGACCACGACCCGCGTGCCGGGTCCGCCCGCCCCGATGACGTTGCGCAGGGCCCGGGCGGTGCTGTCGTCGTCCCACTCCAGGATGTTCTTGATGACGTACACGTCGGCCCGGAAGGGGATCGACTCACGGCAGTCGCCCGGCACGATGCGCACCCGGTCCGCGAGCGACCCGCCTTCGCGCAGCCGAGGGTCGGCGTTCTCCACGACCCGCGGGAGGTCGAGCAGGGTGCCCTGCATCGTGGGGTACTTCTCCAGCAGGCTCGCCACCACGTGTCCCTGGCCGCCGCCGATGTCCGCGACCGACGAGCAGCCCGACAGGTCCAGGAGCGCCGCGACGTCCTGGGCGGACTGCCGGCTGGACGTCGTCATGGCGCGGTTGAAGACCTCGGCCGACTGGGGAGCGTCCTCGTTGAGGTAGGTGAAGAACTCCTTGCCGTACAGGCCTTCCACGACGTTGCCGCCGGTGCGGACCGCCTCGTCGAGCAGGGGCCACGCGTCCCAGGTCCACGGCTCGGTGCACCACAGCGTGATGTAGCGCAGGCTGTGCGGGTCGTCCTCGCGCAGCAGCAGGGACATGTCGGTGTGCGCGAAGCTCCCGTCCTTGCCTTCGGCGAAGACGCCGTAGCAGGTCAGGGCGCGCAGCAGCCGGCGCAGCGGCTTGGGTTCGGTCTTGACGGCGGCCGCGAGGTCCGCCACGGTCATCGGGCTGTCACCGAGAGCGTCGGCGACACCGAGCCGGGCGGCGGCGCGGAGGGCGGCGGCACATGCCGCCCCGAACACGAGCTCCCTCAAGCGCATGGGCGGGGGTGGGGCGGTTGGTGCGGTCGTCATGTGCCGCTGTCCTTCCTACGTCGGTGCACTGATGGCTGGGGTGGTCGGTCAGCACATACCGGCGGGCCGGGAGGCGCCGCAGGTGTTGCCCACGAAGGTGTTGCTCCCGGCGGCGTCCCCGGTCTCGGTGCTGACCAGGTCGGCGGGCGAGTTGTCCCGCAGCGTGTTGCCGCTGACCTCGTTGTTCTCGCCGGTGACGCCCACCATGCTCTTGAAGAGGACGATGCCGCCCGACAGCGGGGACGTGCCGGAGTGGCCCTCGACGGTGTTGTCCGCGACCAGTACCTTCTCGGTCCCGGTGAGCACGATGCCGGAGCCCTGGAGGGCGGGCAGCCGCTCGGTCTTCGGGCAGGACTTGTTGTTGCGCACGATGTGGTTCTCGCGCACGACCAGGTCGCCGGCCTTGGGCTTGTTCTCGTCGCCGACGACGAAGACGCCCGTGCAGTTGCCGGCGATGTGGTTGTCCGCGACGGCGAGGTTGCGCAGGCGCCGGACGGTCACGCCGATCCGGTTGTCCTCGAGGCGGTTGTCCTCGACCACGGTGCCCTCGGTGTCCGCGGCGCCTTCCTCGGCCGTGATGGTGTTGGCGAGGAAGATGCCGGCGTCGCCGTTCCCGCGGACGGTGTTGTCCCGGAAGGTGCCGTGGATCGACTGCTCCTGGGCGATGCCCCAGACGCCGTTCTTCTCCGCCGTGACGTTCCGTACGGTCAGTCCGTCGGTGGCCGTGGCGGAGACTCCGGCGCGGGTGAAGCCGGTGACCGTCAGGCCGGCGACGGTGACGCCCTTGACCTTCGCGGCCTTCGTGCCGGTCACGCAGATCCCGTTGCCGCCCTTGGCGCAGGTGTCGTCCTCGGCGGCCTTCTCCGTGCTCGGCCTGATCACCGTGGCGCGGCCCACGCCGCGCAGGGTGATCCCGGGCGTGCTCACCGTCACGCTCTCGCGGTAGGTGCCGGGTGTGACGAGCACGGTGTCGCCCGACCCGGCGGCGTCCACCGCCTTCTGGATCGACTCCCCACTGTGGACCACGTGGGTCATGTGGCCGGCGGACGCCGGAGCCGCACCGAGCCCCGTGCCGATCATCGCTGCGGTGCACACCAGGTACACGACATGGCATTTCTTCATATTCCGAACGCTATGCCCGAAAGATTCGCACCCTGGTGGGATGAGCCATCCGACGGCGTGTCATGAACCGCCGGTGAAGCGGTGGTTCGCGGGCAGACGGCGTGAGTGATCTTGATGTCAGCCGCAGGGAGGAACGACACCGTGACCGTGCCCGCACGCCGCACTCGTCCGATACGTCCCGGGCGCCGCTTCGACCTCCGGGCGACGGCCATGTTCTTCGGGCTGGCCGCCCTCGTCCTGTGCGTCGTGGGCTGGGCCCTGCGCATGGCGGTCGACGTCGCGGAGCGGCGTCCCGCCTGGGCCCTGGTCCTGGTGCTCGGGCTGGCGCTGGCCGCCGTCCTCCACCGGCGCGGGCGCTCCGGGTTCACCGCGCGGAGGCTGGCACGCCGCACCACGGGTGCCTTGCGGGAGGCCACCGCGACGGCCATGGAGGTGCTGGAGGAGGACCGGGCCGCGGTCGTGCCGACGGCACCGGCGCCCGGCGCCGAGGAGGCGGCGGTCACGGTCGTGGTCGTCGAGCACGGGGAACTCAGTCCCGACGAGTTCGAGCAGGCGATAGCCGACCTGTGCGTGCGGGACGGTTGCGCCGACGTGGAGGTGGTGGGCGGGGCGGGCGACCTCGGCGCCGACGTGACGGCGACCGCTCCGGACGGCCGGCGCGTCGTGATCCAGTGCAAGCGCTACGGCGACGACAACAAGGTCGGTTCCCAGGATCTCCAGCGCTTCGGCGGCACCTGCTACACCGTCCACGGGGCCGACGTCGCCGTCCTCGTCACCACCAGCGACTTCACCGAGCCGGCCACGGACTACGCCGCCCAGTGCGGCATAGTCTGCGTGAACGAGGAGCGGCTGCGCGAGTGGAGCGAGGGCCGGGCGCCGGGGCCCTGGGCGGGGGTCCCCCTCGCGGGGGAGGACGTGGCGCCGCCCCCGGACCGGGCCGTCCGGTGATCCCCGCGGCCGGCGCGCCCCGCCGCCGTCGGGAAAAAGGATTCTCCCTCGTCACAGTGGCAACCTGGGTTGCATGAGCAAGACCGCGCTGATCGTCATCGACATGATCAACACTTACGACCACGAGGACGCGGAGTCGCTGATTCCGGCCGTCGAGTCCGTGCTGCCGCAGGTGACCGGCCTGCTGGAGCGGGCGCGGCGGCAGGGCGTGCCCGTGATCTACGTCAACGACAACTTCGGCGAGTGGCGTTCGCACCACGGAGAGATCCTGGACAAGGCCCTCTCGGGACCGCACGCACGGCTCGTCGAGCCCTTGCAGCCCGACGAGTCGTCCCTCTTCGTGGTCAAGGCACGCCACTCGATCTTCTTCGAGACGCCGCTGACGTATCTGCTGCACCAGCAGGGGATCGACCGGCTGGTGCTGTGCGGCCAGGTGACCGAGCAGTGCGTCCTGTACTCGGCGCTCGACGCCCACATCCGCCACCTGGAGGTCATCGTGCCGCGGGACGCGGTCGCCCACATCCACGCGGACCTCGCGGACGCCGCGCTGCGCATGATGGAGCGGAACATGGGGGCCCGGGTGTGCGACAGCGGTGAACTGTGGACGTGAGCAGCCTCGTCAGCCGCGCAGGCTGCGCACGGGGAGGATGACCTGCGCCGCGCCGGAGAGCGTGGCCTCGTCGTTGGCGAAGGCGGCGACCGCCTCGCCGTCGCCGGGCTCGCCGCCGGACCAGGGGCGGGTGGCGAAGATCAGGCAGGCGTACCCGCGCTCGTCGACCGCCTTGCGCCACTCGGGCGTGGGGACGAACTGGGCGTTGACGCCCCGCATGGTGAGGGCCGCGGCGCCCGGGACGACCAGCAGGGTGACGGGCAGGCCGGTCAGGCGGGTGGCGTCGAGGACGCCGTCGCCCACGGAGATCCCGGAGTGGCGCAGCAGCCGTTCGACGGCGTCCGGGACCGCCTCCGGGCCGCCCTCGCCGTCGCCCAGGGAGCAGGCGAGGAGGAAGGGGACGTCGCCGTCGGGTGTCTCGCGGCTCCAGGACATGATGACGAGCGTGCCGAGGTCGGCGGTCCGCAGGGGGCGTGTGTCAGGTGAGATCGAGGTCACCGCGAAACCGTACGGGCGCGCCGGGGTGTGTCCGCGCACCGCTCACCCGACCGGGGGACGTCCTCGCCCTTCTTCACACGAACGAGGGGGCTCGCCCAGCGCCGGGAAGGACGGCCGCGGATGTCGTCGAAGTACCGGTTCCTCGCCGTCGCCGGCCGCACGGAGGAGGAATCGCCTGCTCCGACCGGCGTAGGGACGTGACGGCCGGAGCGGCGGTCCTCCGTCACGTGGGGTAACAGTCTCAGTATGATCTGTAGACGAAATGCTCATACGAGCGAGACGCGCAGTTCGTACGGCCGTGGTGCCCGGACCGCGCTGGTGGTCCTGTTCGCCGCGACCGCACTCGCCACGACCGGCCAGGCGGCCGCCTCGCCCGCGTCCGGCCTGCGCACCGACTGGGACGCCATCGCGGCCTGCGAATCAGGCGGCAACTGGCGGGCGAACACCGGCAACGGCTACTACGGCGGACTGCAGTTCGCGCCGTCGAGCTGGGCCGCGGCGGGCGGCCTCAAGTACGCGTCCCGCGCGGACCTCGCCACGCGCGGGGAGCAGATCGCGGTCGCCAAGCGCCTCGCCCGGCTTCAGGGGATGTCGGCCTGGGGCTGCGCCTGATGTTCCCGCGCCCCGGACCCGGGCAGACGTAGTCATGTGAGCCGCCCGGCCGCAGTGGGCGAAGGAGGGCTCGGCAGCCATGAGACTTTTCCCCGGCGATCACCGCCCCGCCCTCCGCGCCCGGCTCGGTGAAATGATCTTCTCCCGGGTGGCGGGGCCCGAAGGTCCGGGCAACCGGGCCCGCATCCACGACGCACCGGGCCCCCGCTGGTTCGGACCGGAGCGGCCGATCAGGCGGGTGCACGGGGATGCCTCCATGTTCATCGGAGGCCTGTCCGCCCTGCTGCTCCAGTCGCTGCACCCCCTGGCCATGGCCGCGGTGGCCGCGCACTCCGGCTTCCGCGGCGACCCGTGGGGACGCCTCCAGCGGACCAGCACCTTCCTGGCCGTCACCACCTACGGCCCCGCCGACCGCGCACAGGAGGCGTGCGAGCGGGTACGCGCCGTGCACGACACCGTGCGCGGCACCACCGCCGAGGGACAGGCGTACGCCGCCGCCGATCCGCGCCTGCTGTGCTGGGTGCACGTCGCCGAGGTCGACAGCTTCCTGCGCGCCCACCAGCGCTACGGCGCCCACCCCCTGGACGAGGAGGGATGCGACGCCTACGTGGCCGACATGGCACGCATCGCCATCGCACTCGGCGTCCCGGACCCTCCGGTGGACCGCGCCGGTCTCGCGGAGCGCCTCGCCGCCTACCGCGGCGAACTGCGCGCGACCGCCGAGGCGCGGAACACCGCGCGGTTCCTGCTGCTCGATCCGCCCCTGCCGCTGCTCGCCCGCCTCCCCTACGGAGCCATCGCCGCCAACGCGGTCTCCCTGCTGCCCGTCTGGGCCTCGCGGGCCCTGCGGCTGCCGCGTCTGCCTCCGGCGGAGGGCGTGTGCGTACGCCCGCTCGGAGTGGCGGTGACCGCCGGGATCCGCTGGGCACTGACTCCGCCCCGCGACGCGGCCTGATCAGGCCCCCGGTCCGGGGTCCGGCTCCACCGGCGTACGGATGCCCGCCCGGGCCGCCTCCAGCTGGGCCGCGAACGCGATGCCGAGGAAGAGCGCCACGGCGGTGAGGTTGGCCCACAGCAGCAGGGCGATGAAGGCCGTGAGCGGACCGTACACGGCGCCGAAGGCCCCGCTCCGACCGACGTACAGCGCGAGCAGCCAGGTCGCCGAGATCCACAGCACCAGGTGGACCGCCGAGCCGAAGGCCAGCCAGGTGTAACCGGGCTGGTCGCGGCGGGGCGACCAGCGCAGGATCACCGCCGACGCGACCCAGGCCAGCAGCAGCCCGGCCGGTACGTCCAGCACGGCCCACCACGCGGCACCGCCCGCCTCGTGGCCGAGGGTACGGGCCACGGCGTCGCCGACCGTCTCACCCGCGACGAGCACGAGGAACCCCAGGACCATCGGCAGGCCGGCCGTGAAGGCGAGTGCCAGGGCCCGGCCGTACTTGCGGACGAAGGGGCGGTCGCGCTCGATGCCGTAGATGCGGTTGGCGCCCCGCTCGATCTGCGCCATGGCCGAGGCAAGGTTCAGCACCGCGAAGCCGAGGCCCAGCCAGAGCGCGACCGTGCTCCACACGTCGCTGCCGGCGCTGCGCCGGGTGCCCTCGAACGCCTTCTCCACGACGTCCGCGCTGGCGCCCGGCACGATCCGGCCGAGGGTCAGCTCGATGACCCGTCCCACGCTCTCCGTGTGCACCGACGTGGCGAGACCCACGAGCACGACGGTGAACGGGACCAGGCCGAGCACGACCTGGAAGGCGAGGGCCCGGGCGTTGGTGAAGCCGTCCGCGTAGCGGAACCGGGTGAAGGAGTCGGCCAGCAGCCTGAGGCCCCCGTACCGCCGCAGGGCGGTGAGGGCTTCGTCGCCGGAGAGTTCTTCTCCGAGCATGTCCCGGGTCTGCGGGACGTGGACGGCGGTTCCCACGATGCGGCTGCTCCTCGTGTCGGGGCGGGTGAGGACGGGGTCCTCCACCCGTGCGCATGCCCCGTGAACGAGACCGCAGCGCGCAGGGGACGGCTTTCGGTGCGGAGACCGGTGCCGTCCATGTACGGCTCCTCGCCGGCGTGGGGCCCGAACCCGCGTGCGCCGCCGCCGCGTTGACGGGGGTAACCCGTGGGTGTGGAGCTGCGCCCGGCCGTCGTTCCGCTCGTTTTCCGTGTGGGGCGGGTGGGCAGTCCCCTGCACGGGGGAGCCGGGGGGGGGGGGGGGGGGGGGGGGGGGGGGGGGGGGGGGGGGGGGGGGGGGGGTAGGAGAGTTGATCCCACCCTGCCGACGTAGACTCCCATTCCGCGCAATTG
>NZ_JBWKKZ010000015.1:0-76228 GCF_056430705.1 Streptomyces sp. NPDC045956 | reverse complement strand
TGTTGTTGTTGTATGGGGGAGGTGCCAGCTTACCGCCGTGGGGCCCCCCTCCCCCCCCCCCCCCCCCCCCCCCCCCCCCCCCCCCCCCCCCCCGCCCCCCTCGCACTGCGTCCTCCGGGCCTACGCCGTCGCCTGGCCCCGGTCCCGGGCGGCGAGTTCGTGCAGTCGGGCCAGCTCGGCGGCGTGCTCGCTGACCCGTACGCCGAGGAGTCCGTAGGTGAGGAGCGCCGCGCCCGCCACGGACACCGGGACCGAGAGACCGAGCAGGGCCAGGGCCTCGGGCCAGTCCCGTGCGTCGCCGCACGGGTCCTTCGACGGGCCCTCGTTCGCGGTCCCGTCGTCGGTGGTCAACCGGGGCTCGCACTCCACCGCACGGGCGAAGTGGGCCCGGTCGACCTCGTAGGGGGTGGTCAGCAGGAACGCGCACCACCCCCACAGGAGGGCCGCGACGGCCAGCAGGCCGAAGCCCCAGCTCATCGTCCGGCGGCCACGCTCACGGAACCGGGTGTCGAACACGTGTGGATGCACGGGGGTCGAACCTAGCAGCAGGAGCAGCCGGACCGGTCCCCCCGGCCGGCCGGACCGCGGACGGCCGGGGCAGGCCGTAGTGCTCGCGCAGTGTGCCGCCCTCGTACGCCTCGCGGAACAGGCCCCTGGCCCGCAGGAGGGGCACCACCTCGTCGGCGAACAGGTCGAATCCGCCGGTCAGCCAGGGCGGCATGATGTTGAACCCGTCGGCCGCGCCGTGCTCGAACCACTCCTGGAGCCGGTCGGCGACCTGCTCGGGCGTGCCGGCCACGACCCGGTGACCGCGGGCGCCCGCAAGACGGTGCAACAGCTCCCGGACCGTCGGCTGTTCGCGGTCGATGATGTCCAGGACGAGTCGGAAGCGGCTCCCGTTGCCGCGCTCGCCCCTGGTCTCGATGAGCCGGCGGGGCACGGGACCGTCCAGTTCGTCGGCGCTCAGCTCCAGTCCCAGCAGACGCCGGAGCAGGTGGAGCGAGTACTCGGGCTGGGTGAGTTCGTCGAACTCGCGGTGCAGGGCGCGCGCCTGCGCCTCGGTCGAGCCGATGAAGGGGCTGATGCCCGGCAGGACGAGGAGCCGGTCCGGGTCGCGGCCCAGTGCCGCGGCCCGCGTCTTGAGGTCGGCGTAGAACTCCTGGGCGCTGCCCAGGGTCTGGTGGGCGGTGAACACGGCCTCGGCGTACGCGGCGGCGAAGGCGCGGCCGTCCTCGGACGATCCGGCCTGCACGTGGACGGGGCGGCCCTGCGGGGAGCGCGGGAGGTTCAACGGGCCGCGCACCTTCAGGTGGCGGCCCGTGTGGTCGATCTCGTGGATGCGGTCGGTGTCCGCGAACACGCCGGTCCGCTGGTCGACGACGAGCGCCTCGTCCTCCCAGCTGTCCCACAGCTTGTTCACGACGTCGACGAACTCGTGGGCGCGGTCGTACCGCTCGGCGTGCACCGGGTGCTCGTCGAGCCCGAAGTTCCCGGCCGCCTCGGGGGCGCCGGTGGTGACGATGTTCCAGCCGGCCCGGCCGCCGCTGAGATGGTCCAGCGAGGCGAAGAGGCGGGCGAGGTTGTACGGCTCGGTGTAGGTGGTCGAGGCGGTCGCGATCAGGCCGATGCGTTCGGTGGCCGCGGCGATGGCGGACAGCCAGGTGAAGGGCTCGAGCCGGAAGCGGCTGGCGTAGCGGACGTTGTCCGCGAGGGAGGGGCCGTCGGCGAAGAACACGGCGTCGAAGGCGGCCGCCTCCGCCCGGCGGGCGAGATCCTGGTAGAAGCGGATGTCCAGGAGCCGACCGGGGTCGGTGCGGGGGTGGCGCCATGCCGCTTCGTGGTGGCCGCCCGGGTACACGAACAGGTTCAGGTGCAGTTTCCGGGTGCTCATGCCGCCTTCTCCTCGCCGGTGATCCGAAGATCCCGTCCGGTGGTGGTGCCGGGGGGCACGGGGGTCTCCTGGGTCGCGTCGGAGTCCACCCCCAGCCGGGCGAGCAGGCGGCCGCGCAGCGCCGCGTACGCGGCGCTGCCCTGGCGGCGCGGTGCCGGCACGTCCACGGGCAGGTCGGCCGCGATCCGGCCCCGGTCCAGCACGACGATCCGGTCCGCCAGCGCGATGGCCTCGTCGACGTCGTGCGTGACCAGCAGCACGGCGGGCCGGTGCAGCTCGCAGAGCCGCCGCAGCAGGGCGTGCATCCGAAGCCGGGTCAGCGCGTCCAGCGCGCCGAACGGCTCGTCCGCCAGCAGCAGTTGCGGCTCGCGTACCAGGGACCGGGCCAGCGACACGCGCTGCTGCTCGCCGCCCGAGAGCTCCACCGGCCAGCCCCGCTCGCGCCCGGCGAGGCCGACCTCGGCGAGCGCGGCCCGGCCCCGCTCCTCGGCGAAGGGGCCGGACAGCCCGAGGACGACATTGTCGAGGAGCCGCTTCCAGGGGAGCAGCCGTGCGTCCTGGAAGACGACCGACACATGGTCGGGGGCGGTCAGGTCGCCGCTGCCCGCCACCTCGTGGTCGAGTCCGGCCAGCGCCCGCAGCAGCGTGCTCTTCCCCGAGCCGCTGCGCCCCAGCAGCGCCACGAACTCGCCCGGCGCGATCGACAGGTCCAGCCCGTCCAGCACCGTGCGCCCGTCGAAGGAGCGCACCAGGTTCTCGATGCGGACCGCCGTGCGGTCCTCGGTCGTGTTCAGCCCGCCAGCGTGCGTCGCCATGACAGGGCCCTCCTCTCCACGAGTCGTACCAGGGCGTCGGAGACGAGTCCGAGCAGGCCGTACACGACCAGGCCGACGATGATGACGTCGGTCTGCCCGTAGGTCCGCGCGAGCTCCATCATGTAGCCGATGCCGCTGGTGGCGTTGACCTGTTCCACGACGACCAGGGCGAGCCAGGCGCCGGTGACCGCGAAGCGCATGCCCAGCAGGAAGCCGGGAAGCGCACCGGGGAGGACGACGTGCCGGACGAAGGCGAGCCGGCCCAGGCGCACCGTCTCGGCGAGTTCGGCGTAGCGGCTGTCGATGGCGCGCAGTCCGTTGTGCGTGTGGATGTACACCGGCACGAAGACCCCGAGCGCGATCGTGACGACCTTCATGGTCTCGCCGATGCCGAACCAGAGGATCAGCAGCGGGATCAGCGCCAGCGAGGGAATGGCCCGTTTGATCTGCACCGGACCGTCGATCACCGCCTCGCCGACACGGCTCAGCCCGGCGACGAGCGCGAGGAGCAGTCCGCCCGCCACCCCGAACAGCAGGCCGAGCGCCGCGCGTCGGGCGGAGGTGGCCAGATGGGACGGGAGTTTGCCGTTGTCGATCAGTTGGCCCGCGGTGTCGGCGATGGTCCACGGTGCGGGCAGACTGCGGACGTCGATCAGGCCGAGCCCGGTGCCCGCCGTCCAGAGCACGAGGAGCAGCACCGGGCCGATCGCCCAGCCGTACGGGACAGGTCGGCCGGGGCCCAGGCGCCTGCGGCGCGGCCGGGCGGGGCGGGCCGTTACGGTCCGGGGTTCCGCCACCGGTGCCGCGGCCGCCTGTTCGTCGAAGACGGTGGTACTCATGAGGACGTCCCTTCGCCGGCCACGGCCTCGGCGGCCACGGTCTCGTAGCGGCGGTCGAAGAGCAGATCCGCCTTGAACGGCTCCCGGTCCTGCTCCCGGGCCAGCAGGTCGATGGTGGCCTGCTGGCGGCGGACGGCGTCGGTCCAGTCCGCCGGCAGGTCCGGGTGGCCCGTGCGCCGGACGAGGTATTCGCCGTCCGCCCGGCTGAGCCCCTGGTCCTCGACGTAATAGCCCGCGACCCATTCCTTCGGGTGCTTGTCTATCCATATCTGGGCCCGCGCCCAGAACTTCACGAGTTCCCGGAGAGCGGACGACTTTCCGGCGTCGGCGACGCTTTCCGTCAGCGCCCACAGATGCGCGGGATCGTCCCGGAGGCCGTGTTTGACGGTGGCGCCGCCCTCCTTTCCGTAACGCGCGAGATAACGCTTGATGTTGACGTCCGCTATGGGGGCGGCGTCGACCTGCCGATTTCCGAGCGCCGTGGGATAGACGTCTCCCGTGCTCGCGAGTTCCACGAGTTCGACGTCCTGCTGGGTGAGGCCGGCCTTCTCGAGGATGCGCAGGACCAGCGCGCCCTGGGCCTGGCCCGGGCTGTAGGCGATCTTCTTGCCCCGCAGGTCGGCCAAGGTGCGGATGCCGGAGCCGGGGGCGGTGCCCAGCTCGTAGATGGGGTTGGCGAGGGGGTCCGAGCGGAACTTCACCGCCACGAGCTTCGTGTCCAGCCCCGTCCAGTGCGCGTTGATCGACGGGATGTCGGCGGCCGAGCAGACGTCGAGGGCGTCGGCGCGGAAGGCCTCGGAGCACTGCGGGCCGCCGCTGATGTTGGCCCACTTCACCTTGAAGGGCAGGTCGTCGATCTGCCCCGACAGCTCCAGGGCGACCTTGAGGTCAGGTGCGCCGACGGTGAGCGTCGTGTCGGCGGAGACGGCGGCCGGGATCTTCTCGCCGGAGACGTCCTTGCTGCTCGCGGTGGACTGCGCTGGGGCCACGCAGGCGGTGAGGAGGAGGGGGAGGACCCCTAGGGCCGACACGGCCGACAGGGAAATGCTGCGGAGTCCGGGCATGCGTGTGCGAGGGGTCATTGCGACCTTCACGGGAATGGGGAGGAAAGGGCAGCGGGCGGTGGCTTGTCAGCTACACACCGCGGTGGCGACGCGCATCAGATCGATGGCCCGCCTCTTGGTGAACTGCCGGAATTTCCGCATGCCGTGGACGCTATCGGGGGGCCGAATGGGGGGTCAAGGCCCGTCGGTGGGCTGCGCCGGTGCTGCAACGGCGCATTCGTCGGGTGTCACGCTGCGGAAACACGTCGGGTTTCCGTTTCCGCGACGGACGGCGCCGGCGCGTCCCGGGCGGGCCGGCCGCCGAGTCCCGAGTAGGCCGACCAGCGGCCGTCACGCCGTACCACCGTGATGTCCCGGCCGAAGCAGGCCGTCAGGAGGGGGTCGGTGAGGACGCCGTCCACGGCACCGCGGGCCAGGACCCGGCCCTCGCGCAGCAGCAGGGCGTGGCTGACGGCGGGGAACAGCTCCTCCAGATGATGGGTGACCGTCACCGTGGCCAACCGCGGCCTGGTGTCCGCCAGGTGGTTCATGGCCTCGACGAGGTCCTCGCGGGACGGCAGGTCCAGGGCGTTGAACGGCTCGTCCAACAGCAGCAGGGCCGGATCGGCCATCAGCGCCCTGGCGATGAGCACGCGGGCCCGCTGCCCGCCCGAGCACACGGCGTAGGGCCGGTCGGCCAGTTCGCTGACGCCGAGTTCGGTCAGGAGGCCGTGGGCACGGAGCCGGACCTCGGCGTCGTACGTCCGCCACAGGGGCTGCACGGTGCCGCTGTGTCCGGTGAGCACGACCGCGTGGGCCGTCAGTTCCCGCGGCACGCGCTGGGCGGAGGTGACGTGGCCGATGCGCGCCCTCAGCTCGCGCACGTCCACCCGGCCGAGCCGGCTGCCGAGGACCTCCACCGTGCCGCTCGTGGGGTGCATGAGGGCGCCGAGCAGCCGCAGCACGGTGGTCTTCCCCGCGCCGTTGGCCCCCAGCAGGGCCCAGTGCTCGCCCGGCCGGACCGTCCAGTCGATCCCGTCGAGGATCAGCTGGTCCGTCGTGTGGCGGCGGACGGTCGCGTCCCGGAGCCGGAGAACGGCCGTCCCGGGTCCGTTATCCGCTTGCTCGGCTGTCTGCCCGGTCATGCCGGACCTCCTTCGCGCCGGGTGCCGTTCGTTACCGGTGAACGGTAGATGCATCCACCACGCGCTTGCCGGACGGTCCGGTTCGTGGACGGCGGCCCGCCCTGCCCACCGAGGCACGCGTACGTCCGGCCCCGCGCGCGTCCGTCTCCGCGGGGAAGTGACGGACGCGCGCGGGACCGGTGCGCGGCGCGGCTGCGGGGAGGGGATCAGACGCCCGCGACCGACTGGATCCAGGAGCGGTAGGCGGTCACGTTGGTGTAAGCCGTGGTGGTCTGGCGGTCGCTGGTGGAGGCGACGCCCACCTGGACGCCGCCGGCCATCATCGGGCCGCCGGAGTCGCCGCCCGCCGTGATGCCGTCCACGGCGCGGGCACAGATCGCCGAGCCGTTGTAGGCGTCGCGGCACCCCTGGGTCACGCTGACGTTCGCGACCTTCAGGTAGCGGGACTGGCAGTTGATCTCCGAACCGCACCGGGAGGTGGCGCCCCAGCCGTAGACCTGCACGGTCTGGCCGACCCGTACCGTGCCCGGTTGTCCGAGGGGCGCGTAGGTGGCGGAGACGGAGCGGTCGAGCCGGACCAGCGCGAGGTCCGAGGAGGAGTGGGTCACGGTCTGGACGCCGCCCGCCACGGTGCCGCCGGACTGCTGGTCGAGACTGCCGACGCGGAAGGACAGCCCTCCTCCGGTCACGCAGTGCTTCGCGGTCAGGATCCAGGTGGGGGAGATGATGGTCGCGCTACAGGTCTGGGTGCCGTTGGAGAACAGTCGCGCGGCCCAGGGGGCGTTCTGCGCGTAACCGCCGCCGATGATCGGCTGCGGGCCGCCGCCACCGGGCCGGGGTTCTGCGGCGGAGGTGCTCGGTGCCAGCGCCAGGGCGGACAGCAGGGCGGCCATGAGGGCGGCCGCCAGGGTGGGGACGAGTTTGGATATGCGCAAGGCTCCTCGATTCCGACGACGCGCGTCGCGGCGCGTGCGGGTGTGGGGGCGCTCAGCATGTCCGGCGGCGGGACGCGGCCACCAGTCCCGCCCGGGCATAACACGGCGTTATGCCCGACGGGCCGGGCCGGCCGTACGGTCCACCGCCCGGCCCGGCACGTCGGGCCGACCGGTGGGCGGGTCGTGCGGCGTGGTCCCGTCGCGCACCCTCATCCGCGGGGCCCGGGGCGCACCCGGGCTCAGCGCAGCAGCAGTTGCACCAGGGCGACAGTCCCCACGGCCACCACCAGGGTCCGCAGCACCGCGGGGCTGAAGCGGCGGCCCACCTTGGCCCCCGCGTAACCGCCGAGCGCCGAACCGGCCGCGATGAGGGCGACGGCCGTCCAGTCGAAGTCCGCGGCGAAGAGGAAGAAGAGCGCGGCGACCGTGTTGACGAGGGCCGAGAGGACGTTCTTCACGGCGTTCAGACGTTGCAGCGGTTCGTCGAGCAGCATGCCCATGAGGGAGAGGTAGATGATGCCCTGCGCGGCGGCGAAGTAGCCGCCGTAGACGCTGGCGAGAGTGAGGCCGGTGAACAGCAGGGGGCCGCCGTCGCGCCGCGGGGAGGTGCCGGTGCGTTCGCGGCGCCGCTGCACCAGCCGGTTGATGCGGGGCTGGAAGGCGACCAGGAGCAGGGCGAGGCCCACCAGGACGGGCACGATCGTCTCGAAGGCGTCGGCCGGCAGGGACAGCAGCAGGGTGGCGCCCGCGAGGCCGCCCAGCAGCGCCCCGACGCTCAGTCTGAGGACCCGCCGGCGCTGGCCGCGCAGTTCCTTCCGGTAGCCGACGGCCCCGCTGACCGACCCGGGAATGAGCCCGAGCGCGTTGGAGACGGTGGCGGTGACGGGGGACAGCCCGGTCGCCAGCAGCACCGGGAAGGTGATCAGCGTCCCGGAGCCGACGACACTGTTGATGGCACCGGCCCCGAACCCCGCGGTGAACACCGCCGCCATGGCCTCGGGCGTCACGCCGAGCCGTCCCGTGCCGGCCGCGCACCCGGCGGAAAGGTGTCTTGTGCATCGTTCACGGAGCCGACTGTACCCACCGCCTCAGCGCGTCCCGACTCCGGTCTCAACCGGTCTTGTATGAACGCTTCTTGACGTCAATTCACCTGATCATGCGGTGATACGATCACCGCGTTTGCGGAGCGGGCGGATGGGTGAAAGACGGCATCCCCGACTTCAGGGACAGCCCGGGCAGCAACCCCGGTGCGGGCGGTCCACCGGACCGCCCGCGTAGACGGACATGCGGCACGCCGGCCGTCAGTCGCCTGAAGAGAGTCTTATGACGGAATACTTGGGGAACCCACTGCTCTGGGTCCTTGTCGTCGCCCTGGTCGCCGCCGCCGCGCTCATCGGGCGCCAGCGCCGGGCGGCACGATCCCTGCGGCAGGAGATCAAGGGGCTCAGGGACCACTACACGGAGCTGGAGAACGACTACGGGAAGTCCGTGCTGGCCGCTCAGGAACGGGCCGAGGACGAGACGAAGACCGTACTGAAGTCAGCCATGCGAACCCTGCAGGGCCTCGCCGCCGAACAGCAGCTGGTGCTGACCCGGCTGCAGACCAAGTACGGTGACTCCGCCCTCCTGCAGGACCTGCTGGAGATCGACCACACCAACTCGCAGTTCGGGCGTCGCGCCCAGTCCATCGCCGTGCTGTGCGACGGCTGGCTGGGCGGCCGGCGCGACACCGCCTCGGTGTACGACGTGGTCCGCAGCGCCCAGGGCCGCATCCGGCACTTCCGCCGGGTGGAGATCCTCTCCCAGGTCGACTTCGGCATCACCAGTCGCGCCGTCGAACCCGTCGCCCTGGCCCTGGCCGAACTTTTCGACAACGCCACCAGCTACTCCAGCCCGGACACCGTCGTCGAGATCAACATCCGGACCGTGCCGAAGGGCATCTGCGTCGTCGTCGACGACGCCGGTGTCGGCATGAGCGACGAGGAGCGCGCCCGCGCCGACCGGCTGCTCGCCACCGAGCGGGCCTCGGGCGTGGCGGGCCTCGGCAACCCCCCGCAGTTCGGCTTCGCGGTCATCGGGCTGCTGTGCGAGCGTTTCGGTTTCGAGGTGTCGGTGGACTCCTCCTCCCCCTACGGAGGTGTGCGCGCGGTGGTCCTGCTCCCGCACGAACTGCTCACCGCCATGCCGGAGCGGAAGGCTCCGTCACCGGCCGCCCACACCGCGGCCCGCCCGGCCCCGGACGGAGGGCCGGAGACCTCGCCGGCCCCGGCCGGGACCAGCGACGGCCTGCCCCGGCGGCGCCGCAAGCGGCCGATGGCCATCGTGCCCGGCAGTGCCTCCGCCCC
The DNA here is from genome assembly GCF_056430705.1 of Streptomyces sp. NPDC045956. Taxonomy (NCBI): domain Bacteria; kingdom Bacillati; phylum Actinomycetota; class Actinomycetes; order Kitasatosporales; family Streptomycetaceae; genus Streptomyces; species Streptomyces sp. NPDC045956. Next base: position 67,215 of record NZ_JBWKKZ010000015.1, on the reverse strand, counting down.
GCGCTCCGCCGGCCGCTCCGACTCCGAGCAGGCCCAGATCATGGCCGCCTTCCAACGGGGCACGCAGACCGGCCGCGTCACCCGGCCGGAGGACTCGGACCGGACGAGCAGAACACCCGGTGCAAGCAGCGAAGGACATGAGGACTCGTGAACGACGATCTGTCATGGATGCTCGACAGCGCCCTGGAGATTCCCGGGGCCCTGCACGCGGTCCTGATTTCGGCCGACGGACTGCTGATGGCCCGGACGCAGGACTTCGACAAGGACGACGCGGACCGGGTCGCGGCCGCGATGAGCGGCGTGCAGTCGCTCAGCCGCACCCTCGCCTTCTTCTGTGAGGACCCGCACCAGACGTGGCGGCAGACCCTGGTCGAGTTCGACGGCGGCTGGGTCTTCCTGATCTCCGCCGGCGAGGGCGCCTACCTCGGTGTATCCGCCTCCCCGGAGGTCGACATGGCGGACATCACCTTCCGGATGCAGCAGCTCGTCGCCCAGCTCGGCAAGCGGCTGACGACGCCGCCCCGCGAGAACCTCGGCACCCGCTCATGACCGGCCACGACGGCTGGGAGCCGGAGGCCGCCGAGTTAGTGCGGCCGTACGTCATCACCAAGGGCCGAGGCCTGCCCGACGAGGACCACCTGTCCCTCATCACCCTGGTCACCGCGGCCGCCGGGCACACGCAGCGGGCGCCCCGGCTGTCCCCCGAGGAACAGAGCCTGCTGGACCTCTGCTCCGCCGGCTACCTCTCGGTCGCCGAGATCGCCGGACACACCCACTTCCCGCTGGGCGTGGTGCGGATCCTGCTGGCCTCCCTCATGGAAGGCGGGCACCTCATGACCCGCCCGCCGGTGGCCCGCGCCCGCCTCGCGGACAAGGAGATCCTGGAGGAGGTGCTCAATGGTCTCCGCGCCAAGTTTGGATGAGCAGGACTACGTACGCGGTGGAGCGACCCAGACCGCGGTGAAGATCCTCGTCGTCGGGCACTTCGCGGTGGGCAAGACCACCCTCATCGGCTCCATCTCGGAGATCGAGCCGCTGTCCACCGAGGAGACGATGACGCAGGCCGCCGAGTCGGTCGACGACCTCAAGGGGGTCCAGGGCAAGACCACCACCACGGTCGCCATGGACTTCGGGCGCCTGACCATCAGCGACCGCGTCGTGCTCTACCTGTTCGGGACACCCGGTCAGCAGCGCTTCGTCCAGATGTGGGAGGACATGGCCCGCGGCGCGCTCGGCGCCCTGGTGCTGGTCGACCCCGAACGGCTGGCCGACTCCTTCCCCGTCATCGACCTCATCGAGCAGTACGGCCTCGACTACGCCATCGCGGTCAACCACTTCGACGGGGCCCCGCTGCGCGACGAGCGGGCGCTGCGCGAGGCACTGGACCTGCTCGACGACACGCCCGTCGTCACCTGCGACGCCCGCGACGAGAAGTCGTCGGCCGCCGCACTGACCACCCTCGTCCGCTACTTGCTGGACCGCACCCGCTAGGAGCTGGGAGCAGACATGAACCCCCACGACACCTTCCCGGTGCCACCACCCGGGTGCCCCGCCCACGGCTCCGGTGCCCGAGTGCCCCTGCACGGACCGGAGTTCGCCGCCGACCCGCAGGCGTACTACGAGTACCTGCGCCACTACGGGGCCGCCGCCCCGGTCGAGCTGGCCCCGGGCGTCGAGGCGACGCTGGTGACGGACTACTCGGCCGCCCTCCAACTGCTCCAGGACTCCGGTACCTTCCGCAAGGACGCGCGTCGGTGGCGGGCCTTCAACGAGGGCAAGGTGGGGCCGGACAGCCCGGTCGCACCGCTGCTGGCCTACCGGCCCAACTGCATGTTCGCCGACGGCGCCGACCACCTCAGGCTGCGGCAGGCGGTCACCGACAGCATGGCGCGGGTGGACACCCGCCGGCTGACCCGGAGCACCGAGCAGATCTCCGGCTACCTCATCTCGCAGTTCAGTGGACGGGGTTCGGCCGACCTGCTGAGCGACTACGCACGGCAGTTGCCGCTGTTCGTGTTCAACGAGCTCTTCGGCTGCCCCGCCGACATCGGCGACCGGGTGCTCTTCGGCATCTCCGGGATGTTCGACGGGATCAACGCCGAGAAGGCCACCGCCGTGCTGTTCCAGGCGGTGGGGGAGCTGGTCGCCCTCAAGCGGAGCAAGCCCGGCGACGACGTCACCTCCTGGCTGATGCGGCACGAGGCGAACCTCAGCGACGAGGAGATGGTCCACCAGCTGGCCCTGCTGCTGGGCGCGGGCGCCGAACCGCTGCGCAACCTCATCGGCAACACCCTGCACCGGCTCCTCACCCACGAGCGGTACGCCCGGGAGGGCGGCCTGATCGACGAGGCGCTCGACGACACGCTGTGGGAGAACCCGCCCATGGCCAACTACGCGCCGCACTACCCGGCCGCCGACACCGAACTCGCCGGGCACCAGCTGCACTCCGGTGACCTGGTCCTGGTCAGCTTCGCCGCCGCCAACACCGGGCCGGCCCTCAAGGCCTCCCGCCAGGCCGGCAGCAACCGCGCGCACCTCGCCTGGAGCGCGGGCCCGCACGCCTGCCCCTCCAAGGAGCCGGCCCGGCACATCACCGTCACCGCCATCGAGCACCTGTTCAACGAACTGCCCGACGTCGCACTGGCCGTCCCGGAGGACAGCCTGACCTGGCGGCCCGGCCCCTTCAACCGGGCTCTGGCCACGCTGCCCGCCCGCTTCACCCCCGCGCGGACCGGACGCCGCTCCGCGGGACAGCCGGACGGTGCGGCACCCGAGCGGGAGCAGGCGCCGAGCCCGGCCCGCCCGGCCGAACGAGGAGGCATGTGGAGCCAGTTCCTCAACTGGCTCACACGGTGACCTGCGCAACATCCGCCCAACCTGCCCCTTCCGCATAAAGGATCAACGGCACGGGTAGTGAGCAACGCGGCATCCAAGTTGCTCACGAGGAGAAGGAGGTGTCGTGGACCACATATCCACGAACGCCGCTCTGCCGCCGCCGATCCCGCCGATACCCGCCTCCCCAGGCGGGTATCTCTCTGTGCGGCCCGGGCGAGGGACCGGCCGGTGACCGCAGTGCACATCGGTGCGGAACCGGGGGGCGCACCGACCCTCGGCGCCCATACCGGCGGCCAGTTGCGAAGACTCGGCGCGGTCGCCGGTCTCCGCGAAGCCGACATCGAGACCTACGTCCGTGTCCTGACCGACGCACTGGGGCCGGTGGCCGCACGTCCGCTGCACCTGCCGCCCCCCACCCGGTCCTTCCTCTCCGACGACCACACCCCCGTCGAGTTCTCGTTCTCCTTGCAGGCCGACGAGGCCCCCGCCCTGCGGGTGCTCCTGGAACCGGGCTGCGGCGCAGACAGCCTGGCTCTCGACGGGCGTGCGGGACTCGAGACGATCCGGGAGATGGCGCGCCGCTGGGACTTCACCACCGGTGCGCTCGACGCGGTCGAGGACCTCTTCCTGCCGCCCGCTCCGCAGGGACCCCTGGCCCTGTGGTGCGCCCTGGAGCTGAGACCCGGTGGCGTGCCCAAGGTCAAGGTGTACCTGAACCCGGCCGCGAACGGGGCGGAACGTTCCGCCGCGACGGTGCGTGAGGCCCTGCACCGGCTGGGCCACCGGCGGGCCTACGACAGCCTGCCGCGCGGCAGCGGCCATCCGTTCCTCGCCCTGGACCTGGGGGACTGGGAGACCCCCCGGGCGAAGGTCTACGTGCGCCACGACGACCTCACGGCCCGCCAGGCGGGCCTGCTGCCGCGCACGGGGGAGGGGCCCGGACCCGCGGCGGTCGAGGACTTCTTCCGGGCGGCGGTGGGCGTCGGTCCGGACCGGGCGGTGCTCGGCAGGCGGCCCGGCCTGAGCTGCCACTCCTTCACCGACACCGGGTCCGGGCGGCCCAGCGGCTTCACCCTGCACATCCCGGTCAGGGACTACGCCCGGCACGACGGCGAGGCGCTGGAGCGCGCGGCGAGCGTGCTGCGCCACCACGGGATGGACGCGGACCTGCTGCCCCGGGCCTTCGCCGCCCTGACCCGGCGGCGGCCCGAGGACGGCGTCGGGCTGGTCGCCTACCTCGCGCTGGCCCACCAGCGGGGCCGCCCGCCACGGGTGACGGCGTACCTCTCCTCGGAGGCGTACGCGGTCAGGCCGCCGGCCGTCGCGGCCGTACGCCACCCGGTGGCGGCGCACTGAGCGGACCGTCCCCACACCGCGGGGCTCCCGGCGCGTGCCACCGGGAGCCCTGGGCGGGGAAGCGGCCGGGCGCCGGCCGGGGCCGCCGAGCGGCAGCGCCCTACACGGCCAGCGACTCCCGGAACTCCGCCAGGTACGGACCCACGTCGACCTGGATGGAGGCGCCCTGGGTGCGCCCGTAGCGCTCGACCACGCCGGCGAGGTACGTGCCGATCTCCTCGCGCATCTCCTCGGCCGGGGGCAGTGCGGCCGCGCCGTCGATGATCCGCGCCACCCACTGCGCCTGGGCCTCCACCAGCCGGGTGATCGCGCCCACGGGCCGGACCAGCCCGACGAAGTACAGGCCCGGCCGGTCCGCGGGGACCACCCGCCGGTACAGCTCGACCGAACCGTCCGCCGCCACCGGGCACCCGGCGGGCAGGAACGGGAAGGTCATGTGGAAGCCGGTGCAGTAGACGACCGCGTCCGCGGCCGTGGAGGTGCCGTCGGTGAACACGACGCGGTCGCCGTCGAACGCGGTGATCGCCGGTTTCGGGGTGACGGCGCCGTGGCGTATCCGGCTGAGGATCTCGTCCGAGAGGGTCACCGCCGAGGAGAAGACCGGATGGTCCGGCTCGGGCAGGCCGTAGTCGCCCAGTCTGCCGCGCGCGACGAGCAGCGCCTGCTCCACCCACTCGCGCCGCTGGGCGAAGGACATCTCGTTCCACCAGGGGGCTTCGGCGATCTCGTCGACCGACATGCCGAACAGTTGCTTGGGCACGATGTGCAGTCCTCGGCGCACCGACAGCACTGTCCGCGCGGCGTGCCGGGAGAGGTCCGCGGCGATGTCCACCGCCGAGGCGCCCAGGCCGACCACGACGACGCGCCGGCCCGCGAAGTCACCCCCGTCGTGGTAGTCGAGGGAGTGCAGGATCCGCCCGGTGAAGGATTCGGCGCCCGCCGGGAGCGGGTCGGGCAGCGCGGGTTCGGTGTGGTGCCCCGAGGCGACGATCACCTGCTCGAACCGCCGGGCCGACACGGCGCCGTGCGCGTCCCGGCTGACGACCGACCACATCCCGTCCGCCTCGCGCCGCACCGACACCACCTCGGTCCGCAGCTCGACGTGGTCCAGCACACCGGACCGCTCGGCGAAGGACCGCAGGTAGGCGGCGACCTGGTCGTGCCGGGGGTAGAGCGGGTAGGAGTCCGGCATCGGCCAGCCGGTGTACCCCGTCAGCTGCTTGGCGGTGTTGAGGTGCAGGGACAGGTACCCCGGGCCCCGCTCGCCCGCCCCCGGCCCGCGCCAGATCCCGCCGACGTCGGGCGCCTTCTCCAGGCAGACGAAGTCGATGCCGCGCTCCCTGAGGGCGTGGGCCACCGCCAGTCCGGACAGCCCTGCACCGATCACGCACACACGCACGGAATTTCCCCCCAGGACGTACTCGACCTCCCCCGATCACGCATTCCCTGCCCATCCGTGTCACCGCGCACACCAGCACGAGGGGCGAACGGACGTGTCCGTGCTCACGTTTCGCCCCGTACGGCGCTCAGGTACCGCGCAGGTCCCTGACCCGGCGGAGCTTGCCGAGGGAGCGCTCCAGCGTCTCCGGCTCGACGATCTCCACCTCGACCGTGACGCCCACACCGTCCTTGACGCCCTGGCCGATGGCCCGGGCGGCGGCCTCCCGCCGCTCCGGGTCCGCGTCGGGGCGGGCCTCGACCCGCACCACCATGTGGTCCATGCGGCCCTGGGCGGTGAGCCGGATCTGGAAATGCGGGGAGACGCCGGGCGTGCGCAGCACGATCTCCTCGATCTGCGTGGGGAAGACGTTGACCCCGCGCAGGATGATCATGTCGTCGCAGCGGCCGGTCACCTTCCGCATCCGGCGGAAGCCGGGCCGGGCGGTGCCCGGCAGCAGCCGGGACAGGTCGCGCGTGCGGTAGCGGACGATCGGCAGCGCCTCCTTGGTGAGGGAGGTGAAGACGACCTCGCCCTCCTCGCCCTCGCCCAGCACGGCGTCCGTGAGCGGGTCGACCACCTCCGGGTAGAAGTGGTCCTCCCACACGTGCAGCCCGTCCTTGGTCTCCACGCACTCCTGCGCCACGCCCGGGCCGATCACCTCCGACAAACCGTATATGTCCACGGCGTGGATGCCGGTGCGCTCCTCGATCTCCCGGCGCATCTCCTCGGTCCACGGTTCGGCGCCGAAGACGCCGACCTCCAGGGAGGTGGAGCGCGGGTCGACGCCCTGCCGCTCGAACTCGTCGAGCAGGGTGAGCATGTAGGACGGGGTGACCATGATGATCTCGGGCCGGAAGTCCTGGATGATCTGCACCTGCCGCGCCGTCATGCCGCCGGAGGCCGGGATCACGGTGCACCCGGCGCGTTCGGCGCCGTAGTGGGCGCCGAGGCCGCCGGTGAACAGGCCGTAGCCGTAGGAGACGTGCACCTTGTGACCGGGCCGGGCGCCCGCCGCGCGCAGGGAGCGGGCGACGACGTCCGCCCACATGGACAGGTCGTGGTCGGTGTACCCGACGACGGTGGGGCGGCCGGTGGTGCCGCTGGAGGCGTGGACGCGCCGCACATCGGCCATCGGGACGGCGAACATGCCGAAGGGGTAGGTGTCCCGCAGGTCGGCCTTGGTGGTGAAGGGGAACCGGGACAGGTCCGCCAGGCTGCGGCAGTCGTCGGGCTTCACCCCGGCGGCGTCGAACTTCTTCCGGTACAGCTCCACGTTCTCGTACGCGTGCCGCAGCGTCGTGCGCAGCCGGTCGAGCTGGAGCTCCCGGAGCTGCTCCCGGGACAGGCGCTCGGCGTCGTCCAGCAGGTGGCGGGGGAGGGGCTCGCCCCGGCGGGGCGCCGGAGCCGCCCCGGTCGTCGGCTCGCTGCTCATCGCGACTCCTTCGTCGTCGTGTCCGGCGTCTCGCGCGCCGTGCCGTCCCGGACGCTGCGGCTGCGTCCGCGGAACTCCGCGATCACTTCGCCGTCGCGCCGCACGCTCACGTCGTACACGCCGCTGCGGCCGAACCGGGCCCGCTCCTCGGCGCGCGCCACGAGCACGTCGCCCTCGCGGGCCGGCGCGACGAACACGATGTCGGCGCCCGCCGCCACGGTCACCGGGCCGTGGCTGTTGCAGGCGCACGCGAAGGCGGTGTCGGCGAGCAGGAACAGGTAGCCGCCGTGGGCGATCCCGTGCCCGTTCACCATCGCCGGGGTCACGGTCATGCGGAGCACGGCGGTGCCCGCGCCGTGCTCGACCAGTTCGATGCCCAGCCCCCGGGACGCCTCGTCCGCGGCGAACATGGTCTCCGTGGGCGCCGGCCCAGTGGTCTGCGACACCTTCCCACCACCTCGTTTCCCGACCGACCATTCGGTCAGCTCCTCGCACGGCCCAGTAATCCAGGCCCGGGTCGGCGCTGTCAAGGGTGCGCGCGCCGGGTGCGCCGGGGTCTTGCCCGGCGGCCGGAAAGGCGTCACACTGATACCGAACGAATGGTCGGTTGGGAAGCTGGTGACGATGACCACGACACACGCCGCCGAGGCGCCGCCCCCACCGGGGCTGCAGGAGCACTTCGACGCGACGATCGCGCACGACCAGCGCGTCGAGCCGCGCGACTGGATGCCGGACGGCTACCGGAAGACGCTGATCCGGCAGATCGCCCAGCACGCGCACTCGGAGATCATCGGCATGCAGCCGGAGGGCGAGTGGATCACGCGGGCGCCGTCCCTGCGCCGCAAGGCGATCCTGTTCGCCAAGGTCCAGGACGAGGCCGGCCACGGGCTCTACCTCTACTCGGCGGCCGAGACCCTCGGCGCGGACCGCGACGACCTCACCGAGCGGCTGATCGAGGGGCGTCAGAAGTACTCGTCGATCTTCAACTACCCGACGCTGAGCTTCGCGGACGTCGGCGTGATCGGCTGGTTCGTGGACGGCGCGGCGATCTGCAACCAGGTACCGCTGTGCCGCAGCTCCTACGGGCCCTACGCGCGCGCGATGGTGCGCATCTGCAAGGAGGAGTCCTTCCACCAGCGACAGGGCTACGAGCTGCTGATGACGATGATGCGCGGCACCGACGCCCAGCGCGACATGGTCCAGGACGCCGTGAACCGCTGGTGGTGGCCCTCCCTGATGATGTTCGGCCCGCCCGACGACGCCTCGCCCAACTCGGCGCGGTCGATGGCCTGGAAGATCAAGCGGCACAGCAACGACGAACTGCGGCGCCGCTTCGTCGACATGACCGTCCCGCAGGCCGAGAAGCTCGGCGTCACCCTGCCCGACCCGGAGCTGCGCTGGAACGAGGAGACCGGGCACCACGACTTCGGCACCCCCGACTGGGACGAGCTGATGCGGGTCATCAAGGGCGACGGCCCGTGCAACGAGCAGCGGATGGAGCGGCGGCGGACCGCCCACGAGGAGGGCGCCTGGGTGCGCGAGGCGGCCACCGCCCACGCCGCCAAGCAGGCCGCCCGCGCGCGGAAGGGAACGGCGGCATGACCTCCGACCAGCAGGGCTGGCCGCTCTACGAGGTGTTCGTGCGCGGCAAGCGCGGCCTCAACCACGTCCACGTCGGCTCGCTGCACGCCGCCGACGACGCGATGGCCCTCACCCACGCCCGCGACCTGTACACCCGGCGCAACGAGGGCGTGAGCATCTGGGTGGTGCGCTCCGAGCACATAGCCGCCTCCACCCGCGACGAGAAGGACCCCTTCTTCGCCCCCAGCGCGGACAAGGTCTACCGCCACCCGACCTTCTACGACATCCCCGAAGACGTCCCCCACATCTAGGAGCAGGGCATGAGTGACGACCACGTCTACCTGAGCCTGGCCGAGGGACACGAGGACGACACCCGCTGGGCCTACGGCACCGGCTTCGAGGACCCGCTGCACGGCGTCGACACCACCGTGCCCGAGGGCGTCGACGCGGGCGAACTGGCCGCTCAGTGCGTGGCGCTCGCCGACGACGCTTTGGTCTCGGCGCAGCGGCTCGCCGAGTGGGTCACCCGGGCACCGGAGCTGGAGGAGGAGGTGGCGCTGGCCAACATCGGCCTCGACCTCCTCGGCCAGGCCCGCCTCCTCTACGCGCGGGCGGGCCAGGTCGACGGCACCGGACGGGACGAGGACGCCTACGCCTACTTCCGGGACGCCACCGACTTCCGCAACGTCACCCTGGCCGAACTGCCCGGCGGCGACTTCGCCTTCGCCGTCGTGCGGCTGCTGGTCCTCTCCAGCTGGCGCCTCGCCCATTTCCAGCGGCTGGCGTCCCACCCCGACCCGGTCCTCGCGGCGGTCGCGGCCAAGGGCGTCAAGGAACTGACGTACCACCGGCAGTACGCCGCCGAGTGGGCCGTGCGCCTCGGCGACGGCACGGACGAGTCGCACCGCAGGATGCGCGAGGCGCTGGAGCAGGTCGCCCCCTACCTCGGCGAGCTGCACACGGCGTACGACGCCCGGGACGAGGTCGCCGACGTGCTGCGCCAGGTCACCGAGGCGGCCGGGCTGCCCGTGCCGGTGTACCGGCCGCTGCCCGGCTCGGGCCGCGCCGGTGAGCACACCGAACACCTCGCGCCGCTCCTCGCCGAGTTGCAGGGCGTCGCCCGCGCCCACCCGGAGGCGACATGGTGACCGCCCCCCTGGACGCCCGCCGGGCCCGGCGCGTCGCCGAGCGGGTCCCCGACCCGGAGCTGCCCATGCTGACCCTGGCCGACCTCGGCGTGCTGCGGGCCGTCGAGGTGACCGGCGACGGCACCGTGGTGGCGAGCCTGACCCCGACCTACTCCGGATGCCCGGCCATGGCCGAGATGCGGGCGGACGTGGCCGCGCGGCTGCGGGAGGCGGGGTACGCGCGCGTGGAGATCCGCACGGTCCTCGACCCGCCCTGGACCAGTGACTGGATCACCGAGTCCGGCCGCCGCAAGCTGACCGCACACGGCATCGCCCCACCCGGCGCCGCCCCCCGCGGCCCGGTCCCCCTGGTGCTCTCGCCCACCCGGCCCGCGGTGCCCTGCCCCCGGTGCGGCTCGGCGGACACCGAGGAGACCTCCCGCTTCGCCGCCACGTCCTGCAAGGCGCTGTGGCGCTGCCGTGCCTGCCGTGAGCCGTTCGAGTACGTCAAGGAGATCTGATGGCCCCGACCGCCCCCGCCTCGGCGCCGCCGGCGCGCATCCGCCGCCGCCCGGCCTTCCACCGTCTGCGGGTCGCCGCCGTCGAGCGGCTGTGCGCCGACGCGGTGGCCGTGAGCTTCGAGATCCCGGACGAACTGGCGGAGGAGTTCGCCTTCTCGCCCGGTCAGTCGCTCACCCTGCGGCGCGAGATCGACGGCCGGGACGAGCGCCGCTCGTACTCCATCTGCGCGCCGGCCGGTTCACTCCCGCGGATCGGTGTCCGCGTCGTGCCGGGTGGCCTGTTCTCGTCGTGGCTGGTGGACGGGGTGCGTCCGGGGGACCCGGTCGAGGTGATGGCCCCCACCGGCTTCTTCACGCCCGACCTGAGCACGCCGGGTCACCATGTGCTGATCGCGGCCGGTTCGGGCATCACGCCCATGGTGTCCATCGCCGAGTCGGTGCTGGCCGCCGACGACCGCTCGGCCGTCACGTTGTTCTACGGCAACCGCCGCACCGACACGGTGATGTTCGCCGACGAACTGGCCGACCTCAAGGACCTCCACCCGGCCCGCTTCCAGCTCGCCCACGTGCTCTCCCGCGAACCCCGCGAGGCCGAGGTGCTCTCCGGCCGCCTCGACGCCGATCGGCTCGCGGCGCTCGTGGACGCGCTGGTGGACGTGGAGCGTGCGGACCACTGGTGGCTGTGCGGTCCGCAGGGCATGGTCGCCGACGCCCAGCAGGTACTGGCCGGCCTCGGCGTCCCGGCGGGCCGCGTCCACCGCGAGCTGTTCTTCGCCGAGGACGAGCCCGTGCGGGAGGTGCGCCACGAGGAGGCCGGCCCGCAGGGACCCGTCAGCGAGGTCGTCATCACCCTGGACGGCCGCTCCACGACCTCCCCGCTGTCCCGGGAGCGGACCATCCTGGACGGGGCCCAGCAGGTAAGGCCCGACCTTCCCTTCGCCTGCAAGGGCGGCGTCTGCGGCACCTGCCGGGCCCTGGTCACGGACGGTCGTGCGGACATGCGCCGCAACTTCGCCCTCGAAGCGGCCGAGGTCGACGCCGGCTACGTCCTGACCTGCCAGTCGTACCCCGTCTCCGAGAAGCTGACCGTGGACTACGACAGCTGAGGCGGCGCCACCCCGGCCACGGGGCTCAGGCGGGGTTGTCGCCGTGGGTGAGGGTCTCCCAGGCGACGAAGAGGTTGTTCGTGCCGGACGGGCGGGTGCGCTCGGTCAGTGCCTGGGTGTGGGTCATGGCGAAGCCGAGGCGGTGGTGCAGGGCGTTGTAGCCGACCTCGGTGACCGGCCCGAGGCCGAGGTGGACCGAGCCCCCGCACAGCCAGTCGGGCACGGCCGCCCCCTGTTCGTACGTCGCCTGGAAGCCGAGGGCGTGCCGCAGCCGCTCGCCCACGTCGGTGCCGTACAGGTCCTGCCCCTGGATGCGGCTGGTCTCGGCGATGTGCGAGATGGAGGAGATGCCGTAGCCGGTGTGGGTGAAGTCCCGGCAGGTCTCCTGGGTGAGGCCGGTGACGAAGGTGGTCTGGCCCTGCCAGTACTTGACGATCTTGTCCCGGGTGTCGAGGTTCTGGCTGGGCACCGTCTTCGGCAGGGCCCCGTCGGAGGCCAGGTACACGTAGGCGGCCGTACGGGTGCGGAACCTGGCCATCGCCTTGTCGTAGGAGGCCTTGTCCTCCAGGAAGACGGAGATGCCGACGGCCGCCTCCGTCATGGTGAGTTCCCAGTTGCCGTTGGAGTTCGAGCCGTTGATGACCTCGGGCAGGTAGACGTCCCGGAGCATGGTGGCGAAGCGGCCGGAGCCGGCCCATGAGCCCGGGTACGCGTGCTTGATGATCTCCGCAGCCTTGGGCCAGGAGGAGCCGGCCCATCCGGTCTGGAGGGGCGCGTTGCTGTTGGTGTGGTCCCTGATCACGGCGGACCAGGCGTCCATCAGCTCGATGGCCTTGCGCGCGTACCGCTCCTCGCGGGTGATGTACCAGGCCAGGGCGTTGGTGTAGGCCGCGATCGCGTCCTCGCGCTCGTCGGTGCAGCCGTTGTTCGGGTTGGAGTAGGAGCCGCACTCCACCACCGCCCGGGGCCTCGGAACGCGATTCGGGTCGGCGTACCTGCTCGCCGTCATCCGGTCGAAGGCACCCTTCCAGGGCTGGGCGCCGACGGCCACCTTGGCGCGGGCGAAGTCGAGTTGGTTCCGGGAGACGGTGACGCCCGGGTGGGTGAACGCGGCGGGCGCGGCCTCGGCCCGGGGAGCGGTCGCTCCGGGGCCCGCGAGGAGGGTGCCCACCAGCGCGGCGGTGAGGCTCGCGAGGAGGACGGCGCGGGATCTGCGGTGGCGAGGTCGGGAAGCAGAGGACATGTGGGGGGTCCATCCGTTCGTGTATGTGAACGATGAGTTGTGTTCTGAACGCTCGCTTGCTCGGTGACGATAGGTAGAGACCAATGGGGCGTCAAGGGTCCGCGCACCGGGCCCGCCACAGCGTCGCGTACGGTGCCCGGCCCGGCCGGCGGGGAACGGCGGGGAACACTATGAACGCAATGATCGAAGGGGTGGCCCCGGCTCCGGCCGGTTCCTAGCATCCCCGCTCGCGGCGCACTCCGCGCAGCGCACGCAGCACCCCTCAGGAGCCGCACCTTGCCCCCCTTCGACGCTCCCTCGCCCGCCGTCCCGCCCCGGACGCGCCGACACCGCCCGGCCGTTCTCGTGGCCGCGCTCGCGGCCGTGCTCCTCGGCACGCCCGGCACCGTGTCCGCCACTCCCGCACGGCCCGCCGGCCCGCCGGGGGCAGCCGCCTGCCCACCCGTCCTGGCCGGGAAGGCGCGGTGCTTCACCGGCCAGGACGCGCACGGTGCCCCCTACACGATGGCCGTGCCGACCCGCTGGAACGGCTCCCTGGTGGTGCACGCGCACGGCGGACCCGACCTGGGTGACACGCCCGACCCGTCCCGTTCCACCGAGGACCTGGAGCGCTGGGCCGTGATGGTGGACCAGGGGTACGCGTGGGCGGGCTCCGCCTACCGGCGCGGCGGCTACGGCGCCCGGATGGCCGCCGCCGACACGGAGAACGTGCGCCGGCTGTTCGCCGAGCGCTTCGGCCGTCCGCACCGGACCTACCTCCACGGGCAGTCCTGGGGCGGCAACGTCGCCGCCAAGGCCGCGGAGATCTACGGGGGACCGCACGGCGCCTACGACGGAGTCCTGCTGACCAACGGGGTCCTGGGCGGCGGTTCGCGCGGCTACGACCACCGGGTCGACCTGCGGGTCGTCTACCAGTACTACTGCCGCAACCACCCGCGCCCGACCGAACCCCGGTATCCGCTCTGGCAGGGACTGCGGCCGGACTCCACCCTGACGACGGCCGGACTCCGCGCCCGCCTCCAGGAGTGCACGGGCTTCGCCTCCGACCCCGCGGACCGGACCGCCTCGCAGCAGCGCAACCTGGACGACATCCTCGCCGTCACCCGCGTTCCGGAGCGCACGCTGGAGTCGCATCTGCGGTTCGCGACCTTCACGTTCCGCGACATCGTCGCGAAACGGCTGGACGGCCGCAATCCCTTCGGCAACCGGGGCGTCCGCTACACGGGTTCCCACGACGACGAGGCGCTCAACGCGGGCGTGGAGCGCTTCTCGGCCGACTCCACCGCACGGCGCGACCTCTCCTACGACAGCGACCTCACCGGCCGGATCTCCCTCCCCGTCCTGACCCTGCACGCCATCGACGACCCGACGGCCTTCGTGGAGCACGAGGCGGCGTACCGGGCCACGCTCCGCGGCGCCGGCCGCGGCGGGAACCTCGTCCAGACGTTCACGAGGGAGAGCGAGCACAGCGCCCTGAGCGACGCCGAGTACGCCACCTCCCTCTCCGCTCTGGACACCTGGGTCCGCTCCGGCCGCAAGCCGACCCCGCGTTCGATCGCGGCGTCCTGCGGCGCCTTCGACGCGGCCTACGGCGGCGGTTGCTTCCACGACCCCCACTACCGCCCCGCGCCGTACGCCTCGCGCGTACGCCCACGGCCGGGGGGCCTGCGCTGGCCGGCCCTGACCGCGGCGCGGGAACGGGCCTGGAGCAGGATCGACGGGGTGGGGATCGCGCCCTAGGAAGGGCCCCCGCTCAATATGTCTCCGCCAGCACCTCCCGGACGACGTGCCGGGCGTTGCCGGCCATCGCGGGGTTGGTGTCCCGGTAGTGGGGGAGGGCGATGACGGCCTGGGAGAGGGTCCGGGCCCGGCCGCGCCGCCAGGTCGCCTCGTCCGCGCCGAGGGACTCGCGGAAGACCTCGCGTGCCCCGGCCGGCAGCAGGTTCCAGGCCGGGAAGAGGTCGCAGGCCGGGTCGCCCACGCCCATGCAGCCGAAGTCGATCACCGCGGACAGCCTGCCGCCGGTCACCAGCAGATTGCCCGGCATCAGGTCGGCGTGCAGCCAGACCGGCGGTCCGGCCCACTCCGGGGCCCGCAGCGCGTCGTCCCACACGGCGAGGAGGGCGTCGCAGTCGACGTCCTCCTCCGGGAGGCCCCGCAGTTCCCCGATCGCGGCCCGGGTCTCCTCGTCGAGCGTGGCGAGCGGGCCGCCGCGATGGGCGCCGGGCGCGCCCGGCAGGGTGACGGCCCGCATCGCCCGTACGAAGGCGGCCAGATCACCGGCCAGCAGGGCGGGGTCGGTGAGCGCTCCGGCTTCGGGCAGCTCACCGGGCAGCCAGCGGTACACGGACCACGGCCACGGGTACCCCTCGCCGGGCTCACCCGCTCCGAGCACTTCGGGAACGGCGGCGGGCAGCAGGGGCGACAGCCGGGGCAGCCACTCCCGCTCCGCTGCCACGTCCCCGGCACCGCCCTCGACCAACGGCAGCCGCACGACCATGTCGTGGCCCAGCCGGTACATCGCGTTGACCGTGCCGCCCGACGGGAAGCGCTCGATCGGCAGGTCCGACCACCGCGGGAACTGCCGTACGAGCAGGCGGCGTACGAGACGGCCGTCCACGAGGAGCGGACCAGGACGGGGCTGCCCGGAAGTCATGGGCGCCATCCGATCCCCCGACGCCGACGGCCGTCAAACGCTTTCCCGTCCCGGGCGGACGGCGGGACCGTCCGGGCTCAGACGCCGAACTCCGAGGGGGAGACGCCCAGGGCCGTGCAGGCCTCGCGGATCGCGTACTGCTCGGACGGCTCGAAGACCCCGTCGGCGCCGGCGATGACCATGCCGGTCTGGATGACCGCGCGGGCCTCCGCGGGCTTCTTGGCGGCCTTGGCGATGACTTGCAGCGCCTCGCTCTTGCCCAGCTCGAAGTTGGCGACGAGCCGGTCCACGTGCTGGTTGAACCGCTGGCGGAGCTGGTCCGCGGGGAAGTTCTGCAGCACCTCGTTCGAGACGATCAGCTCTTCCACGCGCTGCCGCTCGGCCGGCTCCACCTGACCGTCGGCCGCGGCGACCAGCGCGCACATGGCCATGCTGGCGTCCCGGTAGGCGCCGCTCTTCAGCTCGGTCTTGACCGAGGCCAGCTGGGTCTTGAACAGCCCCATCAGCTGGGCCTTGGAGCCGCCGGAGGACGAGCCCGACCGGCCGGGCACCTGCTGCCCCTGGTGCCCCTGCGGTCCGTGTCCGGGCCCGCTCGCTCCCCGAGTGCCCTGGGACTGCTGGAAGGTCTTGGCCTGGTCCTTGATCTTGTCCCACATCGCCACTCGTGCCACCTCGGCTTCTGTTGCTGCTGCGTATCCGACTTGATCCCGGCCGCCGTACTCGCGCGGCCACCAGCTTGAACGCCCCCGAAAGCCACAGGGTTCCCGGAAGGCAAAGGCAGGGCAAAGTGTCTCACGGCGGCGGCGTAGTAGGCTGCGGGACCAGGATCGACGGTCGGTGAGCTGGGCGGGGGCGGGACGTGTGGCTCGGCTGAAGGAGTCGTCGCTCGCCGGGCCGAACGGCACTCCGGGCGTCCGGCGTTCGGGGGTGTGGTCCCGGGAGGTCGGCTGGTTCGTCGCGATCGGCGTCGCCTCGACGGCCGGGCAGGCCCTGCTGTACTGGGTGCTGCGTCTGTGGTGGCCCCCGGTCGCCGCCAACCTGGTCTCCCTGCTGGTCCTCACGGTGCTCAACACCGAGGCCAACCGGCGCCTGACGTTCCGGCACGCCGCCGCCGGCCCGGTCCGCGCCCACCTGGGAGCCGGCGGGCTGTTCCTGCTCGGCTACCTCGCCACGTCCGGCGCCGTCCTGTGGTTCACGCACGCCG
Source organism: Streptomyces sp. NPDC045956 (assembly GCF_056430705.1). NCBI lineage: Bacteria > Bacillati > Actinomycetota > Actinomycetes > Kitasatosporales > Streptomycetaceae > Streptomyces > Streptomyces sp. NPDC045956. The sequence goes on along the minus strand of NZ_JBWKKZ010000015.1, from coordinate 50,713 downwards.
AGCCCGGTGCCTCACCCGCCGCCGAGACCGTGGTCCTCACCGCCACCTCCGTCGCCGTCACGGTGGTGCGCTTCGCCGTCCTGCGGCTCGCCGTCTTCCGGACCCCGGCCCGCACGGAGCGCTGAGTCCCGGCGCGTGCCGGTGCGCCGACCGGGCCGCCCGGCGACCTCGCCGCCCGGCGACCTCGCGGCCGGGCGGCCCCGCGCCGGCCCGGTCACCCCCGGCCGCCCCTCAGCCGCGGGTCGCCCGGTCGATCAGGCCCTGGAGGTACAGGCCGCGCCGTGCGTCGACCGCCGTGGGCGTGCCGGTGCGGACGGCCGTCGCGAAGTCGTGGCGCAGGACGGGCCAGCACTCCTCGTGGTCGATGCCGGCGGTGTCGTAGACCAGCGGGTGCTCCGGGCCGAAGAGTTCGACCCGGGTGAGGGCGCGCGGGAGGGCCAGGGAGCCGGAGAGGGAGGCCTGGCTCACGGCTCCGTTCTCGTGCTCGCAGGTCAGCTCCACCCAGCGGCGCGGGTCGCCGGTGGCGCGGATGCCGGTGATGGGGCCCACCGAGGCGTCCAGCAGGTCGAGCAGGTGCGGTCCGAGATCCAGCAGTGCTCCGTGTTCGAGGCGCCAGCCGGTGGCGAAGTCCCCGCCCAGGAAGGCGCCGTGGAGGTAGCAGGAGCGGGCGCCGGCCGCCTCGAAGGCGCGCGCCGCCGCCAGGAAGGTCCGGGTGGAGGGGTGATAGCGCTTGGTCAGCACGAGTTGGGAGACCACACCGGCCTCGGTGACCGCGTCGGCCACCCGGCGGGCCGCGGCCAGGTCGGGGCCGAGCGGCTTCTCCAGCAGCAGCGCCTTGCCCCGCTTGGCCGCCAGCGGCGCCAGTTCGGCCTGGACGGCGGGCGGCACGGCGAAGGCCACGGCCTCGCAGTGGTCCAGCAGTTCCTCGAACCCGGCGGCGACGTGTGCGGCGTAGGGGGCGGCCGTCTCGCGGGCGGCCTCCGTGCGGCGGGCCCAGACCGCGGTGAGCCGGGTCTCGGGTCCGGCGGCCAGCACCCGGGCGTGCATGGCCCGGGCCCAGGGGCCGGCCCCCACGAGCCCGACCTCGACGGGACAGTCGGTCCAAGGGGCGGGGGCAGCGGTCACGGTGTTCCTGTCCTGGTGCGTCATCGGGTGGGACCCGGTGCGTGGGTGCGAAGGCTTCGGCGGCGTCACGGCGCGAGGCGTTCGAGCCGGGCGTCGGCGCCCGCGGGGGAGTAGAGGTGTTCCACGACCATGGCGGCCGCCCCGATGAGCCCGGCGTGGTCGCCGAGTCGCGAGGTGACCACCTGGAGGTTGGCCGTGGCCCGGGGCATCGCGCGCTGGTAGACCAACTCGCGGACCCCGGTGAGGAAGGGCACGCCGGACAGCTCACCGGCGATCATGAGCACACCGGGGTTCAGCAGGGTCACGACGGTGACCAGGACCTCACCCACCCGCCGACCGGCCTCCCGGGCCAGTCGTACGGCGTCGGGGTGGCCCTCGTTGAGCAGGCGCCGGACGTCCCGCCCCGAGGCGGTGTCCAGGCCCAGCCCGGACAGCTCCTTGGCGATCGCCCGTCCACTGGCCACGGCCGCGAGGCAGCCGTGGGAACCGCACATGCACAGCGCGTCGGACCGGTCGTGCAGCCGGATGTGCCCGATGTCGCCGGCGCCGCCGTCGATGCCCCGGTAGAGGCTGTCGCCGATGACGACGCCCGCGCCGATGCCGGTGGAGACCTTCAGCAGGACGAACGACGAGCAGTCGCGGTGGTTGGCCTGGTGCTCGGCCAGCGCCATGAGGTTCGCGTCGTTGTCCACGAGCACCGGGACGGCGTCGGCCTGCGGCCCCAGCCCCATCCGTGCGGCGTACGCCTTCTGGAGCCGCTCCCGGATGGGGTAGCGGTCCCAGCCCGGCATGATGGGCGGCTCGATCACCCGTCCCGACTCCCAGTCGACGGGGCCGGGCACGGACAGCCCGACGCCCGCCACGTGGGACGCCGGGATCCCGGCTGCCGCGATCAGGTCCGGGAACCACTCGGCCAGCCCGTCCAGTACGTGCTCGGGTCCCGCGCCGACGTCCATCGGGCCGGTGTGCTCGGCCAGGATGGCGCCCGACAGGTCGACGACGGCGGCACGGGCGTGCCGGGTCTCCAGGTCGAAGGCGACGACCGAGGCGTGGGTCGGGTCGAAGGCGATCCGGTGCGACGGGCGCCCACCCGTGGACTCACCCGTGCTGTGCCGCAGCCACCCGGCGCGGTTGAGCAGGTCGAGACGCTGTCCGACCGTCGACCTGGAGAGCCCGGTGGCGTGCTGGAGGTCGGCGCGGGTGTTGGCGCGCCCGCTGCGGATCAGTTGCAGCAGCGCGCCCGCGCTGGCCTGACCTGACGTCATCATGGAGTCCCCCACGGCTCAACTCTTGTCGGCACCGCTGGTCAGGCCCTCGGTGAGGAGCCGTTCGGCGGCGAAGAACAGAAGTACCACGGGGATCGTCAGCACCACGGAACCGGCCATCAGGACGGTCTTCGGCACCTCGATGCCGTTGGAGAGCTGGGCGAGGCCCAGGGAGACCGTCCACTTGTCGGGGTCGGCGGCCAGGAAGAGCAGCGCGAAGAGGAACTCGTTCCAGGCGATCATGAAGACGTACAGACCGGTCGCCATCAGGGAGGGCAGCGCCAGCGGCAGGATCACCTTGCGCACGGTCTGCAACCGGGAGGCGCCGTCGAGCGCCGCCGCCTCCTCGATGGAGGCCGGGATGGTGACCAGATAGTTCTTCAGCATGTAGATCGACACCGGCACCGTCTGCGCCACGTAGACGATGGCCAGACCGACCAGGCTGGAGGAGAGCCCGACCTTCGCGAAGATGACGAAGAGCGGCACGGCCAGCAGCGTCGCCGGGAACATGTACACGGCCAGGAAGAGCGCGCTGACCTGCCGGTGGCCGAAGAACTTCAGCCGGCTGACGGCGTACGCGCCGGGCACGGCGGCCACCAGGGTCAGCACCACCGTGCCGAGCGAGACCAGCGCGGAGTTGAGCAGGAACTTCAGGAAGCCCTGGCCGCCCGCGTCGGTGGAGCGGAGCACGTCCTGGTAGGTGGAGAAGGTGAAGTCCTTGGCCGAGATCCACAGGGAGCCCGGGTCGAGCAGGAGCGCGTCGATGGGCTTCAGCGACAGCAGCACCATGTAGTAGAAGGGGACCACGGTGATCACTGCGAGGAACGCGATGACGAACCAGCGCAGGACGCCGAAGAACCGCTCCTCGAACTGGGCCCGGCTCAGGGCCGCCTTGCGCGTCACGCTTCCTCCTGGACCTTGTTGCCGAAGAACTTGAAGTAGAGGCCGAGCAGGATCATCAGCACGACGGCCAGGGTGAGTGCCTGGGCGGCCGCGGCTCCCACGTCGTAGCGCGCGGTGAGGAAGTCGTAGACGCGCACGGCGGCGACGTCGGTGCCCGCGCCGCCCCCGGTGAGCAGGTACACGTCGTCGAACTTGTTGAAGGTCATGATGAACCGCAGCACGCACAGCAGCGCGATCACCGGCATCAACTGGGGCAGCAGGACGTGCCGGAACCGCTGGGTCAGGGTCGCGCCGTCGACCAGCGCGGCCTCCTCCAGGGTGTCCGGGACCGCCTGGAGCCGCGCCAGGATGAAGAGGAAGGCGAAGGGGAAGTACCGCCAGCACTCGAAGACGATGACCGTCAGCAGGGCCAGCGGGACGTCGAAGTGCAGGCCCAGCAGATGGACCTCGTACTCGCGCGTCGACAGGAAGGCGACGGGGTCGTCCCAGCCGAACAGGCGCCGGCCCCAGTCGTTGACCACGCCGTACTGCGGGCTGAGGGCGACCTCCCACACGAAGGCCACGGCCACGACGGGCGCGACGTAGGGCAGCAGCATCGCCGCGCGCAGCAGTCCCCGCCCCTTGAAGGGCCTGCGCAGAGCCAGCGCCGCGACCAGGCCGAGGGCGACGGAGCCGAGCGTGGAGCCCGCCGTGTACAGCAGCGTGGTCCACAGGCTGGACCAGAAGCCGGCCGAGTCGAAGACCTGCGCGAAGTTGTCCAGGGACCAGTTGCCGAACAGGCCCATGTCCTGGATGTCGACGAGCTTGGCCTTCTGGAAGGCGAGCAGTACGGTCCACGCGATGGGCAGGACGACCACCACGAGGACCACGACGAAGGTGGGGGAGACGAACGCGAGGCCCGCGCGGTTGGCGCGCCGGCTGGCGGTCATCGGACGGCGGCCCGGGGAGGCGGACCGGTCCGTGGACCGGGGGTCGGTGTCCCGGCGCTGCGGCGCGCCGGCTGGGGCTGTTGTCATGAGGGACCTTAGTGACGTGCAGGCGGGCGGCTACTGCAGGGACTTCTTCAGGGCGGCGACCTCTTCGTCGGCCTCGCGTGCCGCCTCGGACGGCGAGCTCTGGCCGCTGGTCATGGCGCCGATGGCCTTCGGCACGGGCAGTTCGCCGTTGGTGGCGCCGACCAGGGCGCCCTCGCCCTGGGTGATGCCCCAGCGGCGCATGTTGCTGACGCCGTCGGCGAGCTGGTCGAGGAGGCTCCCGGGGAAGACCTCGTCGAGGGGCTTGCGGGTGTCGACCCCGATGTCGCTGGAGCGCCAGGCGTCGAGGTAGCGCCCGGGTTCGGCGGCGGTGCCCTTGCGGACCGGGATCTTGCCCTCGGGTGCCATGCCGAACCAGGACTCGTAGCCGGTGCCCATCATGTACTCGATGAACTCGCGGGAGGCGGCGGTCTCGGCCGTCTTGGTGGTGACCCAGGAGGTGATCTCGCCGAACTGCGCCGCGTCCTTCGCGTCGGGGCCCCGCATCGCGGTGACGATGCCGCTGTTGTCCGACAGGTACTGAGGGTCCTTCGCGCACTGGGGGCAGCTGGGCAGGGCGTCCTTGCGCAGGCCGGCGAGCTCGTCCAGCAGGAAGGAGGACCAGATGACCATGGAGGACTGCCCGGCGAAGTAGGTGGCGCGGGTGGAGTCCACGGTCTGGGTGCCCGGCGCGCCGTACTCCCGGGCCAGCCGGTCGTACGTGCGGAAGGCGGTCTCGCACCGCGGCGAGTCGAGGGCGACCTCGTGCCGCTGGTCCACGAGCTGGCAGTCGTTGGCGAGGGCGACGCTCTCGAAGCTCTGCGAGGTGAAGACGTCGCTCGGGTCGGTGGCCGCCGAGATGCCGTCGTGGCCCCTGGTGGTCAGGGCCTCGGCGGCGGCCAGCGTCTTCGCGTACGTGTCGGGGGCGGCCAGCGCCTTCTTCCCGAACTCGTCCTTGCGGTAGACCAGCAGCTGGAGCCACGCGTCGGAGGGCACCCCCAGACTGGTGGAGCCGTCGGAGGTCAGCTCCAGCGCGTTGGCGTTGAAGGTGTCCCGGCCCAGCTCGCCGACGATCTGCCGGGGGATGCCGGTGTTCAGCAGCCCGTTGCTGTACATCTGCCACACCTGGCCCATGGGGGCCGCGCCGATGACGTCGGGCAGCGTGCCCGAGGCCGCGGCCGACATGATCAGCTGGGGCATCTGCCCCTCGTCGACCCCGACGAGATGGACCTCGATCCCGGTCTTCTTCTCGAACGCGTCCACGACCTTCTGCGTCGCGGCGACGCGGTCGGGGAGGTTCTCCTGGGTCCAGACCGTGATCTCACGGTCCGGCTTGCCGGGCCCGGTGCTGCCCGCGCAGCCCGAGAGCAGCCCGACCCCCAGGGCTGCCGTGACGCCGACCGCGGTCGTCCTCGACCGCAGGGTCCTGATGCGCATTGAGTGTCCTCGTTCCGGCTTACGTCTGCTCGTCACGCATCACAGCATCACTTTTGCTTGTTGACAAGACATAAGTTGCGGATATTGTCGACGCAACCGCAATCAGCAACCCTTCCGGAGCCACCCGTGTCATCCGTGTCGCCCGCGTCCTCCCCGGAGCGCGTCGTCCAGTTCACCGGCCCCCGACAGGTGGAGGTGGCCGAGCACGCCCGGGCCGGTCTGCCGCCCGGCCACCTGCGGGTCCGCACCCGCTACTCGGGCATCTCGGCCGGCACCGAACTCACCGCCTACCGCGGCACCAACCCGTACCTGACCCGCACCTGGGACCCCGAGGCACGGCTCTTCCGCGACGGCGCGCCCGGCATCGAGTACCCGGTGGCCGGCTGGGGCTACTCCGAGGTCGGCGAGGTCGTCGAGGTCTCCCCGGAGCTGGTCGGCACCGCGGGGATGCCGGTCCCCGGCGACCTGGTCTGGGGCATCTGGGGGCACCGCAGCGAGGGCATCGTCCCCGCCGAGCGGATGATCGGCCACACCCTGCCGGCCGGACTGGAGCCGCTGGCCGGGGCCTTCGCCCGGGTCGGCGCCATCGCGTACAACGCCGTGCTGGCCGGGGACATCCACCTCGGCGAGGACGTCGCCGTGTTCGGCCAGGGCGTCATCGGCCTGCTCACGACCCGGCTGGCGCAGCTCAGCGGCGCCCGCGTCACCGCGGTGGACGCCCTCGACGGCCGGCTGGAGACCGCGCGGCACTTCGGCGCCCACGACACGCTCAACGCCCGCACGGACGCGGTCGCCGAACGCGTCCGCGAGGCCACCGGCGGGCTCGGTGCCGACCTCGCCATCGAGATCAGCGGCGCCTACCCGGCCCTGCACGAGGCGCTGCGCTCGGTCGCCGCCGGCGGGCGCGTGGTGGCCTCCGGCTTCTACCAGGGCGACGGCATCGGCCTGCGCCTCGGCGACGAGTTCCACCACAACCGGGTCCAGCTGATCTGCTCCCAGATCGGCGGCGTGCCCCCGCAGCTGTCGAACCGCTGGACGGTCGAGCGGCTCCAGCGGACCTTCCTGCGCCTGGTCGCCGAGGGCCAGGTGGACGTCGACGCGCTGGTGAGCCACGTGGTTCCCGTCGCCGACGCCGCCGACGCCTACGTACTGCTGGACGAGCGGCCCGCCGAGGCGCTTCAGGTCGTCCTGGAGTTCTGAGCCCGACCCCGGGGACCGGGTCCCCGGGACCGGCCGTCACCGACCCTTCTCGAAAGGCCCCTCATGCTCAAGACCGCCGTCCAGGAACAGCTCCTGCCCGGGGACACCCTCCAGGCCAAGTGGGACTTCGCCCAGCAGGCCGGTTACGACGCGATCGAACTGCGCGGCAAGGGCGACCTCCACTTCGCCGCCCGCCGCGACGAACTCCGGCAGGCCCGCCAGGACGGCGTGGTCATGCCCACCGTCTGCGTGGACATGCTGCACTTCCTCGGCGCCTTCGACGACGACCTGCGCCGCGACGCCGTCGCCCAGATGAAGTCCCAGCTCACCGTCATCGCCGAGATCGGCGGCGTCGGCGCCCAGACCCCCGCCTCGTACGGCATGTTCTCCCGCCGGCTGCCCCCCTTCGAGCCGCCGCGCACCGAGACGGAGGACCGCGAGGTGCTCCTGGACGGGCTGGCCGAACTCGGCGAGCACGCCCGCAAGGAGGGCGTCACGCTCTTCCTGGAGCCGCTCAACCGCTACGAGGACCACATGGTCAACCGGCTCGACCAGGCCGCCGACCTGATCCGCGCCGTCGGCCTGGACTCGGTCCGGATCGGCATCGACAGCTACCACATGAACATCGAGGAGACCGACCCCGCGGCCGCGATCCTCGCCCACGCCGACGTCATCGGCCACGCCCAGGTCTCCGACTCCAACCGCTTCCAGCCCGGCGCCGGACACCTCGACTGGCCCGCCTGGCTCGGCGCCCTGCACACCATCGGCTACGACGGACACCTCGCCCTCGAATGCCGGCTGACCGGCGACCCCGTCGAGGCCGTGCGCTCCGTCCCCGCCTTCCTCAAGAGGTCCGGCGCGTGAGGACCGCCCCGAACCTCCTGGACCGGCCCGCGCCCGCCGCGCCCGCAGACCTGACCCTGCGGCGCGGTGCGGCGCGGGTCCTCATCGACAACTGGACCGGCGCCTCCACCGTCCCCTCCCGCACGCTCTACCCGCACCAGTGGAGCTGGGACAGCGCCTTCATCGCGATCGGTCTGCGCCACCTCTCGGTGCGCCGCGCCCAGCGCGAACTGGAGTCCCTGCTGGCCGCGCAGTGGGCCGACGGACGCGTCCCGCACATCGTCTTCAACCCCGCGGTGGCCGCCGACGCCTACTTCCCGAGCCCCGACTTCTGGCGGTCCGGCCGGACCGCCGGCGCCCCTGCGGCGGTCGAGACCTCCGGCATCGTCCAGCCGCCCGTGCACGCCCTGGCGGCGTGGCTCGTGCACCGGGCGGACCCGGCGGAGTCACGGCGCCGCGGCTTCCTCGCCCGGGTCCAGCCCCGTCTCGCCGCCTGGCACGACTACCTCCTCACCCGCCGCGACCTCGGCGGCGGGGGACTGGCGGCCGTCGTCCACCCCTGGGAACCCGGCATGGACAACAGCCCCTGCTGGGACCGGGCCCTCCAGCGGATCGAACCCAGCCCGCCCGACAGCTTCCGGCGTGCCGACCTCGACCACGGCCACCCCGCCGACCGGCCCACCGACCTCGACTACGGCCGGTACGTCCGGCTGGCCACCGAGTACCGCGAGGCCGGCTACGACGACCGCGTGGTACGGCACCGGTTCGCGGTGGAGGACCCGTGCTTCAACGCGCTGCTGGTCGTGAGCGAACTGGCCCTGGCGGCCATGGCCCGCGAACTGGACCTGCCCGCCCGGCGCCACACCGAGCGGGCCGCGCGGCTGACCGGGGCGCTCGTGGACCGCCTCTGGGACGAGGAGGCCGGGCTGTTCCGGGTGCGCGACCTGCACAGCGGCACCCCGGTCGACGAGGGGAGCGTCAGCGGCCTGATCCCGCTCCTCGTCCCGCACCTGCCCGCGGACGTCGTCCGGCGCCTGCACGCCACGCTCACCGGTCCGCGCTTCAGCGCCCCGGCCACCCGGCTGGTACCTAGCTACGACCTGACCGGCCACGCCTTCGACCCGACCCGGTACTGGCGCGGCCCGGCCTGGTTCAACACCGCCTGGCTGATCGAGCGGGGACTGCGGACCCACGGCCTCCAGCAGGACGCCGAACGGCTGCGCGCCGACTTCCTCGCCCGGGCGGGACAGTCCGGATTCGCCGAGTACGTCGACCCCTCCACCGGAGCGGCCCGCGGCACCCGGCACTTCTCCTGGACCGCCGCCCTCACCCTCGACCTGCTGAGCGCCGACCCGAAGGAATGCACGCCATGACCGCGGCCGACCCCCGTGTCCAACTGGTGCGCGACGCCACGTTCGTCCGGCTCGGTGCCGGCGGTGAGATCAGCGGCACCCGCGGGTCGGCACCCGACGGGCTGTTCTTCCAGGACGCGCGACACCTCAGCGGCTGGCGGCTGACCGTGGACGGCACCGCCCCCGTCGCCCTGGTACCGGCCACGGCGGAGTCCGACTCCACCGCCACCTGCGTGCTGACCCCCGAAGGCACCCGGGACCACCCGCCCGCGTACACCGTCTTCCGGCGGCAGAGCGTCACCGCCGGCACGCTCACCGAGCACCTGAGCCTGGTCAGCAACCGGCCCGACCCGGTGACCGCCCACCTGGCCCTCACCGTCGACACCGACTTCGCCGACCTCTTCGAACTCCGCGCCGACGACCGCGACTACGCCAAGCCCGGCGCGGAGTACGAGACCCGCGACACCGCCGACGGACTGCTCTTCGGCTACCGGCGCGACGACTGGCACGCCCGGACGGAACTGACCTGCCGCCCCGCGCCGGACACCACCGGGCCCCCGCGTCCGCAGACGACCCCCACCGCCCGGACGCTGACCTGGCACCTGCCGCTCGACGGACACGGCCGGGCGGATCTGCACCTGACCGTCCGCGCACGACCGCACGGACGTCCCCGGCCCGCCTCCGCCGCCTCCGCCTCGGCCGCCGAACGGCGTCCGTCCCGGCACGGGCGCCCGGCGGCGGCCGCCCCGGACGACCTGGCACGCACCGTCGAGCGCGGCCTCGCCGACATCGACCTGCTGACGGTGCCGGTCACCGGCGTCGACGGCGACGAGGTCCACGTCCCCGCCGCCGGCATTCCGTGGTTCCTCACCCTCTTCGGCCGGGACTCCCTCCTGACCTCGTACTTCCTGCTGCCGTACCGGCCCGCGACGGCCGCGGCCGTCCTGAGCGCGCTGGCCGCCACCCAGGGGCGGCGCCACGACACGTTCAGCGGCGAGCAGCCCGGCCGGATCGTCCACGAGACCCGGCACGGCGAACTCGCCCACTTCCGGCAGGTGCCCTACGGCCGGTACTACGGCGCCGTGGACGCCACCCCGCTCTTCCTCGTCCTGCTCCGCGCCCACCACGAGGCGACCGGCGACCCCGCCCTGGCCGTACGCCTGGAACGGCACGCCCGGCGGGCCGTCGACTGGATGTTCACCGACGGCGGCCTGGAGAGGCACGGCTACCTCGTGTACACCCCCGACCCGGGCGGACTGGTCAACCAGAACTGGAAGGACTCCGCGGGCGCCGTCTGCTTCCGCGACGGCACCCAGGCCGAAGGCCCCATCGCCGTCTGCGAGGCGCAGGGCTACGCCTACGACGCGCTCCTGCGCACGGCCGAACTCGCCCTGCACGTCTGGGGGGACGAGCCGTACGCACACCGGCTCCGCGAGGAGGCCGCCCGGCTGCGGGACCGCTTCGCGAGGGACTTCTGGATGTCCGGGGCGGACTTCCCGGCCCTCGCCCTGGACGGCGACGGCCGCCAGGTGGACGCCCTGGCCTCGGACGCCGGGCACCTGCTGTGGTCCGGCATCCTCGACGCGGACCGCTCCCGCCGGGTGGGGCGCCGACTGCTGGAGCCGGACTTCTTCTCCGGCTGGGCGATCCGCACCCTCGCCGCCGGGCAGCGGCCCTACCATCCGCTGTCCTACCACCGGGGCAGCGCGTGGCCGCACGACAACGCGGTCATCGCGCTGGGACTGGCCCGCCAGGGCATGACGGACGAGGTGCGCACCGTCGCCGAGGGCCTCGTCGCGGCGGCGGCCCACCACGGGCACCGGCTGCCCGAGGTCCTCGCCGGCTACGACCGCTCCGCGACCGCCGCACCGGTCCCCTACCCGCACTCCTGCTCGCCCCAGGCGTGGGCGGCCGCCACCCCGTCGGCCCTGTGGACGGCGCTGGGCCGCGAACCTGCCGGCCCGGAGGATTGGCATCGATAACATTTACTGCCATAGTCGATCGGGTCAGCACCGGCTCCCCATGCGGGATCGCTAACAGCGGCAGCCGGGCCGGGCACGACCTCCGGAGCCCCCGAGTGACCCTCCCCAGCACCCCGCCCCCGGCCGGCCGCACCGCACGCCCGGCGGCCACCCTGACGTACGCCCGCGGCCGGCTGCTGCGCCGGGGCCGGCCGCACCGCGTCCTGTCCGGCTCGCTGCACTACTTCCGGGTCCACCCCGAGCAGTGGGCGGACCGCCTGGAACGGCTGGCGGCGCTCGGGCTGAACACCGTGGACACCTACGTCCCGTGGAACTTCCACGAACGCCGCCCCGGGGAAGCGCGCTTCGACGGCCGGCGCGACCTGGCGCGCTTCGCCCGGCTGGCGCAGGAGGCCGGCCTCGACGTGATGGTGCGGCCGGGCCCGTACATCTGCGCCGAGTGGGACAACGGCGGACTGCCGGCCTGGCTCACCGGCACCCCGGGCATGCGGCTGCGCGCCGGCCACCCGCCGTACCTCGACGCGGTCGGCCGCTGGTTCGACGAACTCGTCCCCCGGATCGCCGCACTCCAGGCCGCGCACGGTGGTCCGGTGGTGGCCGTACAGATCGAGAACGAGTACGGCAGCTACGGCGACGACCACGCCTACGTCCGCTGGGTGCGCGACGCCCTCGTCGACCGGGGCGTCACGGAACTGCTGTACACGGCCGACGGGCCCACCGAGCTGATGCTCGACGGCGGCACCGTGCCCGGCGAGCTGGCCGCCGCGACCTTCGGCTCCAAGGCCGCCGAGGCGGCGGCACTGCTGCGCTCGCGTCGGCCCGAGGAGCCCTTCCTCTGCGCGGAGTTCTGGAACGGCTGGTTCGACCACTGGGGCGAGAAGCACCACGTCCGCTCGCCGGAGAGCGCCACCCTGGAGGTGGGGGAGATCCTCGACGCCGGCGGTTCGGTCAGCCTCTACATGGCCCACGGCGGCACGAACTTCGGTCTGTGGGCCGGCGCCAACCACGACGGTGGCGTCCTGCGCCCGACCGTCACCAGTTACGACTCGGACGCCCCGGTCGCCGAACACGGCGCGCTCACCCCGAAGTTCCACGCCCTGCGCGAGCGGTTCTCCGCGCTCACCGGTCGGACGCCGCCCCGCGCGCCCGCCGATCCGCCCCTGCTCCCGCCGCGGACGCTTCCGGTGACCCGGCGGGCGGCCCTGCTGGACGCGCTGCGGGCCGTCACCGAGCCGGTGCGCGCTCCCGTGCCGCTCGGCTTCGAGGAACTCGGGCAGTCCGCCGGTCTGGTGCTCTACACCGCCCTGCCGCTCCTGCCCCGGGGCCGGCAGGAGGTGACCGTGACCGGCCTGCACGACCGCGCCCAGGTGTTCGTGGACGGCGTTCCGCTGGCCGTGCTCGACCGCGAGACCTCCTCGTTCACCGTGACCGGCACCGGGGCCCCGATCCGGCTGGAGCTGCTGGTGGAGAACCAGGGGCGGATCAACTACGGGCCGCTGCTGGGCCAGGGCAAGGGCATCCTCGGCGGGGTACGGGTGGAGCGCCGCCTGGTGCACGGCTGGACCATGCACCGGCTCCCGCTGGACGAGTGGACCCCGCACGAAACCGCCCGCGCCGCCTCGGCGGCGGAGCCCGGCGGCACGGCCGGCTTCGCGCACGCCCGACTGGACGTCACCGAACCGGCCGACACCTTCCTCGCCCTGCCGGGCTTCGCCAAGGGCTTCGTCTGGGTGAACGGGGAACTCCTCGGACGCTACTGGGAGGTCGGCCCCCAGACCACGCTGTACCTCCCCCGACCCCTCCTGCGCGCCGGCGCCAACACCCTCACCGTCCTGGAGCTGGAACGCTTCGGGGACCACCTCGCCCTCCTGGACCGGCCCGAGCTGGGGCCGGTCGAGGAGTACGTGGAGACCTTCGACTGAGGACGCCGAGCCCGTACGGCGCTACTGCGGCGTCGAGCGGGTCCGGTCGGTCCCGCCCGTGCGGGCGTGCCGGCCGCACCCGGCGTCGTGCTCCGCGCCGAGCGAGGTCCACCACCGCTCGCAGCAGCCGGCGCCCGCGGGAACGAGGGCGGCGGAGGGGCGGGTGCACTCCGGACCGTGCACCATGCCGTCGGAGTGCCGCCAGAACGCGCAGCACGGCACGAGCACGGCACCGAGCGGCTGCGGCGAGCGGGGACGGGCCAGCCGCTCGGCCCGCTGCGCCCGTACGAGCCGGCGCCGGTGCTCCGTCCGGGCGCGGGCGGCGCACCAGGCGAAGACGGCGGCGGCGTAGAGGCCGGGCAGGGCGAGCCAGGGGTGATGGGTGGCCGCGTACCCGGCGGCGACGAGGAGCAGGGCGGTGGCAACGCGGCAGGCGCGGGCGGTGCGCAGGCTCGGGGTCACGGATGCTCCCGCTGGTCGGCGACGGACAGGGCCTCGGGACATCCGTATGCCCGCTGTTCGCCGTCCTACGTGCGCGGCTGCCCGGACGGGTCCGGTTCGGGGTCCTGTCCGGGATCCGGTTCGGGGTCCTGCCCGTTGTGGTCCCGGTGCTGCTCCCGCGCCTGGTGCCCCAGGGCCGCGCTGCGGCTCGTCGACAGATGGTGGAGCACGAGTTCCTGGACGCGCTCGACGTCGCGTTCCGCGATCGCCCGGTACAGGGCCTCGTGTTCCCGCGCCACGCCCAGCAGGTCGTCGTGCTGGCCCATGAGCCACCTCAGCCGGCTGCGCAGGACGCGCTCGAGTTCGTTGAGCAGTTCGTTGGCGGCCAGGGAGATCACCGTCTGGTGGAAGTCGGCGGCCGCCCGGCGGGCCCGCACCGCGTCGCCCGCGCGGGCCGCCTCCAGTTCGGCGTCCACCGTGGCGCGCAGCCGATCCAGCCCGGCCCGCGTGTGCCGCTGGGCGGCGAGCCGGAAGCCGAGGGTCTCCAGGCCCGAGCGCACCTCGTCGAGGTCGGCGATGTCGCTCGCGGTGAACTCCCGTACCACCGCCCAGCTCCGTGGTCGCGGTGTCACCAGCCCTTCGGACACCAGGGTCTTGAGGGCCTCCCGCACGGGCAGCCGGCTCACGCCGAGGGACTCGGCCAGCTCCCGCTCCACCAGGCGGCTGCCCGGCCGTCGCGCACCGTCGACGATCTCGTCGCGCAACCGCCGGGTGACCCGCTCGGACTCGGGCACGAAGCCCTCTGACGCAGCCATCGCCGTCCTTCGTCCGTCGTCCTGTTCCGAGGCTCCCCGACGGCGCTGGTGCGGAGCGGAGTCGGCGGCCCGTCAGGATACCCGGCGACCGGCCACGGCCGGGGACGGCCGCCCGCCGGGAGCGGGGGCGCCGGGGGCGGCGGCGCGCGCGGGTCATCCGGCCTTCGGGGGCCAGTTGACGATCTGCTTGGCGCGCGGACGCGCGTAGGTGCGGACCTTGGACGTCGACAGGCCGAGGCGGACCAGCGACTCGGCGATCGTCACGGCGGCGGCGACACCGTCGACCACCGGGACGCCGGTGCGCTCCACCACCCGCTCGGCGAGACCGGCCATGCCTCCGCAGCCCAGGCAGACGACCTCGGCCCGGTCTTCCTCGACCGCACGGGCGGCCTGTTCGGTGATGGCCTCGACGGCGGCCTGCTCGTCCCGTTCCAGCTCCAGTACGGCGAGCCCGCTGGCACGCACGGAGGCGCACCGGGCGCTCAGGCCCGCGACCGCCAGACGTTCCTCGATCAGCGGGACCGTGCGGTCCAGGGTGGTGACGACGGAGTACCGGCGGCCCAGGAACTGGGCGGTGCTGGCGGCCGCCTCGGTGATGTCGACGACGGGGACGTCCAGCAGTTCCTGGAGCCCCTCCCTGCCGTGCTCGCCGTATCCCGCCTGGATCACCGCGTCGTACGGCCCCGGGTGGGCGCGGACGGCCTCCATCACGGCGACCGCGGCGAGGTAGCTCTCGTAGTTGCCCTCGACGGACTCCGCGCCGAAGGCGGGCGTGAGGGGGACGATCTCGGTGCCCGGGGAGGCCGCGCCGGCCGCCTGCCTGCCGATCGCGTCGGTGATGGACTGCGTGGTGTTGACGTTGACCACGAGGATGCGCATGGGTGGGCCTTCTGCTCGGACGGGAGGGGCGCGGGGGGCGGTGCTATTCCGCCGCGACGGCGATGGCCTCGCCGTCCACGTCGCGGATCGGGGAGGCGCGGTCGGCGATGGCCGCGTACAGGGCGGCGGCGATGATCGCGCCGACGAACCAGGAGAACCCGGCCGCCGCGTGGAAGAAGGGCACCAGGGCGACGACGACGGCGATCGCCGCGGCGGGGACGAAGGCGGCGACGGCCCGCGGGTTGTATCCGCGGCGGTAGTGGTACTCGGCGCCCGCGTCCTCCGTGTAGAGGGCGGGCACGTTCACCCGGGACTTCCGCAGCAGCCAGTAGTCGGCCATGATCACGCCGAACAGGGGCCCGAGCAGGGCGCCGAGCCCGCCGAGGAAGTAGTTCACGACGACCGGGCTGTTGTAGAGGTTCCAGGGCGTGATGACCAGGCCGAGGACCGCGCTGACCAGGCCCGCCCGGCGGAAGTCGAGCCGGTGCGGGAAGAGGTCCACCAGCGCGTAGATCGGCGCGACGAAGTTGGCCAGCAGGTTCACCGCCACCGTCAGGGCGATGAGGGCGAGCGAGGCGACGGCCAGCAGGAACATGTGGGGGACGGTCCGGACGATGTCCGTCGGACTGGTGATGACGTGCCCGTCGAGGGAGAACTGGGCGCCGCTCAGCACCGCCACGATGCCGGCGAAGAAGAGCATGTTGACCGGGATGCCGATCACGTTCCCGCGCACGATGGAGCTCCGGCTCCTCGCGGACCGGGTGAAGTCGCAGAAGTTCAGCACGAACGTCCCGTAGATCACGACCCAGAGGGCCGCGGCCTGGAGCACCTGGAGCCACATGGCGCCGCCGGTGAGCGGGTCGCCGTCGGACAGCGAGATCGAGCCGTCCGCGCGGACGAACATCCACACCGCGAGGGCGCACATGGTGAGCAGCGTGGTGGGCGCCGCGACGGCCATGTAGCGGCGGATCATCTGCATCCCGTAGCTGACGATGAGCACCTGGAGCGCCCACAGGGCCAGGAAGGTGATCCAGCCCAGCGTCGACTGTCCGAGCAGGGAGTTCGTGTCGAGGCGGGCCAGACCCGGGAACAGGGCGATCAGCAGGGTGCTCAGCACCGCCGCGGCGAGGTAGGTCTGGATACCAAACCAGGCGATGGCCACGGCACCCCGCACGGCGGCCGGGAGTTTCGCCCCTTTGATGCCGAAGGCGATGCGGCTCATGACCGGGAACGGCACGCCGGTCTTGTGGCCCATGAAGCCGGACAGCGTCAGCAGCAGGAAGAGCAGGACCGACGCGAGCGCGAAGGCGGCGAGGATGCCCCACACGTTCAGCCCGAGGGCGAACAGGCCGATGGCGAAGGCGTAGTTGCCCAGGCTGTGGACGTCGTTGGCCCAGAGGGTGAAGACGTTGTAGGCGCCCCACCGGCGCCCTTCCCTCTTCGTGGGGGCCAGGTCGTACGTGTAGAGGCCGGAGCTGGTGACGGTGTCGCTGGTCTCCGTGGGCGAGCGGCGGTCTTCCAGGGCAGTCATACGGGACTCCTGGGATCAGGTGCGGGAGAGGTGGAGATTTCCACAAAGCGGAAGTGGCGTTCCGATGAACTGAACGTAGTTTTCGCCGAACGGCACCGTCAAGAGGTGAGTCCCAAAATGGAATACCATTTTTGCGGCCGTTGACAGGGGGGTGACCCGTCCCTAGCCTGACGCCCCGTCATTACATCGATGTAATGCGTCATCGATGTGAAGCGCCGCGGAAAGGACTTCCCGTGCTTCCCAGCCCTCCGCACCCTCACCGGACCCGTGTCGGCCCACTCCTCGCCGCGCTCCTGGGGCTCGTCCTGGGCCTGCTGCCCGCGCTCGCCTCACCGGCCGACGCGGCGGCGCCCCCACCCGCGCCGCGCACTGCCGACGCGGCGGCACCGCCGGCCGCACCACGTGCCGCCGACGCGGCGGCCGGCACCTTCCGCAACCCGCTCAACACCGGGCCCGACCCCTTCCTGACGCACTGGAAGGGGAACTACCACCTGACGACGACGCAGGGCGACAGCATCCGGATGTGGCGCTCCCCGTCGCTCGGCACCCTGGCGACCGCCGACCCGATCACGGTCTGGACGGACTCCGACCCGTCCCGCAACCGGAACTTCTGGGCCCCGGAGTTCTACCGCTTCGGTGACCGCTGGTACCTGTACTACACGGCCGACGACGGCGTCGACGAGCACCACCGGCTGTACGTCCTGGAGTCGGAGCGCGACGACCCGGCGGGCCCCTACCACTTCAAGGCCAGGCTCGCCCCGCCCAACCACGCGGACGACTTCGCCATCGACGCGGGCATCCTCCAGCTCGGCGGCCGGCTCTACCTCGCGTACAGCGGCATCAACCGGTACCAGCACAACGGGCTCAACATCGCCCCGATGGCCAACCCGTACACCGTCTCCGGTGACGCGGTCGCACTCGACGCGGCCGGCGGCTGCCCCGAGGTGCGCGAGGGCCCGGAGTTCCTGTACCGGGGCGGCCGGGTCTGGATGACGTACTCGGCCTGCGACACCGGGAAGCCGGACTACCAGGTCTGGATGATGTCGATGCCGCTGGGCGCCGACCCGCTCGTGCCGGGGAACTGGCGGCAGCACCAGGGCGCGGTGTTCTCGCGGGCCGACGACCGGGGGGTGTTCGGGCCGGGCCACCATGCCTTCTTCACCTCTCCGGACGGCACCGAGGACTGGATCGTCCACCACGCCAAGACCACGTCGGTGAACACCTACAGCAACCGCACGACCCGGGCGCAGAAGTTCACCTGGCGGGCCGACGGCAGCCCCGACCTCGGCCGTCCCCTCGCCCTGGGGGCCACCCAGGACCTGCCCTCCGGCGACCCCGGCTCCGGCACCTACTGGATCAACGACGACGGCCGGTCGAGCGGCCCGGGCGGCGTCGCCTACACGGGCGCCTGGAACTCCGGCAGGGGCTGCGCCACCCAGTGCTTCTGGGGCGACGACCACTGGAGCGACCGGGCCGGTGCCACGGCGGTCTTCTCCTTCACGGGCACCCGCATCGCCCTGCTCTCCGTCGAGGACACCGGCAACGGCCACGCGGCCGTCAGCGTCGACGGCGGCCCCGAGCAACGGGTGGACTTCCACGGTCCGATCCGCGTCGGGGAGGCGGTGCAGTACGTCAGTCCGCGGCTCCCGTACGGCGCCCACACCCTGCGGGTCCGGGTGACCGGAGAACGCAGCCCCGGCTCCGCGGCGTCGTTCGTGAGCGTCGACCGCGCCGAGGTCTACGTGAACTGACGCTTCCGGCCGGCCGACCCGCACACAGGCGCCGTAACGCCCACACGCCGGAGCCGTAACGACCCGCACGCCGGAGCCGTCATCGGCCCGCCGTGCCGGTCGGCCGCCCGCGAGGTCGGAGCGGCCGTCGGCCTCCGTGCTCTCCCGTGGGTCAGACCCGTCGCCGGCCCTCCGTGCTCTCCCTCAGGACGAGCCGGTGGGCCACGATGCGGTCCTGGGGCGAGAGCACGCCGGACCCGGCGCTCCCACTTGCGCCGTCCGCTCCCGTCGCCTCCTCGATGCGGTGCTGGAGCAACTGCACGGCGACCTTGGCCACCGCCGCCTTGTCGGGCGCCACCGTGCTCAGCGTCGGCACGGAGTACCGCCCGCCCTCCACGTCGTCGAAGCCGATGACGGCGACGTCCTCGGGCACCCCGACCCCGTGCTCGTGCAGGGCGCGCAGGGCGCCCAGCGCCAGCTGGTCGTTGAGGCAGAGCAGCGCGTCGGGCCGGGCACCGCTCGCCAGCGCCCGCGCCACCGCCTCGGCGCCGTCGGGCATCCTGAACGAGCCGACCGGCAGCAGGGCGGCCGGATCGTAGGCCAGACCGGCTTCCCCGAGGGCGGCGCGATAGCCGCGGGTGCGGGCCTGGGCCGTCCCGAGGCCCGGGTCGTCCCGCCCGCCGACGGCGAGCACGGTGCGGCGGCCGAGACCGATCAGGTGCGCGGTCGCCTCGCGCGCGGCCCGCTCGTTGTCGATGGCCACGTGGTCGGCGCCCTCCTCCAGCAGTTCACCGAGGAGCACGGTGGGCGGGGCGCCCGCGCGGTCGCGCAGGTCGTCCGCCGTCAGCGCGAGCGGGCTCAGGATGATCCCGTCCACGAAGGTGGAGCCGAACCCGGCGAGCGCCGCCAGTTCGTGGGCGCGGTCCGCCCCCGACTGGTGGATGAGCACGGTCAGGGAGCGCTGCTCCGCCTCACGGATCACGTGCCGGGCCAGCTCGGCGAAGTACGGGACGTCCAGTTCGGGAACGACGAGGGCGATGATGCCGGTGCGGCCCTTGCGCAGATGACGGCCGGCCAGGTTCACCCGGTAGCCGAGCTGTTCGATGGACTCCCGCACGACCCGTCTGGTCCGGTCGGAGACATGGGCGTAGTCGTTGATGACGTTGGACACCGTCTTCTCCGACACCCCCGCGTGACGTGCGACGTCCTTGATCCTGGGCCGTGCCACCGAGACCTCCCTGCCTCATCCGCGCCGCCCGAGTCTATGTCCCCTCCTTCCGCCGGCCCGAGCGGAGGTCGACGGGGCGGCGGCCGCTCCGGCCGCCGCCGCACTTCCACGGCCCAGCTCTTTACAGCCAATGTACATCGATGTAAAAACTAGCCACCGCATCAGCGTCCGACCGTCGAAAGGTCCGCGATGAGTTCCCGTCTGCCTGCCCGCGAGGTGGAGGCGGCGTCCGATCCCGTACGCCGTCTCAGCCGCCGTCGGCTTCTGCGTCACACCATGGCCACCGCGGGAGCCCTGCTCGCCGCGGCCCCCCTGTCCGGCTGCTCCTCGCCGGCCTCCGCCTCCGGGGAGTCCTCACTGAGCGTCTGGGACCTGTTCCAGGGCGGCGACGGCATGCTCATGGACGACATGATCGAGGCCGTGTCCCGGGGGGCCGGGGGGTTCGACGTGGACCGGACGATCCTGGACTGGGGCCCGTCCTACTACACGAAACTCGCCATGTCCGCCGCGGGCGGCCGCGCCTCCGACGTCGCCGCCATGCACCTGTCCCGGCTGGCGGGCTACGCGCCCGGCGGCCTGGTGGACCCCTTCGACCTGGACCTGCTCGCCGAGTTCGGCGTCACGCCGAAGGACTTCGCGCCGGCGGTCTGGGGACGGACGCAGCACGAGGGCGCGGTCTACGCCGTCCCGCTCGACGTCCACCCGTTCATCGTGTTCTACGACAAGGAGGCCGCGGACACCGCCGGCCTGCTGGACCCGTCGGGCGAACTGGCCCCGATGGGGTCGCCCGAAGCCTTCCTGGACGCCGGCAAGGCACTGGCCGAGGCGACCGGGCAGGCGGGCATCCTGTTCGGCCACGTCACCGACACGGCGCAGAACTGGCGCCTGTTCGCCGCCCTCTACGCGCAGACCGGAGCCGCGTTCACGCTGCCCGAGGGCGGCCCCCCGGAGATCGACGTGGACGCCGCCGTACGGGTCGTGACGTTCATGACGCAGCTCTTCGACGGCCGCACCAACCCGGCCGCCCTGGACTACAACGGTGCGCTGGCCGCCTTCACCAGCGGCCGCGGCGGCATGGCGATGCTGGGGGAGTGGGAGCTGCCGACGCTGAAGAAGGCCGGTATCCCGCTGGGTGCCGCCGCCTTCCCCCAGGTCTTCGACGAACCGGCGGTCTACACCGACAGCCACAGCTTCGTCCTGCCGCACCAGAAGGACCCCGACCCGGCACGGCGCCGCGAGGCCCACCGGTACGTGGCGGAGATGCTCAAGCAGAGTCTCACCTGGGCGAGCGCCGGCCACATCCCCGCCTACCAGCCCGTGCTCGCCGAGCCCGAGTACGCCGCCCTCGATCCGCAGTCCTCCTACGCGGGCGCCGCGAAGGTGGCGGTCCTCGACCCGCCGAACTGGTTCGCCGGCGCCGGTTCGAACTTCCAGAACCGCATGTGCCAGCCGCTCCAGTCGGCGCTGCTCGGCAACACGTCCGCCGAGAAGGCGGTGCGCCAGATGGTCCGCGAGGCGGACGCGCTGCTGCGGCAGCCCAACCCGGTTGCCTGACCAGGCCGAAGGAGTGACCGACGTGACCACCACCGCACCCCCCGGCGCCGAGGCACCGGCCGACCCGCCCGCCGCCCCCACCGGCGGCCGCGACCGAGCCCTCCCGCGCCGGATCTGCACCACCCCGAACACCGGGTTCCTCTTCGTCCTGCCCTTCCTGCTCGTCTTCGTCCTCTTCCTGGTGTGGCCCGTCGTGCAGGGGCTCTGGATGAGCTTCACCGACACCTCGCTCGCCCTGCGCGACACCGCCTTCGTCGGCTTCGACAACTACACCGAGGCCCTCGGCGACCCGGACGTGTGGAGCAGCCTCGGCAACACGGTCTTCTTCACCGCCGTCTCCAGCGTGCCGCTGGTGCTGGTCGCGCTGGCGATGGCGCTCCTGGTGCACAGCGGACTCGCCGGGCAGTGGGCGTGGCGACTGGCCTTCTTCGCCCCCTACCTGCTGCCGGTGACCGTGGTGACCCTCATCTGGACCTGGCTGTACCAGCCCGACCTCGGCCTCGGCAACCAACTCCTCACCACGCTCGGCCTCGACTCCGTCGGCTGGCTCTCCGACGAGTCCGTCGCCATGTGGTCGATCGCCGCCCTCACCGTGTGGTGGACGGTGGGCTTCAACTTCCTGCTCTACCTCGCGGCGCTCCAGTCCCTCCCGTCGACCTTCGACGAGGCCGCGGCGCTCGACGGGGCCGGCGCGTGGCGGCGCCTGTGGTCCGTCACCCTGCCGCAGCTGCGCAGGACGACGGCGCTGGTGGCCATGTTGCAGATCCTCGCCTCGCTCAAGGTGTTCGACCAGATCTACATCCTCACCAAGGGCGGGCCGGGCGGCTCCACCCGCCCGGTCCTGGAGTACGTCTACGACGTCGGCTTCACCGGATACCGGCTCGGGTACGCCTCGGCGATCTCCTACCTCTTCTTCGCGCTCGTCATCGTCGTCTCGCTCGTGCAGCTCCGCCTCTTCCGCCAGGAGGACTGACCGTGTCCGCAACCGCCCCCACCGTCCGCGCACGGCGCCGTCCCCCGCGGGAAGCGGCCGGCTCCCCGCTGCTCCTCGGCCACGGCCGACTGCCCCGCGTCCTGGCCGGCACGGCGCTGGCCGTCCTGGCGGCCCTGTGGCTGGTGCCCTTCGTCTGGGCGATCGCCACCTCGCTCCAGAGCGAGCAGGACGTCTCCACGCCCGGCCTGTCCCCGCTCAAGGGCGCCTTCACCCTGGACGCGTACCAGCAGATCCTGGAACGCGGGAACGTGGCCGTCTGGGCCTTCAACAGCTTCCTGATCGCCGGCCTGGTCACCCTGCTCACCGTGGTGGTCTCCACCCTCGCGGCGTACGGCTTCTCGCGCGGCACCTTCCGCGGCCGCCGCGCCCTGCTCGCGGTCACGGTCGCCGCCATCATGATCCCGCCGCAGCTCCTGGTGGTGCCGCTCTTCGAGCAGATGCTCCTCTTCGACCTGGTCGACACCTATGCGGCGGTCATCCTGCCCCAGGTCGTCGCGCCGATGATGGTGTTCATCCTGAAGCGGTTCTTCGACGGTATCCCCCGGGAGCTGGAGGAGGCGGCCCGCATCGACGGCGCCTCCGAGTTCCGCGTCTTCCGGTCGGTCGTGCTGCCGCTGTCCCGGCCGATCGTGGCCGCGGTCGCGATCTTCGTCTTCATCGGGGCGTGGAACAACTTCATGTGGCCCTTCATCGTCACCAACGACCCCGGCCTGATGACCCTCCCGGTGGGCCTGGCCACCGTGAAGGACGCCTACGGCATCCAGTACGCGCAGTCCATGGCCTCCGCGCTGCTGGCCGCGCTGCCGCTGATCGTGGTCTTCCTCCTCTTCCAGCGCCGCATCGTCAACTCCGTCGCCACCACCGGCCTCGGCGGTTCCTGACCCTCGCCCGACCCGCTGTACACCCGGGACCGGCGTTCCCGCGCCGGCCCACCGATCGACTGGAGCATGTGTGCCCACTCACTCCGTACCGCGCCCGGAGTACCCGCGCCCGCAGTTCGTGCGCCGTGACTGGCTCAACCTGAACGGCGCCTGGCAGTTCGAGACCGACCAAGGCGACAGCGGGCTCGAACGCGGCCTCCTCGACCGCGAGCTGCGGGACGAGATCCTCGTCCCCTTCCCGCCCGAGTCCGAGCTGTCCGGCATCGGGGACACCGACTTCCTGGAGGCCGTCTGGTACCGGCGGACCCTCCGGCTGCCGACGGCCTGGGCCGGACGCCGGGTCCTGCTGCACTTCGGCGCCGTCGACCACGACGCCACCGTCTGGGCCGACGGCAGGGAGGTCGCCCGGCACCGCGGCGGCTTCACGCCCTTCACCGCCGACCTCGGCGACATCGCGGGGGCGGGGGAGGAGGTCGTGATCACCGTCCGGGCCCGCGACCCCAGGACCGGCCCGCAGGCCCGCGGCAAGCAGGCCGTCCAGTACGCCAACCACGACTGCAACTACACCCGGGTGACCGGCATCTGGCAGACCGTCTGGCTGGAGCCCGTCCCCGACCTGCACCTGCGCCGCCCCCGGATCACCCCCGACCTGGCCGGTTCCGCCTTCCACCTGGAACTGCCCCTGTCCGGCAACCGCCCCGGCCACCGGGTACGCGCCGTCCTCAGTGACGCCGACGGCGAGGTGAGCCGCGCCGAGGCACGCGCCGACCTGGACCTCGCCCCGCGCCTCCACCTGCCCGTGCCGGACGACCGACGGCGCGAGTGGGGACCGGCCGACCCGCACCTGTACGACCTGCGCCTGGAACTCCTGGACGCCGCCGGGCAGGTCGTCGACACCGCCGAGAGCTACGCCGGCCTGCGCGCCGTGGGCCTGCGCGGCAAGGCCGTCACGCTCAACGGACGTCCGCTGTTCCAGCGCCTCGTGCTCGACCAGGGCTGGTACCCGGACGGGCTGATGACGGCCCCCACCGACGCGGCCCTGATCCGGGACATCGAGCTGGGCATGGCAGCCGGCTTCAACGGGGCCCGGCTGCACCAGAAGGTGTTCGAGGAGCGCTTCCTGTACCACGCCGACCGCCTCGGCTACCTGGTCTGGGGCGAGTTCGGCGACTGGGGCTGCGAGACCGGCGGCTCCTCCGGCGACAACCAGCAACCCGACGCCTCCTACGTCGCCCAGTGGCTGGAGGCCCTCGAACGCGACTACTCGCACCCCTCGATCATCGGCTGGTGCCCGCTCAACGAGACCTACCAGAAGCTGCACGACCGCATCACCGCGCTCGACGACGTCACCCGGGCCATGTTCCTGGCCACCAAGGCCATGGACGCCACCCGCCCGGTCGTCGACGCGTCCGGCTACGCCCACCGGGTCGCCGAGACCGACATCTACGACTCCCACAGCTACGAGCAGGACCCGGCCGCCTTCCGGCAGTTGATGTCCGGCCTCGCCAAGGACGCCCCCTTCGTCAACGCCTACGAGAACGGCGCCCCGTACTCCCTGCCCTACCGGGGGCAGCCGTACTTCGTCAGCGAGTTCGGCGGCATCTGGTGGGACCCCGAAGCGGCCGCCGACCGGTCCGGCGAGGACCGCACCGAGTCCTGGGGCTACGGGGAACGGGTCCGCGACGAGGACGAGTTCCACGAGCGGTTCGCGGGCCTGACCGGAGTGCTGCTGGGCGACCGCGACATGTTCGGCTACTGCTACACCCAGTTGACCGACGTCTTCCAGGAGCAGAACGGCATCTACCGCTTCGACCGCGGCGACAAACTCGACGTCGCACGCATCCGCGCCGCACAGCTGCGGCCGGCGGCGATCGAGGAGCAGGACCCGGCCTAGCCCGGAAGCGGGGCCGCGGGCGGACCCACGCCCGCGGCCGCGCCGGGGTCAGAAGGGACGGTCGCCCTCGATGGCGACCCGTTCGGCGACCCGGCGGTCGGAGCCGTAGTCGCCCACGGCGTAGTGCTGCGTGGCGCGGTTGTCCCAGAAGGCGACGTCGCCGGGCCGCCAGCTGAACCGCACCTGGTACTCGGGGACGTGCGCCTGCTGGAACAGGAAGCGCAGCAGACGGTCGCTCTCGTCGCGGTCCAGGCCGGTGATGCGGGTGGTGAAGGAGGCGTTGACGAACAGCATCCGCCGCCCCGTCTCGGGATGGGTGCGCACGACGGGGTGCTCCACGGGCGGGAAGGCGTCCTGATGGGGGATCAGGCGCTCGGGCCCGTAGAACCTGGCGAAGCCGGGAATGAAGTCGTGCACGGCACGGGCCCCGTCGACGCGGTCCTTCACCTCCTGGGGGAGGTTGTCGTAGGCGGCCGCCATGTCCGCCCACAGGGTGTCCCCGCCGAACGGCGGCACCTCGCGCAACTGGAGGACGGCGCCGAGCGCGGGCCGCTCGCGGAAGGTGACGTCGGTGTGCCAGACGTTCTCGTAGGTCGGGGTGGCGGCGTCGGCCTTGTCGAAGCGGACCACGTCCTCGCGGGAGCCGGCCGCGAGCAGGGGGTTGGTCTCCAACTCGCCCCAGTGGCCGGCGAAGGCGCGCTGCTGGTCGGAGCTGAGGTGCTGGGCGCGGAAGAAGAGCACCTTCCACTCCAGCAGAGCGCGGTTCAACTCCTCGCGCAGACCGGCACCGAGCGGACGGGAGAGGTCGACCCCCCTGATCTCGGCCCCGATCGTGCGGGCCAGCGGGACGACGGCGAAGTGCGCGTAGGGCCGTTCCACCCACCCTTCGGGCAACCGGCGCAGGACGCGCCGTCCCTCGTACATCCCGTCTCCCGGAATGCGTGCTGCGCGCAGGCCGGTGGTCGGGCCGGCAGCCGTGAGGGTCATGGGAGTCCTCCCCTTGGTACGGCGGTACGGGTGGCGCCCGGCCACGGCGCGACGACGTCGGCGCAGGGTGGCCGGGGAGAGAAAGTGCTCCGGGCTGTACACCGGAAGGGACACCGGAGGGGCCGCGACGCACGACGCGTCGAGCCCTCGGTCCGTGTGCGGCCGTTATCGGCCGGAACGCTCACAACCGGTTCGCTCGGGCACGCGGGGACACTCCGCCGTGGTGCCGAACCGGTATGTGGTCATGGCACCGATTGTGTGATCTTCGCCCGCCGATGTCAACGGGGTCAGACGGGCTGCGGAACGAAGGGGAGCATGGCGTCGCCCTCCGGCTGGACGACGCCGTAACTGCTCTCGGGCACCTTGTTCCAGACTCCCGGCAGATCACCGAGGGGTTCCGACACGATCAGCCGGGTGTCGTCGGACGCCTCCCGGAGGAAGGGCAGGTCGGGATGGAGCGCGCGCAGGCTCTCCACGGCCGAGCTGTAGTAGAGCGACCGCGAGTCCTGCTGGCTGGAGTAGCGGAAGGCCCACAGCCGTCGCCCCTCGGTCACGGCGACCGTCATCTGCAGCGGGTACTCCACGTGGTGCTCGTGCCCGATCTCCTCCACCAGCCCGGCCATCCGCGCCACGGCCCCCGGCGGATCGTCCTCCAGACCGAAGGTGAGGGCCAGGTAGAACATCATCTCCGAGTCCGTCGACCCCTCGATGTCCAGGAAGAGCCGCGGATCGACGGCCAGGGCGAGATCCCGGCGCAGCCGGTGGAACTCCGCGATCGCACCGTTGTGCATCCACATCCAGCGGCCGTGCCGGAAGGGATGGCAGTTGGTCTGCTGCACCGGGCTCCCGGTGGAGGCCCGGATGTGCGCGAAGAACAGCGACGAGCGGACATGGCCCGCGATCTCCCGCAGGTTGCGGTTGCTCCACGCCGGACCGATCTCCCGGACGATCGCGGGCGTCTCCATCTCCGGACCGAACCACCCGACGCCGAACCCGTCCCCGTTGGTCGTCTCGACGCCCATCCGGGCGTGCAGGCTCTGGTCGATCAGCGAGTGCTCGGGCCGGTAGAGGATCGTCTCGAGCAGCACCGGCGTTCCGGAGTAGGCGAGCCATCGGCACATCGTCTCCAGCCTCCCTGGTCCCCGGCGTCCGAGCACGGGGCGTCGCAGCTCAGTCGACCGGCCAGGTGTGCACCGGGGCGTTGAGATGCATGTAGTCCATGTACTGCTGGGTCATCCGCCGCAGCGCCTCGTGCCGCCCCGGGCGGGCGGTCGCGTCGATGTGGTGGAACATCTCCTTCTGCCACACCGCGCCGTTGCGGCCGGTGACGCACCGCTGCTCGATGATCCCGAGCAGCGGCTCCCGCCAGGCCGAGTCCATCCCGGACAGCTCCAGCCCCCGGTGCGCCAGCGGCAGCAGCCGCCGCAGGACGAGTTCGGGCACGGTCACCTCGCCGGTGCCGGGCCAGTACAGCCGCGCCTCGATGCCGTGCCGGGCCGCGGTGTGCAGGTTCTCCTCGGCGACGGAGAACGACATCCGCGACCACACCGGCCGCTCCTCCTCCACCAGCGCACGGGTGAGCCCGTAGTAGAAGGCGCCGTTGGCGAGGGTGTCGGCGACGGTCGGGCCGGCGGGCAGCACACGGTTCTCCACCCGTACGTGCGGCACGTCGTCCGCCACCGCGTACACGGGCCGGTTCCACCGGTAGATGGTGCCGTTGTGCAGCGTCAGCTCACCCAGCTCGGGGATGTCGCCGCGGTCCAGCGTCTCCACGGGATCCTGGTCGTCGCAGAGCGGCAGGAGCGCCGGGAAGTAGCGCAGGTTCTCCTCGAAGAGGTCGAAGACGCTGTTGATCCACCGCTCCCCGAACCACACCCGGGGCCGCACGCCCTGCGCCTTGATCTCCTGCGGCCGCGTGTCGGTCGCCTGCTCGAACAGCGGGATACGGCTCTCGTGCCAGAGTTCCTTGCCGAGCAGGAAGGGGGAGTTGGCGGCGAGCGCGACCTGGACGCCGGCGATGGCCTGGGCCGCGTTCCAGTAGTCGGCGAACTCCTCGGGGGACACCTGGAGGTGGAACTGCGTGCTGGTGCAGGCGGCCTCGGGCGTGATGGTGTCCGCGTACGTCCGCAGCCGGTCGACGCCGTCCACCTCGATGTGCAGGTCCTCGCCCCGCGCCGCGAAGACCTGGTCGTTGAGCAGCCGGTAGCGCGGGTTCTCCGACAGGGCGGCCTCGCCCACGTCCGACTGGCGCAGCGTCGGAAGGGTGCCCACCATGATCAGGTGCGCTCCGACCGAGTTGGCGCCCTTCTCCGCGTGGTTCAAGGCGGCCCGGATCTCGGTTTCCCAGGCATCGGGGCCCCCGGCCGTCAGCCGCCTGGGCGGGATGTTGATCTCCAGGTTGAACCGGCCCAGCTCGGTGGACCAGGCGGGGTCCGCGATCGCTTCGAGGGCGTCGCTGTTTCGCATGGCGGGCTCGGCCCGGTCGTCGACCAGGTTCAGCTCGATCTCCAGACCCACCTGGGGCCGCTCGGTCTCGAACCGCGACTCGCGCAGCATCTGCGCGAAGGCGTCCAGGCACTCCTGCATCTTGATCCGGTACCGGCGGCGGTCCTCGCGGGTGAAGACCAGCGCCGGGACGTCCCGTCCCATCGGTCCTCCCGGGGTCGCCTTCGCGGACACGTCTCCACCCCAGCGTCGCACCACCTGGCGCCCCCCACCAGACGGGACGGGAAGGGGCCCGCCGCACGGTGTGCGGCGGGCCCCCGGGTCAGGTCCTCGTACGGCCCCTCAGGCCTCAGAGCTTGCCGGACTCCCGCACGGTGATCTTCGCGGAGGTCCTGCCGGACGGCGAGGAGCCGTAGCCCTCGATCCGGTCGACCAGCTCCGTGCCCTCGACGACCTTGCCGAAGACGACGTGCTTGCCGTCCAGCCAGGGGGTGGGCACGGTGGTGACGAAGAACTGGGAGCCGTTGGTGTTCGGTCCCGCGTTCGCCATGGAGAGCAGGTACGGGCCGGTGTGCTTCAGCTGGAAGTTCTCGTCCGCGAACTTCTCGCCGTAGATGCTCTTGCCGCCGGTGCCGTCACCGCGGGTGAAGTCACCGCCCTGGAGCATGAACTGCGGGATCACGCGGTGGAACGGGGAGCCCGCGTAACCGAAGCCGTGCTCGCCGGTGGCCAGCTCGATGAAGTTCTTGGCGGTCTTGGGGGTGACGTCCTCGAAGAGCTCGAAGACGATGCGGCCCGCATCCTGGCCGTCGATGTCGATGTCGAAGTAAACCTTGGAATTGCTCATCCCACCATTGTGACGTGCGCGCTCCCGTGATGCGTCACCGGCCGCCGTTTCAGGGCGTGGCGAGCAGTTCCAGCGTGTCGATCACGCGGTTCGAGAAGCCCCACTCGTTGTCGTACCAGGCGACCACCTTGACGTGGCGTCCGTCGACGCGGGTCAGGGCGGAGTCGAAGATCGACGAGGCCGGGTTGCCGGTGATGTCGGAGGAGACCAGTGCGTCCTCCGAGTACTCCAGCACGCCCGCGAGCGGGCCCTCGGCGGCGGCGCGGTAGGCCGCCAGCACGTCCTCCCGTGTCACGTCGCGGGCGACGGTCGTGTTCAGCTCGACGATCGAGCCGACCGGTACCGGGACGCGGATGGAGTCGCCCGACAGCTTGCCGTCGAGGTTCGGGAGCACGAGACCGATCGCCTTCGCGGCGCCCGTCGTGGTCGGCACGATGTTGACCCCGGCGGCGCGGGCTCGGCGCGGGTCGCGGTGCGGCCCGTCCTGGAGGTTCTGCTCCTGCGTGTAGGCGTGCACCGTCGTCATGAAGCCGTGCTCGATGCCGGCCAGCTCGTCCAGCACCGCGGCCAGCGGAGCGAGCGCGTTGGTGGTGCAGGACGCGTTGGAGACGATCGTGTGCGCGGCCGGGTCGTAGGCGTCGGTGTTGACGCCGTAGGCCAGGGTGACGTCGGCGCCGTCGGAGGGCGCGCTGACCAGGACCTTCCTGGCGCCCGCGGTGAGGTGGGCCCCGGCGGCGGTGGCCGAGGTGAAACGCCCGGTGGCCTCCAGCACGAGGTCGACGCCCAGCTCGGCCCACGGCAGCCGCTCCGGCTCCCGCTCGGCCAGCACCTTGATGCGTCGCCCGTCCACGACGAGGGTGTCCCCGTCCACGGTCACCGGGCGGCCCAGCCGGCCGGCCGTCGAGTCGAAGGCGAGCAGCCGCGCGAGGGCGGCGGGCTCGGTGAGGTCGTTGACGGCGACGACCTCCAGCTTGGTGTCGCGCTCCAGCAGCGCGCGGAGCACGTTGCGTCCGATGCGTCCGAAGCCGTTGATGCCGATGCGGGTCATGAGCGGTGCCTTTCCGGTTCGCCGTGCGGTGCCTCCAGGTTCGCGCGCGGCGTGGGCCCGCGGCAGCGGCGTGACAGCCACGGTTCGCAAGGATCACGCCAGGCGGGCCCGCGCTCACGGTTACTCCCCCCGGGTGAAGGTGCGCCGGTACTCGCTCGGGGTGGTGCCGAGGATCCGCTGGAAGTGCAACCGCAGGTTCGCGCCGGTGCCCAGACCCACGTCGGCGGCGATCTGCTCGACGCTGCGCTCGGAGCGTTCGAGCAGCTCCCGGGCCATGTCGACGCGGGCGCGCATGACCCACTGCATCGGTGTGTACCCCGTGTCCTCGGCGAACCGGCGCGAGAAGGTGCGCGCCGACACCGCCGCGTGCCGGGCGAGGGCCTCCAGCGTGAGCGGTTCGCCGAGCCGGCGCAGGGCCCATTCGCGGGTGGCGGCGAAGCGCTCGCCCAAGGGCTCGGGCACGCTGCGGGGCACGTACTGCGCCTGTCCGCCGCTGCGGTAGGGCGCCGCGACGAGGCGCCGGGCCGCGTGGTTGGACGCGGCGACCCCGAGGTCGCCGCGCAGGATGTGCAGGCACAGGTCGATGCCTGAGGCGGCGCCCGCCGAGGTCAGCACGCTGCCCTCGTCGACGAAGAGCACGTTCTCGTCGACCCGCACCCGGGGGTGCCTCGCCGCCAGCGCCCGCGTGTAGTGCCAGTGGGTCGTGGCCCGCCGCCCGTCGAGCAGGCCCGTGGCGGCGAGCGCGAAGGCGCCGGTGGAGATGGCGGCGAGCCGCGCGCCCCGGTCGTGGGCCGCCGTCAGCGCGTCGAGGACGGGCCGCGGCGGGTCGTCCAGGTCGGGGGAGCGGTACCCGGGCAGGAAGACCACGTCGGCCCACGCCAGCGCGTCCAGACCGTGGGCGACGTGGTACGACAGGCCGTCGCCGCCGGTCACGAGGCCGGGCGCCGCCCCGCACACCCGCACCTCGTAGGGCATGCTGGCGCGCGTCGTGAACACCTGCGCCGGGATGCCGACGTCGAGCGGCTTGGCGCCCTCCAGCACGAGGACGGCGACGCGGCGCAGGTGGGACGACGGCACGGTGGACAGCGTACGCGGGGGTGCGGCTCAGCTCAGGCCGAGGACGTCCATGGTCCGTTCGGCCATGCGCCGTTCCCCGAGGGCGTTGGGGTGGACGGGCACGAGGCTGTGGCCGAAGAGCAGCGGTTCGATCCACCGGGTGCCGGAGGCCTTGCAGGCGTCGTGGCCCTCCGACACCGCCGCGAAGTCCACGTAGGTGGCGCCGGTCTCCTCCGCCGCACGCCGCACGGCGTCGTTGAGGTGCGCCTGGATCCCCCTGAGGTAGGGGACGTCGCCTGCGGCGAGGGGCAGCTTGGCGAAGCAGGACGGGTCGGCGGTGGCGGGCGTGATCCAGGGGTAGCCGAGGGCCGCCACCCGGGCGCCCGGCGCCTTGGCGCGGACGCTGAGCAGAGCGGCCTTGAGCGCCGGATAGGTGTTGGCCTCGATCTGGTCGTCGAAGGAGGTGCCGTGCCGGTCCTTGCAGGGGCTGCCCTTGCCGCCGCTGAGGAGGCCCGCTGAGCCGCAGGCCGTGATGGCGTTGATGAACGTGCTGTTGTCGTTGCCGCCGATGGTGAGCGTGACGAGGTCCGTGCCGGCGGAGAGCGCGTTCACCTGGGGGGCGACCCCCGGGTACTGGGACTGCGTGAAGTGGGTGGTCTGGGCGGCGCCGCAGGTGACGTCCTTGAGCCGGGCACCGGTGGCGGCGGCGATGACGTGGGGGTAGTTCGCGGTGCTGCGCAGGCAGAGCAGGTTGGTGGGATCCACGGGCAGGACACCCGAGCCGGCGCTGTAACTGTCGCCGAGGGCCACGTAGTCGAGGGGAGGGGCGGGAGCGGCGGGAGCGGCGTGCGCGGTGGCGTCGGTGAGACCGAGGGCCAGCGTGCCGACTGCGGCTGCTGTCGCGGTCATGACACGGCGAAGGGTGTGCTTCGGCATGTGCTCTCTCTTCTCGGGAGGAGTGCGGCCGCAGGTTACTGATCGGTTTTACTTTTAAGTAATGTGCAGGGCCGCTGACTTGAAGTCAACGATGTCGACCGAACTTCTCGCGGTGGTGCGCTCGGCCGGGGCCGCGCTGCCGCCGATCGGGGCCACCGGCCACCCGTGCTGTTTTAGAGTGATCCCGTCAGTGCAGACGACTGCGGACCTGTGAGGTACTCACCAGCCATGCCGACCGAAACGTTTGAGTTCCAGGTAGAGGCGCGTCAGCTTCTTCAGCTGATGATTCACTCCGTCTACTCGAACAAGGATGTCTTCCTGCGCGAGCTCGTCTCCAACGCCTCCGACGCGTTGGACAAGCTGCGCCTCGCGGCCCTGCGGGACGACGTCGGCGACGTCGACGTGACCGACCTGCACATCGAGCTCGACGTGGACAAGGAGGCCCGCACGCTCACCGTGCGGGACAACGGCATCGGGATGTCGTACGAGGAGGTCACCCACCTCATCGGCACCATCGCCAACTCGGGCACGGCCAAGTTCCTCCAGGAACTGCGCGAGGCCGAGGACGCCGCCGGGGCCGACGGGCTCATCGGGCAGTTCGGCGTCGGTTTCTACTCGGGCTTCATGGTGGCCGACGAGGTCACCCTGGTGACCCGCCGCGCCGGCGAGAACCAGGGCACCCGCTGGACGTCGCGCGGCGAGGGCACGTACACCCTGGAGACGGTCGACGAGGCGCCGCAGGGCACCTCGGTCACCCTCCACCTCAAGCCCGCGGACTCCGAGAACCAGCTCCACGACTACACCTCCACCTGGAAGATCAAGGAGATCGTCAAGCGCTACTCGGACTTCATCACCTGGCCGATCCGTCTGCTGCCGGAGCCGGCCGAGGACGGTGCCGAGGCCCGCGAGGCCGAGACGCTCAACTCGATGAAGGCGCTGTGGGCGCGTCCGCGTGACGAGGTGTCCGAGGACGAGTACCACGAGCTGTACAAGCACATCTCCCACGACTGGCGCGAGCCGCTGGAGACGATCCGGCTCCAGGCGGAGGGCACCTTCGAGTACCAGGCACTGCTGTTCGTGCCCTCGCACGCCCCGCACGACCTGTTCACCCAGGGGTACCAGCGCGGCGTACAGCTCTATGTGAAGCGCGTCTTCATCATGGACGACTGCGAGGAGCTGCTGCCGCCGTACCTCCGCTTCGTCAAGGGCGTCGTCGACGCCCAGGACCTCTCGCTCAACGTCTCCCGCGAGATCCTCCAGCAGGACCGCCACATCCGCATGATCCAGCGCCGCCTGACGAAGAAGGTGCTGGCCACGGTCAAGGACCTGAGGTCGTCCGCACCGGACCGGTACGCCACGTTCTGGCGGGAGTTCGGCGCCGTCCTCAAGGAAGGGCTGGTGACCGACTCCGACAACCGGGACGCGATCCTCGCCGCCTCCTCGTTCGCGACCACGCACGACGCCGAAGAGCCGACCACCCTCCAGGAGTACGTGGAGCGGATGAAGGACGGTCAGAGCGACATCTACTTCATGACGGGCGAGTCCCGGCAGGCCATCGAGGACTCCCCGCACATGGAGGCGTTCCGGGCCAAGGGCGTCGAGGTCCTCCTGCTCACCGACGCGGTGGACGAGGTCTGGGTCGACGCGGTGGCGGAGTTCGAGGGCAAGCAGCTGCGCTCGGTGGCCAAGGGCGAGGTCGACCTCGGTGGTGCCGAGGACGAGAAGAGCGACGCCGAGAAGAACCAGCAGAGCGAGGAGTACGCCGGGCTGCTCGGCTGGATGTCGGAACACCTGGGCGAGGACGTCAAGGAGGTCCGCCTCTCCTCCCGCCTCACCGTCTCGCCGGCCTGTGTGGTCTCCGACGCGAACGAGCTCACGCCGGCGCTGGAGAACATGTACCGCGCGATGGGCCAGGAGGTTCCGCACGCCAAGCGCATCCTCGAACTCAACCCGGAGCACCAGCTGGTGAAGTCCCTGAACCGGGCCTACACCGAGCAGGAGGACCGGACGGAGCTGACCGAGACCGCGGATCTCCTGCACGCTCTGGCGGTCCTCGCCGAGGGCGGCCGGCCCAAGGAGCCGGCCCGGTTCGTGAAGCTGGTGGCGGACCGTCTGGAGCGCACGCTGTAGCCCACCGGTCCGTACACAGCGTACGAGGGACGCCCGGCGCCGCCGGGCGTCCCTCGGCGTTTCCCCGTCCGTCCGGTACGGCGACGCCACGCGGCCGGGCGCTCGCCGGACCCTGTGTCCACGGGACCATCCGCATGGCGAGACGGTCTGGCATCCGGAGTGTCGCACTCCGTATATTCGCACGCATGTATGCATCGGCTCCGCTGCTGTGCCTCGCGCTCTTCGCGAACTCGGCGTGGTGCGTCGACGACGGCCTCTGTCGCCGCTGAGTCCCGCACCGGCCGCGTGATCCGCGCCGCCGGTCGCCCAGCGCCCCCGCCCGCCGCCCCCGTGCACCCCACCGGAGATCTTCCGTGACCACCGCACCCCCCGCCGGGTCGGCCCCGGCCGCGCCGCCGCGCGCGCCCGCCGCCCTCTTCGCCCCGTCCCCCACCTCCTCCGCCCGGCCCGAGGCGCCGCCCCTGCCCCCGGTACGGCGGACGCCCCTGGCGGTGTCCGGGCTGCTCGCCGCCGCGCTGACCGCCTACGTCTGGTCCGCGCACGGCGCCAAGCCGGGCGTCCTGCTCCTGCTCGGCCTCGGGCTGGGCGTCGCCCTCTTCCACTCCCGCTTCGGCTTCACCTCCGCCTGGCGGCAACTGGTCGCGGTCGGCAACGGCGCCGGTCTGCGGGCCCACGCCCTGCTGCTCGGCACCACCGCCACCCTGTTCGCGCTGCTCATCGGCACCGGCACCGGGCTGTTCGGCTCGCAGCCGGCACCCTCCGCCGGCCCCATCGGCGTCGGCCTGCTCGCCGGGTCGGTGCTCTTCGCGATCGGCATGCAGCTCGGCGGCGCGTGCGCCTCGGGCACCCTGTTCGCCGTCGGCTCGGGACAGACGTCGATCGTCCTCACCCTGGGCGGCTTCATCGCGGGGGCCACGCTCGCCGCCTGGCAGTTCGACCTGTGGAAGGACCTCCCGGCCTGGGAGCCCGTCGTCCTGTCCGACCACGTCGGCTGGTTCGGCTCGTGGGCGGTGACGATCGCCGCGCTGCTGCTGGTGGTGCTCGTCACGCGGCGGGTGCAGGCCCGCCGCAACCCGCCGCCGCTCGGCGCCGTCCCCTCGGCGCGCGGCGCGGCCGTCCGGGCCCTGCGCGGATCGTGGCCGCTGGCCGCCGGGGCGCTCGTGCTGGCCGTACTGGGCGCCGGCGTCCTGTGGGTCTCGGGCGGCGCCTGGGGCGTGACCAGCGCCTTCAGCCTCTGGGGCTCCGAGCTGGTGGGTGCCCTCGGCGGCCACCCGGAGAACTGGACGTGGTGGCAGCGGCCCGGCAACGCCGAGATGCTGGCGGGCCCGGTGCTCGCCGACAAGACCAGCCTCACCGACATCGGCATCATGATCGGTGCCGCGGTCGCCGCGGCGGTCGGCGGCACCTGGGCCCTGCACCGCGGCATCGCCTGGCGCACGGCGCTCGCGGCGGTGCTCGGCGGTGTGCTGATGGGCGTCGGCGCCCGCCTGGCCGGCGGGTGCAACATCGGCGCCTATCTGGCGGGCATCGCCTCGGGCAGCCTCAGCGGCTGGCTGTGGGGGGCCTTCGCCCTGGCCGGTACCTGGGTGGGCCTCAAGCTGCGCCCCCTCTTCGGTCTCGGCAACCCCAGGCCGGGCGACGGCGTCTGCTGAGCCGGGGCACCCGCGCGGCACGGGGGTCAGGCCCGTGCCGCGCGGGCGGCTAGGGGGTGCGCCGGTCCGTGGTGGTGACGCGGGCGACGGCCTCCAGGGTGAGGGCCCGCCCGTGGGGCTCCCGGGCGAGGGCGCGGTGCAGCGTCAGCCCTTCGATGAGGGCGTCGAGCTGGCGGGCCGTGTCCGGGTCGAAGTGCTTCTCCAGGTGGACGCGGCTGCGGCGCATCCACTCGTGGGTGAGTTCCCGGTAGGCCGGCTGCCGCGCGGCCAGCGTGTACAGCTCCTGGGTGAGCACCAGGTCCCGCTGGCTCCCCTCGGACAGGAGGTGTACGAGGTCGGCCACCGCCTCGCGGGCCTCCTCGCGGTCGGCCGCGGCACCGAGGTGCTCGTCGAAGACCGCGACGATGTGGCCCGTGAAGTGGCCGAAAGCCTCCCGCAGCAGCTGGTCGATCCCGCTGAAGTGGTAGGTCATCGAGCCCAGGGGGACGCCGGCCCGGGCGGCGATCTTCCGGTGGGAGACGCGTGCGATGCCCTCCTCGGCGATCAGGTCGAGGGTGGCGTCGATGATCCGCTCGCGCCGCTGCGGGTCGGTGTGTCCGGTTGCCATGGGAGCAGGCTCACACGTTCCGCACCGGCCGGGCCGGGTTGCCCACGGCGACGACACCCGCGGGCACGTCCTTGGTGACGACCGCCCCGGCGCCGATGACGGAGTTGTCGCCGATGGTCACGCCGGGCAGGACGATGGCGCCGCCGCCCAGCCAGACGTTGTCGCCGATGGTGATGGGCCGGGCGGCCTCCAGCTTGTCGCGCCGGGGCTCGGCCTCGAGCGGGTGCGTGGGGGTGAGCAGCTGGACGTTCGGTCCGATCTGGCAGTCCTCGCCGATGGTGATCGCCGCGACGTCCAGCGCGGTGAGGTTGTAGTTGACGAAGGTGCGCGCGCCGATGGTGATGTTGCTGCCGTAGTCGACGTACAGCGGTGGCCGTACGTGCGCCTCGGCGCCGAGGGAGCCGAGCAGTTCGGCGAGGATCGGCTGCGCCGCCGCCGCGTCCTCCGTGTAGGCGGCCTGGTAGCGGGCGGCCAGCTGTACGGCCCGCTGCTGTCTGCGGGCGATCTCAGGATCGTCGGCGATGTAGAGGTCGCCCGCCAGCATGCGTTCGAGGTTCGTCCTGGGGTCCTGCGCGAAGTGGTCCGTCGGCATGCGCCCGATCGTACCGTGTGAGGCGTACGAACGTACACTCCCTGGTGGCGGCGCACCCGTACGCCGGTGTTCCGCCGGTGCGCCACCCTCCCCGGGCAGGAGTGGTTCCGGGCCCGGATCAGTCGAGGAGGCCGGCGACCAGGGAGCCGAACTCGTCGGGGGTCGCCAGGCGGACGCCGAGCTGCTCGGCCCTGGCCCGCTTGGAGCCGGCGCCCTCACCCGCGACGACGAGTGTCGTCTTCCGCGAGACGCTGGAGGAGGAGTGACCGCCGGCCCGCTCGATGAGTTCGTTCATCTCGTTGCGCGAGAGCTTGTCCAGGCGTCCCGTCATCGCACCGGTGACCACCACCCGCATCCCGGCCAGCGGACCGGCCGCCCCCGGCGCCGCGACGGGATGCCCTCCGTCACCCCCGCCCTCCTCCTCGGCCCCGGCACCGGCGGCCGGGGGAGGGGTGGCCCCGGGCTCGGTCATACCGACCCCCGCGGCGGCGAGCTTGTCGATGAGCGGGCCGAGTTCGGCGATCTCCGCGACGATGGACGGGGCCTTCTCCGGCCCGATGCCCTCGACCCGCTGCATGGCCTCGGCGTCCGCGGCACGTATGTGGTCCATGGTCGCGAAGTACCGGGCGATGCGCCGCGACATGGAACGGCCGGTGCCCCGGACGCCCAGCGCGCACAGCACCCGGGACAGCGGCTGCTCCTTCGCCCTGGCGAGCGCGGCGAGCAGGTTGTCGGTGCTGGTCTCCCCCATCCGCTCCAGAGCGAGCAACCGCTCGCGCCGAA
Source organism: Streptomyces sp. NPDC045956 (assembly GCF_056430705.1). NCBI lineage: Bacteria > Bacillati > Actinomycetota > Actinomycetes > Kitasatosporales > Streptomycetaceae > Streptomyces > Streptomyces sp. NPDC045956. Next base: position 12,641 of record NZ_JBWKKZ010000015.1, on the reverse strand, counting down.
GGGTGAACAGGTCGGCGAGGTCGGCCACGAGCCCGGCGTCCACGAGCTGGACGACCCGGGTGGCGCCCAGGCCCTCGATGTCCAGCTGGTCGCGGCCGGCGGCGTAGGCGAGCGAGGCGACCAGGTGACAGGTGCGGCCCTGGGCGCAGCGCCAGCGTTCCTGGCTCGTGTCGATGTCCGACCCGCAGCGCGGGCACACCGAGGGGAACGCTATGGGCCGCTCGTCGCCCGTGCGCAGGTGGGCCACCGGGGCCTCGATGCGGGGGATGACGTCACCGGCGCGGTGGACCATGACGTGGTCGCCCAGGCGCAGGTCGCGGCGGGTGATGTCGGCCGGGTTGTGCAGGGTGGCGTAGGTGATCGTGGACCCGTCGATCACCACCGGCTCCAGGACGCCGCGCGGGGCGATGACGCCGGTGCGGCCCACGTTCCACTCCACGTCCAGCAGTCGCGTGATCCGCTCCACGGCCGGCAGCTTGTACGCGACCGCCCACCGGGGCGCCCGGGAGCCGGCTCCGGCGGCCCGCCGGTCGGCGGCCAGGTCGGCCTCGACGACGATCCCGTCGATGCCGAAGGGCAGTTCGGCGCGCAGGGCCGCGATCTCCCGGACCCGGGCCACGACCTGCTCCGGTGTTCCGACGACGACGTCCGGTACGGCGGTGCCGGCGCTGGTGTGCACACCGAGACCGGCGGCCAGGGACATGAGGTCGCTGTGGGCGAGCCCGTCCAGCCGTCCGGCGAGAGCGGCATCGGTCTCCGGCAGCGGCAGCATGCCGTAGCCGAAGAACGTCATCGGGACCGTGTACGCACGCTCCCTCGCCCTCAGCGTGCCCGCGGCCGCGTTGCGCGGGTTGGCGAACGGCTGACCGCCGTGTGCCGTGCGGACCTCGTTCGCGTGCTCGAACTGGGCCGTCGTCATGAGGATCTCCCCGCGCACCTCCACGGTGACCGGCTCCGCCAGTGTCTCGGGCAGGCCTTCCACGGTGCCGATGGCGTGCGAGACGTCCTCCCCGGCCGTCCCGTCACCGCGGGTGATCAGCCGGGTGAGACGGCCCGCGCGGTAGCGGGCGGCGACGGCGAGGCCGTCCAGCTTGGGACCCACACCGAACCGGTCGACCTCCCGGCCCGTCCGCCGGGCCAGCGACGCCGTCCAGGCGAGGAACTCCTCCGGCGAGAAGACGTTGTCGAGGCTGAGCATCGGCACCGTGTGGGGCACGTCGCCCTCGGCCGCACCGCCGGCGACCTTGCCGGTCGGGGAGTCGGGCAGCACCTCGTCCGGATGCCCGGCCTCCCAGGCGGCGATCCCTCTCGCCAACCGGTCGTAGGTGTCGTCGTCCAGTGGCGAGGAACCGCCCGCGTAGTAGGCGGCGGACGCGCGGGCGGCGTCCTCGACCGCCTGGGCGTAGGCGGTGGAGTCCACGATCACTGCTGCTGGTGTGGTCATGGTCCGGATTCTGTCGCCCACCACTGACAACGGACCCGGTCACCGGGGAGCGCCGCGGCGCGAGAAGGGCCCGTTCACCCGGGGTCGCCGCATCGTGAGACGGATCCGCCCGCGGGAATGGCGGGAAGGAACGTGTCGTTGACAGCTGTCATGCCCGCACCTTCCGCACGGCCCGTGGCGGCCCGTATGCCGCTCGCCGTCTACATCCTCGGCCTGTCCGTCTTCGCGCTCGGGACCAGTGAGTTCATGCTCTCCGGCCTGCTGCCGCCCATCGCCGAGGACATGGACGTGTCCATCCCGCAGGCCGGGCTGCTGATATCCGCCTTCGCGATCGGCATGGTGGTCGGTGCGCCACTGCTCGCGGCCGCGACCCTGCGGCTGCCGCGGAAGACCACGCTGGTCACCCTGATCACCGTGTTCGGTCTCGGCCAGGTCGCGGGCGCGCTGGCGACGACCTACGAGATCCTCTTCGTCTCCCGGGTCGTCAGTGCCCTCGCCTGTGCCGGTTTCTGGGCGGTGGGGGCCGCCGTCGCCATCGCGATGGTGCCGAAGACCTCCCGGGCCCGCGCGATGGCGGTGATGATCGGCGGACTCTCCATCGCCAACGTGCTCGGAGTGCCCGCCGGCGCCTTCCTCGGGGAGCACCTGGGATGGCGGTCGGCGTTCTGGGCCGTGGGTGCGGCGTCCGCCGTCGCGCTCGTCGGTGTGGTGACTCTGATCCCGCGCATCCCGCTGCCCGAGCGGCGGCCCCGGCTCAGGGGCGAACTGGCGATCTACCGCGACCGGCAGGTCTGGCTGTCCATCGTCGTGACGGCGCTCGCGGCCGGCGGCGTGTTCTGCGCCTTCTCCTACCTGGCGCCGCTGCTCACGGACGTGGCCGGGCTGTCGGACGGCTGGGTGCCCGGCGTACTGGCGCTGTTCGGTGTCGGCGCGCTCATCGGGACGACCGTCGGCGGCCGGATCGCCGACGCCCACCTCTTCGGCGTGCTGCTCACCGGCATCACCGCCTCCACCGTGCTGCTGGCCGCGCTGGCGCTGTTCGCGTCGAGTCCCGTCGTCGTGATCGCCCTCTCCCTGCTCCTCGGCGTCTCGGCCTTCTACACGGCACCGGCGCTCAACGCCCGCATGTTCAACGTCGCCGGCGCCGCGCCCACGCTCGCCGGGGCGACGACGACCGCCGCCTTCAACCTGGGCAACACCGGCGGCCCCTGGCTCGGCGGGACGGTGATCGACGCGGGCTTCGGCTACGCGGCCACCGCCTGGGCGGGCGCGGCGATGACCCTCGTCGCGATCGCGTTCGCCGCCGTGTCCCTGCGGCTGCACAGCCGCTCCCGCGTCGTCATGGGCGCCCTGGCGGCCGAGCCCGCGAGCGCGGACCTCGCCCGGCGGGTGTGACGACACCTGCCGGAGCGCGTGAACGGCAGCCGCGCTCACCGGCGGGACGAGACACCGTGGGGGCAGGCGGGGGCGGGATGCGGTGGGGCGGCCGGTGTCCGGGTGACGACACCGCGCCCCCCTCCCGCCCCGGAAGGCTCACGGCTCACCCCTCGGCCGACGGGCCCGTCGTCGGCGTCGCGGGTGCGCTGGGCGCGGACCGCGCCGCGGCGGCGCAGCGGCGGGCGAGGAGGGCGAAGGCCTCCCCGAGTTCGGGCGGGCCGACCACGTCGACGTCGGTGTCGAAGGCTCCGACGGCCGCGGCGAGGGCGGGCCAGGACCAGGAGCCGAGGGTGAGCCGGCAGCGGTCCGGACCGAGAGCCTCGACCGTCCCCGCGGGGGCGTGGGGCGCCACCACGGCCGCGGGCAGGTGGAGGACGACCTCTCCGCGGCAGGGCCAGTCGGGGGATCGGTCGGAGCCGCGGAACCGGCCGGTGACGAAGGCGGCCACATCCCCGCCGGGCAGCTCCCGCGGCGTGAAGCGGGGCCCGGTGGGGGAGCGCGGAGTGATCCGGTCCGCGCGAAAGACACGCCAGTCCGCGCGCTCCAGGTCCCAGGCGACCAGGTACCAGCGCCCGTCCCGGGCGACGAGATGGTGGGGCTCGACCCGGCGGGGCGGTGCGTCCCCCTCGCCGTCGGAGTCCGGCGAGCACGGCCCGGCGTGGTCGAAGCGCAGGACCTCGCACGCCTGCACGGCGGCGCTGAGCGCCATGAGGACACCGCTGTCGGCCTGCGGCCGAGGCCCGGGCGCGGCCCGCTCGACCGTGGTGACGTGGAGGGCGTCGACGCGGTGGCGCAGCCGGGCGGGCATGACCTGCCGGAGCGTGGCCAGCGCGCGCGCCGCTCCGTCCTCGATGCCGGCGCTGTCCGTCAGAGCCGTGACCCACCTGAACTTCCGCGGTGACGCCCGGGAGGCGCTCACCTTCTACCAGTCCGTCTTCGGCGGCGACATCGCCCTGGTGACCTACCGGGACGCCGGGAACGTCCAGGACCCCTCCGCGGCCGAACAGGTCATGTGGGGCCAGGTGTCCGCCGACAGCGGCCTGTGCGTGATGGCCTACGACGTGCCCGCCCACCTGCCGTGGAAGCAGGGGGAGAACGCCTTCTTCGTCTCGGTCCGCGGCGAGACGGCCGAGGAGATCACCGCCTACTGGAAGAAGCTGTCCGAGGACGCGACCGTCGTGCAGCCGCTGGAGGCCGCCCGATGGGCACCGCTCTACGGCATGCTGCGCGACAGGTTCGGCGTCACCTGGGTCCTGGACGTGGTGAGCGGGTACGACGCGCCCTGACCCGCCGGGGCCGGGTGGCGGGCCTCCGCCACCCGGCCGGGCCGGGCCACGATGCCCGCCCCCAGAGAAGACAGGACGCGACCTTGCAGTCACCCCCAGAGAAGACAGGACGCGACCTTGCAGTCACCCCCCGAGAAGACAGGACGCGACCTTGCAGTCACCCCCGAGAAGACAGGACGCGATCTTGAGCAGTCACCCCCGCCCCACCGGGGCCACCACCCCGCCCCGCGGACCGGCCGGGAGGCCCTGATCCCATGACCGTGCTCGACACCCGGGCGCTCAACCGCGCCACCCTCGCCCGCCAGTCACTGCTCGCACGTGCCGGCCTCCCCGTCCTCGACGCCGTCGCCCACCTCGGCGGCATGCAGGCGCAGGAGCCGCAGGAACCGTTCGTCGGGCTCTGGTCACGGCTGCGGGCCTTCGCGCCGTCGGCGCTCTCGGACCTGCTGACGGAGCGACGTGTGGTGCGCACCCACCTCATGCGCCGCACCGTCCACCTCGTCACCGCCGACGACGTCCTCGCCTGGCGCCCCCGCCACGACGCCATGCTGCGCGGGCGGGTCCTCGGCACCTACCGCCGCGAACTCGAAGGCGTCGACCTCGACGAACTGGCCGCGGCGGGCCGTGCGGTCATGTCGGACGGTGAGCCCCGCTCGATGAGCGAGCTGGCCCGGACGGTCGCCGGGCGCTGGCCCGGGACGGCCCCCCGGGCCCTGGGGGAGATGCTGGTCGCCGCGCTGATCCCGATGGTCCAACTGCCACCGCGCGGGCTCTGGCGCACGCGAGCGGGCGTGCGCAACCTGCCGCTGGCCGCCTGGCTCGGCCGCGAGGCCGACCCGCCGCCCCCGCCCGGTTCCGACCCGGTCGGCCGGGCGATGGTACGGCGCTACCTGGGCGCCTACGGACCCGCCGCCTCGGCGGACCTGCGCGCCTGGTGCGGCCTCGCCGGACTGCCCGCGGCGGTCGCCGCGGTCCGCGACGAACTGGTCAGCTTCCGGGACGAACGGGGCCGGGAACTGCTGGACCTCCCCGACGCGCCCCGCCCCGACCCCGAGACCCCCGCCCCCGTCCGGTTCCTGCCGGCCTTCGACAACGCCGTCCTCGGCTACCAGGACCGCGGCAGGATCATCGACGACGTCCACCGCGGACTGTCGGTCGCCGGAGCCCGCGTGACGCTGATCGACGGCCGGGTCGCCGCGACCTGGACCGTCGAGGCGGGGACGGTGACCGTCACCCCCCTGCGCCGCTGCTCGGCGGCCGAACGCGCGGCCGTCGCCGAGGAGGGGCGGGCGCTGGCGTCCTTCCTCTCCGACGGCGACAGCGACCGCGTCCGGATCACCGAGTCCGCGGCGGGGTGACGGGCCCGCCCCGGCGGGCCGCGCGTCACCCGGCAAGCCGGACGGCGAGTGCGGCGTACATCCATTGCCGTGGCCTACACCCGGGGGAGAGGAGCGCGGTCACCCACTACACCCGATGCAGTACACCGGTCCAGCCCCAGGGACGGATCAAAAGACAAAAAGCCCGGGTGAGCATGAAGGGGTACCCCGGTCCGCACCTCTGCGTCCCCACATGCCGGGTTTCGTCCTGCCCGCATCCCGACGGATTGGTCTCAGGTGGCTACGTTCCTCTATCGACTCGGCCGACGCGCGTTCCGGCGCCGCGGCCTCGTCGCCCTGCTGTGGGTGGCCATACTCGTGGGCGCCGGCGTCGCCGCGTCCACGGCGCCCGCCCCGCCCGAAGACTCCTTCTCCATGCCCGGGACCGAGTCCCAGAAGGCGTTCGACCTGCTCGACGAGCGCTTCCCGGCCGCGAGCGCCGAGGGCGCCACCGCACGCGTCGTGATCCGCGCCCCCGAGGGCGGGAAGATCTCCGACCCGGCGGGCAAGGAACGGGTCGAGGACCTCGTCACGGCACTCGGCGACGGGCCGCAGGTCGCCTCGGTGGCCGACCCGTTCGAGGCGGACGCCGTCAGTGAGGACGGCACCACCGCCTACGCCTCGGTGACCTACAAGGTCAACTCCATGGAGCTGACCGACCAGGCCCGTGACTCGCTCACCGCGGCCACCGACGACACGCGCGGCGACGGATTCACCGTCGAGACCGGCGGCGACGCCGTCATGGCCGAACAGGAGATGGGAGGCACCGCCGAGCTGATCGGCATCGGTGTCGCCGCGATCGTGCTGCTGCTGACCTTCGGCTCGCTCGTCGCGGCCGGCATGCCGCTGCTGTCCGCCATCATCGGCGTGGGCATCGGCATCTCCGCCATCGGAGCGCTCGGCAGCACGCTGGAACTCTCGGCCACCACCTCCACGCTCGCCATGATGATCGGCCTCGCGGTCGCCATCGACTACGCCCTGTTCATCGTCTCCCGCTACCGGGCCGAGATCGCCGAGGGCCGCAGTGCCGAGGACGCCGCGGGCCGTGCGGTCGGCACCGCCGGCTCCGCCGTCGTCTTCGCCGGACTCACCGTCATCGTGGCGCTGGCCGGCCTCGCGGTGGTCAACATCCCGATCCTCACCAAGATGGGCCTCGCCGCCGCGGGCACCGTCGGCATCGCCGTGCTGATCGCGCTCACCCTCACCCCGGCGCTGCTCGGCTTCGCCGGCCGGAAGGCGCTCAGCCGCAAGGACCGCAAGGCCCCCGCCGGACCGTCGCAGGCCCCGGCGAAGCCCAAGCTCGGCACCCGCTGGGCCCGCTTCGTGCTGCGGCGTCCGGTGACGGTCCTGCTCACCGCGGTGCTCGGTCTCGGCGCCATTGCCGTGCCGGCCGCGAGCATGGAACTGGGCCTGCCCGACGAGGGCAGCTCCGCCCCCGACACCACGCAGCGCAAGGCCTACGACATGCTGTCCGAGTCCTTCGGCGCCGGCTTCAACGGGCCGCTGTTGGTCACCGTCGACACCCGGGACGCGGACGACGCGAAGGCCGCCGCCGACACCGTCGGCAAGGAGATCACCGGCCTGGGCGAGGCCGCGGCGGTCACCCCGGCCGACTTCAACGAGGCGGGCGACACCGCCGTCCTCACGGTCGTGCCCAAGACCGGGCCGAGCGAGGCGGCCACCGAGGCGCTGGTCAAGGACATCCGCGCGCTGTCCGGCGGCATCGAGTCCGAGACCGGCGCGACGATGCTGGTCACCGGCGCGACCGCGATGACCATCGACTTCTCCCAGACCCTGGACGACGCGCTCGTCCCGTACCTGGCCCTGGTCGTCGGTCTCGCCTTCCTCCTCCTGATGCTCGTCTTCCGCTCGATCCTCGTCCCGCTCAAGGCGGCGCTCGGCTTCCTGCTCTCGGTGGCCGCGGCGCTCGGCGCGGTGGTCGCGGTGTTCCAGTGGGGCTGGCTCGCGGACGTCTTCGGCGTGGACCAGCCGGGTCCGATCATGTCGATGATGCCCATCTTCATGATCGGTGTGGTCTTCGGTCTGGCCATGGACTACGAGGTCTTCCTCGTGACCCGCATGCGGGAGGCCTACGTCCACGGCTCCTCCGCCTCCGAGTCCGTCACCACCGGATTCACCCACGGCGGCCGGGTCGTCGCGGCGGCCGCGATCATCATGATCAGCGTCTTCTCCGGCTTCATCATGGAGAACGACGACATGATCAAGATGATGGGCTTCGGCCTCGCCATCGCGGTCCTCTTCGACGCCTTCGTGGTCCGCATGGCCATCGTGCCCGCCGTGCTCGCCCTGCTCGGCACCAAGGCGTGGTGGCTGCCCAAGTGGCTGGACCGACTGCTGCCGAACGTCGACGTCGAGGGCGAGAAGCTCCACAAGGAACTCGGTGACAGCGGCCCGCCCCCGCAGCCCGCGCGCGAGCCCGAGACAGCCGGGGTCTGACCGACTGCGCGTACGGCCCCGCCGCCCCGGACGACCGGGCCGGCGGGGCCGCACCCGTTCCGGCGCGGGTATGCGGACGGTGGCTGACCGCAAGGGTTCGTACGGTCCGGGTATGACGCAGACACACCCCCAGAAGATCCTCGTCACCGGTGCCACCGGAACCGTCGGCCGTCAGGTCGTCGCCGAACTGCTCGCGCGCGGCCACGCGGTCCGCGCCCTCACCCGGGACCCGGCACGGGCCGCCCTCCCGGAGGGGGCCGAGGTGGTCCGGGGCGACCTGAGCGAACCCGACAGCCTCGTGCCCGCCCTGACCGGAGTCACCGGCCTGCACCTGATCACCTTCGACGGGGCCGGCTTCGCCCCGCTGGAGACCGGCCCGAGGATCCTGGAACTGGCCCTGGAGGCCGGCGTGCGCCGGATCACCGTGCTGCACGGCGGCGGACCGACGCCGCTGGAGGACGCCGTACGTGCCGACGGGGAGACCGCCTGGACCGTCCTCATGCCGGTCGAGTTCATGGCCAACGCGCTGGAGTGGGCCGACGGGATCGCGGACCGCGACGAGGTGCGTGAGCCGTTCGTCTCCCGGCTCAGCGCCATGGTCCACGAGGGCGACATCGGCGCGGTCGCGGCGGTGGCGCTGACCGAGGACGGCCACGGGGGCCAGGAGTACCTGATCACCGGCCCGCAGGCGCTGACCGTCGGCGACAAGGTGGCGGCGATCGCGGCGGCCCGCGGCAGGGAGATCGCCCTCGTCGAACTGACCCCGGAACAGGCGGTCGCGCAGTGGCGGGCGGCCGGCCAACCGGAGGAGGTCGTCGGCTTCCTGCTGGACGTGTACGGCAACACCCCCGAGGCGGGGCGCACGGTGGTGGACACCGTCGAGAAGGTGACCGGCCGCCCGGCCCGTACCTTCGCCCGGTGGGCCGCCGACCACGCGGACGCCTTCGCGGCACCGGCCCCCTCGGCAGCGCCCTGACGTCCACGGGCGAACTGAGCCCGCGATCGAAACGGCGCCGGATGCCCGCCTCCCGCACGGGAAGGCGGGCAACGGTCACGCGCGCTCACGCCCCGAAGGCCGACGATCAGTGCCCGGCGGTCGCAGCGTCCTCCGCCCCGGCCTCGCCCGCCGATCTGAACTCCACGGCGACGACCCCGTCGACCCGCCGGCACAGCTCCTCCAGCCGGGAGACGGCCACCTCGTCCGGGAGCCGGCCGCTCACCACGACATGGCCGTGCTCCACGTCCACCTGCAAGGACGAGGGGGCCAGACCGAGGGACCGCACCAGGGCCTCCTCGATGATCTCGGTGCGGATCGCCCGGTCCTTGCGCAGGAAGACCCGCAGCAGGTCGCTCCTGCTCACCACCCCGATCAGCCGTCCCGACCCGTCGACCACCAGGAGCCGTTTGATCCCGTGCCGGGCCATCACGCGGGCGGCGTCGACGACGCTCCAGTCCTCGCGCGCGCAGAGGGCGGGCGAGGTCATCAGGCCGGCCGCGTCCGTCGCGGACGCCTTGGCACCGGCCGCCGGGGGCGCGTCGCCGTCCGCGGCGGGACCCTCCGGGTCCTGGCCCCACATCTTCTGCAGGAGGTCCGCCTCCGACACCACGCCCACGGGCCGTGTCTCCTCGTCGACGACCGGTACCGCTGTGATGTCGTACTCCAGCAGCAGGTGGGCGATCTCCTTGAACGGTGTGCCGCGCTGCACGCGGACCACGGCGTCGCTCATCAGATCGCACACCTTCTGGTGCTTCATCGAGGGTCTCTCCTCCGCTGCCGGCCGGTGTCGGCCGGCGTCCGTCCTTCTTGCCAGGTGAAACGATCTGTCGGCCGTTCGAGTGCCCGGGGGGCTCAGGGGCCGGGACTGATGAGCAGCAGGGCGATGTCGTCGCCGGGAGTGGGCGAGTGCCGGATGAGCGTGTCGGCCATCGCGTCGAGGTCGGTGGGATCCGCGTGCTCGAGGAGCCCGGCGAGCGCCGCCGTGGCGTCGTCCAGGTCGACCCCGGGGGCCTCCACGAGCCCGTCGGTGTACAGGGCGAGCACGCTGCCGAGGGGCAGGTCGAACTCCAGCGCCGGGTAGAGGGTGTCCGGTTCGATGCCGAGCAGGAGCCCGGGCTCCACCGGGAGAAGCTGGATGCGTCCGTCGGCGTGGCGCAGGAGCGGCGGGGGGTGCCCGGCGGTGGCCAGGCAGGCGCGGCGCGTGGCGAGGTCCAGGTGGACGTAGACGCAGCTGGTGAACAGACCCGGGTCCAGGTCGGTGAGCAGGCGGTTGGTGCGGGCCAGGACGTGGTCGGGGGAGGCGCCGACGGTGGCGTGGGCGTGGACCGCGGTGCGGACCTGCCCCATGAGGGCCGCGGCGTCCACGTTGTGGCCCTGTACGTCGCCGATGGTGGCGCCGGCCGTGTGCTCGTCCAGCCGGATGAGGTCGTAGAAGTCACCGCCCACGCCCAGACCCCGGGCGGCCGGGAGGTAGCGGGCGGCGACCCTCAGGCCGGGTACGCGGGGCAGGGTGTGCGGCAGCAGGGCGGACTGCAGGCGATGGGCGAGGTGGTGCTTGGCGTCGTACAGCCGGGCGCGGTCCAGAGCCTGCCCGATCAGCCCCGCCAACGAGGTGAGGGCGGCGCGCTCGCCGGGCGGGAAGACGTGGGGGCGTTCGAAGGCCAGGAGGAGTGAACCGATGGGCTGGCCGGACGCGATCAACGGCAGGAAGGCCCACGCTGCCATGCCGTCCTCGTGCACGGTGGCCGGGTAGGCGTGCCGCAGTTCGTCGAACGTGGCGAAGAACCCCGGGACGCCGGTGGCCAGGACGGCGGCGCCCGGGACGTCCGAACTCAGGGGCACGGCGTCGAAGCGGGCCACGATCTCGGTGCGGTAGCCCCGGTGGCCGAGGATCCTGAGCCGGCCGTCCTCACCGGTCATCAGCACCATGGCCTGCGCGCCCAGCGCGGGCAGCAGTTGGTCCGCGGTCTGTTCGATCACGTCCTGCACCCCGACCGCCTCGGTGAGGGTGGAGGCCAGGTGCATCAGGTGGTACAGCACGGTGGCCCGGCCGGGGCCCGCGCTCGGAAGGGACGGCGGCGGGGCACCGCCCTCGGACGGCCGGCCCCGTGTGATGCGCACGCTGATGCCGGTGGGATCGGGGTACAGCTCGAACGCCAGCCACGTCTCGGGCGGGCGCAGGACGGTGAAGGCCTGGGGCAGGCGGCTCACCAGCGCCGCCCGGTAGCGGTCCTCGACCTGGGGGACGTCCATCCAGGGCAGCGCCTCCCAGGGGAGGGCACCCACCAGGTCACCCGGAGCGGCACCGAGCAGTCCGGCCGCGGCCGGGGTGACGAAGGTGATGCGGCCGTTCACGTCCAGGGCGCAGGAGCCGCCCGGCAGCCGGTCCACGAAACCCGAGAGCGCGGCCGCCTCGCCGGGGGAGGGCGGCCGCCCCGCCGGAGGCCGCAGGGCGCGGGGCCGGTCCCCGGGAAGCACGGGGGCGCCCCCGTCCGCGGCCTGCCGCAGCAGCTCGCCCAGGCGGTGGCAGCCGGCCTCGACGGCGTCCCGTTCCCCGGCACTCAGGCGCGTCGAACGCAGACCGGACCACAGCAGCACCAGGCCGCCCCGCACGCTGCCGCCCGCGGTGATCGGGGCGGCCGCCAGCGCGAAGTCGTACGGCAGGACGAGTGCCTGCCGCGGATACTGGAGCGCCATCTCCTCCCTGCCGCCGACCCACACCAGGCGGTCGTCGCGTACGGCGTCCGCCACGGGCGTCGGGTCGTTCGGCGCGACGCGCCGCCACGGGACGGCTATCTCCTGGGGCACCCCGGCGATCGTGACCAGCCACAGCGCGTCGTCGTCGGGCGGCAGCACGTAGAGCATCCCTCCGAACGCGCCGCTCTCGCGCGCCGCGGCGTCCATCGCGGCATCCAGCGCGGTGTCCCTCGCGGTGCCCATCAGACGTCCGCCGGCCGTCGGGCGCGTCTCACCGGATCCGGCAGGGCGGCACACCGCCGACCGCACCGAACAGCAACCATATGAGGACACTACGCCCGTCTCGGCACGACGGCATGCGAGGGCGGGCCCGCCGCTGCTCCGTCAGTGGTCCCACGCGTCCGGGCCGCCCCCGCGCCACTCGATGAACCGCGATCGCACCACGTCCATCTCGTCCCAGTCCTGCAGGCCGGCCTCCTGGAGGAAGCGCGCGACGTCCTGCACGCCGTAGGCCCGGCCGAGGATCTCCCCGTCCACACGGACCCGCCGCCCGCCCTCCTCGTCGGGCGGATACACGATCACCGGCGCACTCGTCATGGCACCAGCCTGCGGCCCGCGCCCCCGGTGCGCATGCCGGGACGCCGTGCGGTGGAGGTCAGTGCTGGGTGAGGGTCTGTGGGTAGTCGGTGATGATGCCGTCGACGCCGAGTGCGGCCATGGTGCGGATGGCGCCGGGTTCGTTGACGGTCCAGACGTTGATGTCCATGCCGAGTTGGTGGATGCGGTCGACGAGGTTCTGGTCGGTGACGGTGTGCTGGGGGTTGATCTGGTCGGCCCATTGGCTGAGTTGCTGGAGTTGGGTGTCGGTGGGGCGTTGGGCGTTGAGGATGCCGATGGGGATGTCGGGGAGGTGGGTGTGGAAGGTGTGGGCGTCGTCGGTCTGGAAG
>NZ_JBWKKZ010000014.1:175028-241952 GCF_056430705.1 Streptomyces sp. NPDC045956 | reverse complement strand
ATCTGGCGTTGACTTTTGGCACGCTGTTGAGTTCTCAAGGAACGGACGCTTCCTTTGTACTCACCCGAGAGACTCTCTCAGGCTTTCCTCCGGGCTTTCCCTTCGGTCTTACGTTTCCGACTCTATCAGATCTTTCCGATCCGATTTCCTCGGTGCTTTCCAGGTTCTCGCTTTCGCGTTTCCCTTTCCGGCGGTTCCGACTTTATCAGAAGTTCCGGGCCGGTCTGACCGGCCGTTCTTTCCGATTAATCGGGAGAGTGCTTCGTCGAATTCAATGATTCGGGAGGAAGCAGATAGATTCTCGACGTCGCCCTCTGGGGTGAACCCGTCTACAGGCAACTGTTTGAATCTACCTCCCCGCTCGCTCCGTGTCAACGGCTCTTGCGGGAACGAAGAGGACACTAGCAGCTCCGCGGGGGCCGATGCACATCAGGCGGCCGTCGGCACGGTGGCGCTGCGTTCGGAGGCCTCGACGTCGCCCGTGTCACCGGCACGCGCGGCGCGTCCGCCCAGGACGTACACGTAGGCGAGGAAGGCCAGCTCGGCGACGACTCCGATGGTGATGCGTGCCCAGGTGGGCAGGCCCGAAGGGGTGACGAAGCCTTCGATCGCGCCGGAGACGAAGAGGACCAGGGCGAGGCCGATCGCCATGCCGATGGCGGCTCGGCCCTCTTCGGCGAGGGCGGTGCGTCGGGTGCGCGGGCCGGGGTCGATGAGGGTCCAGCCCAGCCGCAGACCGGTGCCGGCGGCCACGAAGACGGCGGTCAGTTCGAGCAGGCCGTGAGGGAGGACGAGGCCGAGGAAGGTGTCGAGGCGGCCGGCCGACGACATCAGACCGAAGCCGACGCCCAGGTTGAGCATGTTCTGGAAGAGGATCCAGATGACGGGCAGGCCGAGGAACACCCCGAGGATCAGGCAGAGCGCGGCCGCCCACGCGTTGTTCGTCCAGACCTGCGCGGCGAAGGAGGCCGCGGGGTTGCTGGAGTAGTACGTCTCGTACTGGCCGCCGGGGCGGGTCAGCTCGCGCAGTTCGGCGGGCGCCGCGATCGTGGACTGCACCTCCGGGTGGGTGCCGATCCACCAGCCCAGGAGCGCCGCGACAGCGGTCGACAGGAGGGCTGTGGGGACCCACCAGTGGCGGGCCCGGTAGACGGCGGCCGGAAACTGCCGGGTCAGGAAACGGGTGACGTCGCGCCAGGAGGCCCTGCGGGTGCCCGTCACCACGCTCCGCGCGCGGGCCACCAACTGGCTGAGCCTCCCGGTCAGCTGCGGGTCGGGCGCACTGGACTGGATGAGGGAGAGGTGGGTTGCCGTGCGTTGGTACAGGGCGACGAGTTCGTCCGTCTCGGCGCCGGTCAGTCGGCGCCGGCGTCGGAGCAGCGCGTCGAGGCGGTCCCACTCCGCGCGGTGGGCGGAGACGAAGACGTCGAGGTCCATCGGTGTGCCTGCTCCTCGGCTATCGTCAGCGGCTCGTCGTGGATCAGCTTGTCGTACTGCGGCGCGGTGTGTCCTCAGCTTGGCAGACTGGCGGGGACGGGGGCGGTGAGGGGAAGGGCGGCAGGAGTGAGTGAGCTGGTGACGGGTGAGGCGGTGGCGCTGGAGCTGCGTCCCGCGAGGCTGCCCAGCAGGGCGCTGGCCGTCCTGCTCGACCTGGCCGTGGCCGTGGCCGTCTACGTGGCGGTGACCGTCGCCCTGGTGGCGTCCACCGCTTCCCTGGACGTGGCGGCGCAGACCGCGCTGTCGATCGCGGCTTTCGTCCTCGTACTGGTGGGCGGTCCGATCGCGGTGGAGACGCTCAGCCACGGGCGCTCGCTCGGGAAGATGGCCTGCGGTCTGCGGGTGGTACGGGACGACGGCGGGCCGGTCCGGTTCCGGCACTCGCTGGTGCGAGGCCTGATCGGGGTGATCGAGATCCTGATGACGTTCGGCGTCGTCGCCTGCATCGCCTCGCTGGTCTCGGCGCGGGGGCGGCGGCTCGGTGACGTGTTCGCGGGGACCCTGGTCGTGCGGGAGCGGGTACCCGTGGCGCCGGCGGGCTTCATGCCGCCGCCTCCGCCCTGGCTCGCCGGTCGGTTCGCCGAGCTGGACCTGTCGGCGGTGCCGGACGATCTGTGGCTCGCCGTCCGTCAGTGCCTGACGCGGATGGGTCAGCTGGATCCCCGGGTCGGCTGGGCCATGGCGGAACGGCTCGCCTCCGATGTGGCGGCTCGTACGGGGGCGCCGGCGCCCCACGGGGTTCCGCCGGCCGCTTATCTGGCGGCGGTGGTGCAGGAGCGGCAGGTCCGGGAGGCGCGGCGGGCTTTCGGGGCGGCTCAAGGGGGCGGAGGGCCCGCGGTGACGGCGCCCGCGGCTTCTCCTGCGTACGTTTCCCCGGCGGCACCTCCCGCGCCGTGGGCGGCGCCCTCCGTGGCGCCCCCGGCGGGACCTCCCGCGGTGCCGCCGGCCGGCCCCGCGCAGGCAGGCGGGCCCGAGGTGACGCGGGAGGCTCCGTCGGAGGGCCGTTCCGGCACCGGGTTCGTGCCTCCGGCGTAGGCGGATCGGGCGGCGCCGGGGC
Source organism: Streptomyces sp. NPDC045956 (assembly GCF_056430705.1). Lineage (NCBI taxonomy): Bacteria > Bacillati > Actinomycetota > Actinomycetes > Kitasatosporales > Streptomycetaceae > Streptomyces > Streptomyces sp. NPDC045956. The sequence goes on along the minus strand of NZ_JBWKKZ010000014.1, from coordinate 239,398 downwards.
GTCCCCGCGGTACTTGGGGCCGGACGCTCACGGGAACACGGACGGCGGTGACTCCAGGTCCTCCAGCTCGACGCCGGGGGCCGCGAGGACCACGTCTCCGGCGAGGTGCACGGCGTGCTGTTCGCCGGTGTCCAGGGCTGTGACCTGGTACGCGTCCACGGTCAGAGGGCCGTTGTCAGTGGCGTGTGCTTCTCTGTCCAGCAAGGCCCAGGACTGGTCCACGGTGCGGGGGGCGAGGACCGGGTCCGTGAGGGCCAGGAGGCGGACACGGGTGGCCGACCCGGAGGGGGTGAGGCGCAGCAGGCGGGCGACGGCGACGAGGAAGGCCGGGGACGAGCCGGTGAAGGCGTGGGCGCGCACATTGCCTTCGGTGGCGTGGACTCCGGTGGGGTCGGTGCGGACCCAGGTGACGCCGTCGATGGCCGCGCCGCGCACCTGCCAGCTCCCGGCGTGGAGTTCGAGGCGGATGGGGCGGCCGAGTTCGTCGAGAGCGAGGTCGACGGAGCCCTGGTGATCCCCGGTGGGCGTGGTCAGCCGGGAGACGTAGCGCCAGCCGGAGGGGCCCGGGGCGCATTGGAAGTGTTCTTCTCCGAGGGGGGTGTGGTCGTGCGGATCGTGGAGCGAATACCGGCCGCGGGGCATGGAGGTCCTGGGTGGTGACGGGCTGCTGGTCCGGCCGCTGAGGCGCCGACGGGACAGGCCCCCGGCACGGGGGTGCGGGGGCCTGTCCCGAAGGAGCCGGCAGTCGGCGGGTGCGTGCCGGTGCACGACGCGTACCCGCCCACTGCGCTGCGGGCTCAGTAGCGGTAGTGGTCCGCCTTGTACGGGCCCTCGACCTTGACGCCGATGTAGTCGGCCTGCTCCTGGCGGAGCGTGGTCAGCTTGACGCCGAGGGCGTCGAGGTGGAGGCGGGCGACCTTCTCGTCCAGGTGCTTGGGCAGCACGTACACGTCGGTCGGGTACTCGTCGGGCTTGGTGAACAGCTCGATCTGGGCCAGGGTCTGGTCCGCGAAGGAGTTGGACATCACGAACGACGGGTGGCCGGTGGCGTTGCCCAGGTTCAGCAGGCGGCCCTCGGACAGCACGATGAGGACCTTGCCGTCGGGGAAGGTCCAGGTGTGGACCTGCGGCTTGACCTCGTCCTTGACGATGCCGGGGATCTTGGCGAGGCCGGCCATGTCGATCTCGTTGTCGAAGTGGCCGATGTTGCCGATGATCGCCTGGTGCTTCATCTTGGCCATGTCCGCGGCCATGATGATGTCCTTGTTGCCCGTCGTCGTGACGAAGATGTCGGCCTTGTCGACGACCTCGTCCAGCGTCGTGACCTGGTAGCCGTCCATCGCCGCCTGCAGGGCGCAGATCGGGTCGATCTCGGTGATGATCACGCGGGCGCCCTGGCCGCGCAGCGACTCCGCGCAGCCCTTGCCCACGTCGCCGTAACCGCAGACGACCGCGGTCTTGCCGCCGATGAGGACGTCCGTGGCGCGGTTGATGCCGTCGATCAGGGAGTGGCGGCAGCCGTACTTGTTGTCGAACTTCGACTTCGTCACCGCGTCGTTGACGTTGATCGCCGGGAACAGCAGGGTGTCGTCGCGGTGCATCTCGTACAGGCGGTGGACGCCGGTCGTGGTCTCCTCGGTGACGCCGCGGATCTCCGACGCCAGCTGGGTCCACTTCTGGGAGCCGTCGGTGATGGTGCGGTTGAGGAGCTCGAGGATGACGCGGTGCTCGTCGTTCTCGGCGGTGTCGACGGACGGGACCTTGCCGTCCTTCTCGTACTCGACGCCCTTGTGGACGAGGAGGGTGGCGTCACCGCCGTCGTCCAGGATCATGTTGGGGCCGCCGGTGGGGGTGTTCGGCCAGGTCAGGGCCTGCTCCGTGCACCACCAGTACTCCTCCAGGGTCTCGCCCTTCCAGGCGAAGACCGGGACGCCCTGCGGGTCGTCCGGCGTTCCGTTCGGGCCGACGGCGATGGCGGCCGCGGCGTGGTCCTGGGTGGAGAAGATGTTGCAGGAGGCCCAGCGGACCTCGGCGCCCAGGGCGACCAGGGTCTCGATGAGCACGGCGGTCTGCACGGTCATGTGCAGGGAGCCGGTGACGCGGGCGCCGGCGAGCGGCTGGGCCTCGGCGTACTCCTTGCGGATCGCCATGAGGCCGGGCATCTCGTGCTCGGCGAGGGTGATCTCCTTGCGGCCGAACTCGGCCAGGGAGAGGTCGGCGACCTTGAAGTCCTGTCGGCTGTCGACAGTCGTCATTGCGAGCTGCTCCTCGGTGTTGGGGCGAGGTGGGTACGGCTGACCTGCGCGGCGGCGGACACAGGGGTGCCCAGGGGAGGACACAGGCATGCCCGCGTACGCGCAGCGCAGTCCGTCGGAGGCCCTCTCTCCCTCGGCCGGTCCGATGGCGGACCGCCCGACCGCCATCAGCAGCGACGTCTGGCTCCGTCCCAAGCTACACCGCGGTGCGCGCGGTCCCCAGTCCGCCTCCGAACACTTCCGGACGTATCCGGTGGGCCGGGGGTGGCGTGAGGGGGGAAGCCGACGGGGCCCGCCGAGTGGATCGGCGGGCCCCGGGGGGGTGCGGGTGCGGGGGTGTCAGTGGGCCGCGGGGGGCGCGCTCGGGCCACCGGGGGCGGCTTCGCGGTCGGCGCCCTTGGCGGCCTCGGTCTCGCTGTAGATGTCCGGCTCCAGGTAGATGACGCGGGCGATCGGGACGGCCTCGCGGATACGGGCCTCGGCCGCGTCGATGGCGGAGGCGATCTCGGTGGCCGTGCCGTCGTGGCGGACGGAGATCTTGGCGGCGACGAGGAGTTCCTCGGGGCCGATGTGGAGGGTGCGCATGTGGATGATGCCGGTGACCGTGTCGCCGGCGACGATGGCGCTCTCGATCTGCTGGACGGCCTCGGTGCCCGCGGCCTCGCCGAGCAGCAGGGACTTGGTCTCGGCGGCGAGGACCAGCGCGATCAGGATGAGCAGTACGCCGATGCAGAGGGTGCCGACGCCGTCCCAGACGCCGTCGCCGGTGAGCAGGGCCATGCCGACACCGCCGAGGGCGAGGACCAGGCCGACGAGGGCGCCGAGGTCCTCCAGGAGGACGACGGGCAGTTCGGGGGCCTTGGCGTGGCGGACGAACTCCTTCCAGGACTTCTTCCCGCGCAGGGTGTTGGACTCCTTGATGGCGGTCCGGAAGGAGAAGGCCTCGGCGATGATCGCGAAGACCAGTACGCCCACCGGCCAGTACCAGTGCTCGATCTCGTGCGGGTGCTTGATCTTCTCGTAGCCCTCGTACAGGGCGAACATGCCGCCGACCGAGAAGAGCACGATGGAGACGAGGAAGGCGTAGATGTAGCGCTCGCGGCCGTAGCCGAAGGGGTGTTGGGGGGTGGCGGCGCGCTGGGCGCGCTTGCCGCCGAGGAGCAGGAGTCCCTGGTTGCCGGAGTCGGCGAGGGAGTGCACGGACTCGGCGAGCATCGACGACGATCCACTGAAGAGGAACGCCACGAATTTCGCTACCGCGATCGAGAGGTTGGCGAGCAGTGCCGCCACGATCGCCTTGGTTCCGCCTGACGCGCTCATGTGTCGCGTTGTCCCTTCGCCTTCGTCTGCGTCCGTACGCCGGTGGGGGCTCGGCCGGTGATCGGCTCGCCCCTCCTTCGCGGTGCGCCATTGTTGCAGCCCGCGCGGGCCCCGACGTGCCGGATTCCCCGTCGTTCCCCCGTCAGACGTGCGTCAGGCGAGGACGGTGGCGCGGAAAAGGGTGCCGGTTCCGGACACTTCGGCTTTTTCTCCCGCGGCGACGAAGACGGACTGCCCGGGGGTGAGTTCGTGTGCGCCCACGCGCACGGTGCCCGCGGTGCAGAGCAGGATCTGCGGGGTGTCCAGGGTGAGTCGGCGGGTGCCGGAGCCCTCGGGGAGGACCCAGCGGGACAGGCGGAACTCGTCGATCGGGGTCTCGTAGACCTCTTCGCCCTCGGGGGACGCCTCGGGGCGCAGGATGCCGGGGTCGCCGGTTTCGAAGCGGACGATGCGCAGGAGTTCGGGGACGTCGACGTGCTTGGGGGTGAGGCCGCAGCGCAGGACGTTGTCGGAGTTGGCCATGATCTCGACGCCGAGGCCGTCGAGGTAGGCGTGCGGGATTCCGGCGCCGAGGTACAGGGCTTCGCCGGGCTGGAGCCGGACGTGGTTGAGGAGCAGGGCGGCGAGGACTCCGGGGTCGCCCGGGTAGTGGTGGGCGATGTCGGCGTAGGGCGCGTAGGCGCCGCCGAGGCGGTCGCAGGCGGCCGCGGTCTCGGTGACCGTGCGGGTCATCTCCTCGGGGTCGGCCGTGAGGATCGCGGTGAGGACCTCGCGCAGGGCGGCGTCCTCGGGGTGCGCGCGCAGCAGGTCGACGTAGGGCTTGAGGGAGGCGACGCCGAGGCCGTCGAGCAGGTCGGCCGTCTCGGTGGGGGCGCGGAAGCCGCAGAGGCCGTCGAACTCGGTGAGGGCGCAGATCAGTTCGGGCTTGTGGTTGGCGTCCTTGTAGTTGCGGTGCGGGGCGTCCAGGGGGACGCCCCGGCGCTCCTCGTCCTCGAAGCCCGCCCTGGCCTGGGTCAGATCGGGGTGGACCTGGAGGGAGAGCGGGGCGCCGGCGGCGAGGAGTTTGAGGAGGAAGGGCAGCCGGGGGCCGAACCTGGCCACGGAGGCGGCGCCCAGTTCCTTCTCGGGGTCGGCTTCGACGACTTCGGCTAGGGTGCCCCGGCCGGTGCGGGACGGGGCTCCGGGGTGGGCTCCCATCCACATCTCCGCCTGCGGCTCCCCGGTCGGCTCGGTGCCGAGGAGGGCGGGGATCGCGGTGGTGGAACCCCAGGCGTAGGGGCGGACGGTGTTGTCGAGGCGGTCCATGGGCTCTCTCTGCCGGTGCGTGTCCAGTGCGTGCTGGTGCGTGCGTACGAAGAAGAGGTACGCGAGGGTGCGTACGAGATCAGGCGCCCGAGGCGAGCGCCAGGTAAACGGCGGCGAAATCCGTGACGGCGATCAGTTCGGCGAGGGTCTCCAGCTCGTCGCCCAGCTCCGGCTCCAGCTCGCTGATCGGCGTGTCGTGGCCGAGGGCCAGGTCACGGGCGCCCGGGGCGGCGGTGAGGCCGCCGATGGGGCGGTCGCGCAGCAGCACCACGCGCGCGTGCAGGGCGGGTGCCTCCTCGACGCGGTCGCGGAAGAAGTCGTCGGGGTCGGCGCCCGCGGCGAGCCGGCCGGCGAGCAGGGCTTGGTGCGCGTCGAGCGCCTCGGGGAGTTCGGCGACGACGGCCGGGGTGCCGGAGAGTTCGGCGAGCGCGGCGGCGAAGCGGCGGCCCGCCGGTCCGGCCGAGATGCCCTCGGTCCACACCACGGGGAGGGATTCGGCCAGCTCGGCCGCCAGGGTCTTGGCGGGGTTGCTGTAGGTCACGACGGCGGGCCCGCAGCGCTCGGCGACCCGGTCGAGGCGGTCGGCGACCTTCTCGATGGCGTCGGGCGGCGCTTCGAGCAGCCCGGTGCGGTCCAGCAGCGCGAGGAGCGGGGTGAGCAGCGCCCACAGGACGCCGGGGGCGGCGCCGGCGAGGGGTTCGTCGTGGTCGTAGGGGGCGGTCGCCATCGGGATGAACAGGCCGTGCGAGCCGTTCACCGCGTCGCTGAGGGGGGTCCGGGCGGGGGCGACGGCGACGACCGTGCAGCCCCGGCGGTAGGCCTGTTCGGCGAGCAGGGCGAGGCCCGGCTCCGCTCCGTCGGGAGTGGCGATCAGCAGCAGGTCGACGGAGCCCGCCCAGCCGGGCAGCTCCCAGCGCAGGGCGCCCGCCGCGGGGGCGACGCCGGTGGGGGCGAGGCGGGTGACCGGGCTGCCGGCGCCGGCGAGGGTGCCGAGGAGGTCGGCGGCGTGGGTGGCCGCGGCGCCCGGACCGGCGATCAGGACGGCGCGGGGGCGGCCGTCGGGCCGGAGGTCGCCGACGCCGGCCTCGGCGGCGTGCCGGGCGGCGGTGCGTACCCGGGCGCCGGCCTCGGCGGCACCGCGGAGCAGGCCGCGGCGGTCGGCTTCGGTGAGGCGCTCCGGGGCGTCCAGGAGCGATTCGTCGAGCATGGCGGCAGTCTCCGATCGCCGGGGCGTTCGTTCGGTTGCGCGGGCGCCCGACCGGCGTCTGTCCGGGGCGGCGGGCCTCGTCGGTGCGGGGCGGCGGCGGGCCTCGTCTATGCGGGGCGGCGGGCCTCGTCGACGAGGAGGACGGGGATGCCGTCGCGGACCGGGTAGGCCAGGCCGCAGTCCTGGCCGGTGCAGATCAGCTCCGCGTCCCGCTCCTGGAGGGGGGCGTGGCAGGCCGGGCAGGCGAGGATCTCCAGGAGGCCGGCTTCGAGCGGCATGGGGGTTCCCTTCGGGGCGGTGGGGCTTGTGCGGATGTGCTGGTCAGGGTACCGCCGGTGACGGGGCCGGTGTCGGGGACGGGTGGGTGTCGCCGGGCCCGGCTTCGGTGACCTCGGGCGGGGTCGTCACCGATGTGGGCGGGGCCGTCGGTGACCGGCGTCGCGGGTGACTCCCCCGCCGACGACGGCGTGCTCAGGACCGGATGATCGCCAGGGCCTCGTCGCGGACCCTCGCCATCGTCGCCTCGTCACGGGCCTCGGCGTTGAGGCGCAGCAGGGGCTCCGTGTTGGACGGGCGGACGTTGAACCACCAGTCGGCCGCGGTGACGGTCAGGCCGTCCAGTTCGTCGAGGGTGACGTCGTCGCGGCCCTCGTAGGCGGCGCGGATCGCGTCGAGGCGGGCCGTCTGGTCGTCGACGGTGGAGTTGATCTCACCGGAGCCCGCGTAGCGGTCGTACTGGGCGACCAGGTCGGACAGGGGGCCCGGCTGGCCTCCGAGGGCGGCGAGGACGTGGAGGGCGGCCAGCATGCCGGTGTCGGCGTTCCAGAAGTCGCGGAAGTAGTAGTGCGCGGAGTGCTCGCCGCCGAAGATGGCGCCGGTCCTGGCCATCTCGGCCTTGATGAAGGAGTGGCCCACGCGCGTGCGTTCCGGTGTGCCGCCGTGTTCCGCCACGACCTCCGGGACGGACCAGGAGGTGATCAGGTTGTGGATGACGGTGCCCTTGCCGCCGTTGCGGGCCAGCTCCCGGGCGGCGACGAGGGCGGTGACCGCGGAGGGGGAGACCGGGTCGCCGTCCTGGTCGACGACGAAGCAGCGGTCGGCGTCGCCGTCGAAGGCGAGACCGAGGTCGGCGCCTTCCTCGCGGACGCGCTTCTGCAGGTCGACGAGGTTGGCCGGGTCGAGCGGGTTGGCCTCGTGGTTGGGGAAGGTGCCGTCCAGCTCGAAGTACATCGGCACCAGGTCGAGGGGCAGGCCGGCGAAGACCGAGGGGACGGTGTGGCCGCCCATGCCGTTGCCCGCGTCGACGACGACCTTCAGCGGGCGGATGGCGGTCAGGTCGACCAGGGAACGGAGGTGGGCGGCGTAGTCGGCGAGCGTGTCGCGCCGGGTGACGGTGCCCGGGCGCGGTGCCGGCTCCGGGGCGCCGGAGGTGCTCCAGCCCTCGACCAGGGCGCGGATCTCGGCGAGGCCGGTGTCCTGGCCGACGGGGGCGGCGCCCGCGCGGCAGAGCTTGATGCCGTTGTACCGGGCCGGGTTGTGCGAGGCGGTGAACATGGCGCCCGGCAGGTCCAGCGCGCCGGAGGCGTAGTACAGCTGGTCGGTGGAGCACAGGCCGATCAGGGTGACGTCGGCGCCCCGGGCGGCGGCCCCGCGCGCGAAGGCACCGGACAGGCCCGGGGAGGACGGCCGCATGTCGTGGCCGACCACGAGGGCGCGCGCGTCGGTCAGCTCGACGAAGGCGGCGCCGAACAGCTCGGCCAGCGTCTCGTCCCACTGGTCGGGGACGACACCGCGCACGTCGTACGCCTTCACGATCTGCGACAGATCAGCAGCCACGGCCAGCCTTTCCTCAAGTCCTGTCGGAGCCCACAAACTACCCGTAACCACGGAGCGGGCGCCGGGCGGTTCCCGAAGGTCAGGGCGGGTCAGGGCAGCATCCAGCCCAGGACCGGTGTGGACTGCCCGACCACGATCAGGCACATGACCAGGAGCAGGCCGAGGCTCCAGGGCAGTACCTTGCGCAGCAGGTCGCCCTCGCGGCCGGCCAGTCCGACGGCCGCGCAGGCGATGGTGAGGTTCTGCGGGGAGATCATCTTGCCGAGGACGCCGCCCGAACTGTTGGCGGCGGCGAGCAGTTCGGGTGACAGACCCGACTCCCGGGCGGCGGTCACCTGGAGGGCGCCGAAGAGCGCGTTGGCGGAGGTGTCGGAGCCCGAGACGGCGACACCGAACCAGCCGAGCACCGGGGAGAGGAAGGCCAGCCCGGCACCGGCCGCCGCGACGAAGTGGCCGATGGTGGCGGCCTGCCCGGAGAGGTTCATGACGTAGGCGAGGGCCAGCACGGAGGTGACGGTGAGGATGGCGAACCGCAGCTCGTGCACGGTCGCGAGCCACTCCTCGACCGCCACGCGCGCGTGCACGCCGAGGACGACGGCACTGGCCAGGCCGGCGAGCAGGACGAGGGTGCCGCCGGTGGAGACGACCGGCCAGGAGAAGACGTTGCCGCCGACCGGGTTCCCCGCGGGGTCGGCCACGTCCAGGAAGGGCCAGTCGTACGTCTGGGTCGCCCGCGCCAGCCAGTCCTTGACCGCCGGGATCTGCGCGACGGAGAAGACGGCGACGATCAGGGCGTAGGGCGCGTAGGCGCGCAGGACCTCCCGGCGCGGGTCGTCCTCGTCCAGTTCGTCGCTCCTCGCGCCGGTCAGCACGGCCGCGCGGACCGGCTCGGCGGCGGGCCGGCGGGCCTGTGGCACCGCGACCAGGGCCCCGGCGCCGAGGAGGGCGGCGGCGATGTCGGCGAGCTGGGCGGAGAAGTGGTTGGAGGCGACGAACTGGGCGACGGCGAAGGCGACTCCGCAGGCCGTCGCGGGTACCCAGGTCTCCCGCAGGCCGCGGCGCCCGTCGACCAGGGCGACCAGCAGCAGGGGGACGACGAGGGCCAGCAGGGGGGTCTGACGGCCCACCACGGAGGCGACGTCGTCCAGGGGCAGGCCGGTGACCTGGGCCAGCGTCACCACCGGGGTGCCCATCGCGCCGAAGGCGACCGGCGCGGTGTTCGCGACCAGCGCCACGACCGCCGCGCGCACGGGGTCGAAGCCGAGCGCCACGAGCATGACCGAGCAGATCGCTACGGGCGCGCCGAACCCGGCGAGTGCCTCCAGCAGGGCGCCGAAGCAGAAAGCGACGACCAGGGCCTGGATGCGGGGGTCGTCGGACAGCCGTCCGAAGGAGCGGCGCAGGATGTCGAAGTGCCGGGTGCGGACGGTCATCCGGTAGACCCAGAGGGCGTTCACGACGATCCACAGGATGGGGAAGATCCCGAACGCGGCTCCCTGGGCGGCGCTGGAGGCCGTCTGGTCCAGCGGCATGCCGTACGCCAGCCAGGCGACGAGCACGGCCGCCAGGAGGCCGGTGAAGCCCGCCAGGTGGGCCTTCATGCGGACGCCGCCCAGCAGGACGAGGACGATCACCAGGGGCAGGGCCGCCACCAGGGCGGACAGGGCGAGGGAACCGGCGACGGGTTCCAGTTCCTGGACGTACACGGGCGCCTCCCCGGATTCCGCCATGTGAAAGCGGTTTCTCGTGACATCCGGAATGGTCGTGTCCGCGACAAGGTGACGTCAATGGGTGTGTGGCAACGGGTGGGTTCGGGGTGGGCGAAGACACGGGGGTGGCCGAAGGTGGCGGAGCGGCCGGAGGTGCCGAGGTGGCCGAAGGTGGAGGACGGGCGGCTCAGTTGTCCGGCGAGCGCAGGACGCGCAGGTGGCCGCGGCGCGCGACCTCCATCGGATCGGCCGTCCGCGGACCGCCGCCGGCCTCGGCCGTCCGCTCCTGGGGGCGGGCCGCCTCGCGCACCGCGTTGGCGAGCGCTTCCAGGTCGTCACCGCTGGGGCGGGCCGGGGCCGAGCCGTCGAGCAGGCGGACGACCTCCCAGCCGCGCGGGGCGGTGAGGCGCTCGGAGTGCTCGGCGCACAGGTCGTAGCAGTGGGGTTCGGCGTAGGTGGCGAGCGGGCCGAGGACCGCGGTCGAGTCGGCGTAGACGTACGTCAGCGTCGCGACGGCGGGACGGCCGCAGGCGGTGCGCGAACAGCGACGTACAGGGCTCACGATGTTGGACGGTACCGCACTCTTGAGCGGGCCGCGACGACTCCCCACCAGGTCACACCCCCGTGTCGTGGTGTGAAACGCCCCACACGACCCTCCGGGCGCACCGCTGTGACCTGCACGGACGGTGGTTTGTCGGGTGTTCGCCGGATGTCCGGCCGCTGCGGGGGCGGTCGCGAACCGCGACGAACAGCGACATATGCCTTGAGGTCACCGGTCGCGGAGAGATACGGAATCGAGCCCAACCTTGGCTGGAACGGTCATCGGGCGACACGTCCTGCCACGCACCGCGGCGCGGGCCGGTACGCGTGTGCGGTCCGGCGCGCGGACCCGGCGGGGACTACCCTTCAGCGGTGATGGACAACCCCGTGACGCCCCGTGAGACCGGCCGCCCAGGACCCCGCCGTCGTGACCGCCACGGCCGGGGCATGCGGGGCCCGATCGCACCCCCGCAGGTACCGCTTGCCGCGAGCCGCGGCGAGGTCTTCGCGGACCTGGTGCAGGACTCCGTGGAGCGCCTGGAGCGGCGCTGGCCGCAGCTCGCCGACATCGACTTCCTGGTCCTGGAGGTGCCGCGGCTGGACGGCGCCGCCGACCAGGCGTGGAACGACGAGGCGGTGCCCCTCGGGACCGCGGAGCCCGCGCGGGAGGGGCGCCGGGGGCGGGTGGTCGTGTACCGGCGGCCGGTCGAGATCCGGACGAAGGGGCGGGACGAGCGGGCGGCGCTCGTGCACGAGGTGGTCGTCGAGCAGGTCGCGGAGCTGCTGGGGCTGACGCCGGAGACGGTGGACCCGCGGTACGGGGAGGACTGAGCGGGCGGGCGCGGCCCCATGGGAGTCACGGGCCCGCCGCTCGCGCGGCCCGCTACCTCTGGAGCACCGCCAGGTCCTCGTCCGCGTTCGGTACGGCGACCGTCCCCCGGTCGTCGGGGAGGCTCTGCACGGTGAAGGACGCGACGTCCTCGTCCTGCCCGGTCAGCGTGCGGGACCCGTACACCGGGCCGCCCGAGACCGTCTCGACGGTCAGCGCGTAGGTGCCCTCCAGGCCCGCCGGGACCGGAGCCTCGACGTCCTGGGTGGTGCCGCCCTTGATCGTGTACGTCTTGGTCGCCGTCGTGCCGCCCTCGGTGCCCGCCGACGCCGTGACCTTGACCTTCGCCGCCTGGCCGGGAGCGGTCAGGGACAACGTCGTGCTCTTGGCGCGGTTGTCCGCCGACGTCGCGCGCGCCCCGACCGGGTGGGCGGCGGGGATGAACGCGGACTCCTGCTCCGCGCCCTCGCCCCGCACGACCCGGACCGCGGCCACGACCGGCACCGACCGGCCCGTCGGCGTCAGCATCAGCGACCCGGCCTCGCCGCGCGTGACCTCTCCGAGGTCGATGGCCGTCGTCATGCCGGACTTCACGTGCACCGTCTCGTTCCCGGCGGGCGTGATCGGCCCGGTCGGCGAGGTCAGCCGCACCTTCAGGTCGGCGTCGGTGCCACCGGGCGTGAACAGCACCAGGCGTACGGCGGTGGCGTCGTCGGGGATGCCCGGCAGGACCAGCTCGCCGGACGGGTCCGCGGCCGCGGTCAGCCAGTCGCCGCCGGTCTTGTCGGACAGGGCCTGCACCGCGGCACCGACCCGTCCGCTGCGCACCGTGACGTGCACGGTGACGTCGGGCTCCTTGACGTCGGTGAGCGTGGACAGCAGCAGTGCCTCACTGGCGTGCGGTGCCACGGTGACGCCGTCCGCCACCGTGGTCTTCAGAGCGCCGTCCCTGCCGTACAGCTCGATGTCGACGACGGCCGCGGAGTCGTCGGGGTTGGTCAGGTGCACGTAGTCGGTGCGGTCGGCGGTCGTGGCCGCTCCCGGGAACCAGAACTCCGTGTCCGGTGCGGCGCAGTTGACGCCCTGGAGTCCCCGGCCGGTGCCGGCGGCGACCTCCGTGGTCTGCTGCACCGTCCAGCCGGGGGCGTGGCTCCCCGTCGCGGTCCCGACGAGCGCGGGCGTCTCGGCCCCGGAGTCCTTCCCGGTGACCGGCACCCCGGGCGCCCCGGGCTGCACGACGGGCTTCCCGGGCTTCTCCCCGTCCTCGGCCTCCCCGCCCTCCGCCTCGCCGGACGCCGCGCCCGCGGCCGCCGCCGTGAGGGCGGCCTCGCCCTTCTCGTCGGCGCCCTTGGTGACGGGCGTGAAGGAGGTGTACGCCGTCTCGGCGAGGTCCGAGGTGCTGGGCGCCGGGCAGGACAGCGTGGTGCGCTCCACGGGGAGCCGGGCGGCGGGCTCGGCGGTGTCCGCGCCGGTGGAGTCCGGGGTGGACACCGCCGCGAACCCGGTGACGGCCGCGAGGGCCGCCGTGCCGGCGATCAGGGACAGGGTGGTGCGCTTCACTGCTGGCTCCCGTCGGGACGCTCACGGCCGGTGCCGTGCGGGTCGTGGGCCTGCGAGGGGTCGTAGGGCGTGGGGTACCCGCCCTGGCCGTACGCCTGACCGTAGGCGGGGTCGTACGGCCCGGCCTCCTGGGACGGGTCGGCCGGATCGCCGTAGGCGTACGGGTCGTACGGCCCCGCGTCGTACTGACCGCCCTGACCGCCCTGACCGCCCTGGGCACCCTGGTAGGCGTCCGCCTGGTACGGGTCACCCTGGTACGGCTGCTGCTGCGCGTACGCGGCCGGGTCGTAGGAGGGCGCGCTCCGGTACTGGTCGCCGCCGTACGGGTCGTAGGAGCCGTGGGCGGCGTCGGTGTACTCAGGGGTGTCCCACGTGCCGTACGCCGGCTGCTGCGGGACCGCCGCGGGTGGTGCTCCGGGGGGCGGGGCGCCCTCCGTGGAGGCGTCCTGCCCGGCCATCGGCCCGGTGTCCGCGCCGGTTTCGGCCTCCGCCTCGGCCTGCGCCCGCAGTCGCCGGGCGCGGCGGCCCTCGCCCTCGACGGCCTCGGCCGCGACGAGTTGCTCCTCGGGCAGGTCGTCGTCGACGTCGCGGCGCCTGCCGGGCAGGGCGAGGACGACCAGGACCACGGCGAGCAGGCCCTGGGCCCAGAGCCAGACGGTGTGGGTGAACGGGGCGTCGTAGGTGACGGCCAGCTTCCCGCCGGCGGCGGGGAGTTCGAAGCCCTGTGCCCAGCCGTCGACGGTGGTGCGGGTGAGCGGTGTGCCGTCCAGGGTCGCCGTCCAGCCCTCGGCGGCGGTGTCGGCGAGGCGCAGCACGCGTCCGTCGGCACCGGACGGGATCTCGGTGCGGATCTCGACGGGACCGGCGGCCACGGGGCGCGGCGCCTGGGCGTCCGCCCCCTCGCCGGTGACGATCGTCGCGCGCGCGACCTCCTGGTCCACGCGCCACAGGCCGCTGCCGTCCTGCTGGCTGAGCCGGTTGAGGCCGGGCGTGGCGTCCAGGACGCGGGTGACCTCGCGGGGCGCGCCCTTGTGCACGAGGACGTAGCGCACGGCGTAGCCGCCGAGCTGGTCGGCCTGGTCGGCGCCGGAACCGGCGACGAGGTTGGCGACGACCTTGTCGAGTCCCTCGTTCCCGCCGTCCCCGGCGGACAGTTCGCCGTCGCCCAGGCGTGCGCCGGAGCCGCGCACCAGCGTGTAGCTCACGTGGGTGGCGGAGTCGCTGTCGAGGACGAGGGTGCGGGCCTGGTCGTGGGTGCGGCTCTCCTCGGCGACGAACGCGGGCACCTGGACGGGGTCGCGCCGCTCCAGGGGTCCGTCGGCGCCGCCGATCATCCAGCCGGTGGCGGCGATCAGTGGTCCGACGGCCGAGGCGAGGGCGATCAGGGCGGCGACCGGCTGGCGCCAGCCGAAGCTCTGCTCGGCCACGCGCGAGCGTGCCCCGTCGGCGCCGAGGGCCGCCGCGGAGAGCAGGGCGATGCCGTAGACGAGGGTGGCGGGGCCGGCCCAGACGGAGCGGTTGGAGAGCACCGCGAAGACCAGGGCGACCAGGGCGACGGCCCAGGCCGCGCGGATGCCCAGTTGTCGCTCCGAGCGGAGCAGGGCGGCCAGCGCGGCGAGCACGATGCCGATGAGGACCAGCCCGCCGACCGTACCGGGGCCGCCGGGGCTCGCGCCGAGCAGGTCTAGGGCGGAGGCGGCCGAGGCGCCGTACTCCAGGCCGGCCTCGTCGAGGAAGCCGAACGGGAGCAGCGACAGCGACCAGGGGGCGAGGAGCAGCAGCGGGGTGCCGAGCTGGACGAGGAAGCGCGGCCCGTACGCCGTGATGTCGCTGCGGCGCAGTACCAGCACGCCGATGCCGAGGAGCAGCGCGACGGGCCACACGACGGGCGTGAAGGCGGTGGTGATCGTCAGCAGCAGCGCGTACGCCCAGGTGGCCCGCCAGCTGCCGCGGGCGCCCGTGGAGTGGGAGAGGCCGGCCGCCGCGACGCCCGCGCGCGCGATGAGCGGCAGCAGCACGGCGAGGACGGCGGTGCCGAGGCGGCCGCCGGCGAGGGCGCCGGTGGCGGCGGGCAGGAAGGCGTAGGCGACGGCCGCCCACGCGCGCAGCAGCCGGGAGGTGACGAGCGGGCGGGAGGCGAAGTACGCGGTGACGCCGGCCAGGGGCACCGAGCAGACCAGCAGCAGGGTGACGGCGAGGCCGGTGGAGCCCAGCAGCAGGGAGGCGAGCGCGGCGACGAGCGCGAGGTAGGGCGGTGCGGAGGCGGTGCCGCCGGTGCCCACCGTGTGCCAGGCGTCGGTGTAGCGCGACCACAGCTCGCCGGCGTCGGCCGGGGCGGGCAGCAGGGCGCCGCCCGCCAGCGCGCCGCCGCCGAACAGGGCGCGGCAGGCGACCAGGGAGGCGAGCAGCAGCACCAGGAAGAGCAGCGGGCCCGGCTTGCGGGCGATGCGCTTGAGGCGGGCGAACTGCTCGATCTCCAGGAAGTCGGCGTCGTCGCCGCCGGGTCCGGACTCGATGCCGCCGCCGTGGCGTCCGGCGCCGGTGGCCGTCTCGGCGTCGGAGCTGCCGACGAGGTTGCCCGCGACCTGTTCGACGGTGACCCGGACGGTCGCGCCGGGCGGCGGGAAGAGGGCGCGCAGTTCGTCCTTCTCCACCTGCGGGCGGCCGCGTTCCCTGCGTCCGGCGACGATCCGCTCGGGGCGCAGCAGGACGCTCAGCAGGCCCCGGATCTCGTCGAGTGCCTGTCCGGGGACCTTGCCGACGAGATAGGCGAGGGTGCGCAGCACGGTGCCGACGACGATGCGCAGCAGCACCCAGGGCAGCACGGCCGTGCGGACGTTGACCAGGAGGGTGTGGACGGCGCCGGCCTTGTCGACCTTGTGCGGGGAGGCGGTGGTGCGGCCGGCGCAGTCGACCGCGCGGCGCTCGCGGGAGGCCGCCTCGGCGTGGCGGACGACCGCCTCGGGGGCGACGAGGACGCGGAGTCCGGCGGCGTGCGCGCGCCAGCACAGGTCGACGTCGTCGCGCATCAGGGGCAGCCGGCGGTCGAATCCGCCGAGCCGCTCGAAGACGTCGCGCCGGATCAGCATGCCGGCGGTGGAGACGGACAGGACGGTCCGGACGTGGTCGTGCTGGCCCTGGTCCTGCTCACGGCGGTCCAGACCGGTCCAGCGGCGGCCGGAGTTGGCGATGGAGACGCCGACCTCCAGCAGTTGCCTGCGGTCGTACCAGCCGCGGAGCTTGGGGCCCACGACGGCGACGTCGTCGCGGCCGAGTTCGTACTCGGTGTCCACGACGCGCAGCAGCTGGGCGAGGGCGTCGGGTTCGGGGGCGCAGTCGTCGTGCAGCAGCCACAGCCACTGCACCGGCTCTCCGTGGGGAAGCTCCGGCAGGTCGTAGGCGTCGTCGCGCCAGGTGCGGGTGACGGGGTCCCAGCCGCTGGGCCGCCGCAGGTACGCCAGGTCGTCCGGGGTGAGGACGGGGGCGGTGCGGGCGGCCTCCTCGACGGCCTGGCCGAAGCCGGTGCGACGGGCGAGGTGGAGTACCCGGTCGTCGCCGAGGGCCTCGGTGACCAGCCGGGCGGAGTCGTCGGCGCTGCCGGTGTCGGCGGCGACCGCGTACTGGACGGGGCGCTCCTGGCCGAGCAGCCCGGCGAGCGCGTCGGGCAGCCAGCGGGCTCCGTCGTGGGCGACGAGGACCGCGGTCACCACGTGACGCGGGAACTCAGGTGTGGCAGCGAGGTCTTGCTGGGCTGCCGTGTGGCTGTGCACGGACATCGAGGTACGGGCCCCGGTTCGGTGGACTGCGGTGGACGCCCGTGCCTGTGGGGGTGGCGGGGCGTCTCGGACGAGCGCCCACACTATCGGCTGGGCAGGACCACGGCCCGCCGCCTGTGGACAACCCACCCGCGACGGGCCGTTACCGCTTTCTCCACCGCTGTGCGCGTGTGCCCGTACATGTACGTGTGCCCGTACCCGTACGTGTCCGCCGCACCGTCCGCCGTACCGTCCGTCGGACGGCGGGTCAGACGGCGGCCTTCTTCAGCCGGCGGCGTTCCCGCTCGGACAGGCCGCCCCAGATGCCGAAGCGCTCGTCGTTGGCGAGGGCGTACTCGAGGCACTCGGAGCGGACCTCGCAGGCGAGGCAGACCTTCTTGGCCTCCCGGGTGGAGCCGCCCTTCTCGGGGAAGAAGGACTCGGGGTCGGTCTGGGCGCACAGTGCGCGCTCCTGCCAGCCGAGTTCCTCGTCCGCGTCGTCGACCAGCAGTTGCTGCACCAGCTCGGTCATGTGCGCCCCTCGTCTGTCTTTCGCGTCCCCGTGATCCAGCCGTTATCGATTCCGGCTGAACGACACGAGTGAAATTACAAGTGTGCTGCTACGGGCGAGTCAAGCCGAGATCTGCTATTGGGTCCCTTATTCACTCTGCGGAACCAAGGCCATGCGGAAAGTGTTCAAATCGCCTTAAACCTTGACATACCAATAGGGCTCACAGGGGCACCGCCCCCGCGCAGAGCCTGCGCCAGGAAGGACGCTCCGGTGTTCGATCCCGTTCCGATACACACGCCGAAGCGAACCTGATCACAGTCGGATCACGGAGTCGCAACGGGGGTTGTGCGCCCGGCTTGTGCGCCATGTGTCCCCGAAGCCGCCTGAGCAAACCTTTCACCTTTCAGATGAACCGGATGAGGTGAAGCATGTCCCACATAACGGTCATCGAGTTGACAGTGCCGGTGTGAACCGCTGTCCTTGTGGGCATGCTCGCGAACTTGCCGCTCACCTCGACCCGCACCGCCGGGTCCCACGGTGCCGCGCGCGCTCGCTGTAGCTGTTGTCGCCTTTCCGGTTGTTGAGCCCACCGCGCTCCGGCCGTCCTCGGGTCCACGCGACCCGGCCGTCCGCCCCCCTCGCCCCACCAGGGCCGTTCTTCGCCGTCTCCCCCGCACTCTCCTGCCGAGGAACCACCGACCCATGAACAGCGACAGCGACCTCCAGATCGCCGGCGACATCCTCGAAGTCCCCCACCTCCTCCAGGCGCCGCGCGAGCACCCCTCGACGGTCGCCGAGTTCGCCGGCCTGGCCCGTTCCCTCGCCGCCGACCGCTCCGCCTGGGAGCACCTGGTCCGGTACGACGCGACGACCCGCTGGTACCACCGGCTGCGCACCGGCCCCGGCTACGAGGTGTGGCTGCTGTCCTGGGTGCCGGGGCAGGGCAGCGGGCGCCACGACCACGGCCTGTCCTCCGGTGTGCTGACCGTCCTGGACGGCACGCTGACCGAGCGCACCCTGCGCGGCACGCGCACGCTGGAGACGGGGGCGCAGCGGGTCTTCGCGCCGGGGTACGTGCACGACGTGGGCAACGACGCGCTGGAGCCGGCGGTCAGTCTGCACGTGTACTACCCCGGGCTGACGGAGATGCCGATGCACGCCCCCCAGTGCTCGGCCGCCGTGCCGCGGGACGCGGACGCCGGTGCCGTGACGACTGCCTGACGCGGTGTCGTACCCGCCTGCAAGACTGGGGCCATGCGCATTGTGGTTCTGGCAGGCGGCATCGGTGGTGCCCGGTTCCTGCGTGGTCTGAGGCAGGCCGCGCCGGACGCGGACATCACGGTCATCGGCAACACCGGGGACGACATCCACCTCTTCGGGCTGAAGGTCTGCCCGGACCTCGACACGGTGATGTACACGCTCGGCGGCGGCATCGACGAGGAGCAGGGCTGGGGGCGGGCCGACGAGACCTTCCACCTGAAGGAGGAGCTCGCGGCGTACGGCGTCGGCCCCGAGTGGTTCGGGCTCGGCGACCGGGACTTCGCCACGCACATCGTGCGGACCCAGATGATCACCGCGGGCTTCCCGCTCAGCGAGGTGACGCAGGCGCTCTGCGACCGCTGGAAGCCCGGGGTGCGGCTCATCCCGATGAGCGACGACCGGGTGGAGACCCATGTCGCCGTCGAGCTGGACGGGGAGCGCAAGGCGGTCCATTTCCAGGAGTACTGGGTGCGGCTGCGCGCCTCGGTCCCGGCCGAGGCGGTCGTCCCGGTCGGCGCCGACCGGGCGAAGCCCGCGCCCGGCGTCCTGGAGGCCATCGCGGAGGCGGACGTGATCCTCTTCCCGCCGTCCAACCCGGTCGTCTCCATCGGCACGATCCTCGCCGTGCCCGGCATCCGGGAGGCGATCGCCGAGGCCGGGGTGCCGGTGATCGGCCTGTCCCCGATCGTCGGGGACGCGCCCGTGCGCGGGATGGCCGACAAGGTGCTCGCGGCGGTCGGCGTGGAGTCCACGGCGGCCGCGGTCGCCGAGCACTACGGCTCGGGGCTGCTCGACGGCTGGCTGGTCGACACGGTCGACGCGGAGTCCGTCACACGCGTGAAGGCGGCCGGCATCCTCTGCCGCGCCGTCCCGCTGATGATGACCGACCTCGACGCGACGGAGCGGATGGCCCGGGAGGCGCTGACGCTGGCGGAGGAGGTGCGGGAGGCGTGAGCGGCGTCCTGCGAGCCGGTGGACCCGGTGACTCCCCCGCCGACCGGGAGGGCTACCGGGTGTGGGCGGTCCCCGGTCTGCCGGAGGTGCAGCCGGGCGACGACCTGGCCAAGTTGATCGCGGCGGCCGAGCCCGGACTGACCGACGGGGACGTGCTGCTCGTCACCTCGAAGATCGTCTCCAAGGCCGAGGGCAGGATCGTCCGGGCAGCCGACCGGGAGGCCGCGATCGACGCGGAGACCGTACGGGTGGTGGCCCGGCGCGGCGCCCTGCGCATCGTCGAGAACCGGCAGGGCCTGGTCATGGCGGCGGCCGGGGTCGACGCGTCCAACACGCCCGCCGGGACGGTGCTGCTGCTCCCCGAGGACCCGGACGCGTCCGCGCGCGGCATCCGCGCCGGTCTGCGCGACGTGCTGGGCGTGGACGTCGGCGTCGTCGTCACCGACACGTTCGGGCGGCCCTGGCGGGCCGGGCTCACGGACGTCGCGATCGGCGCCGCCGGGGTGCGGGTCCTCGACGACCTCCGCGGCGGCACGGACGCGCACGGCAACGCGCTCGGGGCCACCGTCGTCGCCACCGCCGACGAGCTGGCCGCCGCGGGCGACCTGGTCAAGGGCAAGGCCGCGGGGCTGCCCGTCGCCGTCGTGCGCGGGCTGCCCCTGGTGGTCACCGGGGACGACGGCCAGGGCGCGCGGGCGATGGTGCGCGGCGCGCGCGACGACATGTTCCGGCTCGGCACGTCGGAGGCGGTACGGCAGGCGGTCACCCAGCGCCGTACGGTGCGAACCTTCACGGACGAGCCGGTCGATCCCGGTTCCGTGCGCCGGGCGGTGGCGGCCGCGGTGACGGCGCCGGCACCGCACCACACGACGCCGTGGCGGTTCGTGCTGCTGGAGTCGCCGGAGTCGCGGGTCCGGCTGCTGGACGCGATGCGGGACGCGTGGATCGCGGACCTGCGGCGGGACGGCAAGAGCGAGGAGTCGATCGCCAAGCGCATCCGGCGCGGGGACGTGCTGCGCGGCGCGCCGTACCTCGTCGTCCCCTGCCTGGTGACGGACGGAGCGCACACCTACGGGGACGCCCGGCGGGACGGCGCCGAGCGGGAGATGTTCGTGGTGGCCACCGGCGCCGGTGTGCAGAACCTGCTCGTCGCGCTGGCGGCGGAGCGGCTGGGCTCCGCGTGGGTCTCCTCGACGATGTTCTGCCGGGACGTCGTGCGCGAGGTGCTGGGGCTGCCGGGCGACTGGGACCCGATGGGCGCGGTGGCGGTCGGTCATCCGGCCGAGGAGCCGAAGGCGCGACCGGAGCGGACCGCGGAGGCCTTCATCGAGGTGCGGTGAGCGGTCCGGGCGAGCCTCTACCCTCGTAGGGTCCCCTTCTTCAGCGCCGTCTCCCGTATCGAGGACCTCACCCGTGGCAGGACGCTTCGCCCCCCGGCCCACGCGCGCCACCGTGCGCGGTGGCGAGGCCGTCGTACCCGCGCCCGCGAACGGGGTGCCCCGGCAGCCCGTCGCGCCGGGCAGGACGAGGGTGTGGGTGCCGGACGGGCCGCTGGAGCTGGGTCTGGCGCTCGGCCCGCTGCGACGCGGGCCGGGCGATCCGACGTTCCGCACGACGCCGGACGGATCGGTGTGGCGAGCCAGCCGCACTCCCGCCGGGCCGGGCACGCTGCGGGTCACCGCGCGCGGCGGCGAGGTGCGGGGCGAGGCCTGGGGGCCGGGGGCGGAGTGGCTGCTGGAGTGGCTGCCGCGGATGCTGGGCGCCGACGACGATCCGTCCGCGTTCGTGCCCCGGCACCGGCTGCTGGCGCTCACGGCGCACCGGCGGCCGGGGCTGCGGCTGACGCGGACCGGGCTGGTGCTGGAGTCGCTGATCCCGTCGGTCCTGGAGCAGAAGGTCACGACGCTGGAGGCGTACCAGGCGTGGCGGCTGCTCGTGCGGAGGTTCGGGGAGCCGGCGCCGGGCCCCGCGCCCGGCGGAATGTGTGTCATGCCGGCGGCGCGGACGTGGGCGCTGATCCCGTCCTGGGAGTGGCACCTGGCGGGGGTGGACGACAAGCGGGCGTCGACGATCCTGCGGGCGGTGCGGGTCGCCGCGCGGTTGGAGGAGGCGACCGGGATGGAACCGGAGGCGGCGCGGGCGCGGCTGGAACTGGTGCCGGGGATCGGGCCGTGGACGTCGGCGGAGACGGTGCAGCGCAGTCACGGGGCGGCGGACGCGGTGACGGTCGGGGACCTGCATCTGCCGGGGATCGTGGGGTTCGCGCTGGGCGGGGACCGGGACGCGGACGACTCCGTCATGCTGCGGCTGCTGGAGCCGTATGCCGGGCAGCGGCATCGGGCGGCCCGGCTGGTGCTGCTGAGCGGACGGGTGCCGCCGAGGCGGGCCCCGCGGATGGCTCCGCGGGGGATCGAGCGGTTCTGAGAGGGCGGCGGGTCCGCCGCCGAGGCGGGCTCGGGAACCGGTGACGCCCGGGTCCGCGTGAGCGGGGGCGGCCGGGTGGGTGCGGTGGCCGGCGTTGCCGGGTGCCTCCCCCGGAGGGGTACCCCCAGCGCCCACCCGTGCCGCGCCGGCGGCACCACTGACCGCAGCCGCGGCGGGTGGGGTCAGGCGTCCGGGGAGAAGCGCAGGGCCGCCGGGGGGATGTGGGCGTCGCACCAGATGCGGGCGCCCGAGCGGAGTTCGTTGTCGGCGCCGACGACCGCGCCGTCGCCGATGACCGTGTCCGTCAGGACGGAGCGGGTGCCGACGCGGGCCCGGCTGCCGATCAGCGAGTCGGTGATGACGGCGCCCGGCTCGATGACCGCGCCCGGCAGGATCGTGCTGCCGAAGACCCGGGCCCCCTCCGCGACGAAGGCACCCTCGCCGACCACCGTGCCGCCGGCCAGCTTGGCGTCGGGCGCGACGCGTGCCGTGGGCAGGACGAGACGGTCGCCGCACCGGCCCGGTATCGCCGGGGACGGGGCGCGGCCGAGGACCAGGTCCGCCGAGCCGCGCACGAAGGCCGCCGGGGTGCCCAGATCGAGCCAGTACGTGGAGTCGACCAGGCCCTGGAGGTGCGCTCCGGTGGCCAGGAGGCCGGGGAAGGTCTCGCGTTCGACGGACACCGGGCGGCCCGCCGGGATCGTGTCGATGACCGAGCGGCGGAAGACGTACGCCCCCGCGTTGATCTGGTCGGTGACGATCTCCTCGGGGGTCTGCGGCTTCTCCAGGAAGGCGAGCACCCGGCCCGTGTCGTCCGTGGGGACCAGGCCGTACGCCCTCGGGTCGGTCACCTTCGTCAGGTGCAGGGAGACGTCCGCGCCCGTCGTCTCGTGGGTGCGGACCAGCGCGCCGATGTCCAGGCCCGTCAGGATGTCGCCGTTGAAGATCAGGACGGGGTCGTCCGGGCCCGAGTGGAGCCGGGAGGCCACGTTGCGGATCGCGCCGCCCGTGCCGAGCGGCTCCTCCTCCGTGACGTACTCGATGTGCAGGCCCAGGGCCGAGCCGTCGCCGAAGTACGGTTCGAAGACCTCGGCGAGGTAGCTCGTCGCGAGGACGATGTGCTCGACGCCCGCCGCCTTGGCCCGCGCCAGCTGATGCGTGAGGAACGGCACTCCCGCCGCCCTGACCATGGGCTTCGGGGTGTGCACCGTGAGCGGCCGCAGCCGCGTGCCCTTGCCGCCGACCAGGAGGATCGCTTCTGTCACCTGTCGTCTCTGCTTCCTGCCGGGACCGGCCGAACTGTCTCTTTCGGCCGGCCAGTGTATGCAGACCGTTCCATGGCGCCTTCGGTGGTCGTGCGGTGTTCCGCCCTCAGCGGCCCTGGTACTTCGCCGCCGTCGAGCGGCTCGTGCCGAGTTTGGCGTAGAGCTTCTTGCCCGGACAGCTCGTGGCGAAGCCGTCGCGGTGACCGGAGATGACGTTCAGTCGTACGTTCTTACCTTTTCGGTAGAGATTCCCGCCACCGGACTTCAGGGACGTCTTCCCGCGCGGATTCATGCCGTAGAGACCGAGCTTCCAGGCGGTGAGCTTGGCGATCGCCTTCACGGCGGCCGCCGAGGGCTTCTTGGAGCCGTAGGTGCCGAGGACGGCGATGCCCATGGTGTTGGAGTTGAACCCCATGGTGTGGGCACCCAGTACCGCCTTGGACACGCCACCGGCCCGTCCCTCGTAGATCTTTCCGCACTTGTCGACGAGGAAGTTGTAGCCGACGTCGCGCCAGCCCATGCTGTTGACGTGGTAGCGGTAGATACTGCGGATGACTGACGGCGCCTGCTTGCAGGTGTAGTTGTTGCCGGTGGCCGAGTGGTGCACGAAGGCCGCCTTGACCTTCTTCGTGTACACGAACTTCTTCTCCCGCAGCCCCTCGTTCGCGCCCCAGCCGCGGCGCGTGGTGATGCTCGGGCGGGGGCCGATGTACGGCTTGGCCCGCTGCTCCGCCGTCAGTGCGCCGGCGCCCGCCGCGGAGAGGAACGCGGCCTCGGTCCGGGCGCGGCTCAGGGCCGGGATCTCGGTGGCGCCCAGCGGGGCGAGCCCCGCGTTGACGGCGGAGGCGGCGACCGCCTCGGCGGACTCCGCGGTCGAGGCGGCGGTGCGGGGGCCGTCCTCCGCTTCAGGGGCCGCCGCGGGACCGGCGCCCGCGCCGGGGTCGACGAGTTCGAGGCGCATGCCGGTGGGGAGCGGGGAGGCGGCGAGCGGGGCCGGGCCGGCGGCTCCGGCCGTCCTGGCGGGGTCGGCGGCCCGGTCTGAGTCGCCCACGGCGCCGGTCGCCGGGGCGCCGGCCGGGGCGTCGGTGGTCGTGATCGCGGCGCCCGGGTGCTCCGAGGTGCTCTCCGCCCGTACCCGCACCTCCACGCCGTCGGACTCGCCCACCCACAGCGGGGCGGTGGCGCCGCGGACCCGGCCCGAGGTGCTCTCGGCGCTGCCCGGGTCGGCGGCGTGGTCGGCGTTGTGGGTCTCCAGTTCCTGCCAGCCCGACCAGGTGCCGGTCGCGGTGGCGCGGGTACGGACCTGGACCTGTCCGTGCAGTTCCGTGGCCGGGTCGTCCCAGACGACACCGACCAGCGAGAAGTGCCGAACGTCCCGGCGGGGGACGCCCTGTTCGGCCGCACCGGGGGCGCGGTCGCGAGCGGTTGGGGTGAGGGGCAGCGACTGGGTGCTGCCGGGGACGGGCGCCTCGGCGGGCACCGCGGCACCGTTCGTGGGCCGGGCCGCGGAGGAGGCCGCCGCGGGCGGGGCGAGCGGGAGGGCCAGGGCCGCCGCGCACGTGACACCGATCGAGGAAGCAAGGAATCCACGCATGCCCCTGATCGTGGATATCCACGGACAAATCTGTCCATCCGTGACCTGACGGCCCCCAGGCCGTTTTCGTCCGAACCGGTGGCCGTGCGGTACGCCGTACGCCCGGTGCGCGCCCGGCCGCCCGCGTACGCTTGCCCGGGTGAACTCGACCGACCGCACCCCTGCCGACCTGCTGAGTTCCGCGCTCGCCGCGGACCCCGGACGCCCCCTGGTGACCTTCTACGACGACGCCACCGGCGAACGCGTCGAACTGTCCGTGGCCACCTTCGCCAATTGGGTGGCCAAGACCGCCAACCTGCTCCAGGACGAACTCTCCGTCGAACCCGGCGACCGGGTCGCGCTGCTGCTGCCCGCGCACTGGCAGACGGCGGTGTGGCTGCTGGCGTGCGCGTCGGTGGGTGTCGTCGCCGACGTGGCGGGCGACCCGGCCGCTGCCGACGTGGTGGTGAGCGGGCCGGAGCCGCAGGCGCTGGAGGCGGCGCGGGCGTGCTCGGGCGCGCGGATGGCGCTGGCGCTGCGACCGCTCGGGGGCCGGTTCGTGCCGGGCGCCCCCGAGGGCTTCGCCGACTACGCCGTGGAGGTGCCGGGGCAGGGCGACCGCTTCGTGCCGTACGCGCCGGTCGACCCGGAGGCGCCCGCGCTGATCGTGGCCGGACGGGAGTTCAGCGGAGCGGAACTCGTGGAGCGGGCCCGGGCGGAGGCGTCGGGGCTGGGTCTCACGGGGCCCGGGGCGCGGATCCTGTCGGGGTTGCCGTACGACACCTGGGAGGGGCTGAGCGCGGGCCTGTACGGGCCGTTGGCCAGTGGCGGCTCGGTGGTGCTGTGCCGGCACCTCGATCAGGCGGGGGCGGACGCCCTGGACCAGCGGATCGAGGCGGAGCGGGTCACCGCCACGGCCCGGTGACCGCGGCCGCGTGCCTCCGGCACCGTGACTGCGGTCGCACGCCCCCGACACCGTGACTCCGGTCGCACGCCCCCGGCCCCGTGACCCGTCCCGTACTCCCGGCCCGCGCGCCGGTCCCGTAGTACCGGCCCGGCGCCTTCCCCCGTTCGGCCCACCCCCGTTCCTCCTCCGGTCTCCGTCCGGGCCATGGTCGTAGAAGCGCACGTGTGCGGGACGGAGGGAGACGTGAGCGATGACGACGCGGGCACACCCCTCGACGGGCCCCCGCCCGGGGCGTCGGCGACCGGGGACGGGCTGAGGCGTCGTCGGAGGCGGAGGCTGGGGTGCGCGGGGATCGCGGTCGGCGTGCTGGCCGTCGGCGCGGCCGGGGCCGGGTGGGCGGTGTACGCCAAACTGGACGGCAACATCACGGCGGACGAGGCGGCGGCGGCCGAACTCGCCCGGTACGACAAGGAACGGCCCACCGCGCTGGTCCGGGGCGCGCGGAACATCCTGCTGATCGGGTCCGACTCGCGGTCCGGTGAGGGCAACGCGCGCTACGGGCGCGACTTGGGCACCGAGCGGTCGGACACCACGATCCTGCTGCACCTGGCGGCCGGCCGGGACAGCGCCACCGCCGTCTCCCTCCCCCGCGACCTGATGGTGGACGTGCCCGGCTGCCGCCGCCCGGACGGCTCGCGCACCGCACCCGTCTTCGCCCAGTTCAACTCCGCCTACGAGGTGGGCGGTTCGGCGTGCTCGATCCGTACGGTGGAGAAGCTGACCGGCATCCGGCTCGACCACCACGTGGTCGTCGACTTCCAGGGCTTCAAGAAGCTGGTCGACGCGCTCGACGGCGTCGAGGTGTGCCTGCGCGCACCGGTCGACGACGAGGACGCCGGGCTGAGGCTGCCCGCGGGCCGAGTGACGCTCGACGGGGAGCGGGCCCTCGGCTACGTGCGCGCCCGCAAG
The DNA here is from genome assembly GCF_056430705.1 of Streptomyces sp. NPDC045956. Lineage (NCBI taxonomy): Bacteria > Bacillati > Actinomycetota > Actinomycetes > Kitasatosporales > Streptomycetaceae > Streptomyces > Streptomyces sp. NPDC045956. The sequence continues at coordinate 213,219 of NZ_JBWKKZ010000014.1, read as the reverse complement.
TCGCTCGGCGACGGCAGCGACACCGACCGGATGGACCGGCAGCAGCGTTTCCTGGGGGCGCTCGTCAACAAGGTGCAGAGCAACGACGTCCTGCTGAACCCGGTGAAGCTCTACCCCGTGCTCGACGCGGCCACCTCGTCCCTCACGACCGATCCGGACCTGGCGAGCCTGCGCGGTCTGTACGACCTCGTGCGCGGCCTGCGCGGCATCCCCACCGAACGGGTGCAGTTCCTGACCGTGCCGCGGGAGGCGTACGCGGGCGACGTCAATCGCGACCAGCTCGTGGAGCCCGACGCGGAGCGGCTGTTCACCCGGCTGCGGACGGACGAACCCGTGGCGGTCGGGGCGGCGGGCGAGCGGGAGGAGCCGGCCGGGGCCGGGGGCGCCCGCGAGCCCGGCCGGCTCGGCGAGTCCCCGGCTCCGACGTTCAGCGGCAACACCGCGGCGGAGGACATCTGCGGGTAAAGCGCGGTCCAAGAGCGGGCAAGGCGTGCGCACGGCGGGGCCCGAGAGGGACCACGCGAGGGGGACAGTTGTCCAGTGAATACGCCGGATTGCCCGGTTGTAAGGCTCGTGGAATGTGTCACTGCCATCGCCTCGCCGCGAACGGGGCGGTTAATGTGAGCCCTCCGGTGCGCCCGGCCCCGAGGTTGACCCCCGGGTCGCGCACCGGACCAGCCAGACCGAGCGCCCGCAGGGGAGGGCGCCGCGTGGCCCCGACGGAGGATTCGGACAACCGTGGACGCGCAAGGCCGTGGGCGGGCGGAGCACATCGACCCCGCAGACCAGTGGGTACTCAATCCGGTCACCGGCGAATACGAACTGCGACCGCCCCCTTCCGCAGCGCAGTCGGCGGTCCCGGGGCCCCGCACCGCCGCGCCCGGCGGATCGCGCCGGGCGGCAGCCCCCGGCGGCTCCCGCGGCCGGGGCGCGCAGGCCGCCTCGCCCGCCCCCTCGACCGCGCCGGACCGTGACGTCCCAGGCCCCCGCAGGCGCCGTACGGCACCCGAGGAGCCGCCGTCCGGACGGCGGGGGCGCCGGCGGCCGGCGAAGAAGTCGAAGGGCAAGAAGGTCCTGCTGTGGAGCGGCGGCACCATGGCCTTCGTCGTCCTCGCCGCCGGCACGGCCGGTTACCTCTACCTGGAGCACCTGAACGACAACATCCAGTCCGTCGCCGACGACGGCGCGAGCACCGGTGGCTTCCAGAAGGACAAGGCCATCAACATCCTGCTGATCGGCACCGACAAGCGCACCGGCGCGGGCAACGAGGGCTACGGCGACACGGGCAGCGCCGGGCACGCGGACACCACGATCCTGCTGCACGTCGCCAAGGACCGCTCCAACGCGACCGCGCTCAGCATCCCCCGCGATCTCATCGTCGACGTCCCCGACTGTCCGACCACCCAGGAGGACGGGACACAGAAGATCATCCCCGGCTCCCCCGGCGTCCGCTTCAACACCAGCCTCGGCCAGGACGGCCGCACGCCCAGCTGCACCATGCGCACCGTCACCGAGCTGACGGGGGTCACGCCCGACAACTTCATGGTGGCGGACTTCAACGCGGTCAAGACCCTCACCTCGGCGGTCGGCGGGGTCGAGGTCTGCCTGGCCAAGGACATCGACGACCCTGACTCGCACCTGAAGCTGCCCGCGGGCAAGCACACCATCGAGGGCGAGGAGGCCCTCGCCTTCGTCCGCACCCGGCACTCCGTCGGCTTCGGCGGCGACCTGAGCCGCATCGAGATCCAGCAGCAGTTCCTCAGCGCCCTGATGCGCAAGCTCAAGTCCAACGACACGCTCACCAGCCCCTCGAAGATGGTGAAGCTGGCGGAGGCGGCGACCGAGGCGCTGACCGTCGACTCGAAGCTGGACAGCATCGGCAAGCTGAAGGACCTCGGGCTGGAGCTGGGCAAGCTCAACACCAAGAACCTGACCTTCGCCACGGTGCCGGTGCGCGACAACCCCGCCGAGAAGGTCAAGGCGACGGTCGTCCTCCAGGAGGGGCCCGCCCAGCAGGTCTTCGACATGATCAGGGACGACGTCTCCTTCACCGAGGTCAAGAAGAAGGAGTCGGAGAAGGAGAAGAAGGAGAAGGCCGCCGTCGCCGCCCGCCTGGAGGGCGCGAAGTCCGACCCCTCCGAGATCCGCGTCCGCATCCTCAACGGCGGCGCCGCGGCCGGCAGCGCCCAGCTGGAGCTGAACCACCTCCAGACCGAGGCCGGCGTCACCAAGTCCGAGAACGCGGGCAACGCCGACACCGAACTCGCCAAGACCACCCTCGAGTACGCCCCCGACCAGGCCGACCAGGCCCGCGCCCTCGCCGAGATCCTCGGTCTGTCCGGCGCCGCCATGAAGCCCGGCGAGAGCGTCACCAACGCCCAGGGACTGCCCACGATGACCCTCACCCTCGGCAAGGACTTCAAGGAGCCGGGGGCCAAGCTCGACAACACCGCCGTGAAGGCGCCCGAAGAGGTCAGCAAGTCCACGGCGGACAAGGTCGCGTGCGCGAAGTGACCTGAAGGGTCCCGCGTGCGTCTGACAGGGCGACAGTCCATCGGCGGGCCCGGGGGACGGCCGGGGCGGAAGCGACCCTCCGGCCCCTGCGGACCCTCCGGCCCCTCCGGGAGACGAGCAATCCGTCGGGGCCGCCGTACAGCCAACGAGGGGGCCCGTACGTCCAACTGTGCGAAGAGGCGGCGCGCAGAGGCACGTACGCGGGCCCTAGGGTGGGAAGAGGGACATGACGCAGAGCAGTGTGCACGGGGAGGGGACCCGTCCCGACACCGCCCGGCGCTCCCGGCGTGCCGGGGCCGGCCCGGGCGCGGGCGGGACGGGCGGCGCGGGGCACGGAAGCGGTGACCCGAGCGGCAGCGGTCACGGGAGGCGGCCCGGGCGGCGGCAGGCGGGCGGACGCCGTCACCGGGCGCTCCGCTGGTCCGCGACGACCCTGGCGGTGCTGATACTCGGGACGGCCGGCGCCGGTTACCTCTACTACGAGCACCTGAACGGCAACATCGAGAAGGGCGAGCGCAGCAGCGGCGACTCCAAGGCGCAGCGGCCCGAGGCGAACGCGGCCGGACAACGGCCCCTGAACATCCTGATGGTCGGTTCCGACAGCCGGGCCTCGGACGCGAACGTCGCGCTGGGCGGCGGCAGGAACCACCGCGACAACCCGCCGCTGGGCGACGTGCAGATGCTCATCCACCTGGCCGCGGACCGCAAGAGCGCCGCGGTCGTGAGCATCCCCCGGGACACCCGGGTCGACATCCCCGCGTGCACGGACCCGGAGACCGACGAGGCGTACCCGGCGACCAACACGATCATCAACGAGTCCCTCGGCCGCGGCGGCGCCGGCTGCACCCTCGCCACCTGGCAGAACCTCACCGGCGTCTACATCGACCACTGGATGACGATCGACTTCGCGGGCGTCGTGTCGATGGCGGACGCCGTCGGCGGGGTCGAGGTCTGCGTGAACCAGAACGTGTGGGACCGCCCGCTGCCCGCCGTGCCCGGCGGATCGGGTCTGAAGCTGACGGCCGGCCGGCACAAGGTGCAGGGCGAGCAGGCCCTCCAGTGGCTGCGCACCCGGCACGCCTGGGGCAGCGACCTGCTGCGGGCGCGGGCGCAGCACATGTACATGAACTCGATGATCCGCACGCTGAAGCAGCAGAACATCTTCACCGACACCGGCCGGCTGATGGGCCTGGCCGAGGCGGCCACGAAGTCCCTGACGGTCTCCGAGGAGGTCGGCACCGTCAAGAAGCTCTACGACCTGGGCATGCAGCTCAAGACGGTGCCGACGGACCGCATCACCATGACGACGATGCCGACCGTCGAGGACCCCCAGGACCGCAACCACCTGCTCCCGGCCCCCGACGCCGACAAGATGTGGGCGATGCTCCGCGACGACGTGTCCTTCGACGCCAAGGGCGACAAGGGCGGCGCGGACGGCAAGGACGGTGGGAGCGGCGGCAAGGACGCCGGCGCCGGCGCGGAGGACTCCGGCGCGAAGTCCTCGCGGGACTCCGCCGCCCCCGACTCCGAGATCGGCGTCCTCGTCCGCAACGCGACCCGTTCGGCCACCCTCGGCCCGGTGACCGGACGCGCGGGCACGATCGCCCAGGCGCTGGTGGAGCAGGGCTTCGACAAGGCGGCCAAGGACTCCTCGGTCACGCCGTCCGAGGAGAGGACCGTGGTCCGCTACCCGACCACCGGGACGGAGGGCGACGCGCTGCGCGTCGCCGAGGCGCTGGGCATCCCGGCGGCCTCGGTGCTCAAGTCCGCGGACGTGTCGGGGATCACGCTCGTCGTGGGAGCGGACTGGCGCTCCGGGACGTCCTATCCGAAACAGAGGACACCCGAGGCGGGGGACCTGCCGGACACCAGCGACGCCCTCAACGGCTCGGACAGCAGCAAGTGCATGGACGTCTACAAGCCCTACCGCTGGTAGGAGCTGGTGGGGGGCCTCGTGAATATAGGAGGGATTGCCCGCTTGTAGGGGCGCCGACTCCGTCACCGGTGTCGTTCGACGCCGAACCGGGCGGATAGTCTGAGCGCTCCAGTGCCCCCGCCGCGAGGTCCGCCCTGGCGTCGTGCACATGTTGACCCTTTATCGTGCGCCTTCCGGCAGAAGGTGCCGCGTGGCCCCGACGAAGGACTGGGAGACCGTGGACGCGCAAGGACGTGGGCGGGCGGAGAACGTCGATCCCGCAGACCAGTGGGTACTGAATCCGCGTACGGGCGAATACGAACTGCGACTGTCCCCTTCCGCACCGCAGTCGGCCGTCCCGGGCCCCCGTCGCGCCGCCCCCCGGGCCAAGGACGCCTCGTCCGCCGCCGGCCCGGCCGGCTCGGCACGCCGTACGTCCGCGCCGGGCCGTGAGGTCCCGCCCCAGCGGCGCCGGCGCCCCGCGCCCGAGGAGCCGGTGCCGGGCCGGCGGGGTCGCCGGCCCGCGAAGAAGTCGAAGGGCAGGAAAGCCCTGCTGTGGGTCGGCGGCAGCACCGCGTTCGTCGTCCTCGTGGCCGGCGTGGGCGGCTACGTCTACCTCAAGCACCTCGAGGGCAACGTCTCGACGACGGACGTCGGTGACGCCGGCAGCAGCAGCTTCAGCAAGGACGAGGCCTTCAACATCCTCGTCATCGGCACCGACAAGCGCACCGGCGCGGGCAACGAGGGCTACGGCGACGCGGGCAGCGTCGGCCACGCGGACACCACGATCCTGCTGCACGTCGCCAAGGACCGCTCCAACGCGACCGCGCTCAGCATCCCCCGCGACCTCATCGTCGACATCCCCGACTGCGAGACCAAGCAGGAGGACGGCTCCACGGAGATCGTCCCCGGGGAGGCGGGCGTCCGCTTCAACCGGAGCCTGGGCGAGGGCGGCCGGGACGCGGGCTGCACCATGCGCACCGTGAAGGAGGCGTTCGGCATCCAGCCGAACCACTTCATGATGGCCGACTTCAACGCGGTCAAGACGCTGACCACCGCCGTCGACGGCGTCGACGTCTGTGTGGAGAAGGCTGTCGACGACCCGAAGTCCCACCTCAAGCTGCCCGCGGGCGAGTCCAAGGTGGAGGGTGAGCAGGCTCTCGCCTTCGTCCGCACCCGCCACGCCTTCGGCAACGAGGGCGACCTGGACCGCATCAAGGTGCAGCAGCAGTTCCTGGGCTCGCTCATGCGGAAGATGTCCTCCAGCGACACCCTCACCAGCCCCACGAAGCTGGTGAAGCTGGCCGAGGCCGCGACCAAGGCACTGACCGTGGACAGCGCCATCGGCAAGGTGGGCACGCTCAAGGACATGGCCCTGGAGCTGAAGAAGGTGCCGACGAAGAACATCACCTTCACCACGGTGCCGGTGATCGACAACCCCGCCGAGAAGGTCAAGGCGACGGTGGTCGTGAACGAGGCGAAGGCCCCGCAGGTCTTCGACATGATCCGGAACGACGTCTCCTTCACCGAGGTCAAGAAGAAGGAGAAGAAGGAGAAGGCCGCCGTCGCCGCCCGCCTGGAGGGCGCGAAGTCCGACCCCTCCGAGATCCGCGTCCGCATCCTCAACGGCGGCGCCGCGGCCGGCAGCGCCCAGCTGGAGCTGAACCACCTCCAGACCGAGGCCGGCGTCACCAAGTCCGAGAACGCGGGCAACGCCGACGCCGAACTCGCCAAGACGACCCTCGAGTACGCCCCCGACCAGGCCGACCAGGCCCGCGCCCTCGCCGAGATCCTCGGCCTGTCCGGCGCCGCCATGAAGCCCGGCGAGAGCGTCACCAACGCCCAGGGACTGCCCACGATGACCCTCACCCTCGGCAAAGACTTCAAGGGCGCAGGAGTGAAGCTCGACGCCACCTCCGTGGAGACACCGGAGCTGGACAAGTCGACGGCCGACCAAGTGCAGTGCGCCAGTTGACCTGACGGGCCCGTCGTACGTCTGACAGGACGGTGACGGGCCCGCGGGGTGGCGCGGGGGTGGGGAAGGACGCGAGATGACGCGGAGCGGTGTGCAGGGGGAGGACACGCGGCAGGGGGCCTCGGAGGCTCCCGAGCGTGCGGAGGCGGTACGGCAGGAGGGAGGTGACGAGGGCGAGGGCGGTGCCGAGCCCGGCAGACGCCGGACGCGCGGACGGCGCCGGGTGCTCCGCTGGACGGCGGTGGCGCTCGCCGTGCTCATGGCCGGTACGGCCGGTGCCGGGTACCTGTACTACGAGCACCTCAACGACAACATCCGCAAGGACCCCCTCAACCTGGGGGACGCCAAGGTCGCCGCGCCCACGCCGAACGCGGCCGGGCAGACCCCGCTGAACATCCTGGTGATCGGCTCGGACGCGCGGGACAGCGAGGAGAACCAGCAACTGGGCGGCGCCCGCGAGACGTTCGGGTCCACGCCGCTGGCGGACGTGCAGATGCTGGTGCACCTGTCCGCGGACCGCAGCAACCTGTCGGTCGTCAGCATGCCGCGCGACACCCTGGTGAAGGTCCCCAAGTGCACCTCCCCGGACGACGGCAAGGTGTATCCGGCGAGCGAGGGCCGGGTGATGACCAACCAGAGCCTCGGTCACGGCGGTCCGGGCTGCACGGTGGCCACCTGGCAGGAACTCACCGGCATCCACATCGACCACTTCGTGATGGTCGACTTCGCCGGCGTGGTGTCGATGGCGGACGCCGTCGGCGGCGTACCGGTGTGCGTGGACGCCAACATCCACTCCCGCGACGGCCAGGGCCACGGCTCCGGCCTGAAGCTGGAGAAGGGCACCCACCCGGTCCAGGGCGAGCAGGCCCTCCAGTGGCTGCGCACCCGCTACGGCTTCGAGGACGGCAGCGACCTCGCGCGGGCGAAGGCCCAGCACATGTACCTCAACTCGATGGTCCGGGTGCTGCGCGAGAACGCGACCCTGAGCAGCCCGAACAAGCTGCGCAGACTGGCCGAGGAGGCCACCCGGGCGCTCACGGTCGACCCGGGCCTGGACACCGTCAAGAAGCTGTACGACCTCAGCAACGAGCTGCGCAAGGTGAAGCCGGAGCGCATCACCATGACGACGATGCCCAACCGCTACGTGGGCGCGCGCGTGGAGCCGACCGAGGACGCGGAGCAGTTGTTCCGGCTGGTGCGCGAGGACATCGCCCTGGACGGCAAGGACGCGGCGAAGAAGGAGCCGGCCGTGGAGACGGCCCCTCCGGCGGACCCCGCGGCCCCCGACGACGCCATCGCGGTGCAGGTCCGCAACGGTACCCGCACCGACCGGCTCGGCACGGCCCCCGGCCGCGCGAACACCGTCGCGGGGCTGCTGGTGGAGCGGGGCTTCGACGAGGCGGTGGCCGACCCCTCCGTCCTGCCGAGCGAGGACCGTACGGTCGTCCGCTACCCGAGCGCCGACCTGGAGGGCGACGCCCGGCGGGTCGCCGAGTCCCTGGGTGTCCCGGCGAGTTCGGTGCGGCGCTCGACCGACGTCTCGGGCGTGACGCTGATCGTGGGCGCCGACTGGCGCGAGGGGACGGCGTACGCGGCACCCGAGGCGGACGACACGACCCCCGACTCGGCCGAGGCCCTCAACGGCGCCGACGAGAACGCCTGCATGCGCGTGAACCCGGCGTTCACCTGGTCCTGAGGGAGGTCAGTGCGTCTCGGCGGCGTCCGCGTCCGGCTGGACCGCCGGGCGCCGCGAGGCGATGACCTTCCTGGCCAGCGAGCGCGGGCTGGTCAGGAAGCCCCAGCCCCAGCACATGTGCATGGTCGCCAGGGCCACGGGGATCTGCGCCCGCGCCTTCAGCCCCAGCCCCTTGCCCGCCGGGACCGAGCCCGCGACGATCGCCGCCAGGTAGCCGCCGGGCACCACGAAGCCCCACGGGGTCAGCGCCGCGCCCACCACGGCACCGGCCGCGATGGCGCACACGGCCGTCGGCGGCGCGAGGTAGCGCAGGTTGATCGAGCCGGAGTGGTAGCGGGCGACGACGTGCCGCCAGCGGCCGTAGTTCTTGTACTGCTTGGCCAGGGCGCGCACGGACGGCCGCGGGCGATAGGACACCTTCAGCTCCGGCGAGAACCAGATCAGGCCGCCGGCCTCGCGGATGCGGAAGTTCAGCTCCCAGTCCTGGGCGCGGATGAACTCCTCGTTGTACCCGCCCTGCCGCTCCAGCGCCTCGCGGCGGAAGACCCCCAGGTAGACCGTCTCGGCGGGGCCCGCCTGCCCACCCGTGTGGAAGGCGGCGTTGCCCACCCCGATCTTCGACGTCATCGCGGCGGCGACGGCGTCCTCCCAGGCGTTCTCCCCCTCGGCGTGCATGATGCCGCCCACGTTCTGCGCGCCGGTCTCCTCCAGGAGCCGTACGGCGGTGGCGATGTAGTTCGGCGACAGCATGCCGTGGCCGTCCACGCGGACGACGACGGGGTGGCGGGAGGCCTTGATCGCGGCGTTCAGCGCGGCGGGCGTACGGCCGGTGGGATTCGGCACGGTGTGCACGCGCGGATCCTCGGCGACGAGCTCGGCGGCGATCTCGTCCGTACGGTCCGTCGAGGGACCGAGGGCGATCACGACCTCCATCTCGCCTGCGTACTCCTGGGCGAGGATGGCGCGGACGGAACCGCGCAGGTGCCGCTCCTCATTGAGGACGGGCATGATCACGGAAACGGCGGGCGGCCGCACGTCGGACTTGGCGTTCATCGGTGCTCACGTTACCGCGAACGGGGGACACGGGTGCGCGCCGCGGGGGCACGGACCCGGGCAGCAGATCGTATGGGCCTACGGTGCTCACGGATTCCACCCCCGGCCGCACGGCCCGTCCTCGCGGAGGTGTCACCTTGCCCACGCCGCCCCGCTCCCCCCGGGTCCCGGCCTCGTCCCCCCGCGGCGGCCCCCCGCCGCAGCGGGGCGGGCGACCGTCCCGGCGCCCGCCCCGGCCCCCCGTACGGCGGAGGAAGCCGCGCTGGGCCGTGCGGGCGGTGACCGCGCTGTCGGTGGTGGTGCTCGCGTCGGCGGGGATCGGGCACGCGGTGCTCTCCGGCCTCGACGCGGACATCTCGCGGGTGGACGCCTTCAAGGACATGAAGAACCGGCCGCGGGCGGGCGACGGCATGAACGTCCTGCTGGTCGGTACCGACGGCCGCGACAGCATCACCGCCGAGGAGCGGCGCCGGTACAGGCTGGGCGGCGCCCCCTGCCACTGCACCGACACGATCATGATTGTGCACATCTCGGAGGACCGGGAGCGCGCGAGCGTGGTCAGCCTGCCGCGCGACTCGTACGCCGAGACCCCCGACCACACCGACCGCACCACCGGTGAGCACCACAAGGGGCATCCGCTGAAGCTGAACGCGGCCTACGCCGAGGGCGGCCCGCAGCTGACCGTCCGCACGGTCGAGAACATGACCCGGGTGAAGATCGACCACTACCTGGAGGTCGACTTCACCAGTTTCATGAAGACCGTGGACGTCCTCGGCGGCGTGCGGATCTGCACCGCCCAGCCGCTCAAGGACCGCTACACCGGTCTTGACCTGCCTGCGGGCACCCACGAGCTGAAGGGCGGGCAGGCGCTCCAGTACGTCCGCGCCCGCCACCTCGACGGGGCCTCGGACCTGAGCCGGATGAAGCGCCAGCAGCGCTTCCTGGCCGCCCTCATCGACCGGGCGACCTCCTCGGGACTGCTGCTGAACCCGATCAGGTTCCGCGACGTCACCCGGGCCGTGCTGGGCTCGGTCCGGGCCGACGAGGGCTTCGGCACCGACGAGATGCTGGCGCTGGGGCGGGCGATGCGGAACTTCTCGCCGTCCTCGTCGGAGTTCACCACCGTGCCGATCGGTCAGATGGGCTACGCCGTCAAGGGTGTCGGCTCGACCCTGAAGTGGGACCCGGCCAGGTCCGGGCGGATCTTCGACGCCCTGCGCGAGGACGAGCCGCTGACCGCGCCCCGGCCGAAGCCCAAGGGCCCGGCTCCGGTGCGGGTGCCGGTGGACCCGAAGCAGATCCGGGTCCAGGTGGAGAACGGCACGCGCACCCCGGGCCTCGGCAGGCGGGTGGACGACGCCCTGGCCGCGACCGGGTTCCGCACCACCCGGGTGCCGCGGAACGCCGTCGACCGCGCGGTCGAGCGGACCGTCGTCGCCTTCGACCCCCGCTGGGACAACTCGGCGAAGTCGCTGGCCGCCGCCCTGCCCGGCAGCGAGCTGCGGCCGGTCAGGGGCCAGGGGCCGACGCTGAAGGTGATCGCGGGCGCCGGCTTCAAGGACGTGGCGAAGGTGCGGCCGGCGGACCCGCCGCAGGAGTCGGGCACCGTGGTGCGCGGCGACGAGGTGGTGTGCGGGGAGAAGTGACCCGCCCGGGCGCCCACCGGCTCAGTTGCCCGAGACGGTGACCTTCTCGTCGTTCTTCAACTGCTCGACCAGCTGCTTCACCTTGGCGTCGTCCCACCTGAGGTTGCCCCCGACGCTGCCGGAGACCGGCATGTTCATCGAGGTGCCGTCGCCGCCGCTGACGCTCTTCATCGCCCAGAACATGCTCGCCAGGTCGAACAGGCCCATGTCCTTGTCGACGACGAGGGAGTCCAGGCCGGAGCCCATGGTCGGGTACAGCTTGAACGGGTTGAGGACGGTCGAGGGGGTGGCCACCTGGTTCGCCAGGGCCGACAGGAACTTCTGCTGGTTCTTCGTCCGGTCCAGGTCGGAGCCGGCCAGCGCGTACCGGGTGCGGACGAAGGCGAGGGCCTCCTCGCCGTTCAGGGTCTGCTTGCCCTTCTTGAAGTCGGCGCCGGACTTCGTGTCCTTGATGTCCTGCGGGATGTCCATCTCGACGCCGCCGACCGAGTCCACGATGTTCGCGAAGCCGGCGAAGCCGATCTCCACGTAGTGGTCCAGGCGCAGGCCGGTGTTGTGCTCGACGGTGCGCACCAGCAGCTCGGGGCCGTCCTCCGCGTAGGCGGCGTTCAGCTTCACGCGCCGGCCGGTGCCCTCGTACTTCTTGCCGGACTCGGAGCCGACGAAGGAGGGGATCTCCACGTCCGAGTCGCGGGGCAGGGAGATCAGCGTCGACCCGTTGTCCCCGGTGTGCAGGATCATCATCGAGTCGGTCCGCTTGCCCTCGGCGGAGCCGGTGTGCAGGTCCTTCTTCTGCTCGCTGGTCATGCCCTCGCGGCTGTCCGAGCCGACGATCAGGTAGTTCGTGCCCTCGCCGGCCCCGGGACGCTCGATGACCTTGGAGAGGTCGACCTCGCGGTTGAGCTTGGAGTCGGCCCAGAAGTAGGTGCCGACGCTGGTCACGACGACCACGGTGGCCAGCGTGATCGCGGTCCACTTGATCCGGCGGCGCCAGTCGGGCGCGGGTCTGCCGGCACCGGGGCCGCCGGAGCCGGGCCCCCGGCCGCCGGGGCTGCCGTAGACCTGGCCGGTGTTGTAGCCGCTGTCGTAGCCGTCCTGTCCGCCGTGGCCCTGGCCGTCGACGTACGACGGCTGCTGCGGCACCCCGCCGTACGGCGGGGCGGACTGCCCGGGCGGCGGCGCCGCGCCGCGGCGGACCTGGCGCATCACGCGCGCGCTCTCGGGGCGCGCGCTCGCGCTGCCGCGTCCGTACCGGTCGCCGCGGTTGTCACCGGACCGTCCCTCGGGCCAATCATTCATGCGCACCAGTGTGCAGGTCCGCCCCGCGGCCCATACAAGGGTCGTCGGAAAATAGGGTCGGCGCTGTTGCGAAGCTGACACAAAACGCTCGGCCGTCGCCCCGGCATAAGGTGGAGGCCATGACAGACCAGGCAGAACAGGCCTCGGCCGAGCGGCCGGCGGCTCCGGAGATCCCGGGCAAGCCGACCTCGGCCTCCCGCACCACCCTCAGCCACATCATGACCCACAGCGACACCAACCTCCTGGGCACGGTGCACGGCGGAGTGATCATGAAGCTCGTCGACGACGCGGCGGGCGCCGTGGCCGGACGGCACTCCGGCGGCCCCGCCGTCACCGCGTCCATGGACGAGATGGCGTTCCTCGAACCGGTCCGCGTCGGCGACCTCGTCCATGTGAAGGCCCAGGTCAACTGGACCGGCCGCAGCTCCATGGAGGTGGGCGTGCGGGTGCTGGCCGAGCGCTGGAACGAGTCCACCCCGGCCACCCAGGTCGGCTCGGCCTACCTGGTCTTCGCCGCGGTCGACGCGGACGGCAAGCCCCGCACGGTCCCGCCGGTGCTCCCCGAGACCGAGAAGGACAAGCGCCGCTACCAGGAGGCCCAGATCCGCCGCACCCACCGCCTGGCCCGCCGCCGCGCGATCATGGAGCTGCGGGAGCGGCGGGTGGCGGAGGGCTTCGACGACTGAGCACCCGGGCGCGTGCCGGCCGGTTACGGCAGGTTGCGCGCCATGACGATGCGCTGGACCTGGTTGGTGCCCTCGTAGATCTGCGTGATCTTGGCGTCGCGCATCATGCGCTCGACCGGGTAGTCACGGGTGTAGCCGTAGCCGCCGAGGAGCTGGACCGCGTCGGTGGTGACCTCCATCGCCACGTCGGAGGCGAAGCACTTGGCGGCGGCGCCCTGGAAGGTCAGATCGCTGTCGCCGCGCTCGGACTTCGCGGCGGCCGCGTAGGTGAGCTGGCGGGCGGCCTCGATCTTCATGGCCATGTCGGCGAGCATGAACTGGATGCCCTGGAAGTCGGCGATCGGCTTGCCGAACTGCTTGCGCTCCTTGACGTAGCCCTTGGCGTAGTCGAGGGCGCCCTGGGCGATGCCGAGGGCCTGGGCGGCGATGGTGATGCGGGTGTGGTCCAGCGTCTTCATCGCGGTGGCGAAGCCGGTGCCCTCCTCGCCGATCATGCGGTCGGCGGGGATGCGGACGTTGTCGAGGTAGACCTCGCGAGTGGGCGAGCCCTTGATGCCGAGCTTCTTCTCGGGGGCGCCGAAGGACACCCCCTCGTCGGACTTCTCGACGACGAAGGCGGAGATGCCCTTGGAGCGCTTGGTGGGGTCGGTCACGGCCATCACCGTGTAGAACTCCGACTCCCCCGCGTTGGTGATCCAGCGCTTGACGCCGTTGAGCACCCAGAAGTCGCCGTCGCGCACGGCCTTGGTCTTCATGCCGGCCGCGTCGGAGCCGGCGTCGGGCTCGGAGAGGCAGTAGGAGAACATGCCCTCGCCCTTGGCGAGCGGGGCCATGTACTTCTTCTTCAGCTCCTCGGAGCCGGAGAGGATCACCGGCAGGGAGCCGAGCTTGTTCACCGCCGGGATGAGGGAGGAACTGGCGCAGACGCGGGCGACCTCCTCGATGACGATCACCGTGGCGAGCGCGTCGGCGCCCGCGCCGCCGTACTCCTCGGGGACGTGCACCGCGTGGAGGTCGTTCGCGGTGAGGGCGGTGAGGGCCTCGCGCGGGAAGCGGGCCTCCTCGTCCACCGCGGCGGCGTGCGGCGCGATCTTCGCCTCGGCCAGGGAGCGGACGGCGTCGCGGAGCATGTCGTGCTCCTCGGACGGGCGGTACAGGTCGAAGTCAGCCGATCCGGCCAAGGTCTCTCACGCTCCAAAACGCTGTGATGCGGGGCACGCTAACTACCGTTAAGTAACCCAAATTTTAGGGCCCGCCCGCGCTCGTGGATAGGTGAGGTAGACGACAGCCGCCGAAGGGGTGCGCCCCGCGCCCCGGATATGCTCGGGCGCGCACCTGTGCCGTACACCTCTGGAGCACCCCATGGCCCTCAAGATCACCGTGATCGGTACCGGCTACCTCGGCGCGACCCACGCCGCCGCCATGGCCGAGCTCGGTTTCGAGGTGCTGGGCCTGGACGTGGTGCCCGAGAAGATCGAGATGCTCCAGCGGGGCCAGGTCCCGATGTACGAGCCCGGTCTGGAGGAGCTGCTGGGCCGGCACGTCGCCGGGATCGAGGGCTCCACCGGCCGGCTGCGCTTCACCACCGACTTCGCCGAGGTCGCGGCCTTCGGCGACGTGCACTTCCTGTGCGTGAACACCCCGCAGAAGCACGGCGAGTACGCGTGTGACATGTCGTACGTCGACTCCGCGCTGGCCTCGCTCGCTCCGCACCTGACGGGCCCCGCGCTCGTCGTCGGCAAGTCGACCGTGCCGGTGGGCTCCGCCGACCGGCTGGCGGCCTACCTCGCCGCGCACGCGCCGGCCGGCGAGGAGGCCGAGCTGGCCTGGAACCCCGAGTTCCTGCGGGAGGGCTTCGCCGTCCAGGACACGCTGCACCCCGACCGGATCGTGGTCGGCGTGCGCAGCGAGCGCGCCGAGCGGCTGCTGCGCGAGGTGTACGCCACGCCGGTGGCGGAGGGTTCGCCGTTCGTCGTGACCGACTTCCCGACCGCCGAGCTGGTGAAGACCTCCGCCAACTCCTTCCTCGCCACCAAGATCTCCTTCATCAACGCGATGGCGGAGGTCTGCGAGGCGGCCGACGGCGACGTGGCCAAGCTGGCCGAGGCGATCGGGTACGACGACCGCATCGGCAGGAAGTTCCTGCGGGCCGGCATCGGGTTCGGCGGCGGCTGCCTGCCGAAGGACATCCGGGCGTTCATGGCGCGCGCCGGTGAGCTGGGCGCCGACCAGGCGCTGACCTTCCTGCGCGAGATCGACTCGATCAACATGCGCCAGCGCGGTCGGATGGTGGAGCTGACCCGGCAGGCGCTGGGCGGCGGCCCCTTCCTCGGCAAGCGGGTCGCGGTGCTCGGCGCCACCTTCAAGCCCGACTCGGACGACGTACGGGACTCCCCCGCGCTGAACGTCGCCGGGCAGGTCCACCTCCAGGGCGCCCAGGTCACGGTCTACGACCCCAAGGGCATGGAGAACGCCCGGCGGCTGTTCCCGACGCTCGGCTACGCCGACTCCGCGCTGGAGGCGGTACGGGGCGCCGACGTGGTGCTGCACCTGACGGAGTGGCAGGAGTTCCGCGAGCTGGACCCCGAGGCGCTGGGCGAGGTGGCCACGGCCCGGGTGATCCTCGACGGGCGCAACGCCCTGGACCCGCAGGCCTGGCGGAAGGCCGGCTGGACGTACCGGGCGATGGGCCGTCCGACCGCCTAAGGGCGCGCCGCACGAAGGCGGCGCCGGTTCGGCCGAGGCTCAGTCGGCCGAAACGGCGCCGGTTGCATTCTGCCCCACCAAGCGCCGCGTCCGCCCGTGAGGTGCGGTCGCCTCACGCCCCCTTGGCGCGGTACCGGCGCATCTTGGCACGGGCCCCGCACACCTGCATCGAGCACCAGCGGCCGCGCCCGGCCGGGCTGCGGTCGTAGTACGCCCAGTGGCAGTCGGCGGCCTCGCAGGCCTTCAGCCGCGTCCAGGTGCCCGCGACCAGCGCCTCGGCGACGGCGGCGGCCACGCGGGCGGTCAGGGAGCCGTCCCGGGCCGGGGCGAGGGCGGCGGCGCCGTCGGCCGGGTCCACCGTCACCACCAGCGGGGCGGCGGCCAGCAGTTCGCCCAGCGGGGTCACCGCCCGGTGCGGCGGGTGGCCGGCGTGGGCGAGCAGGACCGCGCGCAGGGACTCGCGCAGCTCGCGCGCCCCGGCCGCCTCCTCCTCCGTGAGCCCGAGCCGCGCCCGGCCCTGCGGTGTGTCCAGCGCGTCGGCACCGGTCTCCAGGTCGACGGAGTTCACCAGCCGCTCGACCAGCTCCAGGCCTCCCGGCGCGACGGAACGCTCGTTCATGCTTGCGACGTTACCTCCATTACGGGAGCATGGAGTAACCGTTACCGGTTACCCGCACTGTGCCGGTAACCGACGGACCTCAAGGAGGAAGTCATGGCTGTCGCCGAACTGGGCCCCGTCGTCCTGGACTGTCCCGACCCTCACGCCCTGGCCCGCTTCTACGCCGGGGTCCTCGGCGGCACGGTCGAGGACCGCAGCGACGAGCACGACGAGTGGGTCGACCTGAATCTGCCGGGCGGCCGGACCCTGGCCTTCCAGGGCTCCCCCGGCCACGTACCGCCGAAGTGGCCCGGTGACGACGGGCAGCAGCAGTTCCACCTGGACCTCGACGTCAAGGACCTGGACGCGGCGGAGAAGGCGGTGCTGGAGCTGGGCGCGAAGCCGCTGGACGCGGAGGACCGGACGCGGTCGTTCCGGGTTTACGCCGACCCGGCCGGGCACCCGTTCTGCCTTTGCGCCTGCTGAACCCGCCCCGCCCCTTCTACTCCGGGAGGCCCCCGTGGCACCTGTGGCACGCTTCCGTTCCGTCGTCGTCGACTGTCCCGAACCCCTCGAACTGGCCCGCTTCTACGCGGAGGTCGGCGGGGGCACCCCCGAGGAGGAGGACCCCGACTGGGTGGTGCTCCAGGTGCCCGGCGGGCCCAGGCTGTCCTTCCAGCGGGCCGAGGGGCTCACCCCGCCGGAGTGGCCGCGCGCGGACCGCAACGCCCAGCAGTTCCACCTCGACTTCCACGGCGGGGCGACCTGGGAGGAGATGGACGCGGCCCACGAGAGGGTGCTCGCCCTGGGCGCCCGGCCGCTGGACCTGGAGGACCGGGAGAAGAAGGACTTCATGGTGTACGCCGATCCGGCCGGGCATCCGTTCTGCCTGTGCCGGATCGAGCACCTCTGACCGCGCCGGGGCCTCCGACGGCGCCGGGCCGGAAGGGGCCGCCTCCGGCCGAGGCGGCCCTCAGCCGTCGAGTTCGCCGATCGTCGCCGTCGACGGCTCCCGGCGCAGCTGTGCCGCCCGCGCGGTGAAGGCCGCGCTCCGCAGCACACGCTGGACGTTCCCCCAGGTCAGCAGGGCCACGTCGGACTCCTCCCAGCCGCGCCGCAGCAGCTCGGCGATGAGCCGGGGGTAGCCGGCGGCGTCGCCCAGCTCCAGCGGGTGGGCGGTGCCGGCGTCGTAGGTGCCGGACAGGCCGACGCTCTGCGGGCCGGCCACCGAACGGACGTGGTCGAGGTGGTCGGCGACGTCCCGGACGGTCGGGCCGGTCTGCTCGGCGGTCAGCGGCACCATGCACAGGCCGCCGGACGCGCCCAGCTCGACGAGCAGGTCGTCGGGGAGGTTCGCGGGGTGCGGGCGCAGGGCCCGGGCGGCGGAGCGGGTGCACAGCGCCGGCGCCTTGGACACGGCGAAGGTACGTCGGATGGTCCCGGTGGAGGCACCGGACAGGTCGGCGATCACGCCGAGCCGGTTCATCTCCCGGACGACCTCCTCCCCGAACCGGGTCAGGCCGGCCTCGCCCGCCCAGGACGCTCCGGTCAGCGTGAGCATGCGCAGCCCGAGGGCGTGCAGGCCGCGCAGGATGCCGAGGCAGTCACCGAGGGCGGCGGCGCCGGCCGGGCCAGGCACCACGGCGACCCGGCCGCAGTTGCGGGCGTCGATGGCCTGCCCCGCGTCGTACGCCAGGCGCAGCCCCTCAGGGTGCGCCCGCACCACCGTCTTCACCAGGTCCAACTGCTCCAGCGTCGCGCCGACCGCCCGGTCGCCGTCGATGGCCTCGGGCAGGTGCAGCGACCAGAACAGCGCGCCCACGTGCCCCTCGCGCAGCCGCGGCAGGTCCGTGTCGACGGAGCTCTCGCCCAGCTCCAGGTCGTACCAGGGCAGGTGCTTGAGCGCCCGGGGCAGGCCGCTGTAGCCGTCGGCGACGGGGTGGGCGGTCAGCACGGCGTGCGCCCGGGACAGCGGCTCGTCGTCGGGGTCGGACACGGGCGCGTAGGGCTCCGGCGGGAAGACTGCCGCCGGCAACGGCACGGGCAGGTCGTCGAGCCCGCCGGCCTCGGTACCGGTGTGCAGGTCGTCCTGGAGGTCTGCCATGGCGGGCTCCGTACGGTCGTCGTGCGTTACGGTCACCGTCGCACGGAGCGGAAAGGGCTTCCTGGTGGACGGTGCGTTCGGGGGTACGGACCCCGGGCACGGCTCAGCCCCGGGCCGCCTCGATCACCTCGTCCAGGGTGTCCCGGGAGCGGCGCAGGTCCGCGATCATCCGGTCGATGCGGGCGCGCTCGGCGGTGAGGTCGGCGACCAGCTTCGGCGAGGCCGCGGCCGACGGGCCCCCGTCCCCGTCCCGCATGCAGGGCAGGAGCTGAGCGATCTTGTCACTGCACAGCCCGGCCGCGTACAGCTCCTGGATCCGGATGACCCGGTCGACCGCGGCCTCCGTGTACTCACGGTGCCCGCCGGCCGTACGCTCGGCCGTGAGCAGCCCCTGCTGCCCGTAGTACCGAAGCGAGCGCTCGCTGACACCCGTGCGCCGGGCGAGTTCACCGATCCGCATGTGTACGTCCCTTCCCCCGCATCGCCCACCGGACCTTGATTCTGACATCAGTGTCAGGTTCTAGCGTACGGGCATGACGAACTCGACCGACCTCTTCGCCCCCGCGTCCCTCGGCCCGCTCGCCCTCCCCAACCGTCTGGTGATGGCCCCCCTCACCCGCAACCGCGCCGAGGCCGACGGCACGCCGACCCCGCTGATGGCCACCTACTACGCCCAGCGTGCCTCCGCCGGGCTGATCATCGCGGAGGCGGCGACGCCCAACGCGGTCGGGCAGACGTACCCGAACATCACCGCCGTCCACAGCGCACGGCACGTGGCGGGCTGGCGGCAGGTGACCGACGCGGTCAGTCGGGCGGGCGGACGGATGTTCCTCCAGCTCCAGCACGGCGGCCGGGTCGGCCACCCCGCGACCAGCGGACTCACACCGGTCGCGCCCTCGCCGGTCCCCCTGCCCGAGACGATCTTCACACCGGAGGGGCACCGGCCCTCGGTCGTCCCGAGGGAGATGAGCGAGGAGGACGTCCGCGCCACCGTCTCCGACTTCGCACGGGCCGCCCGCAACGCGCTCGACGCCGGGTTCGAGGGCGTCGAGGTGCACTCCGCCAACGGCCACCTGCTGCACCAGTTCCTGGCGGCCAACACCAACCGCCGCACCGACGGCTACGGCGGTTCGCTCGCCGGGCGGATCCGGTTCACGGCCGAGGTGACCGAGGCCGTGGCCGCCGAGATCGGCGCCGAACGGGTGGGGCTGCGGGTCTCCCCCGGCAACACGGTCAACGGCATCACGGAGGGCGGGACCGAGGAGATCTACCCGGCCCTGGCCGAGCGGCTCGGCGGCCTCGGGCTCGCGTACCTGCACCTGGCGTACGCCGACCCGCACGCCCCGGTGTTCCGGAGCGTGCGCGCCGGATGGCCCGGCGTGCTGATCGCCAACCCGGTCCTGGACAAGGCGCCCTCTGCGGACTCCGTGCACCGCGCCTCCGCACGGCTGCTGGAGGCGGGCGCCGACCTCATCGCCCTGGGCCGGCCGTTCCTCGCCAACCCCGACCTGGTGCGGCGGCTGCGGCTCGGCGCACCGCTGAACCCGGTACGGGACCCGTACCTCATGTACGTGGGCGGGGCGACCGGCTACACCGACTACCCCGCCCTCCCCGAGGGGACGGCTCAGCCGTCCAGCTCCTCCAGCGACGCGTTGGACGGCCCCCGGGTGGCCTGAAGCCCCCGGGCCACGTCCTCCGCCGCGCCCAGCACCCGTACCGCGTTCTTCCAGGTCAGCTTGGCCAGGTCGGCCCGGGACCAGCCGCGGTCGAGCAGCTCGGCGATCAGGTTCGGGTAGCCGGAGACGTCGCCGAGGCCGTCGGGCGTGAACGGGGTGCCGTCGTAGTCGCCGCCGATGCCGAGGTGGTCGACCCCGGCCACCTCGCGCATGTGGTCGAGGTGGTCGGCGACCGTCGACACGGTGGCGACGGGGCGCGGGGTGCGCTCCTCGAAGGCGCGGTGGACCTTCATCGCCTCGGGGCCGCTGTCCAGGTGGTGGAATCCGTGCGCGCGCATGTTCTCGTCGGCGGCGACCGTCCAGTCCACGGCCGCCTGGAGCACGAACTTCGGCACGAACGTCACCATCGCCATGCCGCCGTTGGCCGGCAGCCGCTCCAGGACGTCGTCCGGGATGTTGCGCGGATGGTCGCAGACGGCCCGCGCGGAGGAGTGCGAGAAGATCACCGGCGCGGTGGAGGTGTCCAGCGCGTCCCGCATGGTGGTGGCGGCGACGTGCGAGAGGTCGACCAGCATGCCCTCGCGGTTCATCTCCCGCACGACCTCGCGGCCGAAGGCCGACAGGCCGCCGACGGAGGGCTCGTCGGTCGCGGAGTCGGCCCACGCGATGTTGTCGTTGTGCGTGAGCGTCATGTAGCGCACGCCGAGCGCGTACAGCGCGCGGAGCGTGGCGAGCGAGTCGTCGATGGAGTGGCCGCCCTCGGCGCCCATCAGCGACGCGATCCGGCCCTCGGTCCGCGCGGCCTCCATGTCGGCGGCGGTCAGCGCGGCCCGCAGCTCCCCGGGGTGGCGGTCGATCAGCCGGCGTACGCAGTCGATCTGCTCCAGCGTCGCGGTGACCGCGCCGGGCAGGTCCGAGCGGACGTACACCGACCAGTACTGCGCGCCGACGCCGCCGGCCCGCAGCCGGGCCAGGTCGGTGTGCAGGTGGGCGGACTGGTCGGTGGCGATGTCCCGGGCGTCGAGGTCGTAGCGCACCTGCTCGCGCAGCGCCCAGGGCAGGTCGTTGTGGCCGTCCACGACGGGGAACTCGCGCAGCAGTGCGCGGGCCGGCTCCAGCGAGGTCATCCGCGTCACTTCCCGAAGCCGAAGCCCGCGGCCGGGCCCCCGACCTTGTTCCGCAGCCGCCTGCCCTTCTCGGTGGCCTGGTCGTTCAGCTCCTGCTGGAACTCGCGCATGCGGCCCTGCAACTCCTCGTCGTGCGCGGCGAGCATGCGGGCGGCCAGCAGCCCGGCGTTGCGCGCGCCGCCCACCGAGACGGTGGCGACGGGGACGCCGGCCGGCATCTGCACGATGGAGAGCAGGCTGTCCATGCCGTCCAGGTACTTCAGCGGCACCGGCACGCCGATGACGGGCAGCGGGGTGACGGAGGCGAGCATGCCCGGCAGGTGGGCGGCGCCACCGGCCCCGGCGATGATCGCCTTCAGGCCGCGCCCGGCCGCCTGCTCGCCGTACGCGATCATCTCGTGCGGCATGCGGTGCGCGGAGACGACGTCGACCTCGTAGGGGACCTCGAACTCGTCGAGCGCCTTGGCGGCGGCCTCCATGACGGGCCAGTCGGAGTCCGACCCCATGACGATGCCCACGACCGGGCTGACCGGGCTGGCCTGGCTCATTCGGTGATCGTCCCTCTCAGGTAGCCGGCAGCGTGACGGGCGCGCTCCAGCACGTCGTCCAGGTCGTCGCCGTAGGTGTTGACGTGGCCCACCTTGCGGCCGGGCTTCACGTCCTTGCCGTACATGTGGATCTTGAGCTGCGGGTCGCGGGCCATGCAGTGCAGGTACGCGGAGTACATGTCGGGGTAGTCGCCGCCGAGGACGTTGACCATGACCGTCCACGGGGCGCGCGGGCGCGGGTCGCCCAGCGGCAGGTCGAGGACGGCGCGGACGTGGTTGGCGAACTGCGAGGTGATCGCGCCGTCCATGGTCCAGTGGCCGGAGTTGTGCGGGCGCATCGCCAGCTCGTTGACGAGGATGCGGCCGTCGCGGGTCTGGAACAGCTCGACGGCGAGGTGGCCGACGACGCCGAGTTCCTTGGCGATGCTGAGCGCCATCTCCTCGGCCCGCAGGGCGAGGCCCTCGTCCAGGTCGGGGGCGGGGGCGATCACCGTGTCGCAGACGCCGTTCACCTGGCGGGACTCGACGACGGGGTAGGCCACCGCCTGGCCGTGCGGGGAGCGGACCACGTTGGCGGCCAGCTCTCGGACGAAGTCGACCTTCTCCTCCGCGAGCACGGGCACGCCCGCGCGGAACGGCTCGGCGGCCTCCTCGACGGAGTCCACCACCCACACGCCCTTGCCGTCGTACCCGCCGCGGACCGTCTTGAGGACCACGGGGAACCCGTCGCCCTCGCCCGCGAAGGCGCCCACGTCGGCCGGATCGCTCACGATCCGGTGCCGTGGGCAGGGCACGCCGATCGCGACGAGCTTCGCGCGCATCACGCCCTTGTCCTGGGCGTGCACGAGCGCCTCGGGGCCGGGGCGGACAGGGATGCCGTCCGCCTCCAGGGCCTTGAGGTGCTCGGTCGGCACGTGTTCGTGATCGAAGGTGATCACGTCACAGCCGCGCGCGAACTCGCGCAGCGTGTCCAGGTCGCGATAGTCGCCGATGACGACTTCGTTCACGACCTGCGCCGCAGAGTCCTGAGGGGTGTCACTGAGGAGCTTGAACCTGATGCCCAGCGGGATGCCCGACTCGTGTGTCATACGAGCGAGCTGGCCACCGCCGACCATGCCGACTACGGGGAACGTCACACCCCTAGCGTATCGGCCGCGCGGAGCCCACCTGTTTACCGGCCGTTTCCGGGCGGTCCCGGCGCCCGTTCCCGGCGCCCCGCGTCCGTCCGCAGGAAGATCGCGCGTCCGGGTGGTTAGCATGAACGGATTGACGCCGACCCACGGACGGGGGCCTGCACGACCATGGGACATGGTTCCTCGGGTGCTCATACGCCCCCTGCTCCCCCGGCACCCCGGGGCGCGGTGCGGGGGCGGATCGACCGGCTGGTCCGGGAGGTCGTGAAGTTCGGCGCGGTGGGCGGCGCGGGGGTGCTGGTCAACCTGCTCGTCTTCAACTTCGTGCGGCACGTGACCGACCTCCAGGTGGTGCGGGCCAGCATCGTCGCCACGATCGTCGCGATCGTCTTCAACTACCTGGGCTTCCGCTACTTCACCTACCGGGACCGCGACAAGAGCCACCGGACGCGCGAGATGACGCTGTTCCTGGTCTTCAGCGCGATCGGACTGGTGATCGAGAACGGCGTGCTCTACACGGCGACGTACGGCTTCGGCTGGGACAGCCCGTTGCAGAGCAACATCTTCAAGTTCCTCGGCATCGGCATCGGCACGCTCTTCCGCTTCTGGTCGTACCGCAGCTGGGTCTTCCGCGCGCTGCCGGCCCGGCGGCCGGTGACGCGGGCGGAGACCTTCCTGGAGCACGAGAACCCCACGGCGGTGCCCACCCCCGACGGCACCCCGGCCGCCCGCCGCTGACCCGTCCGGGCCGCCTCGGGCCGACGCGGCGCGCACGCGGACACGGACGCGGACGCGGAGCGGTCAGCGCACGGTCCCGTCCGCGTCGCCGGAGCCCTGCTTCGACGGCGGCGTACGGGACAGGAAGAGGCCGAACACCGGGGGGCGGCCCTGGAGCAGCTCCAGCCGGCCACCGTCCGCCTCCGCCAGGTCCCGGGCCACGGCCAGGCCGATGCCCGTCGAGTTGCGCCCGCTGATGGTCCGCTCGAAGATCCGTGCCCCCAGGTCGGCCGGGACACCGGCCCCCTCGTCGGTGACCTCGACCACCGCCTGGTTGCCGGTCACCCGGGTCCGCAGGGCCACCGTGCCGCCGCCGTGCATCAGGCTGTTCTCGATCAGCGCGGCCAGCACCTGCGCCACCGCCCCCGGGGTGCCGACGGCCGTCAGGTGCCGCTTGCCGGAGCTGACGATCGCCCGGCCCTCGCTGCGGTAGGCGGGCCGCCACTCGGCGATCTGCTGCTGGATGACGTCGTCCAGCTCGAAGGTGACGGCCGAGCCGCTGCGCGGGTCGCGGGAGTTCGTCAGCAGCCGGTCCACCACGTCCGTCAGCCGCTCCACCTGCGACAACGCGATCGTCGCCTCCTCCTTCACCGTCTCCGGCTCGTCGGTGAGGGTGATCTCCTCCAGCCGCATGGACAGCGCGGTCAGCGGGGTGCGCAGCTGGTGGGAGGCGTCGGCGGCCAGGCGGCGCTCGGCGGTGAGCATCCGGGCGATGCGCTCGGCGGATGAGTCCAGCACGTCCGCGACCCGGTCCAGCTCGGGGACGCCGTAGCGCTTGTGGCGGGGGCGCGGGTCGCCGGAGCCGAGGCGTTCGGCGGTCTCGGCGAGGTCGGTGAGCGGGGAGGCGAGGCGGTTGGCCTGCCGGATCGCCAGCAGGACCGCCGCGACCACCGCGAGCAGCGCCACCAGGCCGATGATCAGCAGCGTCCGGCCGATCTCGCGGGTCACCGAGGAGCTGGGCTCCTCGACGAGCACCGTCTCGCCCTCCTCGCCGGTGGCCCTGCCTCGGATGACCTCACCGGTCGGCCGGCTGCCCACCTCGATGACCGTGCGGCCGGGGATGCGGATCTCGGCGTACCGGGCGTCCGCGACCTGCTCGCGCAGGAACGCCGCGTCGACCGTCCCGGTGCCGAGCAGCCGGCTGTCCACGATGCTGGCCAGCCGCACGGCCTCCAGGTCGACGCGTTCCTGGGCGGTGCTGCTGATCGTGCGGGTCTCCACGATCACGAGGGAGACGCCGAACACGGCGATCACGACGAGCACCACGGCGAGCGTGGACTGGATCAGTCGGCGGCGCATGTCCTCTTACCCGGGCAGGCCCTGCGGGCAGTCGGCCCCACTCGTTCTCAGTTCTTCTCGAAGCGGAAACCCACACCGCGCACGGTGGCGATGTAGCGCGGGTTCGCCGCGTCGTCCCCCAGCTTCTTGCGCAGCCAGGAGATGTGCATGTCGAGCGTCTTGGTGGAGGACCACCAGGTGGTGTCCCAGACCTCGCGCATCAGCTGGTCGCGGGTGACGACCCGGCCGGCGTCGCGCACCAGCACCCGCAGCAGGTCGAACTCCTTGGCGGTGAGCTGGAGCTCCTCGTCGCCCATCCAGGCCCGGTGCGACTCGACGTCGATGCGCACGCCGTGCGTGGCGGGCGGCTGCGGCGGCTCGACGGACCCGCGCCGCAGCAGGGCGCGGACCCGGGCGAGCAGTTCGGCGAGGCGGAAGGGCTTGGTGACGTAGTCGTCGGCGCCCGCGTCCAGACCGACGACGGTGTCCACCTCGTCGGCGCGCGCGGTCAGGATCAGGATCGGCACGGCGTGGCCCTCGGACCGCAGCCGCCGGGCGACCTCCAGCCCGTCCATGCCCGGCAGGCCCAGGTCCAGCACGACCAGGTCGACGCCTCCCTGCAGCCCGGCGTCGAGTGCGGTGGGTCCGTCCTCACGCACCTCGACCTCGTACCCTTCCCGGCGCAGTGCGCGGGCCAGCGGCTCCGAGATGGACGCGTCGTCCTCGGCGAGCAGTACACGGGTCATGAGCTGATGGTAGTCCGCTCGGAGCAGCGCCCGGGGCGTGATCGCACCCGCGGTCTCTTACCTACGGACAAGCCGGGCGCCCCGGCGCCGAGGGCCCCGCCGACCCCCGGCGCGTACCTGCGGCTGCGGGGTGTCATCCTGGAAAGGACCTTCGAATGATCGTTCATGGTTCCGCTCTCACCTGTGATCCCGGTCTCAAGTCCTTCCATACCGGGCGGTGTCCTGCCGTATGGTGAATCAGCGCCTGTAGCACCCATCGGCCTTTGGCGACTGTTCGACGCTGAAGGTCCCTTTTGTGTGCGGGTCGGCCCCCACGGCCGACCTTGAAAGGAATGACCTGTGGCCGGGCCTCACCGCGTGCAGTGACGCGCGCAGAGGCGTGGATCCCGGTGGTCGCCGTCCGTCGCTCCGTGATCCGGGGCGGAATCCCTCTGGCGTGGGGTGGACGGGTGAAGGCCGCCGGTGCCGGCCGCCCCCCACCGGGCGCGCATCGCCTCATGAGCGCGTCCCGACCAGCAAGGATCGACCATGGCGTCCAGCCTGACGAAGGACTCGGTCACACCGGGCACCCCCGGTTCCGAGAAGACCTTCTTCGGCCACCCCCGCGGACTGGCCACTCTCTTCATGACCGAGATGTGGGAGCGTTTCTCCTACTACGGCATGAGGGCTCTGCTCCCGCTGTACCTGGTGGCCCCCGGCGGTCTCGGCATGAACGCCGGCACCGCGACCGCGATCTACTCGGTGTACCTCTCGCTGGTGTACTTGCTCACGATGCCGGGCGGCTGGTTCGGCGACCGTGTCTGGGGACCCCGCAAGACCGTCGCCGTCGCCGGCGGCATCATCATGCTGGGCCACCTGACGCTGGCCCTGCCCTCCTCGGGCACGTTCTTCGCCGGCCTCGGCCTGGTCGCCATCGGCTCGGGCCTGCTGAAGGCCAACATCTCCACGATGGTCGGCCAGCTCTACGACGGCCCCGACGACCCGCGCCGCGACGGTGGCTTCACCGTCTTCTACATGGGCATCAACCTCGGTGCCTTCGCGGCGCCGCTGATCATCGGCACCATCGGCGAGAACGTCAACTGGCACCTGGGCTTCGCGCTCGCCGCGGTCGGCATGGGCCTCGGCGTGATCCAGTTCCTGATCGGCAGCCGCAACCTGGCGCCGCACTCCAGCGTGGTCCCGAAGCCGCTGTCGGCGGCGGAGAAGACCTCGACGCTGCGCAAGGCCGCGTTCTGGGCCGCGCTCGCCGTCGTCTTCTACGCGATCGTCGGCTTCTCCGGGAACTACACCCTGAACTGGATCCTGGTCCCGCTGACCCTGCTCGGCGTGATCATCCCGGTGCTGGTGCTGACCCGCATCAAGCGCGACAGGTCGCTGGACCGCGCCGAGCAGTCGAAGATGTCCGCGTACATCTGGTTCTTCGTGGCCGCGGCCGTCTTCTGGATGATCTACGACCAGGGCGGCTCGACCCTGGCGATCTTCGCCGACTCCTCCACCAACACCAGCGTGCTCGGCTGGGACTTCCCGGTCTCCTGGTTCCAGTCGGTGAACCCGGTCATCATCATGGCCCTCGCCCCGGTCTTCGCCACGCTGTGGCTGGCGCTCGCCCGGCGCGGCAAGGAACCGAGCACCATCGTGAAGTTCTCGTTCGGCCTCGTCCTGGTCGGCCTGTCCTTCTTCCTCTTCCTGGCCCCGCTGGCCATCGCCGACGGTGGCCACAAGGCCGCCGCGATGTGGCTGGTGGCGATCTACTTCGTCCAGACCTGCGGTGAGCTGATGCTCTCCCCGGTCGGACTGTCGGTCACCACGAAGATGGCGCCGGTGAAGTACGCCTCGCAGATGATGGGCGTCTGGTTCCTGGCCGTCACCGCCGGTGACGCCACGACCGGTCTGCTCTCCATCGCCGGCGTCGACCTGAACAAGACGGGCATCGTGGCGGCGGAAGCCACGCTCGCCGTGGTCGCCGGTCTGGCGATCTGGATGTACCGCAAGCGCGTCAAGGAACTCATGGGCGACGTCCGCTGAGACCCGCCCGCGAGGAAGGGGTCACCGCGTCCGGCTGGACGCGGTGACCCCTTCGGCGTGTTCGGGGACGGGCGCCGGGCAGCGGGGCGCCCCGCACCGCCCGCGAAGCCGTTGGCGGGGGCGTGGGGCGGGTCCGTGGCCTCGGCGGGCCCTCATAGGCCCCGCGTGGGCCGTCGGGGGCAGGCGTTGGCATTCGTCCCGAGCCTGGGGCGGCCAGCGGGGGCCGCAGGCGAGCGCAGGCGCTCGTAGGCGTCCGTAAGCGAGCGCAGGCGTCCGCAGGCGCTCGTAGGCGTCCGTAGGCGAGCGCAGTCGACAGACGCACGAAGGCCCCGCGTCCCGGTCGAGGTCGGGAGGGGGCCGCTGCGGCGGGCACGGGCGAGGGAACGCAGGAGCGAGGGTGAGGGCGGTGACGGGCCGCCGGGTGACGGCCGACGGCCGACGGCGAGGGGTGGAGGCCGAGGCGGAGCGCCCGGCGGCTCCGCGGCGTGGTGAGGGAACGGCGGCAGGCGCCGGTCCCTACGCCGGTGCTCCCAGTTCCGCCCAGACCCGCTTGCCCGCGACTCCCGGCGTGCGGACCACGCCCCAGTCCAGGCACAGCCGCTCCACGATGAACATGCCGTGTCCACCGGGCCGCCCTGCGCGATGCGGGGTGCGCGGCGCCGGCTGTCCCGTGCCGCGGTCGGAGACCTCCAGCCGGATCACCTTCTTCTCGCAGGTGATCGACAGCTCGTCGGGCCCCTCCGCGTGCAGACAGGCGTTGGTGACCAGCTCGGACACCACGAGGAGGACGTCCTCGGCGGCGGCCCGCTGATCCGCGGTGGACGAGGGCAACCAGCCCCAGGCGTACAGCGCCTGGCGGGTGAAGTCACGGGCGAGCGGGACGACCCCGCTCTGGTCGTCGAAGCTCAGTCTGCGAACCTGCCGCCCACCGTTCTCCGCACGCGCGACGGCACTCTCGGGCGCGGTCACGGCCTGCGCGGGCGATGGGGACGCGGACGCCCCGATCGCGGCGGCCCGCCCCGCGGACACTCCTTCGTCGGACTCCCCGGTCCCGGACACACCGCCCCCCTCGGAGCCCCCGGAAGCGCCGCTGGGCTCCGGACCGCGGTCGCCCGGCGAGTAGGGCCGGGTGGTGCTCATCAGCGCTTCACCTCACCGATTCACCAGTTCATGTTTCAAAGTCGTACACAGTCGGTCTGGAATGTCTCCTGCCCGACCGGACCGTCCGAACACCCCTGTATCGGCCACGAAACACGGGACGGAGTGAAAACGCCCGTCCCAGGGAGCGCACGGAACCCGTCGGCCGGGCCGGGGCGGGCTCAGTCGGACTCGTCGGCCAGGGCGGCCTCGAGCGTGTCGTGGAGGGTGAAGACCGCTTCGGCCCCCGTGATCTCGAACACGCGAGCCACTACGGGCTGCATGGCCACCAGATGCACACCGCCCCCCGCGGCCTCCGCCTTCAACCGCGCGCCGAGCAGGACGTTGAGCCCTGTGGAGTCGCAGAACTCCAGACGCGAACAATCCACGACAAGGCGGTTGAATCCCTTGGCGAGACAGTCCTCCAGCGGCTCGCGCAACAGATCGGCGGTGTGGTGGTCCAACTCACCCGCCGGTGTCACGACGGCACTGGGGCCCTCTTCCCGTACTTCCACCAGAAGCCGGCCCGACTGGGCACTGCCGACCGTCCCGCGGTCCATGCCGTTTCTCTCTCCCGAGGTCGTGACTGCTTGCTGACGCCCTCGAACACTACGCCTTCCCCGCGCACTCCGACACCCGAACAACCGCGCACAAACGGACATACATGCACAGAACACACTTGCGGTTGGCTCGGTAAACCCGGTAGGCCTAGTAGGAACACGTAACCCGACACGGCCGGCTTTGGAGGCGCCGCACACCGCAGTGCACGTATTTGGCTTCGGCAGCCGTATGCCGAGAACGATGGAGGACATCATGTCACCCCGGCTCGACGGATCGCGTACCCAAGAAGCGACGTCGACACTCCTTCCGGAACATCTGGATCCCATCGAGCAGCACGACGTGGCCGTCGGACACGACGGCGCACTGGCCGGGCTTCCGGACATCCCGGCATACGACGAGGTGGCTCCGGCGGACGCCCGGGCCCTGTCCAGGACCCTCTTCGAGCGGCTGGAGTCGCTGGAGGAAGGCACCCACGAGTTCGCGTACGTACGCAACACCCTCGTCGAACTGAACCTCGCGCTGGTCAAGTTCGCCGCCTCCCGCTTCCGCTCGCGCAGCGAGCCGATGGAGGACATCATCCAGGTCGGCACGATCGGCCTGATCAAGGCGATCGACCGCTTCGAACTGTCGCGCGGTGTGGAGTTCCCCACGTTCGCGATGCCGACCATCATCGGCGAGATCAAGCGCTTCTTCCGCGACACCTCCTGGTCCGTGCGCGTCCCGCGCCGGTTGCAGGAGCTGCGGCTCGACCTGGCCAAGGCCGGCGACGAGCTGGCCCAGCGGCTCGACCGCGCCCCCACGGTGGGCGAACTGGCCGAGCACCTCGGCCTGTCCCGGGACGAGGTCCTGGAGGGCATGGCCGCCTCCAACGCCTACACCGCCTCCTCGCTGGACGCCCAGCCGGAGGAGGACGACGCGGAGGGCGCGCTGGCCGACCGCATCGGCTACGAGGACAACGGGCTCGAGGGCATCGAGTACGTCGAGTCGCTGAAGCCGCTGATCGCCGAACTCCCCTCCAGGGACCGGAAGATCCTCTCCCTCCGCTTCGTCGCGGGCATGACCCAGTCGGAGATCGGCGAGGAACTCGGCATCTCCCAGATGCACGTCTCGCGCCTGCTGTCGCGGACGCTCGTACGGCTGCGCAAGGGGCTCACGGCCGAGGACTGATCCTCGCCGGGTGACGCTTGCCCTCCAGGGGGGTGGTCCGACGTCGGGCCGCCCCCCTTCGGGCTGTCCGGGGCGCTCCGCAGGCGTGCTCCGGGCCGTTCCGGGCGGGCCGCCGGCCGCTTCAGAGGGCGATCAGCGCGGCCGTGGGCAGGAACGGGACCAGGCCGCACAGCAGCCAGAAGGAGCGCGGGGCGAGCGCCGTCCTGCGCCGCAGGGGTTCGTTGGCCAGCCACCAGATCAGGCCGGACACCGCGACCACCGGGACCACGATCACCAGCCACAGCGCCATGCCGTCGTTCTCGGTCGGCTCGC
This sequence comes from Streptomyces sp. NPDC045956, assembly GCF_056430705.1. Lineage (NCBI taxonomy): Bacteria > Bacillati > Actinomycetota > Actinomycetes > Kitasatosporales > Streptomycetaceae > Streptomyces > Streptomyces sp. NPDC045956. Next base: position 182,540 of record NZ_JBWKKZ010000014.1, on the reverse strand, counting down.
GCACGGTCCATCCGAGTTCGGCCAGCGGCCAGTTGGCCAGCAGGTACCAGACGAGCCAGATCGGCACCACGGCCGGGACGCCGAGCAGCAGGTTCACCAGGAACGGGGCCCACCAGCGCCTGACCATCCGTCCCGTCCCCCGCTTCCCGCCGGTGCCGTCGTGTGCGCTCACACCCTACGCAGCCCTCGGCGCCACACCCCCGCGACCAGGGGCACGCCCGGCCGGTAGGCCAGGTGGACGTGGCTGGGGGCGTCGAGGAGGGTCAGGTCGGCGTACGCGCCCGGGGTGAGGCGGCCGATGTCGTCGCGCCTGAGGGCCGCGGCGCCGCCCGCGGTGGCCGACCAGACCGCCTCGTCCGGCGTCATCCCCATGTCCCGTACCGCGAGCGCGATGCAGAAGGGCACGGAGGACGTGAAGGACGAGCCCGGGTTGCAGTCGGTGGAGAGCGCGACCGTGGCGCCCGCGTCGAGCAGGCGCCGGGCGTCGGGCCACTGGGCGCGGGTGGAGAACTCGGCACCGGGGAGCAGGGTGGCGACCGTGCGGCCGCTCGCCAGGGCGTCCACGTCGGCGTCGGTGAGGTGGGTGCAGTGGTCGGCGCTGGCGGCGTCGAGTTCGACGGCCAGTTGCACGCCCGGGCCGTAGGAGAGCTGGTTGGCGTGGATCCGCGGGTGCAGGCCCTTGGCCCGGCCCGCGGTGAGGACGGCCCGGGCCTGGTCGCCGTCGAAGGCGCCCTGCTCGCAGAAGACGTCGATCCAGCGGGCGTGCGGAGCGCAGGCGTCGAGCATCTCGCCGGTGACGAGGTCGACGTAGGCCGCCGGGTCGTCGGCGTGTTCGGGGGCGACGATGTGGGCGCCGAGAAAGGTGACCTCGTCGGTGTGGCGGGCGGCGACGCGCAGGGCGCGGGCCTCGTCGGCGGTGGTCAGGCCGTAGCCGGACTTGGTCTCGAAGGTGGTGGTGCCCTGGCGCAGGGCCTCGTCGAGGTGGCGGACGAGGCCCGCCTCCAGTTCCGCGTCGCTCGCGGCGCGGGTGGCGGCGACGGTGGTGCGGATGCCGCCGGCGCTGTAGGGGCGGCCGGACATGCGGGCGTTGAACTCCTCGGTGCGGTCGCCCGCGAAGAGGAGGTGGGAGTGGGAGTCGACGAAGCCGGGGAGGACGGCCCGGCCTCCGGCGTCGACCCGGTTGTCAGTGGCGGGTGCTTTGCTTGATTCACCGGTCCACGCGACGCGGTCGCCGTCGATGACGACGGCCGCGTCCCGGACCAGTCCGAGGGGGGAGCGGTCACCGAGGGAGGGGTCGTTGGTGACGAGTGCGGCGATGTTGGTGATGACGGTGCTGCTGCTCATGGTGTCCGTGGCGTCCTTGCGGGTGCTGGGGCGGGCGGTTGCTACGCGTGCAGGGCGGCGACGGCCCGCGCGAGGGCCCCGGGCACATCGGGTACGAGGGTGTGCGCCCCGTCGCGCACGACGTGCCGCCCGCCCACGACGGTGTGCCGCACGTCCGCTGCCGTCGCGGCGAATACGGCCGTCTCGGCGCCGAGCCCGGGCAGCGGCCCCGCTGTTCTGACCGAGTCGAGGGCGAGGGTCGTCAGGTCGGCCCGGGCCCCGGTCTCGAGGGTGCCCACGTCGTCCCAGCCGAGGGCCGCGTGCCCGTCGGCGCCGGCGGCGCGCAGCAGGGCGGCGGCGGTCCAGTGACCGCGGGTGCGGGTGCGCAGGCGCTCGTTCAGCTCCATGGCGCGGGCCTCCTCCAGCAGGTCGACGACGGCGTGGCTGTCGGAGCCGAGGGAGAGCGGGGAGCCCGCCCGCTGGAGGGCGGCCGCCGGTCCGATGCCGTCGGCGAGGTCCCGTTCCGTGGTGGGGCACATGCAGGTGCCGGTGCGGCTGTCGCCGAGCAGGGCGATGTCCTCGTCGGTGAGGTGGGTGTTGTGGACGCCGGTGGTGCGCGGGCCGAGCACGCCGTGGTCGGCGAGGAGCCGGGTGGGGGTGCGGCCGTGGGCGGCGTGGCAGGCGTCGTTCTCGGCGGTCTGCTCGGACAGGTGCACGTGCAGCGGGGCCCGCCGCTGCTCGGCCCAGTGGGCCACGGTCGCCAACTGGTCGGCGGGCACGGCCCGTACGGAGTGGACGGCGGCACCGATCCGCGCGTGATCCCGTTCCTTGAGAAGTGAAGAGCGTTCCGCCCAGGCCTGGGCCGTCCCGTCCGAGAAGCGGCGCTGGTGGGCGTCGGGGGCCCGGCCGAAGCCGGAGGACAGGTAGCAGGTGTCGAGGAGGGTGATGCGGATGCCTGCTTCGGCGGCGGCCTCGATCAGCGCCTCGCCCATCGCGTTGGGGTCGGCGTAGGGGGTGCCGCCGGGGGCGTGGTGGACGTAGTGGAACTCGCCGACGGCGGTGATGCCGGCCAGGGCCATCTCGGCGTACACCGCGCGGGCGAGGTCGTGGTACGTCTCGGGGGTCAGCCGGTCGGCGACGGAGTACATGACCTCGCGCCAGGTCCAGAAGGTGCCGGAGCCGACCTGGACGGTGCCGCGCAGGGCGCGGTGGAAGGCGTGGCTGTGGGCGTTGGCGAGTCCGGGCAGGGTCAGCCCGCGCAGGATCTCGGCTCCGGGCGGCGGGGCGGGGGTGCCGGTGCGGACGGCGGTGACGCGGCCGTCGCGCACGTCCAGGGCGATACCCGGCTCGACGTGGGTGCCGAGCCAGGCGTGTTCCAGCCAGTACGTCCGGGTCCGCTCGGTGGTCCTCACGTGCAGGCCAGCCCTTCCAGTACGTCGGCGAGTGCGGTCACCCCGGCCACGCAGTCGTCCTCGGCGGCGTACTCGGCCGGGGAGTGCGAGACGCCGGTGGGGTTGCGTACGAACAGCATGGCGGTCGGGACGCGCCCGGAGAGGATTCCGGCGTCGTGTCCGGCGCCGGTGCCGAGGACGGGCACCCGCAGGTCCGTGTCGGTACCGAGGATTCGGGCCAGTTCGTCGCGCAGGGCGTGGTCGAACTCGACGACGGGGGTGAAGGACTCGCGGACCACGTCCAGTTCGGCGCCCTGGGCCGCGGCGTGCTCGCGGGCGGCCTTCTCGATGCCGGTGACCACGGCGTCCAGGCTCTCCTGGTCGGCGGCGCGGGAGTCGAGCCAGCCGCGGACGAGGGACGGGACGGCGTTGACGCCGTTGGGCTCGACGGCGATCTTGCCGAAGGTGGCGACGGCGCCCGCCAGTTCGGCCTCGCGGCGGGCGGCGAGGACGGTCTCGGCGTAGCTCAGCATGGGGTCGCGCCGGTCGGCGAGCCGGGTGGTGCCGGCGTGGTTGGCCTCGCCCCGGAAGTCGAACCGCCAGCGGCCGTGCGGCCAGATGGCGGACGCGATGCCGATCCGGTCGCCGGACAGGCCGAGGGCACGGCCCTGTTCGACGTGGAGTTCGACGAAGGCGCCGATACGGGAGAGGCGCTCGGGGTCGGGGCCGAGGGTGTCCGGGTCGTGGCCGGCGGCCTCCATGGCCCGCGGGAGGGTGATGCCGTCCCCGTCGGTCAGGCGGTGGGCCTGCTCGACGGTGAGGGCGCCCGCGGTGAGCCGGGAGCCGACGCAGGCGAGGCCGAAGCGGGCGCCCTCCTCGTCGCCGAAGTTGACGATGCCGAGCGGCCTGGTGGGGTGGGCTCCCCTGGCGCGCAGTTCGTCCAGGGCGGCGAAGGCGGACACCACCCCGAGGGGCCCGTCGAAGGCGCCGCCGTCGGGCACGGAGTCCAGGTGGGAGCCGGTGACCACGGCGTTCCGGGCGGTGGGGTCGCCGTACCAGGCCCACTGGTTGCCGTTGCGGTCGGTCTCGTAGGTCAGCCCGCGGGCCTCGGCCTGCTCCCGGAACCAGGCCCGGCAGTCGGCGTCGGCGCCGGTCCAGGCGAAGCGTCGGTAGCCGCCGGAGGCGGAGTCGCGGCCGATCGGCAGCAGCTCCGCCCACATGCTGTGGAAGCTCACGCGCCGTCACCCTCGCGCGCCTCGTCGCTCCCGCGGACCTCGTCGCCCCCGCGGGGCCCGTCACCCGCGCCGGCCCCGTCGCCCTCGCGCATCGGCACCCGCACGCCCCGCTCCCCGGCGACCGACTCGGCGATGTCGTACCCGGCGTCGACGTGCCGGATGACGCCCATGCCGGGGTCGTTGGTGAGGACCCGGCGGATCTTCTCGCCGGCCAGCGCGGTGCCGTCGGCGACCGTGACCTGCCCGGCGTGGATCGAGCGGCCCATGCCGACGCCGCCGCCGTGGTGGAGGGAGACCCAGGAGGCACCGGAGGCCACGTTGACCATGGCGTTGAGCAGCGGCCAGTCGGCGATGGCGTCGGAGCCGTCGAGCATGGCCTCGGTCTCGCGGTACGGGGAGGCGACGGAGCCGCAGTCCAGGTGGTCGCGGCCGATGACGACGGGCGCGGCCAGTTCACCGCTCGCGACCATGTCGTTGAACCGCTCGCCGGCCTTGTCCCGCTCCCCGTAGCCGAGCCAGCAGATGCGGGCGGGCAGGCCCTGGAAGTGGACGCGCTCGCCGGCCAGCTTGATCCAGCGGGCCAGGGACTCGTTCTCCGGGAAGAGGTCGAGGATCGCCCGGTCGGTCTTGGCGATGTCGGAGGCCTCGCCGGACAGGGCCGCCCAGCGGAAGGGGCCCTTGCCCTCGCAGAAGAGGGGGCGGATGTAGGCGGGGACGAAGCCGGGGAAGGCGAACGCCCGGTCGTACCCGGCGAGCCGGGCCTCGCCGCGGATGGAGTTGCCGTAGTCGAAGACCTCGGCGCCGGCGTCCTGGAAGCCGACCATCGCCTCGACGTGCCGGGCCATGGACTCGCGGGCGCGGGTGGTGAAGCCGGCCGGGTCCTTGAGGGCGGCGTCGGCCATGTCCTCGAAGGCGATCCCGGTGGGCAGGTAGGCGAGCGGGTCGTGGGCCGAGGTCTGGTCGGTCACGATGTCGATGGGGGCGCCCATGGCGAGCAGCTGCGGCACCAGCTCGGCGGCGTTGCCGAGGACGCCGATGGACAGCGGCCTGCGCCGGTCCCGGGCCTCGGTGGCCAGCTGGAGGGCATGGTCGAGGGAGTCGGCCTTCACGTCGAGGTAGCGGTGCTCGATGCGGCGGTCGATGGCGCGGGGGTCGCAGTCGACGCAGATCGCGACGCCGTCGTTCATGGTGACGGCGAGGGGCTGGGCACCGCCCATGCCGCCGAGACCGGCGGTGAGGGTGATGGTCCCGGCGAGGGTCCCGCCGAACTTCTTGGCGGCGACGGCGGCGAAGGTCTCGTAGGTGCCCTGGAGGATGCCCTGGGTGCCGATGTAGATCCAGGAACCGGCCGTCATCTGCCCGTACATGGTCAGGCCGAGGGCTTCCAGGCGGCGGAACTCCTCCCAGGTGGCCCAGTCGCCGACGAGGTTGGAGTTGGCGATGAGGACGCGCGGGGCCCACTCGTGGGTCTGCATGACGCCGACCGGGCGGCCCGACTGGACGAGCATCGTCTCGTCCTGCTTGAGGGTCTCCAGCGTGCGGACCATCGCGTCGAAGGACCGCCAGTCCCGGGCCGCCTTGCCCGTCCCGCCGTAGACGACGAGCTTGTCGGGGTGCTCGGCGACCTCGGGGTCGAGGTTGTTCTGCAGCATCCGCAGGGCGGCCTCCTGCTGCCAGCCCAGGGCGCTCGGGGTGGTCCCGCGCGGCGCTCGGACACCACCAGGGGGCGGCCCGGAGGGCCTCGGTTGAGGGTGGCCGTGGGAGACGGGCGGGCGGGGTCCGGACATGGTCTGCCTCCTGGTGGCTTGGTCCCGGCGGATTGTTGCTGCTGTTATTCATATCCTCGCCACGTGAATAGGACTAGTCAATACGTCCCGTGTCCCGGCGCGGGGGCGCCCCGGGTGTTTGGCTTGATGGCGTGGGCAGGCAGCCAGGGGTGCGCGCTGACAGGCAGGGGCGCGCACGGACGGACGGTGAGAGACGGAGGATCGCGTGAGCGACGGCACGGGCACGGGCGGTGGCCCCGGCGGCAACGGTGACCTCGGCGGCAACGGCACGGAGCGGGCGGCCCGGCGGGACGAGGCGGTGCGGGCGGCCGTGGAACAGGGCCTGCTCGGACCCGGGACGCCGATCGTCGGGCTGCTGGACGTCACCGGGATCCGGGAGTCGGCGGCGGCGCTGCGGGCGGCGTTCGAGGCGGTGACGGCGCCGGGGACGCCCGTGCTGCACGCCTTCGCGGTGAAGGCGTCCCCGCTGGTCCCGGTGGTGCGGCTGCTGCACGGGGAGGGCATCGGCGCGGAGGTCGCGAGCCCGGGTGAGCTGGCGCTGGCGCGGGCGGCGGGGGTGCCGCCGGAGCGGACGGTGCTGGACTCCCCGGCCAAGACGCCGGGCGAGCTGCGGGAGGCGCTCGCGCTGGGCGTCGCCGTCAACGCGGACAACCCGCAGGAGCTGGAGCGCATCGACGCGCTGGTGGCCGGGGGGACGAGCGCCTCACCGCTCGGCATCCGGGTCAACCCGCAGATCGGCGGGGGCTCCATCGAGGCCCTGTCGACGGCGACGGCCACCTCCAAGTTCGGGGTGGCGCTGCGCGACGAGGGGGCGCGCGAGTGGGTGGTGCGGGCGTATCTGGACAGGCCGTGGCTGACCCGGCTGCACGCGCACACGGGGTCCCAGGGCATCCCGCTCTCGCTGATGGCCGAGGGTGTCGCGGAGACGTACGCGCTCGCCGAGGAGATCAACGAGCGGGCCGGACGCCGGCAGGTGGACACGCTCGACATCGGCGGCGGCCTGCCGGTGAACTTCGCGTCCGACGAGACGACACCGACCTACGCGGACTACGCGCGCGTGCTGCGCGAGGCGGTGCCGGGGCTGTTCGACGGACGGTACGGGCTGGTGACCGAGTTCGGGCGGTCCCTGCTGGCCGAGCACGGCACCGTCGTGGCGCGGGTGGAGTACGCCAAGAGCGCCGGGGGGCGGCCGGTCGCGGTGACGCACGCGGGCGTGCAGGTCGCGACGCGGACGGTGTACGCGCCGGGGGCGTGGCCGCTGCGGATCGCCGCGTACGACGGCAAGGGGCTGCCGAAGCAGGGGCCGGACGTGGTGCAGGACGTGGCGGGTCCGGCGTGCTTCGCGGGCGACCTGCTGGCGGTCGGGCGCGCCCTGCCGCGGCTGGAGCAGGGAGACTACGCGGCGGCGCTGGACACGGGGGCGTACTACTTCGCGCACCACTACGCGTACAACTCGCTCGCCCGTCCCGCGGTCCACGGCTTCGTGCGGCGCGCGGACGGGGGAGTCGCCTTCGCGACCGTCCGGGAGGCGCAGACGGTCGACGAGATCGTCGCCGAGGCGGGAGGCAAGCACGCCGCCGCGCTCACGGACCTGGCCGGCGGCAGGGGTTCCGACGGCTCGTAGACGGCCGCGGGCCCCCACGGCAGCGGCCGGGCGTGGTTCGGGGCCGCGCACGGCGGCCGGGTGACCGTCGGGGGCGGGGGGGGGGGGGGGGGGGGGGGGGGGGGAGGAAGGGGGGGGGGGGGGGGGGGGGGGGGGGGGGGGCACACCCACCA
>NZ_JBWKKZ010000014.1:35678-175018 GCF_056430705.1 Streptomyces sp. NPDC045956 | reverse complement strand
AGGGTTCGGAGATGAGAGAGGACCCACGTAGAAGCGCCCGGGCGGTTTCGAGGTCCGCAAACGGGCGCTGTTAGACCGTCGGGGGCGCGTGACGCGGGCTCGGGGCCCGCGTCACGCCGGGTGGGGGTGTGAGTGTGGGTGGGGCGCTACCTCCAGTACGGGTGTGGCGCTGCCTCCGGTGTGGGGTGTGGCGCTGCCTCCAGTACGGGTGTGGGCTGCCTCCTGGGCCCGAGGCCCGTGGTCAGACCAGCGCGGCCGTCTTGCGCCTGGCGCCGCCCGGCGCCGCGTCGCCCGCCGCGATGCCGGTGCTGCGGTAGGCCTTCACGGTCCCGGCCGCCGGACGGCCGGCGCTCCGGGAGAGCCAGTCCACGCGCACCCACAGGAGAGCGTTCTCGGCCTGTTCCCTGCGCCCGATCCAGGCGGACTTCAGCCAGAGGCCCGCGCCGCAGCCCGCCATCAGCAGTCCGGCCGCCGCGGGCACCGCGAAGGCGCTGCCCAGCGCGGCGACGAAGGCGAGGAGCAGCCACCAGCGGTGGCCCCGGCGCCAGTTGCGCACGGTGACCGCGCGGTCCTGGAGCACGTCGTGCTTGCCCGCGCGGGCGGCCGACCGGGCCAGGGCGGTGTACCGCCTGCGGCGCACGCACGCCACGACGGCCGTCGCGACGAGGAACAGCGCGGCACCGGCCAGGACGCCGATCCGACGCCCGGTCAGCCCCGGCACCAACGCCCCGATGCCCGCCGCGAACACGCCCAGCCACCACAGTGGCGCCGCCCCCGCCCGTACGACGACGGCGACCCGAACCAGTCCTTGTCCTCCGCGCGCCACGTCCGGCCTCCTGTCCCGTTCTCGCTCTCCGCGATGCGTCTGAGAGGTGTGCGGTGACGCAGATTAACGGGGGAAGGTGAGACGAGTCTGAGAACGCGCCCTCCGGTGGCGTCGGTCCGCCGTCACTCCACGAAGAGCCCGCGCGCCGCCGCCTTCGTGTCGAACTCCTCGAGTCGGGCCTGGGCGTCCGGCAGGTCGTCGCACATGGCCTCCAGCAGCATCCGTCCGAGCAGCATCGGCGCGCAGGCGGTGTCGAAGGCGAGGCCGGTGCCGACGGCGGCGGGCAGCAGCAGGTCGGACACCTTGGCGACCGGCGCGAAGGCGGAGTCGGCGACGGTCACGACGGTGAGGCCGGCCTCCTTGGCGTGGGCGAGCGCGTCGACGACCTCACGCGGATGGCGCGGCAGGGCGAAGCAGAGCAGGGCCGTCGCCCCGGCCCGGGCCGCGGCGTCGACGCGGTCGCGGAGCATCGTGCCGCCCTCGTCCAGCAGCCGGACGTCCGGGTGGACCTTGGCGGCGAAGTAGGCGAAGCCGTGCGCCTGGGCCGCCGCCGCCCGCAGTCCGAGGACGGGCAGGGGCCGGCTCCCGGCGAGCGTGCGGCCCGCCTCCCGCACCGGTCCGGGGTCGGCCAGCACCTCGGCCAGGTGCCGCAGGTTCTCGATCTCGGCCGCCACGGCCTGCTGGTACTCGTTGCGCGAACCGGTGTCCGCCGCCGGTTCGGCGGGGGCGACCTCGCGCAGGTGGCGGCGGAGCGCCGGATAGCCGTCGAAGCCGAGGGCGACCGCGAAGCGGGTCACGGACGGCTGGCTGACCCCGGCCAGCTCGGCCAGCTCGACGCTGGAGAGGAAGGGCACGTCGGCGGCGCGCCGCACCATGCTGTGCGCGATGCGCCGCTGGGTCGGCGTCAGCCGGTGCCCCTCGAACAGCGCCTGAAGCCGCGCGGCCGGGCCATCGACCCCACCAGCACCACCGACCCCACCATCCCCACGGGCCCCACCAGCCCCATGGGCCCCACCAGCCCCACGGGCCCCACCAGCCCCATGGGCCCCACCAGCCCCACTGGTGTCGTCGGCCCCACCGACCCCACCCAGTCCGTCGGCTCCCTCGGCTCCGTCGGTCCGGCCGGTCCCGCTCATCCCTGTCCCCCTCGACCTATTCACCCGCCTCGACTTCTGCATACCGTTATACAGCGAGGTGGCGGACCGCACGACGCCGAACGCCCCTCCGGCCACCCCGTCGCACCCCGCCCCGGCCCGGCCCGCCCCGGCCGGATCCGCCCCCACCGGAACCACCCCGACCCGCCCGGTCACCGGACGCCCCCCGGCCGAAACGGGGGCTACCCCCAGTGCCCACGACGCCCCCGCTGCCTACCGTGGTCGGCATGACGGGAATGGACGGGCGGGACACCGACCTCAAGAAGGAACTCGACGCCACCCTGCAGACCCGCAGGGAGCTGGGTGAGGAGTACGAGTCGGCGCTGGTGGACTCGTTCCTGGAGAAGGTCGACCAGCGCATCGACTCGGCGGTCGAGCGTCGGGTGCGGCGGCAGGTCGCCGAGCAGCAGATGGCGACGGCCCGCGACAGCCGTTCGCCGAGGAGCACGGACTCCTTCGGCGAGCGCTTCGGCTTCGGCATCGTGTCGCTGGTGCTCGCGGTCCCGCTGTCCGCGATCGGCGGCGGCGTGGCCGACCTGCCGGGACTGCTGGTCGCCTGGGCCGGCATCGTCGGGGTCAACGTCGTACAGGCCGCCCGGACCACCCCCGGCCTCTTCACGCGCCGCCGCTCCGGCAAGGACGACGCCTGGGAGGACTGAGCGTCCGGCCGGCGCGGCCTCGCCGCGTCCGACCGGGGGAAGACTGCGCGGGGACCGCCGCACCCCCATCGCTGGGGGGCGGGACGACGGCGGTCCCCGCGGGGACGCGCGGTTCCGGGCCTCACGGCCGGGGCGGCGCGTCCGTGGCGTCCTTGGAAGTCCGGGAGCCGCTCCGGAAGGTCCTCGACGCCGACAACGACCACTGTGCCGGACCCGTGTTAAGCGTGTGCTGCGCGCACATGACGCGCGCGTACCACTTCCGCGAAGACCGCTTCCGCGAAGACCGCGGAGATCATCACGGGCCCGGCGGCTTCCGCTACTTCCCGGCCTTGGCGAGGAAGGACAGCAGGTCCTGACGGCTCACCACACCGGTCGGCTTGCCCTCGACGAGGACGATCGCCGCGTCGGCCGCGCCGAGCACCGCCATCAGGTCCGCGACCGGCTCGCCGGAACCGACCTGGGGCAGCGGGGCCGACATGTGCTTCTCCAGCGGGTCCTCCAGCGAGGCCCGCTTGGCGAACAGGGCGTCCAGCAGCTCCCGCTCCACAACCGAGCCGACGACCTCGGCGGCCATCACGTCCGGGTGGCCGGCGCCGGGCTTGACGATCGGCATCTGCGAGACGCCGTACTCCCGCAGCACCTCGATCGCCTGGCCGACGGTCTCGTCCGGGTGCATGTGGACGAGGGAGGGGATGTGGCCGCCCTCCTTGTCGTTCAGGACGTCGGCGACGCGGGCGCTGGGGCCGGCGTCCTCGAGGAAGCCGTAGTCGGCCATCCACTCGTCGTTGAAGATCTTGCTGAGGTAACCGCGTCCGCTGTCCGGGAGCAGGACGACGACCACGTCGTCCTCGCCGAGCCGCTCGGCCACCTCCAGCGCCGCGACGACCGCCATGCCGCAGGAGCCGCCCACCAGCAGGCCCTCCTCCTTGGCGAGGCGGCGGGTCATCTGGAAGGAGTCCTTGTCGGAGACGGCGACGATCTCGTCCGCGACCTCGCGGTCGTAGGCGGTCGGCCAGAAGTCCTCGCCGACTCCCTCGACGAGGTACGGCCGGCCGGAACCGCCCGAGTAGACCGAGCCCTCGGGGTCGGCGCCGATCACCTTGACCGCGCCGTCACTGGCCTCCTTGAGGTAGCGCCCGGTGCCGGAGATGGTGCCTCCGGTGCCGACACCGGTGACGAAGTGAGTGATCTTGCCCTCCGTCTGCTCCCACAGCTCGGGGCCGGTGGAGTGGTAGTGGGAGAGCGGGTTGTGCGGGTTGGAGTACTGGTCGGGCTTCCAGGCCCCCGGCGTCTCGCGGACCAGCCGGTCGGAGACGTTGTAGTAGGAGTCCGGGTGCTCGGGGTCGACCGCCGTCGGGCACACGACCACTTCGGCGCCGTACGCGCGCAGCACGTTGATCTTGTCGGTGGACACCTTGTCGGGGCAGACGAAGATGCACTTGTAGCCCTTCTGCTGCGCCACGATCGCGAGGCCGACGCCCGTGTTGCCGCTGGTCGGCTCCACGATGGTGCCGCCGGGCCGCAGCTCTCCGCTCTTCTCGGCGGCCTCGATCATGCGCAGGGCGATGCGGTCCTTCACCGAGCCGCCCGGGTTGAAGTACTCCACCTTGGCCAGGACGGTCGCCCTGATGCCCTTGGTCACGCTGTTGAGCCGCACCAGCGGGGTGTTGCCGACGAGGCTGATCATCGAGTCGTGGAAATGCACCGTGGTCTCCGGATGCTGCAAAAGATGTGGTCGTTATCGGTCCCGCCAGCCTATGGCCTGCCGCCCCGGTGATGCCCCGTGACGGTCGTTCACTCCCCGTTGAGATTGGGCGACCGTCGGTACGGGGCAAGCAGTGGGTGTACGGGTTGGAGGAGGTGGCGGCGACGTATGACAAGCATGTCGAGGGCGCGGGTGGCCAAGAGGATCGCGGCCGGCGCGGCGTACGGCGGAGGTGGCATCGGGCTGGCCGGTGCGGCCACGGTCGGTCTGCTGCTGGCGGAGGTGCAGCTGGCCAGGCGCCGGGTGGGCATCGGGACCCCCGACCGGGTGCCGAACGCGGAGGGGCTCTACGGCGACACCCTGCCCCCGGCCGGTGAGCCGCCCCTGCGGCTGGTGATGCTGGGCGACTCCACGGCGGCCGGACAGGGCGTGCACCGGGCCGGGCAGACACCGGGCGCGCTGCTGGCGTCGGGGCTGGCGGCGGTGGCGGAGCGGCCGGTGGAGCTGGGGTCGGTCGCGTCACCCGGGGCCTGCTCGGACGACCTCGACCGGCAGGTGGCGCTGGTCCTCGCGGACCCGGGGCGGACCCCCGACGTCTGCGTGATCATGATCGGTGCGAACGACGTCACCCACCGCATGCCGGCGACCCAGTCGGTCCGCCACCTGTCGGGCGCGGTACGGCGGCTGCGCACGGCCGGTGCGGAGGTGGTCGTCGGCACCTGCCCGGACCTGGGCACGATCGAGCGGGTGCGGCAGCCCTTGCGCTGGCTGGCCCGGCGGACCTCCCGGCAGCTCGCGGCGGCGCAGACCATCGGCGCCGTGGAGCAGGGCGGGCGCACGGTGTCGCTGGGGGATCTGCTGGGCCCGGAGTTCGCGGAGAACCCGCGGGAGCTGTTCGGCCCCGACAACTACCATCCGTCCGCCGAGGGCTATGCCACGGCGGCGATGGCGGTCCTGCCGTCGGTGTGCGCGGCGCTCGGCCTGTGGCCGGCGGACGAGGAGCGTCCCGACGCGCTGCGCCGCGAGGGCTTCCTGCCGGTGGCGCGGGCGGCCGCGGAGGCCGCGTCCGAGGCGGGCACGGAGGTCGCGGCCGCGATGCCGTCGGGCCCGCGGGGGCCTTGGGCGCTGCTCAAGCGCCGCAGGCGGCGGAGGGTCCCGGAGGCGGAACCGGCACGGTCCCCCCAGTCGAGCTAGGAGCACACGCGCCGCCCCGCCGGGCGGTCCCGCGACACGCCCGGCGGGGCGCCCCGGACTCGCCGGGCACCTCCGGGGAGGAGCGCGCTCCCGCGAGCCGAGCCCCCGGCCTGGGCGGCACCCCCACCCCGCCGCCGTAGGCCCAAGCAAGCGCTTAGAAAGTTGCGGCCCATGTCACACCCCCGCACCCGTGACCCGGGCCATACGGCCGGGTAACTTCCCAACCAGCCACGCCCGCCCCGTACCGACTCGTCACTGGAGCCGTGATGCCCGAAGCCGTGATCGTCTCAGCCACCCGCTCACCCATCGGCCGCGCCTTCAAGGGCTCCCTGAAGGACCTGCGCCCCGACGACCTGGCCGCCACGATCATCCAGGCCGCCCTCGCCAAGGTCCCGGAGCTGGACCCGAGGGACATCGACGACCTGATGCTCGGCTGCGGTCTGCCCGGCGGCGAGCAGGGCAACAACCTCGGCCGCATCGTCGCCGTCGAGATGGGCATGGACCACCTGCCCGGCTGCACCGTCACCCGGTACTGCTCCTCGTCCCTGCAGACCTCGCGCATGGCCCTGCACGCCATCAAGGCCGGCGAGGGCGACGTCTTCATCTCGGCCGGCGTCGAGATGGTCTCCCGGTTCGCCAAGGGCAACTCCGACAGCCTGCCGGACACCCGCAACCCGCTCTTCGCCGAGGCCGAGGCCCGCACCGCCGAGGTCGCCCAGCAGGAGGGCACCACCTGGCACGACCCGCGCGAGGACGGCCTCGTCCCCGACCCGTACATCGCCATGGGCCAGACCGCCGAGAACCTCGCCCGCGCCAAGGGCGTCACCCGGCAGGACATGGACGAGTTCGGCGTCCGTTCGCAGAACCTCGCCGAGGAAGCCATCAAGAACGGCTTCTGGGAGCGCGAGATCACCCCGGTCACGCTGCCCGACGGCACCGTGGTCTCCAAGGACGACGGCCCGCGCGCCGGTGTCACCCTGGAGGCCGTCCAGGGCCTCAAGCCCGTCTTCCGCCCCGACGGCCTGGTCACCGCCGGCAACTGCTGCCCGCTCAACGACGGCGCCGCGGCCCTCGTGATCATGAGCGACACCAAGGCCCGCGAGCTGGGCCTGACCCCGCTCGCCCGCATCGTCTCCACCGGCGTCTCCGGCCTCTCCCCCGAGATCATGGGCCTCGGCCCGGTCGAGGCGAGCAAGCAGGCCCTGTCCCGCGCCGGGCTGACCATCGACGACATCGACCTGGTCGAGATCAACGAGGCCTTCGCCGCGCAGGTCATCCCGTCCTACCGCGACCTCGGCATCCCGCTGGAGAAGCTGAACGTCAACGGCGGCGCCATCGCCGTCGGCCACCCCTTCGGCATGACCGGCGCCCGCATCACCGGCACGCTCATCAACTCCCTCCAGACCCACGACAAGCAGTTCGGTCTGGAGACCATGTGCGTCGGCGGCGGCCAGGGCATGGCCATGGTCATCGAGCGCCTCAGCTGACCACCGCGCCGCGCCGGCCGGGGGACTGTCGGTAGCGCCCGCGGGACCCAGCGTGACACCACGACCCGGAACCCCGGACACCCCAGGGTTCTGGGTCGTTTTGTGACCCAATCTCCCCCAGGATGTGACCTACCTCTCCCGCCCCCTGGATCCACGCAGGTCAGCCCGGCCCCACCCCCACCTTCCGGGCCCAAAGTCCTGTCCGTTTCGTGACGTTACGCACTGACAGACGGTTAGTCCTCCCTTCAAGCTGATGTAGGAAGTCGGGGGTCGACTTTGAACCGGGAGTACGTCCGTGAGCGCCATGCCGATCGCCCTGCTGCTCACCACGGCCGCCACCGGCGCCGTGGGCGTCGCCGTCCTGCGCGCCGTGCTGGTGCTGCGCCGCCAGGTGACGGCCCTGCACACCGAGCTGGCCGAGAGCCGCGCCGCCGCCACGCGCGGCCGTGTGCCCGCGGCCCGTGCCGCCGACGCCGAGGAGATACGCGCGGCCGTCGCGGACGCCCTCGCCGAGGAGCGCGAGCGGGAACTCGCCGAGGCGCGTGCCTTCTGGGCCGCCCAGGACGCGCGGGACACCTCCGACGCGCCCCTGCTGCTCGGCCTGTCCGACAGTGAGCTGTTCCTGCCCCGCCAGGCCGACTTCGCGGGCCTGGAGCCGGTGGCCGAGCCGGGCGCCGACGCCGAGGAGTCGTCCGCGCTGGACACGGGTCCGCGGGACTCCGCCGAGCTGGCTGCGGCCCGCCGCCGGCACCCCTCGCACCCGGACTTCGTACCGAACCCCTCGCCGGTCGGGGACGACCACGAGCGCACCGTCGCCACCCTGGAGGAGCTGGCCGAGACCAGCGTGGCGCTGGCGGACGTCCGCCCGGGCCCGCTGGGCACGCTCGACGTCTACGTCTTCGCCGACGGGACCACCCTGTGCATGACCCCGGGCCACCGGGAGACCGCCGAACGCCTGGCCGCCGCGCTGAGCGCGGGCACGACCCCGTACCTGCTGGGCGGCTCGGGGATCTCCGGCGCCTACACGCTGACCTTCGCCTGCGGCGAGGAGAACGTCTACATCCTGGCGGACCGCGTCATCGCGTCCCTCTAGTCACCTCCGGGACGTCACACCCCGGCGCGCTTGCGCGCCTCCTCCACCAGGCCCACCGCCTCCTCCACCTGCCCCTCGTCGCCGAGCACGAGGGCCAGATCGTGTGCGGCGACGGCGATCTGGTCCGCGGCGGCGAACATCCCCGCGTCCGGCATCTGCCGCGGTTCCGCGTCCGGTTCCTCCGCGAGCTGGGCGCGTCGGGCCAGCTCGCGGGCGAGTTCCAGCGCCTCGGCGGCGGCCCCGCGTTGCAGCCTGCTCTGCGGGGCGGCCCGCAGCCGGTCGGCGAAGTCGTCCACGGCTCGGGTCAAAGGCGTCGTATCAACCACGGCGCGAGCGTACGCGCCCCGCCGGGACTGTTGCCAACGGGCGAACGCTCAGGCACGGTGACCTGAAGGACCGGCTTACATCCCCTTTCGTCCGGAGGCGCCGATGTCCCAAGTCTTCTCCGAGGAGACCCACCGCAACATGCTCGCCCGCATCCCCCACTGCACCGGTCGTGAGATCTCCGACTGGCTGCGCGCCGTCGAGGACGGCCCCTCCCTCTTCCGTTTCGAGGAGAAGGTCAGCTGGCTCCGCCACGAACACGACCTCGCGTACGGCCACGCGAAGGCGATCGTCCACGAATACGACCTGAGAAGGGCCGCACGCAAGCTGCTCTAGCGTGCGCCGCCGCAAGGACGACGAAGGGCCCCGGGCGGAAGCCCGGGGCCCTTCACGCGTCACGCCGGCGCGCGTCGCGCCGTACCGGCACGTGCTAGTCGTTGCTGTTCAGGATCGCGATCAGCCGCAGGAACTCCAGGTACAGCCAGACCAGCGTCAGCGTGAGGCCGAAGGCGGCGAGCCAGGCCTCCTCGCGCGGGGCGCCGTAGGCCAGGCCGTCCTCGACCTGCTTGAAGTCCATGGCCAGGAAGCAGGCGCCGAGGATGATGCCGACGATGCCGAAGACGACACCGAGGGCGCCGCTGCGGAAGCCGAGGCCGTCTCCGCCGCCGAAGACGGCGAACAGCAGGTTCACCATCATCAGGAAGACGAAGCCGAGCGCGGCCGCCATCACGAAGCCGTAGAAGCGGCGGTTGACGCGGATCCAGCCGGCCTTGTACGCGATCAGCACACCGGCGAAGACCGCCATCGTGCCGATCACGGCCTGCATGGCCGCGCCGTCGGCGATGCGGTTGTCGACGACGCTGGAGACGACGCCGAGGAAGACACCCTCGAACGCCGCGTACGACAGGATCAGCGCGGGCGAGGCCTTGCGCTTGAAGGACTGGACGAGCGCCAGGACCATGCCGATCAGCGCGGCGCCGATGCCGATGCCGTAGGACCGGCCGATGTTGGCGTCGTCCACGGGCAGCAGCGCCCACGCGAGCGCGGCCGTCACGATGAGCACGCCGAGCGTGCTCGCCGTACGGATGACGACGTCGTCCATCGTCATCCGGCCGGTGCCGGCCGGCGCCTGCGGCGGCGCGCCGTGCTGAAGGTCCTGCTGGGCGTACGGGTTCTGCGCGTAGGGGTTGCCGGCGGGCTGGGCGTACGGAGCGCCCTGCGCGTACGGGTTGCCCTGGGTGGCGACGGCGGGGCCCCCGGCCTGCGGCGCGGCGTTGAAGCCCGCGTAGCCGTTGTCGCGGCTGAACCCCCGTCGCGAGAAGACCGGGTTTCTGCTCCTCATTTCACTCCTCCATGGCCACACTGCGCAGCCTTGGCTCAAGAGTAATGGAACGGCAAAGGAATGACCCTACTGCTTGGGGAGGATCTTTCCCTGCACCTGCGGGACAACACGCTACGCGGACCGGTGATTCCCCTCACGGCCGGGGCCCGCACCCGGCCGCGCCCCGCTCACCCGATCGGGAAACCGGTGTAGGCCTCGGCGAGGTCGGTCCCGGCCGCGCGGGAACCGGCGATCCGGTCCAGACGGGCCACCTGGAGGCGGTCGTCGAAGGGCGTGGCGTCGGGGGCACGGTGCAGCAGGGTCGTCATGTCGTACGAGAAGCGCTCGGCCTGCCAGACGCGGCGCAGACAGGTCGCGGAGTAGGCGTCGAGCAGGTCCTCGGAGCCGGTCCGCGTGCGGTGGACCAGCGCCCGCGCGAAGGTGACGACGTCGCCGACGGCGAGATTGAGGCCCTTGGCGCCGGTGGGCGGCACGATGTGCGCGGCGTCGCCGGCCAGGAAGAGGCGGCCGTGCCGCATGGGCTCGTGGACGTAGGAGCGCATCGGCGTGACCGACTTCTGGGTGATCGGGCCGCGCCGCAGCGTCCAGTCGTCGTCCGTCTCGAAGCGGCGTTCCAGCTCGGCCCAGATCTCCTCGTCGCTCCAGCTCTCGGCCTCCGTGCCCTCGGGCACCTGGAGGTAGAGGCGGGAGACGGACGGGGAGCGCATGGACAACAGGGCGAACCCGCGGTCGTGGCGGGCGTAGACCAGCTCGTCGTGCGAGGGCGGCACGTCGGCGAGGATGCCGAGCCAGCCGAAGGGGTACGTCCGCTCGAAGGTGCGGCCCACTCCGGAGGGGACGGCCGCCCGGGCCACCCCCCGGAAGCCGTCGCAGCCCACGACGTAGTCGCACTCCAGGACGTCCTCGACGCCGCTCCCGCCGTTCGCCCCGTCCGCGCCCCCGTGCCGGAAGCGCACGCGCGGGTGCGCGGTCTCCGCGTCCTCCACGGCCAGCGCCTCGGTCTCGAACAGCAGCGGGCCGCCCTCGTCGAGCTGGAGGGCGATGAGGTCCTTGCAGACCTCGGTCTGGGCGTAGACCATGACCGACCTCCCGCCGGTCAGCGCGGGGAAGTCGACGCGGTGGCGCCGCCGGTCGTAGCGCAGCTCGATGCCGTCGTGCCGCAGCCCCTCCCGGTCCATGCGCTCCGCCGCGCCGGCCGCCCGCAGGACGTCCACGGTGCCCTGCTCCAGGATTCCGGCGCGCTGCCGCCGCTCGACGTAGGCACGGTCGCGGCTCTCCAGGACGACGGAGTCGATACCGGCGTTGTGGAGCAGCCGGGCGAGGAGGAGCCCGGCGGGTCCGGCCCCGATGATGCCGACGGTGGTGCGCATCGGTCGTTCCCTTCGGTTGTTCGCGTGACACTTGACCGTGTCGTTCGCCTGGTGAAAATTAGTTCACCGATTGAAGGCGAGTCTCCGACCGAGTGACACCGCTGTCAACGGTCTGCGACGAAGCCGCCGCGAGGGAAGGAGGAAGGGAGAGTGCCCGGAGCCGGACTTGAACCGGCACGCCCGCGAAGGGGCAGCGAGGTTTAAGCTCGCCGTGTCTGCATTCCACCATCCGGGCAGGCCATGGGCTCCGCGTCGAGCGTCTTGAGCCTATCGGGGCACACCCCTCGAACACGGGTCGGGCGGACCGATCTTGTCTTATTTTATTGGCGCCTGAGGGCGCATCAGTTCCGCGGCCGGGCCGTCCTCACTTGCCAACAGCCTCGCGTGCGACGCCGGTCGTCGCACGCGGAATGACGGAATTTCACCGTCTCGACAAGGGCGCCCGCCCCGTTCCGGTGCCGTCCGCGCCGGACCGGCGGGTCAGGGTCGGCCGTCATCCTCAGGTAGTACACGGGCCCGCCCGGTCCGACCGGAGTCCCCCCTCGGAACCGGAACAGCGGCTGACTACACGGCGCCCGGCGGCCGGAAGGATGGACCGCGTCCCCAGCACGCCGCACCGACAGGAGCGCCCTTCCCGTGACCACCGCACCCATCGCCGACCGGTCCACCACCGTGGCCGCAAGCGCCACGGAGCTTTCCAAGATCTACGGCCAGGGCGAGACCCAGGTGGTCGCCCTGGACCGCGTCTCCATCGAATTCCGGCAGGCCGAGCTGACCGCCATCATGGGTCCCTCCGGCTCCGGCAAGTCCACCCTGATGCACTGCGTGGCCGGTCTCGACACCTTCTCCTCCGGCTCGGTGCGCATCGGCGAGACCGAACTGGGCCCCCTGAAGGACAAGCAGCTGACCAAGCTGCGCCGGGACAAGATCGGTTTCATCTTCCAGGCGTTCAACCTGCTGCCGACGCTCACCGCGCGGGAGAACATCACCCTCCCCATGGACATCGCGGGCCGCAAGCCGGACCAGCAGTGGCTGGACTCGGTGATAGGGATGGTCGGGCTCGCCGACCGGCTCGGCCACCGCCCCTCCCAGCTCTCCGGCGGCCAGCAGCAGCGCGTGGCCGTGGCCCGTGCGCTGGCCTCCCGCCCCGAGATCATCTTCGGTGACGAGCCGACCGGGAACCTCGACTCCCGCTCCGGCGCCGAGGTGCTGGGCTTCCTGCGCAACTCGGTGCGGGAGCTGGGCCAGACGGTGGTGATGGTGACCCACGACCCGGTGGCCGCGGCCTACGCGGACCGGGTGGTCTTCCTCGCGGACGGGCGCATCGTCGACGAGGTGTACGGGCCGACGGCCGACTCGGTGCTGGACCGGATGAAGCAGTTCGACGCCAAGGGCCGCACCAGCTGACGTCCCGCCCGCCGCGCACACCCCCGTACCTCCGCCGTACGTCTGGACAGAGAAGACCCATGTTCCGAACCGCCTTGCGCAACGTCCTCGCGCACAAGGCCAGGCTGTTGATGACCGTGCTCGCCGTGATGCTGGGCGTTGCGTTCGTGTCAGGCACCCTGGTCTTCGCCGACACCCTCTCCCACGCCTTCCGCAACCAGTCGGCGAAGAGCTACGACGACGTCGCCGTCGCCGTCAGCTCGCACGCCGACCCCGACAACCCCAAGGAGGAGCCCGGCCTCTCGGATGAGGTCCTCGACCGGCTCTCCGCCGTGGACGGCGTCGCCGGGGTGTACGGCCGCGTCGAGGGCTTCGCCGGTGTCGCCGACCCCGACGGGAAGCTCATCGGCGTCGGCTGGTCCAACAAGGGCGCCAACTTCGCACCCGGCAAGGACGGCAAGGACGCCGCGTACACGTTCACCGACGGCTCCGGCCCGGTGCGGGACGACCAGATCGCGCTGGACGAGGAGTCCGCCGGCAAGGGCGAGTACGAGGTCGGCGACCGGGTGCGCGTCGCGACCAACGGCCCGGTGAAGGAGTACACCCTCAGCGGCGTGTTCACCACCGAGGACGGCGCCGTCAACGCCGGCGGCAGCCTCGTCCTCTTCGACACCTCCGTCGCCCAGAAGCAGTACCTGAAGCCGGGCTGGTTCGAGAGCGTGACCGTCACCGCCGCCCCCGGCGCGCACGCCTCGGAGATCCTCCGCTCGGTCGAGCCGCTGCTGCCGGAGACCGCCGAGGCCCGGACCGGCCAGGCGCTCGCGGACGAGCAGGCCGAGCAGATCGAACAGGGCATGGGCAACCTCAAGCAGATCCTGCTCGGCTTCGCGGGCATCGCGCTCTTCGTCGGCATCTTCCTGATCTCCAACACGTTCACGATGCTGGTCGCCCAGCGCACCAAGGAGATCGCCCTGATGCGCGCCGTCGGCGCGTCCCGCAGGCAGATCACCCGCTCGGTGCTCGCCGAGGCCGCGCTGGTGGGTCTGGTGGCCTCGGCCGTCGGCTTCGCCCTCGGCGTCGCCCTGGCCGTCGGACTGCGCTCCGGGATGGCCGCGTTCGACATGAAGATGCCGGACGGTCCGCTGGTCCTGTCCGCCACGCCGGTGGTGGCGGCGTTCTCGGTGGGCGTGCTGATCACGACGTTCGCCGCCTGGCTGCCCGGCCGCCGGGCCGCGAAGATCCCGCCGGTGGCGGCCATGAACAGTGTCCACGCGGTGGCCACCACCAAGTCTCTGGTGCTGCGCAACTCCATCGGCGCGGTGGTCACCGCCCTCGGTGCGCTGGGGATCGTGGCGGGTGCCTCGACCGGGGGCGACGACGGCAGGATGTACATCGGGGCGGGCGCGTTCTTCGCACTGATCGGCGTGATCATCCTGATCCCGCTGCTGTCCCGGCCCGTGATCGCGCTCGTCCGCCCCCTGCTCGTCGGCCCGTTCGGTGTGGCGGGCAAGCTGGCCGGCCAGAACGCGGTCCGCAACCCGCGCCGCACCGGCGCCACCGCCTCGGCGCTGGCGATCGGGCTGACACTGGTGACCGCCCTGTCGGTGCTCGGCATCACGGTCGGCGCGGCCATCGACAAGATGACCACGGACAACATCAAGGCCGACTACATGGTCTCGATGGCCAACGGAGGCGACCTCGACCGGGCCGCGCTGACGGCACTGGAGAAGGCCCGGGGCGTGTCCGCGGTCTCGCCGCAGCAGGACGCCTACTTCCGGGTCGACGGCGGGGACTACGTGTCCGCCTCGGCGGTCACCCCGGGCGACATCGAGAAGGTCCTGACGGTCGACGTCGTCAGCGGCAGCGCCGGCTCCCTCGCCGAGGGCCGGATCGCGGTCGCCGAGAAGACGGCCGAGACCAGGGGCTGGAAGACCGGCGACACCGTCGCCGTCACCTTCGACGACGACGAGAAGGCCACCCTGACGGTCGGCGCCGTCTACAAGGACAGCGAGTTCCTCTCCCCCGTCCTCGTCGACCGCGAGGTCGTGGACCGGCACGAGACGAAACCGTCCATCCGGCAGATCTTCGTGAAGGTCGACGGCGGCCGGTCCGCGGCCAACGAGCAGGTCCTCATCGACGCGCTCGGCGACAACCCGGCGATCACCGTGATGGACCGGCAGGACATCCGCGACGAGTTCGGCGGCGCCATCAACACCATGCTGAACATCATGTACGGCCTGCTGGCCATGGCCCTGATCATCGCGGTGCTGGGCGTCGTCAACACCCTCGCGATGTCCGTCTTCGAACGGCAGCAGGAGATCGGCATGCTGCGCGCGATCGGTCTGGACCGGCGCCGGGTGAAGCGGATGATCCGGCTGGAGGCCGTCGTCATCTCGATGTTCGGCGCCGTGGTCGGCATCGGTCTCGGTACGTTCCTCGGCTGGGCGATCGGCGAGACCGTCGCGGACCAGATCCCGGGGTACGCGCTGGTCCTGCCCTGGGACCGGATCGGGATCTTCCTGGTGCTGGCCGGTCTGGTGGGCGTCCTGGCCGCGATGTGGCCGGCCCGCAACGCCGCCCGGCTCAACATGCTGAGCGCGATCAAGGCCGAGTGACCTCACCGCACCGCGGCACGACAGGGCCGGGCTCCCCACCGGGGGGCCCGGCCCCGTCTCCGGTCAGACGCGGCCGGGCGCACCCCACACGCGGGCGCGCAGCGGCAGTCCGGAGTCGCCCGAGTCCGGGGTCCGCACGGCGAGGACCTGGTTGACGCCGATGCGGTTGTGCTCGAAGGCGAGCGCGGAGGCGGCCATGTACAGGCGCCAGACCCGCGCGCGGCCCGGGGTGACCAGGCCCGTGGCCGCCGCCCAGCCGGACTCCAGGTTGGTCACCCAGCGGCGCAGGGTGAGCGCGTAGTGCTCGCGGATCGACTCCACGTCGCGCACCTCGAACCCGGCGCGCTCCAGCTGCGTGACGGTGGTGCCGAGGGGGGCCAGTTCACCGTCGGGGAAGACGTAGGCGTCGATGAACTCGTCCACGCCGTAGGCGGACTCGTCCCGTTCGGGGCGCCGCGCGATCTGGTGGTTGAGCAGCCGCCCGCCGGGCTTGAGCAGCCGGAACAGGTCACCGGCGTACTCCAGGTAGCGCTCGGCGCCGACGTGCTCGGCCATGCCGATGGAGGAGACGGCGTCGTACGGCCCGTCCGCGACGTCCCGGTAGTCCTGGACGCGGATCTCCACCCGGTCGGTGAGCCCCTCCTCGGCGACGCGCTTGCGGGCGTGGGCGGCCTGTTCCCGGGAGAGCGTGACGCCGACGACGCTCACGCCGTGCTCGCGGGCCGCGTGGATCGCCATGGAGCCCCAGCCGCAGCCGACGTCCAGGAGGCGCTGACCGGGGCTCAGGTCGAGCTTGCGGCTGACCAGTTCGAGCTTGTCGCGCTGGGCGTCCTCCAGGGTGCCGCCCGCGGTTCCGGGGGTGGGCCAGTAGGCGCAGGAGTACACCATGGAGGGGCCGAGGACGAGTCGGTAGAAGTCGTTGCCGACGTCGTAGTGGTGGCTGATGGCGCGTCTGTCGGTGCGCCTGGTGTGCAGGTGGCCGCGGGGGCGGCGGACCTCCTCCGGGGGCGGGGCGGGCGGCAGCGGCGGCCCGGCGAGCCGCACCAGCCCGCGGACGGCGGCCCGCACCTCGGGGTCGCGCAGTGCCTCGCCGAGGCCGCGGGCGTCCTCACCGCGTTCCCACAGGAGGCCGGCCACCGCGTCCAGAGCGGCGTACAGGTCGCCGTCGACGTCGAGGTCGCCGGCCACCCAGGCACGGGCCAGGCCCAGTTCGCCCGGCTTGAACAGCAGGCGGCGCAGGGCCCGGCGGCGGCGGACGACGACGATGGGCGCGCCCGGCGGTCCCGCCTGCGAACCGTCCCAGGCGCGGACGCGCACCGGGAGGGGTGCTCCCAGCAACTGTTCGAAGAGGCTCTGCAGCCGCAGCGCGGCGTCAGCCATGGCGTACCTCCGTGACGAGCGATCCCGGAATGTCCCTCACCACGTAAACACCTGGGAGCCCGCCGCACAGTCCCCGGCGCGCGTCACGACCCGGCAAAATACCTGTACACACCATGGACTCTGTCGCCCGGCCGGCGCAGCGCGAAGGGGCCGCCCGCACCACGGATGGCGGACGGCCCCTTCGGGGTACTACGGGTGCGCCGGAGGGCAGGTCAGGAGGCCTTGGCCTTTTCCCCGGACTTCTGCGGCTGCGCGGCCGGCTCGGCGGCCTTGGGCGCGGCGGCCGGGGCCGGCTTGGCGGCCTCGTAGAACTCCTCGCGCGGGGTCTCCATCGCGCCGAGGGAGACGACCTCGCGCTTGAGGAACATGCCGAGCGTCCAGTCCGCGAAGACGCGGATCTTCCGGTTGAAGGTCGGCATCGCGAGACCGTGGTAGCCGCGGTGCATGTACCAGGCGAGACGTCCCTTGAGCTTGATCTTCATCTTGCCCATGACGATCATCGCGACGCCCTTGTGGAGGCCGAGACCCGCCACCGCGCCCTTGTTGGCGTGGCTGTAGTCCTTCTGCGGGAAGCCCCGCATACCGGAGATCACGTTGTCGCCGAGGACCTTGGCCTGGCGCAGCGCGTGCTGGGCGTTCGGCGGGCACCAGGCGTTCTCGTTGCCCGCCTTGCGGCCGACGAGGTCCGGCACCTGGGCGTTGTCGCCCGCGGCCCAGATGTAGTCGGTGCCCTTGACCTGGAGGGTCGGCTCGCAGTCGACGTGACCGCGGGGACCCAGCGGCAGGCCGAAGCGGGACAGGGCCGGGTTCGGCTTGACGCCGGCCGTCCACACGATGGTGCTGGAGTCGACCTCCAGGCCGTTCTTCAGCACGACGTGGCCGTCGACGCAGGAGTCCATGGAGGTGGACAGGTAGACCTCGACGCCGCGGCCCTCGAGGTGCTCCTTGCCGTACTGGCCGAGCTTGGGGCCGACCTCGGGGAGGATCTTGTCGGCGGCGTCCACGAGGATGAAGCGCATGTCCTCGCGGGAGACGTTCTTGTAGTACTTGGCCGCGTCGCGGGCCATGTCCTCGACCTCACCGATGGTCTCCGCGCCGGCGAAACCGCCGCCGATGAAGACGAAGGTGAGCGCCTTGCGGCGGATCTCCTCGTCGGTGGTGGAGTCGGCCTTGTCCAGCTGCTCCAGGACGTGGTTGCGCAGTCCGATGGACTCCTCGATGCCCTTCATGCCGATGCCCTGCTCGGCGAGGCCGGGGATCGGGAAGGTGCGGGAGACCGCGCCCATGGCGATGACCAGGTAGTCGAACGGCAGCTCGTACGCCTCGCCCACCAGCGGGGCGATCGTGGCGACCTTGCGGTCCTGGTCGATGGTCGTGACCCGGCCGGTGAGGACCTCCGCCTTGGGAAGCACGCGCCTGAGGGGGACGACGACGTGCCGCGGGGAGATGTTGCCGGCGGCGGCTTCGGGGAGGAAGGGCTGGTAGGTCATGTACGACCGCGGGTCGACGACGGTGACGGTCGCCTCGCCGTAACGCATCTTCTTCTGGATGCGTCGAGCTGCGTACAGGCCTACGTACCCACCGCCTACTACGAGGATCCTGGGACGCTCCGTGGTGCTCATGCCATCGAGTATCCACCCGACTCAGGGGGGTCGTTCGTGCGCCCCTTCACAAGCTTCGGTGAAGGCTGTGCTACCATCCGCCGCCCACGTGACGGAGATCATGGCGGGGGAAGGAACCAGCGTGTAGTGCACCCCGTTGTCAATGCCGCGTGAGCTGCCCGTCCGCACCTCCGGAGACGGTGGACCACCCTCTCCCGACCCCCCGGCGGCACCCCTCGCACACACGGTCCTGAACGCGTTCAAAGGGCCGTTGAACCCCCAAAAGGGTCAACCGACGCGCATTCGCCGTCCGACCGGGCCCAATTCCTTGTGAAGAACTTCACGAACTTTCCCGACAGGGCGTCGCCGGGAGGTCCGCGAGGCCCCCCGGCGACCGCTCAATCGTCGTCCGTCCTGCTCAGAGAGCGAGCACGGCCCCTACGCCAGCGACCACGCGATGCCGTCGAGGATGTCGTGCTCGCTCACCACGACCTCCCGCGCGCCCGTCCGCTCCATGATCGCCAGGAGGACGAGCGCGCCCGCCCCGATGACGTCGACGCGGCCCGGGTGCATGGACGGGACCGCCGCGCGCTCGGCGTGGGTGGAGCGCAGCAGCCACGCGGTGATCTCCGCGACCCGGTCCCGGGAGACCCGGGAGTGGTGGATGGCGGCCGAGTCGTACCCGGGAAGATCCTGCGCGATGGCGGAGAGCGTCGTCACCGAACCGGCCAGCCCCACCAGCGTGCGCGCCTCGCGCAGCGGCACCGTCTCCTCGGCGAGGTCCAGGGCCGCCTCGATGTCCGCCCGCATCGCCGCGACCTGCGCCTCGGTCGGCGGGTCGGTCACCGCGCCGTCGTGGACCAGGTGCCGCTCGGTCATCCGGACGCAGCCGACGTCCACGGAACGGGCGGCACGCACGTGGTCGTCGCCGACGACGAACTCGGTCGAGCCGCCGCCGATGTCCACGACCAGGTAGGGCCTGTCGAGGTGGTCGCGGCCGGCCAGCTCCCGGGTGGCGCCGGTGAAGGAGAACTCCGCCTCCCGGTCCCCCGTGATGACCTCCGGCTCCACACCGAGGATGTCCAGCACGCCGCGCACGAAGTCGTCCCGGTTCTCCGCGTCCCGGGAGGCGGAGGTCGCCACGAAGCGCAGCCGCTCCGCGCCGTGCTCCTTGATCACCTCGGCGTACTCGCGGCACGCGGCGAAGGTCCGCTCCAGCGCCTCGGGCGCCAGCCGCCCGGTGCGGTCGACGCCCTGACCGAGCCGCACGATGGTCATGCGGCGGTCCAGGTCGCTCAGCTCACCGGTCGCCGGGTCGACGTCGGCGACCAGCAGCCGGATGGAGTTCGTACCGCAGTCGACGGCGGCGACACGGGTCACTTGCCGTCCTCCCCGCAGGTCCCGTCGACCGTCACGCACGGCCCCTTGCGCCACCACTCGGGCAGCATCGCGAGGGCCTCGTCGCCCAACGGGTTCACGCCCGGCCCTGCGGCGAGGGAGTGGCCGACCAGCACGTGCAGGCACTTGACCCGGTCGGGCATGCCGCCCGCGCTCGGGAACCCGGTCAGCTCCTCGATCTCGTCGCGGCGCCGGATGTAGTCCTCGTGCGCGGCCCGGTAGGCGGCGGCCAGCTCGGGGTCAGTGGCGAGGCGCTCGGTCATCTCCTTCATCACGCCGTTCGCCTCCAGCGTGCCGATCGCGGAGGCCGCCCGCGGACACGTCAGGTAGTACAGCGTGGGGAAGGGCGTGCCGTCGGGCAGCCGCGGCGCCGTCTCCACGACGTCCGGCCGGCCGCAGGGGCAGCGGTGCGCGATGGCGCGCAGGCCGCGCGGAGGACGCCCGAGCTGCTGCTTGAAGGCCGCCACGTCCGCGTCGGTGGGCTCGGTGCGCGGGGTGGTCGGCGGGGGAGTCTGCATGGCTGTCTTCTGCTGGTCTTCCTGTTGAGTCACGGCCGGCGCGGTCGGTTCACTGCCGGAGGGCGGCGGCGTCGGCCTTGTCGATCCCGTCCCAGACGTTGCGGTACCAGGGGCGGTCGGCGGCACCGGCCTCGGCGCGGGCCTGCCTGGCGGCGTCCGGGTCGACGACGACGAGCCCCGTCTCCCCCGGCATCACGTAGTGCAGCCGCAGCCGGACCTGCTGCTCGGCGTAGGCGTCGTCCTGCCAGCGCGCCTTGAGGTCGCGCAGCTCCTCGACCCGGCTCCGGGTCTCGCGCTGCTCCCGCTGGAGATCGGCGACCTCCGCCCGCTGGGCGACGTACTGCCGTATCGGATAGGCGAGCGCCACGACCAGCGAGCAGAGCACCATCGCGAGCAGCGCGGCCCGGCCGGTCAGCCGGGAGCGGCGGGCCTGGCGCTTGGTCTGCGAACGGTAGACCCGGGCCGCGGTCTGCTCCCCGATGATCCGGATCCTGGTCGCGGTGGAGAAACGGTCCCGGTCCTTCACCGCCATGTCCCCGCCTCCCCTGCACCCTCGTGCGTCGCCCTACGTGCGTACGTCCCCGCACACGGTACGGGACCGAGTACGGGGACGTACGTACGACGCCGCCTCTTACGGGGCGGGTCAGCCCTTGAAGCGGGGGAACGCGCTGCGGCCGGCGTACACCGCGGCGTCGTCGAGGATCTCCTCGATGCGCAGCAGCTGGTTGTACTTGGCGACGCGCTCGGAGCGGGCCGGGGCACCGGTCTTGATCTGGCCGCAGTTGGTGGCGACGGCCAGGTCGGCGATGGTGACGTCCTCGGTCTCGCCGGAACGGTGGGACATCATGCACTTGAAGCCGTTGCGCTGGGCCAGCTCGACGGCGTCCAGGGTCTCGGTCAGCGAACCGATCTGGTTCACCTTGACGAGCAGGGCGTTGGCCGAGTTCTCCTCGATGCCGCGGGCCAGGCGCTCCGGGTTGGTGACGAACAGGTCGTCACCGACGAGCTGCACCTTGTCGCCGAGCTTGGCGGTGATGGTGTTCCAGCCGTCCCAGTCGTCCTCGAACAGCGGGTCCTCGATGGAGACCAGCGGGTACGCCTCGACCAGCTCGGCGTAGTACTCGGTCATCTCGGCGGCGGTGCGGTTCTTGCCCTCGAAGGCGTAGGAGCCGTCCTTGTAGAACTCGGACGCGGCGACGTCGAGCGCCAGGGCGATCTGCTCGCCGGGGGTGTAGCCGGCCTCCTTGATCGCCTCGAGGATCAGGTCGAGGGCCTCGCGGTTGGAGCCGAGGTTCGGGGCGAAGCCGCCCTCGTCGCCGAGTCCGGTGGCCAGGCCCTTGTTCTTCAGGACCTTCTTCAGCGTGTGGTAGACCTCGGCGCCCCAGCGCAGGGCCTCGGAGAAGGACTCCGCGCCGATCGGCGCGATCATGAACTCCTGGATGTCCACGTTGGAGTCGGCGTGCGAGCCGCCGTTCAGGATGTTCATCATCGGCACCGGCAGCAGGTGCGCGTTGGGGCCGCCCAGGTAGCGGAAGAGCGGCAGGTCGCTGGCCTCGGAGGCGGCGTGGGCGACGGCGAGCGAGACGCCGAGGATGGCGTTGGCGCCCAGCGAGCCCTTGTTGTCGGTCGCGTCCAGGTCGAACATGGCCTGGTCGATCAGGCGCTGCTCGGTGGCGTCGTAGCCGACCAGCTCCGGGCCGATCTGCTCGATGACGGCCAGGACGGCCTTCTCGACGCCCTTGCCCAGGTAACGGGCCGGGTCGCCGTCACGGAGTTCGATGGCCTCGAAGGCGCCGGTGGAGGCGCCGGAGGGAACGGCGGCACGACCCGTGCTGCCGTCGTCGAGGCCGACCTCGACCTCGACCGTGGGGTTGCCTCGGGAGTCCAGGATTTCCCGGGCTACGACGACGTCGATGGACGGCACGAGCATCTCCTTCTTCAATGTGACGCTTCGGTGTGACGCGCGGGTCCACAGGACCGCAGCGGCTCTGCGGGACCGAGCCTAACCGGCTCCGGGCGATCGGCCAGCCGATCGCCCACCCGCTGGACAGAACCGAGAGTAAATTGTTTCCGAACGGAACAAAGACGTTTCCGGAAACACCCGCGGTCCCGGGGACGGCGGCACGGGCGGGACGGGGACGGGACGGGGACGTGAAAAACCCGTCCCGGCGCGTACGGGGGAACACGCGCCGGGACGGGAGCAGGCGGGACCGCTGCTTACTTCAGGTGCAGCTGCTGGCCCGGGTAGATCAGGTCGGCCTCGTCGACGATGTCGTCGTTCAGCTCGAACAGCTTCGCCCAGCCGCCCTTGACGTCGTGCTCCCCGGCGATCGAGCTGAGGGTGTCGCCCTTGACGACCTTGTACTCGCCGTCGCCCTTCTCGACCTTCTTGCCGGTCGGGGTGGTGACGGTCTTCTTCTCGGCCGGCTTCTCGGCGGCCGGGCGCTCCTCGGAACGGGACGCCTTCTGCTCGGTGGAGCGGTCGGCGGTGGAGCCGCCGCTCTGGCTCTCGGAGCTGCCGGAGCCCTGCGCGGAACCGCTGTCCTGGCTCTCGGTGGAGCCGCCACCGGTGTACGCGGCGCCCGACAGGCCGGTGCCGCAGACCGGCCAGGCACCCTTGCCCTGGCCCGCGAGCACCTTCTCGGCGATCTCGATCTGCTGCGACTTGCTCGCCTGGTCGGCGGTCGCGGCGTACTGCGTGCCGCCGTAGCCGGCCCAGGTGGAGGCGGAGAACTGCAGACCGCCGTAGTAACCGTTGCCGGTGTTGATGGACCAGTTGCCGCCGGACTCGCACTGGGCGACGGCGTCCCACTCGGAGGCGGTGGCGGCGGAGGCGTTGCCGGCCGCCATCAGCGGGGCGGCGACGGCGGCACCGGTGACACCGGCGACGGCGATGACTCGGGTGGCCTTGGACGGACGACGGTGCTTGCCCTTGCCGGAAAACAGCATGGTTGATCCCCTCACCGACGCCTGCGAGGTGAGCTGTCGGGTTCGGGCCGGTTGAGTTGCCCGGCCGGGTTCCTCGCGGAACTCGGCTCCACCCCTAGCCGCTCCGGCTCGACTGCCCGGTGCGGCACTTACCTTGGGTCCCCCGCTCCTGCCTTCGGCGCTTGACGCGACGACTGTTCCCGGACGGCCGCTGGCAGGATTCGGCGTTGCGGCAGCCGGGGCCCGCGATGGCGAGCGACCATGACCGTAGACACGCGCTCGCCGGATTTTCAAAGACGATCACGGCTTCTGAGAGCTATGTCTCACGTGATCCAAATCGGACATAGGCCCCGAACCGTGACGCGAACTCCCCCTACTTTTGGCCCGTTTCGCCCCCGACCGTGAGCGTCTGACCGGGCAGGATGTGGTCGGGGTCGGTGCCGACGACCTCCTCGTTGCCGACATACAGCGAGCGCCACCCGCCGTCGAGCTCAAGGGAGTCGGCGATGCCCCAGAGGCTGTCGCCGGAGCGGACGGTGTACGAGCCGTCGACGACCCCTCGCGCCTCGCCCTCACCGCGCGAGGCGTGCCGCCCCGACGCGTCGGACCCGCGGCCCTCCTCCACGCCTTCCACACCCTCCTGGGCGCGGTCGCCGCGATGCTTG
This sequence comes from Streptomyces sp. NPDC045956, assembly GCF_056430705.1. Classification (NCBI taxonomy): domain Bacteria; kingdom Bacillati; phylum Actinomycetota; class Actinomycetes; order Kitasatosporales; family Streptomycetaceae; genus Streptomyces; species Streptomyces sp. NPDC045956. The sequence goes on along the minus strand of NZ_JBWKKZ010000014.1, from coordinate 151,373 downwards.
CCGGCGCCGGACCCCGCGGTGCCGGTGAGGGCCGAAGAGCCCGCGCTCTGGCCCGCCTTGTCCGTTTCGTCATCCTTGGTGGTGGCTGTGGACGACCTGTCGGACTCCTGCGGGTCCGCGGTCGCCGAAGAGCCGGTTCCGGGTGTTGTGTCGGCCTTGGCCGTTTCGTCCCGGTCGGCCGACGGGGAGTCAGACGCGGCCGGGGACGGGGACGAAGGCGAGAGCCCGGAGACCCGCCCGGCCCCCTCGGACGAGCCGGACGAGCCGGTGCCGGACGCCGCGGGCGACCGGGGCGCCGTCGGCGTCCCCTCCTCGTCCGACCCCTGCGACGCACCCTTCTCCGCCGCACCCGCGCCGCCGGCCGGCGTGCCCGGGTCGTTGCCCAGGCCCGCGAGCAGCCCGCAGGTCGGCCAGGCGGCGATGCCCTGGTCCGCGCGCAACTTCTCGGCGATTCTTATCTGCTGGGAGCGGCTGGCCTGATCGGCGCTCGACGCGTACTCCAGGCCGCCGTACTGCTCCCAGACGTCCTGGGACAGTTGTAGCCCGCCGTAGTAGCCGTTGCCGCTGCTCTGGCTCCAGGAGCCGCCGGTCTCGCACTCGGCGACCCGGTCCCAGTTCGCCCCGTCGGCCGCGTGCGCGCCGGTGGCGCCGAGCAGCGGGATCGCGATGGCGGAGCCCGTCACTCCGGCGGCGACGACCAGGGCGGGTGCCTGGCGGGGGCGGCGGTGACGACCGTTCCCGGAGAGCATGCGAAGACCTTTCACGAGACAACGGGGATCGCGCGGCCGTGAGACTGGGGGCCACGTTGATCCGTGAACGTATAGGCAGATGATCGCTTGTCACAAGTTCATGCCGCGCAGATCACGTGAAGATCACAAAGTTGAGCGCGTGTCATGTTTGAACAGCTCGGACACGACGGCCCCTGTGACCTCGAGCGGTGGCACCTGCGGCTCACGTCGAACCGGGGTGGGCTCTCCACGGCGGTTCAGCTCGTCCATGAGGAGGGGCCAGAAGCCCTTCCTGAACCAGGTGTTCTGCCTGTCCTTGGCAAGCTGCCAGGGGCCGTGGCACTCAGGGAGCTCGTCCCACAGGCAGCCCGTGCGCAACCGGTGCAGAGCCTCGTTCAGTTGCGTCCGGACATCCACGGCTCCGCGGACGAACTGGCGGCGCGGGAAGTGCGCGGCCATGAGCGCCTCGATCACCGGCCATTCGGACTCCGCCACCGCCTCGGGGACGGGCGTCCCGGTCCGCTCGTGCCACTCCGTCACCTTGCACTTGACCCCAGAGCGCCTCCGCACCTCTCCGAGAGGCTTCACCCTGATGTTCAGAAGGTCGATCACCACTGCCATCCCGGCCAGGTCGAGGTGAGGTGCTCCCCCGGCCGGCAGGGGCGGGTGCAGAACCGACCGAGCGGCCTCGGCTGCGGCTTCCTGGCCCGCGAGCACCAGCCGCCCCGTTGCGAGCAGCGCCGTGGCGCTGCGCACGTCCTCCGTGAGCTGCCGCAAGGCCGCGTCCTTCACTGCCTGGTCGAGGCCGGATGCGGTCAAAGCCGTCGTGGCGTGAGCCAGGAGATCCTCCTTCTCCCGGAGCGAGTCCGCGAAACGAGCCACCCGCTCACCTTGCTTGCCGATGTCACCGGGATACGGGAGCAGCCTGCTCCGAGCCGCATCCAGGATGCGCGGTTCCGTCAGCAGTACCTCGACCCTGCTCCACACGGCCCCTTCGACAGCGTCGGCTGTCAGGTACGGGTCGGAGCAGTTCGTCGCCGGGCCCTTGCCGTTGTTGGCTCCGCCGCACCGGTAGTAGCGGGTGGCATTGGATTTGCTGAAGGAGCCGACGTATCCGTGGCCGCATGCGCCGATGATCCGGCCGGTCAACGGGTAGTGCCCCGCTTCGGCGTGCACGGAGTGGCCACCCTGCCTCAGGGAACGCAGCAACGCGTCCGCCCGCTCCTCGCTGATGAGGCGAGGAACCGCGAGAACCACACTTGCTCCGTGCACAGGGACACCGTTCTCGTCCAGCCTGGTGCTGTTGCTGCCCTCGCCCTCCGGGTTACGGAAGACGACCTCCCCCTTGAGGAGAGCCGAGCACCGAAGACGTCGGTGGAGGTTGGAAGCGGTCCACGGTCGACCGCTGCGGGTGAGCTGTCCGCGGTCGTTCAGCTCCCGGGCCGCCTCGGAGACGTTGCGGGACTCGTCCACGACGAGGCTCACCGCATCGCGGACCACACGCGCTTCGCTCTCGTCGACGACGAGCGTGGAACGGTGCCCGCCGGCCCTGTCGATGGCGTAACCCCAGGGCGGTGGGCCACCTACCCATCCGCCGTCGAGAGCCTTGCGCTGACGCCCGCCCTGGGTGCGCTCGCGAAGGAGGTCACGTTCAGCTTCGGCTCTCACGGCACAGCGCTGCAACTGCTGACGTCCGGAGTCCGTGGCGGCGTCGATGTCCTCGGTGGCTGATACGAACCGGATCCCAAGGTCTTCCATGGCCCAGATCCACGCCCAGAACGCCTGCTCCGTACGGCCGATGCGGTCAAAGCTGTGTACGACGACGACGTCGATATCGCCCTGCCGGGCAGCCTGTTCGAGGCGCAACATGCCGGGGCGCGCGACGGTGGCTCCCGACACGCCTTCGTCCCGGAAGACGGACTCCGGAGAGAGAGTCCACGCCGCCCGAGCAGCGATGTAAGCGCGCCCCGCACTCTCCTGGACACCGAGGCCGTACCCCCGGGCCTGTTCCTGTGTCGACACTCGCAGCATGAGTGCCGCTCGAACAGTACGTTTCGGCCCCGGCCCGTGGTTGGCCGAGGGCACATCCATGGCGATAGCTTTGAACACGTCAGCCCCTTCACGGCTGGCAAGGCCCCGGAGCTCTGGCCAGCTCTGGGGCCCCTTGCGTTTTACGGGGAATGTAATGTCCGAAGGCGAGAGCGCACGGACAAACGGAGAAAACTCCCACTGATCACCTATGTCCTGATGTATCGGTTCTTCTCCTGTCGCCATGAGCACACGACGGCCCTGTCCCGCTACGGTCGTGCCGTGAATGTTCCGAGCACCGCCCCTGAGCTCTTCACCTGGGAGTTCGCCAGTGACCCGTACCCGGCCTATGCCTGGCTGCGTCAGCACTCCCCCGTCCACTGGACCAAGCTGCCCAGCGGGGTCGAGGCGTGGCTGGTGACCCGGTACAGCGACGCGCGCGAGGCTCTCGCCGACGGCCGGCTTTCGAAGAACCCCGAGCATCACGCCGAAGACGCCGGAAGGAAGAGCAAGACCGGCATTCCGGGTGAGCGCAGCGCCAACCTCATGACGCATCTGCTCAACATCGATCCGCCGGACCACACGCGCCTGCGCCGCCTCGTCTCCAAGGCGTTCACGCCGCGGCGCATCGCGGAGTTCGCGCCCCGTGTGCAGAGTCTGACGGACGAGCTCATCGACGGATTCGCCTCACAGGGCGAAGCGGAACTCATCCACGACTTCGCCTTTCCGCTCCCCATCTACGCCATCTGTGACCTGCTGGGCGTTCCTCGCGAGGATCAGAACGACCTGCGCGACTGGGCGGGCATGATGATCCGCCACGGTGGTGGGCAACGAGGCGGTGTGGCGCGCTCCGTCAAGAAGATCCGCGCCTACCTCGCGGAACTCATCCACCGCAAGCGCGACGACCTCGGCGAGGACCTGATCTCCGGCCTCATCCGGGCGTCCGACCACGGCGAACACCTCACCGAGAACGAGGCCGCCGCGATGTGCTTCGTGCTTCTGTTCGCAGGTTTCGAGACCACCATCAACCTCATCGGTAATGGCGTGTACACGCTAATGCGGCACCCTCGGGAGAGAGCTCGGCTGCAGGAATCGATCGAACGGGGCGATACGGCGTTGCTGGACAGCGGCATCGAGGAGCTGCTCCGCTACGACGGGCCCGTGGAACTGGCTACTTGGCGCTTCGCGACTGAAGCCCTGACCATCGGGCGTCAACGCATCGCGCCAGGTGATCCCGTGCTCGTTGTCCTCGCTGCCGCGAACCGTGACCCTGCGCGCTTCGGCGAACCGGACATCGTCGACCTGACCCGTCGTGACAACCAGCACCTCGGATACGGGCACGGCATCCACTACTGCCTCGGCGCGCCGCTCGCCCGGCTCGAAGGCCGCACGGCCCTGGAGACCTTGCTACGACGCCTTCCCGATCTGCAACTGGCGGCAGCTCCTGACGACCTGCGCTGGCGAGGAGGGCTCATCATGCGAGGGCTGCGTGACCTCCCGGTGCGGTTCACCGCTGCCTGACCGGCTCAACCCCCGGCGGCCTCGACCTCCCTGATCGCGTCCCGGTAGGTGCGGGCCGCCGCTCTGAGGGCCGCCTCCGGGTCGGTGCCCTCGGACTCGGCGCGGGCGGCGAGGGCGAGGAGTTCGTAGCCGACGCCTTCGCCGGTGGGAAGGGGGACGGCGAGGCCCGCCGTGCGGACCCGGGAGGCGAGCTTGGCGGCGAGGGCGAGGCCGGGCTGGCCGAGCGGGACGCCCTCGGTGACCGAGGTGCGCTGCTTCTCGGTGGCCTTGGTGCGCAGCCAGTGCTCCCTGACCTCCTCGGGGGTGGTCGCCGTCTCGTCGCCGAAGACGTGCGGGTGGCGGTGGATCAGTTTGCCGACGATGGTGCCGGCCACGTCGTCCACGGAGAACGGGGCGTCGGGGTCCTCCTCGGCGATGCGGGCGTGGAAGACGACCTGGAGGAGTACGTCGCCCAGCTCCTCGCGGAGTTCGTCGCGGTCGCCGTCCTCGATGGCCTCGACCAGCTCGTACGCCTCCTCGATGGCGTACTTGGCCAGGCCCTCGTGGGTCCGCCGGGACGACCAGGGGCATTCGACGCGGATGCGGTCCATGACCTGCACGAGGTCGAGGAGGCGGGCGCCCGGGAGGTCGTAGGAGGCGGGGAGCAGCTCCAGGTCGGGCATGGTGAGGCGGCCGGAGCCGGCGAGGCGGGCCAGTCCGTCGGTGAGCGCGGGGTCGCCCTCGCCGGTCGCCACGACCACCACGGTCCGGCCGCCGGCGCAGGCCGCGACCAGTTCCTCGGCGGTCGGGGCCCCCTCGTCGACCCGTATGCCCGCCTCGCGCAGGTACGGCAGCTGGGGGTGCGCCGCGTCGGCGCACAGCACGCGGTCGGCGGTGCGCAGGGCCTGCCAGGCGGGCCAGGACAGCAGGCCGGGGGCCACGCGGTGGCTCGTGGTGAGCAGGACGATGCGGCCGGGGTCGGGGGCGGTGCCGGGAGCGGCGTCGGGGCTGATTGCGTTCACGATCAGAAACGTAACGCACGCGGCGGACAGCGCCCTGAGTTGTCCACAGGGGCTGTCCACAGGGGCATGTCCACAGGGATGCGAGCACGGGGTGCCCGCACCGGTTTTCCGCCGGTTGGTCGACCGGGCCTGTCCGTCGGGGGCAGGCCGGCTCCGGGCAGGACCGTTACGCCGTCTGTTGGGTGCGCTGTGCCGTGATCTCCCGCAGCCAGGGCGTCTTCGCGTCGACGCGGCTGCTCTTCTGGACGTCCCAGTCGCCGTAGCGCGGATTGAGGTCGACGTCGAGCTTGGCCGAGGCCTTGGACAGGGCCTGCCAGAACTCGGGGCGGCTGGTGTCGGTGCCGAGGCTCTCGGCGAGCTTCTGGGCCTCCAGCTGGAGACGGAGGTTCTCGTCGAGGCGCTCGGGGGCGACACCGTACTGCTGAAGCCAGACCGTCTCCAGCTCCTTGGCGCCGCCGGCCTGCTCCTCCAGTCCGCCGCGCATCTTCTGCACCTCACCGCGGCTGACGGTCACCCCCGCGTCCTGGGCGGCGCGGTGCAGGACCCGGTCCAGGACCATGCTGTGCAGGGTGTCGCGGGTGAGGGTGCCGGTGCGGGCGACGACCTGCTGGTACTGGGTGTCGTCCGGGACCGCGGCCCGCTGCGCCTCGCGCACCTCGTCGACGCGGTTCTCCAGCTGGGCGACGGTGATCCGCTGGTCGCCCACGACGGCCGCCGCTCCCGGATGCGCGTCGTTGCCGCAGGCGGTGAGCAGGGGCGCCGCGGCGGCGATCGCGGCGGTGAGCAGGAGCGCGGTGCGACGGCGGCGGTGCAAGGAAGCCTCCCGTTGGAGATTGTGCGACGGTGCACAAAGTCTTGCGATGATCGATGGTAGGCAGTGGCCCGGCTCTGGCCAACCCATTCGACCAACGATTCACCGGGACTTCGGGCACCGCCGCGCCGCCCGAGGGGTCCGTCGAGCGGGGGCGCGGTCGTCAGCCGCGTACCTGGCCGAGCCACTGGAGGGTGCGCCGGACCTCGGCCGCCACCGGATGGCCGGGGCCGTGCAGGCGCTCCACGTCGTGCAGCAGCCGCACCAGTGTCTCGTGGGCGGCGGCGCGGTCGCCGAGGGCGAGCAGCAGGTGGCCGATGCGGCGGCGGACGTCGTGGGCGAGGTCGGGGTCGCCGGCGACGTACTGGTTCTCGTAGTACGGCAGCAGGGCACGGTATTCGGCGAGGGCGGCGGCCGGTTCGCCGAGCTGCTCCAGGCACTGGGCGGCGTCGTAGCGGTGGCGCAGGGACTGGGGGTCGGCCTGGCCGGCCTCGGCGGCGCGTTCGTCGGCGAGGCGGCGCAGCTCGGGCAGGGCGCGCCGGTACTGGCCGTCGTCCAGGAGGGTGGCCGCGTACTGCTTGCGCAGGGTGCGCACGACCGGGGAGCGCTCGCCGTGCTGTGCTGCGGCGACGGGCAGGATCGCGCCGAGGATGTCGACGGCCTGGGTGATGCGGCCCTCGCCGAGGAGGCGTTTGACGTCGTCGACGGCCCGGGCGACGTCCGGCTTCTCGGCCTCGGCGACGGGCGGGACGGGTGTCGGCTGCGGCGCGGGGGTGCGGGCCCGGTCCGGCCAGGGGGCGTGCGGGCGCACGAAGGGGCGGGTGGGGTCGAGGGGACCGCCGGTGGGCATGCCGCGCGCGGGCAGCAGCAGTGCCAGGTGCTCGTAGACCTCCTGGGCGGAGGCGGGCCGGTGCTGGGGGTCCTTGGCGAGCAGGCGCAGGACCAGGGCTTCGAGCGCCTCGGGGACCTCGGGGCGGAGGCGGCGTACGGGCAGCGGGGGCTCGTACAGGTGCCGGTGGAGGACGCCGAGGGCGGTGGAGCCCGCGAACGGGACGTCTCCGCTGAGCAGTTCGTGCAGGAGCACGCCGAGTGCGTAGAGGTCGGTGTAGGGGCCGACGGCGCCGCCCATCGCCTGCTCGGGCGCCATGTAGGCGGGCGAGCCTATGGGGGTGCCGGTGTGGGTGAGGCGGGTGGTGTCGGCGTCCATGACGGAGGCGACGCCGAGGTCGAGGACGGTGACGGTGCCGTCCTGCTTCACCATCACGTTGCGGGGCTTGAGGTCGCGGTGGACGATCGGCACGGCGTGCACCGCGCTCAGTACGGCGCACAGCTGCGCGGCCACGGCGACCGCCCACTGCCAGGGGTAGGGGTCGTGTTCGGCGAGGTGGTCGGAGAGGTCGGCGCCGTCGACGTACTGCATGACGAGGAACAGCTCCTCGCCCTCGCTGCCGGCGTCGTGCACGGTGACGAGGCCGGGGTGGTCGACCTGCGCGGTCACCCGGCATTCGCGCACGAACCGGCGGCGCAGTTCCTCGGCCTCCTGGCCGGCCACCTTGTCGGGGCGCAGCAGCTTCACGGCGACGCGCCGGTCGAGCCGTCGGTCGTAGGCCGTCCAGACCTGGCCCATGCCGCCCTGTCCGATGAGCGTGGACAGTTCGTACCGGTCGGCGACGACGCGTCCCGCCGCCACGGTCACCTGGCGTTCTCCTGGCCGCCGTTGCCGCTGCCGCTGCCGTCGTGCTTGCGGAGGTAGTCGCTCAGCTCGTCGAGTTCGGCGCGGACCTGGTCGATGCGGGCGGGCTGGGGGGTGCGCGGGGGCGTGGGGGGCGGGGTGGGTGTCTGCGGCTGCGGGGTCCGGTACGGGGGCGGAGGCTGCTGCGGGGCCGCCTGCGGGGGTACGGGGGTGTAGGGGTACGCGGGCTGCGGGTGTCCGTATCCGGTGGCCGGGGGCCCGGGGGGCGGGTAGCCGGTGTGGAGGGGCGCCTGGTGGTGCCGGATGTCCGCGTAGAGGAAGTAGCCGGCGCACGCGCAGGCGTTGAGCAGCAGGATGACCATGCCCGTGGTGCCCTTGGGCGTGCTGAAGTCGTCCGTGTCGTCCGTGGCGAGCAGGCTGAAGCTGATCACCAGGATGACGGCCGACGTGCCGAATGCCCACCAGTCGCGCGGTCTGCGGGAGACGATCGCCGCGTAGAGGGTCGATATCCAGGCGAGGAACCCGAGGCTCAGCAGGGGGAGCGCCACGAAGAAGACGCGCAGCAGGACCAGCACCGCGGTGTGGGGGCGGCGCGGCGGCGGTGGCGGCACAAAGCCCTGGCCGTGCATGACTTCTCCTGAAGACCTGATGAGGCGGACACACCGGAAGGTCCCGTGTGGGGTCGAGCGTATAGGCCGACACGGACAAGCGGTCCCGGGTTGTACCGAACCGTTGTCGTGCTGGTCACTTCCCGTGCCCGGGCGGCTGGACGGGCCGTCGGGCGGGCCGTCGGGCGGGCCGTCCCTGGGGCGTGGACAAGGCCGCCGGACGGGTCGTCAGTCCGGGGTCACGGAGCCGTCCGTGAGCCCGTCGTACATGCCCCGTACGAGCTGGTCGCCGAGGCGGCCCGCGCGTTTGAGGGCCCGGTCGAACTCGTCGAGGGCCCTAAAGCGGGCGCCGTAGCGGTGCTGGGCGTCGAGCGGGAGCCGGGGCAGCTGGAGGCGGCGTACGTCGAGGCGGGTGGCGGTGGAGGCGTAGCTGCTGGCCTGGCGGTTGTTGGCGGTGCCGCGCAGGAAGCCGGCGAGGAACCAGGGGTCGAGCGCGGCCGGGTCGGGGCGCAGGAGGACCAGGTTGCGCCCCAGGGCGGCGCCGGCGGTGGCGTCGTCGACCACGCGCGCGACGGAGCCGCCGCCGAGGACCGGGACGACGACGTCGCCGGGTTCGGTGAGCACGGGTTCCTCGTCGCTCTCCGGGAGGGTGCCGGAGGGGCCGGTGCCGGAGAGGACGTCGTGGTCGGTGAGCACGGGCACGCGCGCGTGGCCGCCGTGGGTGCCGGTGCGCACCACCAGGGCGCCACCGCGGACGAGTTCGCCGACGGTGGTGAGCGGCCAGCGGGGTGCGGGCTGTGCGGGGTCGTGGGCGGGGGCGGGGGCGGGGGTGAGGTCGGCGGTCAGGCGCAGGGTCTCGCCGAGGCGTTCGCGTACGTCCGTGAGGCGTCCGGCGCCGTCGGTGGCCGTGGGGGGCGGCAGGTGGCGGGCGGGTGAGAGGTCGACGTCGTCGTCGAGGAGGGCGATGACGGGCAGCGAACGGGCCAGGCCGGGCCGTTCGTCGAGGCGCCCGGCGCCGTCGAAGTCCCGCCAGGCGTCCAGTACGGCGTCCCGCACGGCCCGCCAGTCGGGGCCGCCCCGTCCCTCGCCGGCGAACTGCCCCACGTCGGCGAGCAGCACCTCAGGCTGCGCGGGTGCCTTGTCGGGCCGGCGCAGCACCCACAGGTGGAGCGCGATGTTGTACGGCGGCGCCGCGCCGACCGGCAGCGCGACCACGGCCCGCAGCGCGCCCCGGCGCAGCAGGTCGGCGCGGACGCGGCGGCCGGAGCGGCGGGAGGCGGCGGCGGGCGGCATGAGGAGGACGGCGGTACCGCCGTCCCGCAGGCGGGCGAGGGCGTGCTGCACCCAGGCCAGCTCGGACTCGGTGCGGGCCGGGAAGCCGTACTCCCAGCGTGGGTCGTAGGCGAGTTCGTCGTGTCCCCAGTTGCGCTCGTTGAACGGCGGGTGGCACAGGACGGCGTCGGCGCGCAGCTCGGGGAAGGCGTCGGCGCGCAGGGTGTCGCCGGCGGCGGCGCGGATGCCGGCCCGGGTGTGCAGGGCGAGCCGGAGCCCGGTGAGCGCGGCGAGGTCCGGGGCGGCGTCCTGGGCGTGCAGTCGCTGGTCGGCCTGTTCTGGCCGGGAGGCCGGGCCGTCCGGTGCGGCGGCGCGCAGGAGGGCACCGGTGCCGCAGGCGGGGTCGAGGACGGTACGGGCGGGGCCGGCGAGGTCCGCCATCAGGCCGGCGAGGTCGGCGGGGGTGAGCGTGTACTGGCGGGGGTTGGCGTCGAGGTGCCGGCCGAGCAGGAACTCGAAGGTCTGCCGGGCTCCGAGCTCGGAGGCCAGTTCCGCGGCGCCTCGGAGGAGGGGGGCGGAGGGGAGGAGGGCGGGGCCCGTGAGGGTGTCGAGAGCGGGGGTCGCCGAGGCGGGGGCGGGCGGGATGGGGGCGGACGGGGTGGAGACGGACGGGGTGCGGGGCTTCGCCACCCGGCTGTGGACGGTCGGTGAGTCGTGAAGCGGCGGTGAGTCGTGAACCGGCGGTGAGCTGTTCACAGTGGTCGACGGCGTCACGGCGGGCTGCGTGTGAACGGTGGCAGCTTCAGACTGCGCGTGAACAGCGGCGGACGCGGGCTGCGTGTGACCGGCGACGGACGCGGACCGCGTGTGAACCGCGGCGTACGCTCCACCCCCCGAAGGCGCGTTCACACCTGCGGACGCTCCGGCGGCGGACGCTTCGGCGGCGGACGCTCCCGCGGCGGACGCTCCGGCGGCGGACGCTCCCGCGGCGGGGCGTGCGCCCTCTCCACCCCAGCGGCCGCCGCGGCCCCGGCGCGCCGGCCCGAAACGCGGGGTCAGCACCTGCTCCAGCGCCTCGGGCAGCATCGCCGCGAGCCGTGCGTCGGAGCCGGCGCTCGCGTTCAGCCAGAGCGGCGGGCGGTCGTGGATGAGCAGCAGGACGCAACCTACGTGCGTCAGTGCGGTGACCGGGCCCGCCGGATGCCCGGCGAGCTGCTGCCAGACCCGCTCCCGGAGCGGGACCTCGGCGAGTTTGCCGTGCTCGCGCAGCCAGCCCTCCACCGCGGCGAGGGCGAAGGAGGGGCTGGTCTCGGTTCCCCCCACCGGCCGAGGGAAGTCGGCGTGCCGACGGCGCCAGTTGCTCACGGCAGCTCGGCCGACGCCTGCGAGCCTCGCGATCCCGGCCGCGGTCACTTCCGTCGCGTTGTCCTGCACCCGCCCGACTCCCCTCGTCGCTTGTGACGCCGAGCATACCGACGTGACGGCGTGCGGGTGGTTCACGGCGTGAACGCGTGCACTGCCGTGAACGCTGTTGACTCGGTTCACAGAGTTTGTTCTTATTGACCTCGCGAACGAGCAGCCTCCGGGAGAGGGCGGTTGCCGCATCGGGAGGGGACACAGTCATGGGTATGAAGACCAAGGTCGCGCTGGGCGCCGTGGTGGGGCTCGTCGTCATCGGCGCGGTGTCGGCGAACGCCGGTGACGGAGGCGGCGACGACAAGGGCGACGCCCGGACCTCCGTCGGCGCCGACGAGAATCCCGGCGGCGCGAAGACGGACGGTGACGCGAAGACGGACGGCGACGCGAAGGCGGACGGCAAGGCCGACGCGAAGCCCGCCGAGGACAAGGCCGTCGAGAAGGCGTCCCAGGCCGAGCAGTTCAAGGCGTTCGTGGGGAAGAACGGGACCGCCGCGGAGAAGGACGCCGTGTCCCACGTCACCAAGGTGCAGGGTGCCGAGGAGCAGAACGACGTCCTCGACTCGGCCGACGTCTACACCGACTTCACCGGCGGCATCATGGGCGAGGGAACGGGCCCGGCCAACCTCATCGCCTCCGCGTTCGCGGACTGGAAGCAGAGCGAGAACGGCCTCGTCACCGTCTACGACGCCGACGGCGAGCTGCTCGGCAACGGCAACTTCTGACCGTCGGCGTCCGGCCACCGGGTTCCGGCCGCCCTCCCGGCGGCCGCGAGCCCAGAAGACCACCGCACACGGCGCGGGTCGCCGGGCCGCGACCGCCGCACGGGCCCGAGGGGGGCCGGGGGGCCGGGAGGAGGGGGGCGGGGGCCCGGGGGGCATGCCTCGTCAGGTCACAACGGGTGCCGCATCCACACGTTCGGCTCAACGTACACCGCGTACCCGCGCTCCGGTTCACAGCGCACCGGCACCAGGGCGCCGGGGACCTCGACGTCCCCGGCGGTGTCGAAGGGCAGCCCTGTCCAGCTCCGCCACTGTTCCAGCGAACCGGAGACGGTCATGGAGGCCGGGGCCACGGAGTCGAGGGTGGCGCCGGCCCGGGCGTGGACGCGCAGCCACGGGTCGTGGGGCAGACCGTCCGGACGCAGGCGGCGGGCGTACTCCTCGATGGGGGCGTGCGGTTCGAGGTGCTTGGCGCTGGGGCGGACAGGGGCGACGACCTCGCGGAAGCCGCGGGCGCGGGCGTTGTCCCGCATGGCGGCGAGCATCCGGCCGGAGAGACCGCGTCCCTGCGCGTGCGGGGCGACGACGACGGAGATGGCGCTGACAGTGTCGGTGGGCTCGCCCCGGCGCAGGTCGCCGAAGGCCCAGACGAGCACCTCGCCCCACCCCCGGGCGGGCAGGGTGCCGCGCCCTTCGCGGTGCAGGGCGAACGGCACGCTGTGGCCGTGGGCGACGACCTCGCCGTGCTCGTCCTCGGCGAACTGCACGTACTCCGGCAGTTCGGCGGCGATGCGCGGGTAGTGGGCGTTGCCCGACAGGTCCTCCACGGCGAAGGCGGGCCAGCTGTCGGCCATGGCGCGGACCCGGTCCACCATCTCCGGGCGTTCGGCGAGGCTCGATATCTTCAGCTCCATGCGGTCACCGTAGACAGGACGGCCGACGACCCGGAAGCGGATTTCGGCGCGGCCGACGGCCCGAGGTCAGCGCCGGCCGAGCCCCCGACCCCCCGACCCCCCGACCCCGACTCCCCCGCGTCAGCCGCCGCACTGCCGCAGCATCGCCTGCCGGTCCGGTGCGGTCACCGCGAGTTCGTACTTGACGGCGACCTGGGCGAACCGCACCGCGTACGCGCACCGGACCGACTTGTTCGGCGGCAGCCAGGACGCGGGGCCGGAATCCCGCTTGGCGGAATTGGCGCGGCCCTCGACGGGGAGGAGGTTGAGCGGGTCGTTGGCCAGTTGTTCGCGCTTGCCCTCCGCCCACCGCGAGGAGCCCATCTGCCAGCTGTAGGACAGGGGCACGACGTGGTCGATCTGGACCTCGCTCGCGTCCTGCTTGCGCCACTCGATGGTGGTGCGGGTGTACGGGTCGTCCAGCGTCATGGCGACGACCACGCAGTCGGAGCCGGAACGGAAGCGCAGCTCTTGGCCGTCGCGTTTCAGCAGGTCGTTCCGTGTGTCGCAACCGTTCCTCGCCAGCGGTACGCCCTCCACCGAGTCCATCCACGCGTACCCGAACTCGTCGCGGTCGTAGCCCGTGCGGGGGCCGCGCCCCTTGGTGCGCAGGCCGTCGATGAGGTCCCGGGCCGCCGCCTCCTGGGCGTCGCCCGTGATCGGGGCGAGGCCGGGCTTGATTCCGTCCGGGTTGCGCAGAGGGCTGACGGCCCGTCCCCCCGCCGGTGCCTCGGCGCCGCCACCGGGCGGCGAGGACCCCTCACCGACCGAGCTCTCGCAACCGGTGACCAGCGCCAGGGCGAGGACCGCGACCGCGGCCCCTCCGGTACGGATCCTGCTGTGCCGCGTCATGCGTGCCCTCCCCTTGCCGTTCGCCGTACCACCGTAGCGACGGAGAGGTCCAGACCATAGGGGCCTTTACTGGGCTCTAGTGGGCATACGGGACATATCTGTCGTACGGTCGACTGTGAGTCACGTCCCCGGAAGGAGCTCTGCATGGGCATCCTCGACAAGATGAAGAGCATGGCCGGCAAGGACAAGGACAGGTCCAGGAAGATGTCCGACGCCGCCGAGCAGCAGGTCAACCAGAGGACCGGTGGCAAGTACCAGAAGCAGGTCGACTCCGCGCAGCAGCAGGCCGAGGGCAAACTCGGCTTCGGGCGCGAGCAGGGCGGCCCCGATCAGCGGTAGAGCACTTCCGCGCCGCGCACACACCGAAGCCGGCCACGGGACCTGTCCCCGTGGCCGGCTTCGCGCGTGGACGGCGCCCCGGGCAGGTGCACGGCCCGCCGGACCGGCGGCTGGTCACCACCCGCCGGACCCGCGACCGACTACGACCCGAGGATCGAGGTCAGGAACTCCCCCACCCAGCCCAGCAACTCGCGCCCGACCAGCGGCTTGCCGCCCACCTTCGCGGTCTTCGGACGCGGTACGAGGACCTGGTGGGCGCCCGCCTTGATGACGCTGCCGGGGTAGAGCCGCTTCAGCCTCAGCTCCTGCGACTCGCGCAACTCCACCGGCGCGAACCGGATGTTGTTGCCCTGGAGCACGATCTCACCGACGGCGCACGCCCGCGCGAGCATGCGCAGCCCCGCCACCAGGAGCAGGTTCTCCACCGGTTCCGGCAGCTTGCCGTAGCGGTCGACGAGTTCCTCGCGTACGGCCTTGACGTCCTCCTCGCTGTTGGCGGAGGCGATGGACCGGTACGCCTGGAGCCGCAGCCGCTCGCCGGGGGCGTAGTCGTGCGGGACGTGCGCGTCGACCGGCAGCTCGATCTTGACCTCCAGCGGCGGCTCCTCCTCCACACCGCCCTCCAGGGAGGCGCGGTAGTCGGCGACGGCCTCGCCGACCATGCGCACGTACAGGTCGAAGCCGACGCCCGCGATGTGGCCGGACTGCTCACCGCCGAGCAGGTTGCCGGCGCCGCGGATCTCCAGGTCCTTCATCGCCACGTACATGCCCGCGCCCATCTCGGTGTGCTGGGCGATGGTGGCGAGCCGCTCGTGCGCGGTCTCGGTCAGCGGCTTCTCCGGCGGGTAGAGGAAGTAGGCGTAGCCGCGCTCGCGGCCCCGGCCGACCCGGCCGCGCAGCTGGTGGAGCTGGCTGAGGCCGAAGTTGTCGCCGCGTTCGACGATGAGGGTGTTGGCGTTGGAGATGTCGATGCCGGACTCGACGATGGTCGTGGAGACCAGGACGTCGAACTTCTTCTCCCAGAAGTCGACGACGACCTGTTCCAGGGCCTGCTCGGACATCTGGCCGTGGGCGGTGGCGATGCGCGCCTCGGGGACGATCTCGCGCAGCTTGGCCGCCGCGCGGTCGATGGACTCGACGCGGTTGTGGATGTAGAAGACCTGTCCCTCGCGCAGCAGCTCGCGGCGGATGGCGGCGCCGATCTGCCGGTGCTCGTAGGGGCCGACGAAGGTCAGCACCGGGTGGCGCTCCTCCGGCGGGGTGGTGATCGTCGACATCTCGCGGATGCCGGTGACCGCCATCTCCAGGGTGCGCGGGATGGGGGTGGCGGACATGGTGAGCACGTCGACGTTGGCGCGGAGCTTCTTCAGCTGCTCCTTGTGCTCGACGCCGAAGCGCTGCTCCTCGTCGACGATGACCAGGCCCAGGTCCTTGAACTTCGTCTCGGAGGAGAAGAGCCGGTGGGTGCCGATGACGAGGTCCACCGAGCCCTCGCGGAGCCCCTCCAGGGTCGCCTTCGCCTCGGTGTCGCTTTGGAAGCGGGACAGCGCCCGCACGTTCACCGGGAACTGCGCGTACCGCTCGCTGAACGTGCCGAAGTGCTGCTGCACCAGCAGGGTCGTCGGGACGAGGACGGCGACCTGCTTGCCGTCCTGGACGGCCTTGAAGGCGGCGCGGACCGCGATCTCCGTCTTGCCGTAGCCGACGTCGCCGCAGATCAGGCGGTCCATGGGGACGGTCTTCTCCATGTCCTCCTTGACCTCGGCGATGGTGGTGAGCTGGTCCGGGGTCTCTGCGTACGGGAAGGCGTCCTCCAGCTCGCGCTGCCAGGGGGTGTCCGCGCCGAAGGCGTGCCCCGGTGCCGCCATGCGGGCGCTGTAGAGCTTGATCAGGTCGGCGGCGATCTCCTTGACCGCCTTCTTCGCGCGGGCCTTGGTCTTGGTCCAGTCCGCGCCGCCGAGGCGGTGCAGGGTGGGCGCCTCGCCGCCGACGTACTTGGTGATCTGCTCCAGCTGGTCGGTGGGGATGTACAGCCGGTCGCCGGGCTGGCCGCGCTTGGCGGGGGCGTACTCCACCACCAGGTACTCGCGGGTGGCGCCCTGCACGGTGCGCTGGACCATCTCGATGTAGCGGCCCACGCCGTGCTGCTCGTGGACGATGTGGTCGCCCGCCTCCAGGGTGAGCGGGTCGATGGTCTTGCGGCGCCGGGCCGGCATCCGGGCGCCCTCGCGGCCCGCGGCCTTCTGGCCGGTCAGGTCGGTCTCGGTGAGGACGGCGAGCTTGAGCGCCCGGTCGACGAAGCCGTGGTCGACCGAGCCGCAGGAGACGTGCACGACGGAGGGGCCGAGGGTCGTGAGGTCGTTGTCGAGGCGGGCCGGGATGCCTTCGCCGCCGAGGACCTCGACGGTGCGCGCGGCCGGGCCGTGGCCCTCGGTGAGGTAGACCGCGCGCCAGCCGTCGGCGAGCCAGCCCTTGGTGTCGGCCAGTGCCTTCGCGGTGTCCCCGCGGTAGGTCTCGGGGGCGTGCATGCCGAGCTTGAGGGTGTCGGCGTCCTCCAGCGCGTCGTCGGCGGCGAAGGGCGAGACGGACCACCACATCATGTCCAGCTCGCGGGCCCGCTCCCGGACGTCCGCGATGGACCACAGCGAGGCCGCGTCCACGTCGATCGGCGCCTCGCCCCCGCCCGCGGTGGCCGCCCAGGAGGCCTGGAGGAACTCCTGGCTGGTGGCCACCAGGTCGGCGGCCCGCGTGCGCACCCGCTCGGGGTCGCAGACCACGGCCATCGCACCCTTGGGCAGCACGTCGAGCAGCAGTTCCATGTCGTCGACGAGGACCGGGGCCAGGGATTCCATGCCCTCGACGGCGATGCCCTCGGCGATCTTGCCGAGCAGTTCGCCCAGCTCGGGGTGGTCCTCGGCGAGGACGCGGGCCCGCTCGCGCACGTCGTCGGTGAGCAGCAGCTCGCGGCAGGGCGGGGCCCACAGGCCGTGCTCGGCGACCTCCAGGGAGCGCTGGTCGGCGACCTTGAAGTAGCGGATCTCCTCGACGTCGTCGCCCCAGAACTCCACCCGCAGCGGATGTTCCTCGGTGGGCGGGAAGACGTCGAGGATGCCGCCGCGCACGGCGAACTCGCCGCGCTTCTCCACCAGCTCCACGCGCGCGTACGCCGCTGCCGCCAGGGCCTGGACGACCTCCTCCAGGTCGGCGCTCTGTCCGGAGCGCAGCGCCACCGGCTCCAGGTCGCCGAGGCCCTTGACCTGCGGCTGGAGCACCGAACGCACGGGCGCGACGACGACCGAGACGGGTCCGGTCTCGGGGTCGTCGGCGCGGGGGTGGGCGAGGCGGCGCAGGACGGCCAGGCGGCGGCCGACGGTGTCGCTGCGCGGGCTGAGGCGCTCGTGCGGGAGGGTCTCCCAGGAGGGGTACTCCACGACCCCCTCCGGCGGCAGCAGGGAGCGCAGGGCCGCCGCCAGGTCCTCCGCCTCGCGTCCCGTCGCCGTCACCGCCAGCACGGGGCGGCCGGTCTCGCGGGCCAGCGCCGCGACCGAGAAGGCGCGGGCGGCGGGCGGGCCGACCAGGTCGACGTGCATGCGGTTGCCGTCTGCGGCCGCCGAGATCGCTTCCGCGAGGGCGGTGTCCTTGACGACGGCGTCGAGCAGACCGTGCAGGCTCATGGAGGGGGCGCTTCCGTCCTGGGGTGTAGTGCAACGCGAGTAACCCGGCGGGATGAGGGCCGGGGGTCTCCAGCGTACGACGCCGGGCGGACCGGCGCCGGGGCCTGTGGACGACGCCCGCCGCCGCGTCGTGCGGTGTGCGCGTGGGCGCCCCGATCTCCGCCCCGCGAAAAGTCCCGCCACCCCTGGATGTACGCCGGACCCGCCATCCAGCCGTCCGCCCAGGTGCGGGGCACCTGGGCGGACCCGCGGGACGCGGCAGCCTGGCTCCTCCCGCCCCGCGGGAACCCCCGCCACCGAGACACCCGAAGCACACCGGACCCGCCGCCCTCCCCGCACCGCGAAAGCGCCCGGCGCCGGAGTCCTCAGGACTTCCGGCGCCGGGCGCTCCCCCGCAACCCCCGTGTGCGGTGGCTTGCGGTCGCTACTCCGTCGCGATGGCGTTCAGGACGTTCATGCGGCCCGCGCGGAAGGCCGGGACGAGCGCCGCGAACAGGCCCACGAAGGCCGAGCCGACGAAGACGCCGATGATCGTCGGCCAGGGGATGTCGAGGACGTTCAGTCCCTCCAGGGCGAGCAGCTTCTGCGCCGTGGCGCCCCAGCCCATGCCCAGCCCCAGGCCCAGCAGGGCGCCGAAGAGGGCGATGACGACGGACTCCATGCGGATCATCCGGCGCAGCTGGCGGCGGGAGAGGCCGATCGCCCGCATGAGGCCGATCTCGCGGGTCCGCTCGACCACCGAGAGGGCCAGCGTGTTCACCACGCCGAGGACGGCGACGATGATCGCCAGGGCGAGCAGGCCGTAGACCATGTTCAGCAGCTGGCCGATCTGGTCCTTCAGCTCCTGCTTGTAGTCGGTCTGGTCGGCCACCTGGTACTGCGGGTAGGGGTCCATCGACTTCTTCAGTGCCGCGTACGCCTGGTCCGCCTGGCCCTCCGCCGCCTTGGCGAACATGATCGTGTTCGGCGGGACGCTGTCGGCCGGCAGGTACTTCCGCATCGTCTCGATGCTGATGTACCGGGCGCCCTGGTCGATGGCCACGTCGTCGGACGTGATCGCGGCGACCTTCAGCCGGGCGGTCTCGCCGCCCTTGAAGGCGACGGAGATCGTGTCGCCGACGTGCACGTCGTGTTCGGTCGCGTAGTCCGAGCCGACCGACATGGCGTCGGTGCCGTAGGCCGCGGCGAGCTTGCCCTCGGTCGTCGCGCGGTTCACGTCCTCGGCGTAGGTCGGGTCGGCGGCCGTGATGCCCTCGTCGTCCTTCTTGCCGTCGGGCGAGGTCAGGGTGGCGTCGAGCATCTTGTAGCGGGTGACGTGGTCCAGGCCGGGTGTCTCCCGCATCGCCTGCTCGGCCTGCGGGACGATCCGCTGGCTGCCCTGGACGATGAAGTCCGCGCCGACCGTCTTGTCCAGCTCGCTGGTGGCCGAGGCGACCATGGAGGAGCCGACCACCGAGAGGCAGGCCACCAGCGCGAGGCCGATCATCAGGGCGGCGCCCGTGGCGCCGGTGCGGCGCGGGTTGCGCAGGGCGTTGCGCTCGGCGAGGCGGCCCACCGGGCCGAAGGCCCGCAGCAGCACCACGCTGATCGCCCGGACCACGATGCCGGCCAGCAGCGGCCCGACGACGACGAGGCCGATGAGGGACAGCACGATGCCCGCGCCGAGCATCATCGAACCCTCGCTCGCCTTGTCGGCGCCGGCGGCCGCGAGCAGGGCGGCGGCTCCGCCACCGGTGAGGACCAGGCCGATCAGGCCGCGTATCCAGCCGGCCTTGCCGTCGGCGGGTGTACCGGCGTCGCGCAGGGCGGCCATCGGGGAGATCTTGCCGGCGCGGCGGGCGGGCAGGTAGGCGGCCAGGACGGTGACGACGATGCCGAGGACCAGGCCGACCACGGGGGTGGCCGTCTTGACGGTCAGGTCGTCGGTGGACAGGTTCATGCCCGCCGTGGACATCAGCTTCATCAGGCCGACGGCGATCCCGACACCGGCGGCGACGCCGAGGACCGAGCCGACGATGCCGAGGAGCAGCGCCTCGACCAGCACCGAGCGGTTGACCTGGCTCCGGGAGGAGCCGACGGCCCGCATGAGGCCGATCTCGCGGGTGCGCTGGGCGACCAGCATGGAGAAGGTGTTGATGATCAGGAAGATGCCGACCAGGAACGCGATCCCGGCGAAGCCGAGCATCGCGTACTTGATGACGTTCATGAACTCGCCGAGTTCCTTGCGGTTCTCGTCGGAGTTCTCCTTCGCCGTCTGCACCTTGAAGGTGCCGTCCGTGGCCCCGGAGACGCTCTGCTTGAGCCGCGCGTCGGAGACGCCGTCCGCGGCGGTGACGTTGAACTGGGTGAACCGGCCGGTGGCGCCGAGCAGTTCGCGCTGGGCGGTGGCCGTGTCGAAGTAGACGACGGCGGCACCGGGGTTGGTCACCGTGAAGGAGGCGATGCCGACGATCCTCGCCTTGAAGTCGCCGGTCTGCGCGATGGTGCGCAGTTCGTCGCCGAGCTTCAGGTCGTGCTTGTCGGCGGTGTCGGCGTCGACCATGGCCTCGGTCGGCCCGCGGGGGGCGTGTCCGGAGGTGATCTCCATCGACCGCAGGTCGTTCTTGGTCCAGTTGCCGGCGATGGTCGGGGCGCCGCTGGTGGCGCCCACGTTGTCGTTGTCGGCGTCGACGACGGTCACGTTCATGGAGGCGACCGCGCCCTCGGCGGACTCGACGCCCTCGGCCTTGCGGACCTGCTCCAGGGCGGACGCGGGCAGCGCCGCGGGCACGCCGTTCTGCGGGGTCTCCTCGCTCTCGGCGTCCTTCGGCAGGACCGTCACGTCCGACGACGTGACCGCGAAGAGCTTGTCGAAGGTGGTGTTCATGGTGTCGGTGAACACCAGGGTGCCGCAGACGAACGCCACCGACAGCAGCACGGCCACCGCGGAGAGCGCCATGCGGCCCTTGTGCGCGAAGAAGTTGCGCATCGAGGTCTTGAGGACGGTCATGACGTGCGCCCCCGGGCGTCGAAGTCCTTCATGCGGTCGAGGACGGTGTCCGCGGTCGGCTCGTACATCTCGTCCACGATGCGGCCGTCGGCGAGGTACAGCACCCGGTCCGCGTAGCTGGCGGCGACCGGGTCGTGGGTGACCATCACGATGGTCTGCCCCAGTTCGGTGACCGACCGGCGCAGGAAGCCGAGCACCTCGGCGCCGGCCCGCGAGTCGAGGTTTCCGGTCGGTTCGTCACCGAAGATGATCTCGGGCCGTGCGGCCAGTGCCCGTGCCACCGCGACGCGCTGCTGCTGGCCGCCGGAGAGCTGGTTCGGCCGGTGCTTCAGCCGCCCGGCGAGCCCCACGGTCTCGACGACGCGGTCCAGCCACGCGCGGTCGTACTTGCGGCCGGCGATGTCCATGGGCAGCGTGATGTTCTCGATCGCGTTCAGCGTCGGGAGCAGGTTGAAGGCCTGGAAGATGAAGCCGATCCGGTCCCGGCGCAGCTGCGTGAGCTTCTTGTCCTTCAGGCCGGTGATCTCGGTCTCGTCCAGGTAGATCTTGCCGCCGGTGACGGTGTCCAGGCCGGCCAGGCAGTGCATCAGCGTCGACTTGCCGGACCCCGACGGGCCCATGATCGCGGTGAACTGGCCGCGGGCGATGTCCACGTCCACGTGGTCGAGGGCGACGACCCGGGTCTCGCCCGACCCGTAGGCCTTCACGACCTGCCGCGCTCGCGCGGCAACGGCCGTACGCCCTCCAGTGTCCCCGTGCCTGGGAATGGTTACGGCCGATGTCATGTCAAGTCTCCTATGTCGGTCATCGTCCGGGCCGCCGGTGCCGGCGGTGGACGCCGCGCGCTACCGCTTCGCGTGGACGTGGTGCGTCAACGTGGTGCGTGGACGTGGTGCGGGGAACGTGTCGCTGCTACGTCGAGAAGTCTGGCCGGAACCAGGGGTCGGGCGCGCTGAGGTTCAGCGCACTCTTCCCCGGGGGAAAACCCCACCCCCGCAGGTCCGGTTCACCGCCCCCCAGCGGCGTAAAGCCAGACTAAGGACGCGCGCGGGCCGTCTCGTCCTCCGTCGGTACGAACCCTCCCCGACCCCTGGTACGGAGGTACCCCTAGGGGCAGTCCACCCTCCGGGGGAGGCGGTCTCGGGGTAGGCCTCCCCCCTTGGTCGCACCGAGCCTCACCCTGCCGTCGCACCGGTATCGAGTGGCAAGCTGATCCCGGCGGATGGATGCAGGGGGAACGCAAAGGGAGGGCACCCGGGTGGACGGCGTGGACGGCGTGGAGAGCACCAGGCCGGCGACACACGGCGCCGAGCGGGGCACGGGCCCGGACCGGCGGGGCCCGGTCGTCGCGGCCCTGATGCTCGCCATGGCGCTGGCGGCGCTGGACGCCACGATCGTCTCCACCGCCGTTCCGCAGATCGTGGGCGACCTCGGCGGCTTCTCCCTCTTCTCCTGGCTCTTCTCCGGCTACCTGCTGGCCGTCACCGTCACGCTGCCCGTCTACGGCAAGCTCTCCGACACCTTCGGCCGCAAACCGGTCCTGGTGGCGGGGGCGGCGCTGTTCCTCCTCGGCTCCCTGCTGTGCGCGCTCGCCTGGAACATGGGCGCGCTGATCGCCTTCCGGGTCCTGCAAGGGCTGGGCGGCGGCGCCCTCCAGGGCACCGTGCAGACCCTCGCCGCCGACCTGTACCCACTGGAGGAGCGGCCGAAGATCCAGGCCAGGCTGTCCACGGTGTGGGCGGTCTCCGCGGTCACCGGCCCCGGCCTCGGCGGGCTGCTGGTCGCCTACGCCGACTGGCGCTGGATCTTCCTCGTCAACCTGCCCGTCGGCGCGCTGGCCCTGTGGCTGATCGTCCGTCACCTGCACGAGCCGGCCCGGGAGCGGCGGACCGCGCGCGCACGGGTCGACTGGGCGGGCGCGCTGGCCGTCTTCGCCTGCGGCGGTGTGCTGCTGGCCGCCCTGGTGCAGGGCGGGGTCGCCTGGCCGTGGCTGTCGGTGCCCTCGCTCGCCCTGTTCGGGGCGGGTCTCGCGCTGCTGGCCGCCGTGGTGGTGATCGAGCGCCGGGCGGTGGAGCCGATCATCCCCGGCTGGGTGTGGCGCCGCCGTACGATCGCCGCGGTGAACCTGGCGCTCGGCGCGCTGGGCGTGCTGATGGTGGCGCCGGCCGTGTTCCTGCCCACCTACGCACAGTCGGTGCTGGGTCTGGCGCCCGTGGCGGCCGGCTTCGTGCTCTCCGTGTGGACGCTGAGCTGGCCGGTGTCGGCGGCCCTGAGCCAGCACGTGTACCGCAGGATCGGCTTCCGGAACACGGCGGCGCTCGGCATCGGCGCCGCGGCCCTGCTCCTGTTCGCCTTCCCCTTCCTGCCCTACCCCGGTAAGGCCTGGCAGCCGGCCCTGCTGATGCTGCTGCTCGGCGCCGCGCTCGGCCTGTTCCAGCTGCCGCTCATCGTGGGGGTCCAGGCCACGGTCGGCTGGTCGGAGCGGGGCACCGCGACCGCCTCGATCCTCTTCTGCCGGCAGACCGGACAGACGCTCGGCGCGGCGGCCTTCGGCGCGATCGCCAACGGGGTGCTGGCGGCGCGGCTGGGCGGGACGGGCGCCGCCCCCGGGAACGACGAGCACGGGACCGTCGAGGCAGGCGCCGGTGAGCACGGGGCCGGCGCGCTCGACTCGGTGACGCGGGCGCTGGACTCGGGGGCCGCCCACGAGCCCGTACGGCGGGCGATCGCCGACGCCGTGCACGCGGTCTACTGGGGCGCCGCGGGTGCGGCGGCGCTGGCGTTCCTGGTGCTGCTCGTGGTGGCGCCGCGCCGGTTCCCGGTACTGAAGGACTGAGGTCCCACGGGCCGGCACCCCCCGGAAAAGCCCAGGTCGACGCGGGTAACACCGCCCGGTCGGACCGCTCGGCGCATACCGGCCGACCAGTTGGGCCAAAACGCAGCGCCCCACGTGACCGGCGAGTAACGTGCGTGGCCCGCCGCCCCCCACCTCCCTGCGGTCCGCCGCACCGGACCCGAGCCGCGCAAGGAGAACCGGGATGTCCTACGACCCGTCCCCGTCGTACCCGCACCGGCCCCCACCACCCTCGCAGCCACGACCGCCCTACCCGTCCCACGCCCCCGCCCCGTCCCCCTTCGCCGCCCCCGCCTCCCGGCGGGCGCCGCGCCGGACCGCGCTCGGGCACCACAGCGACCTGCGGGTCCTGCGCAGCGCCTACCGCCGGCAGCGCCGCACCGCCACGCTCACCGCGCTCGGCTACTTCACCCTGTTCCTGCTCCTGTCCGCCTACGTGCCCGGCCTCATGACCGGGTCCCTCGTCGGCGGAATCCCCACCGGCCTGATGTTCGCCCTGGTCCAACTGCCCGTCACCTGGCTGGCGATAGCCCTGTACGAGCACACCGCCCGCCGGCGCGTCGACCCGCTCGCGGACCGCATCCGCAAGGAGGCCGAACTGGACGCCCGGCGGGGGGCGGCACGATGACGGAGTTCAGCGGCAACGCCCAGACCATGTCCCTGGTCGGCTTCACCACCGTCGCCACCATCACGCTGCTGCTGTGCGTGATGACCGGCCCCGACCGGGACGACCTCGACGAGTTCTACACCGGCTACGGCTCGCTGTCCCCGATGCGCAACGGCCTGGCGATCGCCGGCGACTACATCTCGGCCGCGACCGTGCTCGGCACCAGCGGCGTCATCGCGCTCTTCGGCCACGACGGCGTCGTCCTGGCGCTCAGCACCGCCCTGTCGCTGATGCTGCTGATGTTCCTGCTGGCCGAACCCCTGCGCAACGCGGGCCGCTTCACCATGGGCGACGCGCTCGCCCGGCGGATGCCCGGACGCGGCGTCCGCGTCGCCGCCTGCGCGGTGACCCTCGCGGCGCTGCTCCCGCTGATGCTGGTACAGCTCGCGGGCGCCGGCCAACTGCTCGCCTTCGTCCTCGGCTTCTCCGGCGAGTCGCTGGAGACCGGCTGCATCGTCGGCCTGGGCGTACTGATGATCAGCTACGCCGCGATCGGCGGGATGAAGGGCACCGCCCTCATCCAGATCCTCAAGATCGTGATGCTGCTCGGTTCGGGCGCCGTGGTCACCGTACTGATCCTGAACCGCTTCGACTGGGACCCGGGCGCCCTGTTCGACGCGGCGGCGGACCGCAGCGGTGCGGGCGAGGCGTTCCTGAACTCCGGCCTCCAGTTCGCGGGCGGACCGCACCCCGAGCTGGACATGGTCACCGCGCACCTGACCGTCGTGCTCGGCGGCGCCTGCCTCCCCCACGTCACCATGCGCATGTACACCGCGTCCTCGGCCCGCCAGGTGCGCCGCTCGATGTCCTGGGCGGTGTCGGCCGTGGCGCTGTTCGTCCTGGTCATCACGGTCGTCGGCTTCGGCGCGGCGGCCCTGGTGGGACGGGAGACCGTCATGGGCGTCGACCCGCAGGGCAACACCGCCTACCTGCTGGGCTCCCAGGCGGCGTTCGGCGCCCAGGTCTCCGCGGCGGAGACGTTCCTGTTCACGACGGTCACCACAGCCGTCTTCCTCACCCTGCTCGCCTCCGTCGGCGGGATGATCCTCGCCTGCGCCAACTCCCTCGCCCACGACGTGTTCGCCGCCCGCGTACGGGAACTGTCACCGCGCCGCGAGATGACCCTCGCCCGCGTC
Source organism: Streptomyces sp. NPDC045956 (assembly GCF_056430705.1). Taxonomy (NCBI): domain Bacteria; kingdom Bacillati; phylum Actinomycetota; class Actinomycetes; order Kitasatosporales; family Streptomycetaceae; genus Streptomyces; species Streptomyces sp. NPDC045956. Next base: position 126,109 of record NZ_JBWKKZ010000014.1, on the reverse strand, counting down.
TCGGCCCTGGCGGTGGGCGTCCCCGCGATCGTCCTCGCCACCCTCGTCCAGCACCGCAGCCTCCAGCCCCTGGTCACCCTGTCCTTCTGCCTGGGCGCCTCGGCCCTCGCCCCCGCCCTCGTCTACGGCCTCTTCTGGCGCCGCTACACCCGCACCGGACTGCTCAGCACCCTGATCGGCGGCTCGCTGGCCGTCCTGCTGCTGATGCCGGGCACCAACCTGGTCTCCGGCTCACCCGTCTCCGCCTTCCCCGACGCCGACTTCAACTGGTTCCCGTTCACCACCACGGGCCTGGTCACCATCCCGCTCGGCTTCGCCTTCGGCTGGCTGGGGACGGTGCTGTCGGGCCGGCGCAAGGCGGAGGAACAGCGCCGCGCCTACGAGGCCGTGGAGGGCTGGATCCTGGCCGGAGCGGTCCGCCGGGGCGAGTGAGGCGCGGGGCTCCCGGAGCCGCGGCCGGGAGCCGGCCCCCCACTCACCCCGCACTCACTCCCCATTCACTCCACCGCCCGCCCCGTCAGCGAACTGAGATTGCTGCGCACGGAAGCCATCTGGGCCTGGAGTTCGTCCCACCGCTCCCCGTGCTCGCGCAGCACCCGCTCCGTCTCACGGGCGATCCGCTCCTGCCGCGCCCGGGCCTCGGCGAGCACCTCGGCCGCCCGGGCCCGGGCCTCCTCCTGCCGCCGCGTCGCGGCCTCCTCGGCGGCGGCCAGAGCCCGCCGCGCCTCGTCCACGCCCTGCTCGGCGCGGGCCACCAGTTCCGCGTGGTGGGCGTCCAGCGCCCGCACCCGTTCGTCGTGCTCGCGCTCGGCCGCGGCACGCCGCCCGGCGTGCTCCCCGTCCTGCTCGGCCAGCATCCCGGTGGTCCGCCCGCGCATCTCCCGCAGGGCCGCGAGCGCCTCCGCACGCCCCGACCGCACCTCCCGCCGCGCCTCGACGCGCACCTCGTCGGCCTCCGCACGCGCCGCGAGCAGCCGCTGCCGGGCCCGCTCGTCGGCCTCGGCCCGCACGGCGTCGGCGTGCGCCCGCGCCGCCTCGTGCAGGCCGGCCGCGTACGCCCGCGCCTCCTCCGCCAGGCGCTCCGCCGCACCCCGGCCCCCCTCCCGTACGGCCTCGGCCTCCTCCTGACCGAGCAGGAACAGGCGCCGCGCCCGCTCTCCGAGCGCCGCGTAGTCCTGCGAGGTGAGGTGGGCGGCCGCTTCCCGCAGCTCCGCCAGCTCCTCCCCCATCTCCCGGGCGAGCACGGTCAGCCGGGCCGCCCGCTCCCAGGCCGCGTCGCGCTCCTCGGAGAGGGCCGCGGCACACGCCTCCACCTGCTCGGGACGGTAACCGCGGTCCCACCCGCGTACGGTCGCGAAGTCGTGCGGAGACGCCGATGCGCTGCTCATGCTCATCACCCCTGCGGTGAACCTGCCGCACTGAATGGACCCGACCGACTTTATGGATCGGGCGTAACCCAACATAATGCGACACACCGCACACAAACGGGTGGGGCCCGGTCGCCCCTCAGGACGACCGGGCCCCACCCGACGGACGCGTCAGCGGTGACGAACCGTCACAGCAGCCCGTCCCACATCTGCTCCAGCAGCACCGACCACCAGCTCTCCGGCGAGCCGAGCGCCGCCGGGTCGAGCGCGGCCAGCTGAGCCTGGAAGTCCACCGTCCAGCGGCCCGCCTGCTCCTGGTTCAGCCCGAACCGCAGCCGCCACATACGGCCCAGCAGGGCCAGGCTGCGCGCGAACTCCGGCAGCCCCGTGTTGACGAACTGCGGCGGCACCGGCGCCCCGCCCGGACCGGCCTCCACCGGCACCGCCACGATGGCCGCCGTGCCGTACTGCACGCAGATCGCCCGGCCGAAGTCACTGCCCACGACGAGGTACGAACCGGCGTCCGGGGCCGGCTGCACCCCCCGCTCGGCCGCCAGCTCCGCCAGCGTCGGCACCGGTCGGCCCGGCTGGGCCTGCGCCCAGAAGAACGGGCCCATGTCCATCGGCAGGCCCGCCGCGACCAGCGTGTGCGCCACGACCGGCGGCACACCCTGACGCGACACCGCGGCCTGCTCGAACCGGAAGACCCCCGGACCGAACGCGCCGCCCAGCTCCTGCCCGATGACCTCCGGCGGCACCGGCGGCACCGGCTGCACGGGCGGCAGCGGGGCGCGCACCGGCGCCGGCCGGGCCGGCCCGTCGGCCACCTGGTGCAACTCGCCCTGATGCTCCAGTAGTTGCTGCATGCCCTGCTGCCGGCTCGCGTGGTCCGTGCCGTACGGGGCGATGGAGGTGATCCGCGCCTGGGGCCACTGCTCGCGGATCATCCGTGCGCAGTACGCGCCCGGCAGCTCGCACGACTCCAGCTCCGTGTGCAGCTCCAGCACCTGGTCCGGCGGCACGTTCATGGCGCGCAGCTCGTGGAAGATCTGCCACTCCGGGTGCGGCGTACCCGGCGCCGAACGCCGGATCAGCTGCTGCTCGGAGCCGTCATGGGCGCGGTACCGCAGCACGGCCTGGTAACCCGGGCCGACCGTCGGCAGACCGGCGGGCGGCTGCGGGTAGCCGTACGCGGGCGGCTGCCCGGGCACCGGCCCGCCGGGCGGAGGCATGGCGCCGGGCGGCATGGGCTGTGCGGCGCCGGGGACGCCCGGAGCACCGGGCGGCGGCGGAGGCGCACCCGGGCCGCCCACCGGGGGCGCGGCCAGCACGGTCTGGGCGTGGTGCACGGCACCGCCCGCGCCACCGGAGGAACCCTGGCGGCCCGGCGCACCCGGAGCCACGGGGGGCGGCGGCGTACCCGGCCCACCCGGAGACGCGGAAAACGGAGGCGTGCCCGGACCGCCGGACACCCCGGGGCCGCCCGGCGCACCCGGAGGCGCGGGCGGCGCGGGAGGCCCGGGCTGCCGCGGCGCACCGCCACCCGTCCGGCCCGGGTCGGCCAGCATCGTGGCGGCGTGGTGCACCCCGCCCGGGGGCGTGCCGCCGGGCGCACTCGGCGGAGGCGGCGTCCCCGGCGCACCCTGACCGGCGGGCGGCTGCGGCGCGTTCGGCGGAGGCGGCGTACCGGGGCCGTTGCCCGGACCCTCGGGGCCGAGCGACGACACCAGCTGCGTCGGCACGTAACCACCCGCCGGCGCTCCCGGCGCGGACGGCGGCGGCGTACCTCCGGGGCGCACGCCCGGCACGCCCGGCGCGCTCGGCGGAGGCGGGGTGGTGGAACCACCGCCCCGGCGCGGCGGCGGCGACGCCTTGCTGGTCGCCGCGTCGGCGATGTCCCCCGCGTCCGGCGAGAGCGACCGGTCCGGCGTGCCGGACGCACCCGCACCCGTGCCCGCCGACGGCTGCGGCGGCGACGCGGGCGGCGGCGTACCCGCTCCCGCGGGCGCGGCCGAGGCGTTCGGGTCCTCGATCGCCGGGGCGACCGCCGTCGGCGGCAGCCCGCTGCCCCCCGACAGCAGCGCCGTCTTGGCCTCCGGCGTCGCCGCGGGCGGCGGCACGTCGCGGTCGACGCTGCTCAGCGGCGGCGCGAACACGGTCTCCGGCAGCGGCACCGAACGGTCCTCACCGGCGTCCGCGTTGGTGTCCGTCCCCGCCCAGGGCGTCGCCCCGGCCGGCGCTCCCGCCGCGGACGAGCCGGCACCACCGGACCCGGCGGCCGGCCACACCGCACCGCTCGACTGCGCGTCGGCCGAGGCCGCGGGAGCCGGCGGCGCGGCGGGGAACGCGGACGGCGCGGGCGCCGTCGGCACCCCGGCCTGCGTCTCGGGCAGCGCCCCGGGCCCCGCGTCGGCACCGGCGGCGGCCGCGCCGCCCCCCTGCCGCCGATCCGGAATACCCAGCTTGTCCGCCGCCTCCTGCAACCACTCCGGCGGACTCAGCAGGAACGACGTCTGATTCAGGTCCACCCGCGCCGCGGGCGCCGGCACCGGCTCCGCGGCCTCCTCCGGACGGCCGTACTCCTCCTCGTACCGGCGGATGACCTCGCCCACTGGCAGCCCGGGCCACAACGTCGCCTCACCGCTGTCCCGCGCGATCACCAGCCGCTGCGCACCCCCGTCCGAACGCGGCCCGTCCGCCCGGTCCTCGGCCCACACCACGAAGCCGAGGTCGAACTCCCGCACCCGCACCTCGCGGTGCTGGTACGACGGCACCTCGCCGTTGACCCACTCCTCCGCGCGCTCCTGCGCCTGCGCGAACGTCACCATCGCCAGCTCACTCCCCTACCGAAGACGCCGAAGACGCCGCGGCCACCGACGCCACCGGCACCGCACGCGCGAACCCGCCGTCCACCATCAGGTTCGCCACCGTCTCCAGCTCCGGCGGAGAGCCCGCGAGCCGCGACAGGAACGCGTCGAAGTCCTCACCGCAGGGCCGCAGCAACCGCTCCACCCGCTCGGCGGGCGGCAACGCGGGGTCCGCGTCCCGAACGTCGTCGTACGCGCAGAACCACACCGAACCCAGCCGCTCGCCCTTCACCTTCACCGCGAGCAGACCGCCCTGGACGAACGCGACACCCAGGTAGTCCTTGGTCAGATGGTCCCGCAGACACTTGTTCACATAGATCAGGTCGTTGACCGCCGCCTCCTCACGCACCGTGAAGAACGGCTGGTCCACCAGCAGCCCCAGCTCCGCGTCGAGCGCCGTACCCACCGGGGCGCAGCCGCCCGCCGCCTTCAGGAACGACCGGTACGCGCCCGGCAACCGGTACCCGAGATCCTCCTCGACCTCCTGCACCTGCTGCTCCGACACGGCCACCCCCGACTTCGGCAGACCGAAGTGCGCCGGACGCGTCTCCTGCAACGGCCGCGTGCCCCGCTTGCCCTGGTCCACCGCCGCCGTCGCGATCCCGCCGTGGTGCCGCAACAGCGCCTTCACCTCGACCGGGACCAGCTCCATCCGCCGCGAACCGGCCACGTGGTGCCACGTCCAGCCGTGCGGCGTCGCCACCGCGGGCACCGTGTCCCACAGCTCGTGCCCCGACGCCGACAGCGCCGCATTGGCCGACACGTAGTCCGTCAGCCGCAGCTCGTCGACGCCGAACCCCTCCGGCGGATCCGCGATCTCCGCGACCGCGCGCGCGTACGGCGAGAAGACGGGGTAACCACCCTCGTCCACCCGTACCCCTCTCGGGTGACGGGCCGCCCGCACCGGATCCGGGAAATGCACGACCTGTCCGGCATAGGCCGCGTTCGGCGGCGCGGCTTGTTGCCCGAGCCGACCTGTCGTCATGGCGGTTGCCCCCTGCGGCGTCTGTCTGATCTGTCTGGACTGTCTCTTCCACCGCACGCGATCGCGGTGCCGACAGCCTATGCGGTACGGCAAGAGGGGTCACCGGCAGCGGACCCCGGGCCCGACACGCCCGCCTCCGCTTCCGTGACCAGCCGTCACCCTCCCGTGACGCACCGCCCGTACCCGGGCGTGTCGCCACGCCCCAGCTTCCGCAGCCGCCACGGGATTTGGCACTCTGTGACCTCCGGGGGGATGCTCAGGAGGGGAAACGATCATGAGTGCGACACAGACGGGACCCGACACCGGACGGTCCGACGGACCACGCGGCGGCGACCCCCGCGTCGGCTGGAGCAGCACGGAAGCCCACCACGCGCCGGTCCTCCGGCACCGCCGCGACGGCATCCTCCCCACCGTCGCCGCCGCCCTGTCGGTCCGCGGCACCACCCTCACCGGCACCGCCACCCGGGCCGACGCACCGCCCGCCCTGCACCCTCTCGTACAGGACTTCCTCGACACCCTCACCAGCGGCCAACGCGACCGCTACACCGGCCGCTGCGCCGAGACGATCCTCATCTCACGGCACCTGGCCACCGCCGACGCCGCCCGCAGCAAACGCGCCGCGCGCAAGCCCATGACCAACGGCGAGGCACGCAAGACGCTCAAGCACTCCAAGCTCACCACCCGCCGCATCCGCGAGGACGGCGACCCCCTGCACGGCAGCTTCGCCGCACCGTGCCGCGCCTGCACCGCCCTCAGCGCCCACTTCGGCGTCCGCGTCGTCGACCCCACGACGCAGGACGGCTGACCCCCGGCCACCACCACCACCGAAAACAGAGCCGCCAGAGCCACCAGAGCCGACCGAAACGAACCAAGGGCCGATGCAAGCCGACCGCACCTCCACCACCCGCTTCCCCGTCCCCGTCGACGCCGCGCTGCGCGACGCCGGCTGGCTGCCCGGACGCTGGGACATCAAGCAGGCCGAGATCTGGGCCGACACCCTGCGCGAGCACACCTCACCCGCGGGACACCGCCACACCGTCTTCCCCGCCGCCGTCGAGGCCTGGGCCGAATTCGGCGGCCTCCACATCGCCCCCACCGGCCCCGGCCGCCAGATCGCCCCCGCCGTCCTCCACCTGGACCCCCTGCACGGCCTCCACATGGCCCGCACCCTCGGCGACCTCGGCCGCGCCCTCTCCACCCGGACCTGCCCCCTCGGCATCGAGACCGACAGCCAGTCCCTCGTCGCCATCGACGCCGAAGGCCGCGTCTACGCCCTCGACCACACCGGCGACTGGTACCTCGGCCCGGACATCGACCAGGCCCTCGCCACCCTCGTCGCCGGCGCCCAGCCGACCCGCCTCACCACCGGCTGACCCGCGGACTACAACGCCGCCGACGACGCCGGAATCACCGCCGACACCCGGAAACCCCCCGCGTCCGTCGGGCCGGACACGAACACCCCGCCCAGCGCCGCCACCCGCTCCTTCATCCCCACCAGCCCGTTGCCCCCCGACGGCAACCGCGCCGACGACGCGGAGGCCAGCTCCGGCGGCGGCTCGTTCTCCACCTGCATCGCGATCTCCGAGACCCGGTGAGCCAGCCGCACGTACGTCTTCGCACCGGCCGCGTGCTTGTGCACGTTGGTCAACGCCTCCTGCACCACCCGGAACGCCGTCGACTCCACCTCGGGCGGATACGACCGCTCCTCCCCCTCCACCGACAGGTTCACGACCATCCCGGCCGCCTCCGACTGCCCCACCAACTCGTCCAGCTCGGACAGACACGGCCCGTCGCCGGGCCCCTCACCGTCCCCCGCGGCCCGCGACGCCGCCGCCGCGGCGGCCGCCCCCACCGCCGCCAGCGGAACCGACGCCCGCTCCCCGCGCACACCCTCCCCGCCACTGCGCAGCACCCCGAGCATCTCCCGCAGCTCCGTCAGCGCCTGCCGCCCCATGTCCCCCACCAGCGCGGCGTTCTTCACCGCCTTCTCCGGGTCCTTCCGCGCCACGGCCTGCAACGCGGCCGCATGCACCACCATCAGACTCACCCGGTGCGCGACCACGTCGTGCATCTCGCGCGCGATCCGCGTCCGCTCCTCGTTGCGGGCCCACTGCGCGCGCTCCTCCGCCCGCTCCGCGAGCAGCTGCAGCTCCCGCTCCAGACTGTCCGCCCGCTCCCGCAGGCTCTCCATCAACCGGCGCCGCGCCCCCACGTACAGACCCAGCAGCAGCGGCGGAGCGGTCACGCCCAGGGACGTCCCGATCGACGCGAACGGGAAGAACCAGTCCCCGAAGTCCACACCGTCCCGCGCCATGTCCTGCCGCAGCCGTACGAACGTCACGATCAGCGTCCCCAGGAACGACATCCCGGCCAGCGACCCGATGATCCGCCGCGGCAGCTCCGACGCCGCCAGCGTGTACAGGCCGACGACACCCAGCAGGAAGCCCATCTCGGCGGGCGTGATGGCGATCCCCACCAGCACGACCGCGATCGGCCACCTCCGCCGCAGCACCAGCACCGAGCCGGCCAGCAACCCGAAGACGACCCCCGCCGCCAACGGAATCCCCGCGTCCCGCGCGAAGGGGACCCCCTCCGCCGCGCACTCCAACGCGGACACGGCGCCGAGGCTCACATCGAGCACCGCACCGCGCCGCCTGTCCCACCACCAAGGCCCACCCCGGGCCGGTGCGTGTTCTTCCCCCGTCGTGGTCATGCCTCCCAGCCTACGGGCGGCGGGCGCCCCATTTCCGGTGACTTTCGACAAACGATAGGACGCGATATCCCTCGAACTGGTGAACCCTGGGCCGTTCACCTCCCGACGCGAAGATTCCGGCCGGACGGTATGCCCATGGCACCTCCACGGAACAAGTACGCGGACTTCGAGGGCTTGCGGGAACGGGCGGTGGCGCTGCGGCGCGCCGGCTACAGCCTTCGGCAGATCCGCGACGAGCTGAAGGTCTTCAACAACGACATCCTCAACCAGCTGGTGAAGGGGGAGCCGCCGCCGGAGTGGACCAAGCGGCCGAACGCGAAGGACGACGTCAGGGCCAAAGCGCGCGAGCTACGCCTCCGGGGATGGACGTACGACCAGATCGAGGCCGAGCTGGGCTGCTCCAGGAGTTCGGTGTCGCTGTGGGTGCGGGACCTTCCGAAACCCGAACCTCGATACACCCCGGAAGAACAGAGGTCCCTCATGAAGGCCGGCCTCACGCGCCTGCGCGAGGCACAGGAATCGGAGCGCGAGAGCGTGCGGGCCGCGGCCGAGCAAGAAGCCGGCGGCCTCAGCGACAGGGAGCTGTTCCTGACCGGCGTGGCGCTCTACTGGGCCGAGGGCGCCAAGAGCAAACCGTACGACCGACGCGAGCGGGTCGTCTTCGTGAACAGCGACCCGGGAGTGATCGAGGTCTACCTGGCCTGGCTCGACCTGCTCGGCGTGAGCCGCGACCGTCTCACCTACCGGATCCTCATCCACGAATCGGCGGATGTCACGGCGGCCCACGAGCACTGGGCGGGCATTGCCGGAATCGATGTCTCGGCGTTCGCCAGGCCCACCCTCAAGCGGCACAACCCCAAGACCGTCCGAAAGAACACCGGCGACAGCTATCGGGGTTGCCTGGTCGTGGGGGTCGCCAAGGGCGCCGAACTGTACAACCGCATCGAAGGCTGGTGGAGCGGCATCGTGACTTCCGCGCAGATGCGACTCCGGTAAGGTCTGATGCGCTGTCCCCCGTGGTGTAACTGGCAGCACACTGGTTTTTGGTACCAGCAGGACAAGGTTCGAATCCTTGCGGGGGAGCCACAGCGCACACCGCCTGGGTTCGGGTCCTGACCGGCGAAAGCCGTTGTCAGGGCCCGCACTCATGCCCCCCACCCACCACCCCGGTATCCTGCGGATGTCCACCCCCACCCCCCGAAAAGCCGAAGGGCATCCCGTGAGCGCCATTCGCCCGGCAGCCGTCGTCGTCCTCGCAGCGGGTGAGGGCACCCGTATGAAGTCGGCCACCCCCAAGGTCCTGCACGAGCTGTGCGGCCGTTCCCTCGTCGGTCATGTGCTCGCCGCCGCAGGCGAGCTGGGCCCCGAGAACCTGGTCGTCGTCGTCGGACACGCCCGTGAGAAGGTCACCGCCCACCTCGCCGAGGTCTCCCCCGACGTACGCACCGCCGTCCAGGAGCAGCAGAACGGCACCGGGCACGCGGTGCGGATGGGGCTGGAGGCACTGGGCGGCACCGTGGACGGCACGGTCGTGGTCGTCTGCGGTGACACGCCCCTGCTGACCGGCGAGACGCTCCAGGCCCTCGCCGCCACGCACACCGCCGACGGGAACGCCGTCACCGTGCTGACCGCCGAGGTGCCGGACGCGACGGGGTACGGCCGGATCGTGCGGGACGGGGCCTCCGGTGCCGTCACCGCGATCGTGGAGCACAAGGACGCCTCCGAGTCGCAGCGGGCGATCCGCGAGATCAACTCCGGTGTCTTCGCCTTCGACGGGCAGCTGCTCGCCGACGCGCTCGGCAAGGTGCGTACGGACAACAGCCAGGGCGAGGAGTACCTCACCGACGTCCTCGGCATCCTGCGCGAGGCCGGGCACCGGGTCGGCGCGTCGGTCGCCGGGGACCACCGGGAGATCGCCGGGATCAACAACCGGGTGCAGCTCGCGGAGGCCCGTCGGATCCTGAACGACCGGCTGCTGACGCGGGCGATGCTGGCCGGCGTGACGGTCGTGGACCCGGCGACCACCTGGGTCGACGTGACGGTGACCTTCGAGCAGGACGTGATCGTCCACCCGGGCACGCAGCTGCACGGCTCCACCCACCTCGCCGAGGGGTCCGAGGTCGGGCCGAACTCCCGGCTCACGGACACGCGGGTCGGCGCCGGTGCCCGCGTGGACAACACCGTCTCGGTCTCGGCGGCCGTCGGCCCCGAGGCGACCGTGGGCCCGTACGCGTATCTGCGTCCCGGTACCCGTCTGGGGCTCAAGGCCAAGATCGGTACGTACGTCGAGACGAAGAACGCCTCCATCGGCGAGGGCACGAAGGTGCCGCACCTCTCCTACGTGGGTGACGCGACGATCGGCGAGTACTCGAACATCGGGGCCGCGAGCGTGTTCGTGAACTACGACGGGGAGACCAAGCACCACACGACCGTCGGCTCGCACTGCAAGACGGGATCGGACAACATGTTTGTGGCTCCTGTCACGGTCGGGGACGGCGCCTACACCGCCGCCGGCTCGGTGATCACGAAGGACGTGCCGCCCGGTTCGCTGGCCGTGGCCCGTGGCCAGCAGCGGAATATCGAGGGTTGGGTGGCTCGGAAGCGACCGGGGAGCGCGGCGGCGAAGGCGGCCGAGGCGGTCTCCGGGGAGGCCGGCGGCGAGGGCTGACCGGAAACCGGCACGTCGAACACGGCGTACCGTGATAGGTGCACATCCGCACCCCACCAGCTGAGACGCCCCCGCGGCCAGTCGGGAGAGCGCCCGTGACGCTCAGCTGCGAAACCTCTGAGGAGAACGTGCTGTGACCGGGATCAAGACGACCGGCGAGAAGAAGATGATGTTCTTCTCCGGCCGCGCCCACCCCGAGCTTGCCGAGGAGATCGCCCACGAGCTGGGTGTCGGGGTCGTTCCGACGAAGGCCTTCGACTTCGCCAACGGCGAGATCTACGTGCGTTACCAGGAGTCGGCGCGCGGTGCGGACTGCTTCCTGATCCAGAGCCACACGGCCCCGATCAACAAGTGGGTCATGGAGCAGCTGATCATGATCGACGCGTTGAAGCGCGCGTCGGCCCGCTCCATCACCGTCATCGTGCCGTTCTACGGTTACGCGCGGCAGGACAAGAAGCACCGCGGACGTGAACCGATCTCGGCGCGTCTGATCGCGGACCTGATGAAGACCGCGGGTGCGGACCGGATCCTCGCGGTGGATCTGCACACGGACCAGATCCAGGGCTTCTTCGACGGTCCCGTGGACCACCTGTTCGCGCTGCCGCTGCTGGCGGACTACGTGGGTGCGAAGGTGGACCGTTCGAAGCTGACGGTGGTCTCGCCGGACGCCGGCCGGGTGCGGGTGGCGGACCGCTGGTGCGACCGTCTGAGCGCGCCGCTGGCCATCGTGCACAAGCGGCGCGACAAGGACGTGGCGAACCAGGTCACGGTGCACGAGGTCGTGGGTGACGTGAAGGGACGTATCTGCGTCCTCGTCGACGACATGATCGACACCGGTGGCACCATCTGCGCCGCGGCGGACGCGCTGTTCGCGCACGGTGCGGAGGACGTCATCGTGACGGCCACGCACGGTGTGCTGTCGGGTCCGGCGGCGGACCGGCTGAAGAACTCGAAGGTGAGCGAGTTCGTGTTCACCAACACGCTGCCGACGCCGAACGAGCTGGAGCTGGACAAGATCACGGTGCTGTCGATCGCGCCGACCATCGCGCGTGCGGTGCGCGAGGTGTTCGAGGACGGTTCGGTGACGAGCCTGTTCGACGAGCAGTAGCGGCGTGCGGTCCGCGCCGTTCGCCGCGGGCCGTCGTGGCTGATCGTTTTGGGTGCGGCCTCCCTCTCCGAGTAGACTGCTGAAGTTGCTCGGCGAGGGAGGCCGCACCCGTTTTCGCGGGTGTGGCGGTCCGTTATCGACGCGCTCTTCGTAGCAGGCCGTTCGTGGCCGGGTGACCACGTCCGCTTTCTACCTCTACGAGGAGTGATCATGTCCGAGGTGAAGATCTCCGCCGCCACGCGCAGCGAGTTCGGCAAGGGTGCCGCCCGTCGTATCCGTCGTGACAACAAGGTTCCCGGTGTGCTGTACGGCCACGGTTCCGACCCGATCCACCTGACGCTGCCGGGCCACGAGCTGCTGCTGGCGCTGCGTACGCCGAACGTCCTCATCGCGCTGGACGTCGACGGCAAGTCCAACGAGCTGGCGATCCCGAAGTCCGTGCAGCGCGACCCGATCAAGGGCTTCCTGGAGCACGTCGACCTGCAGCTGGTGAAGCGCGGCGAGACCGTGACCGTCGAGATCCCGGTGCAGACCGAGGGTGAGCTGGCGCCGGGCAACTTCCTGCTGGAGCACGTCCTGTCCGCGCTGCCGGTCGAGGCCGAGGCCACGCACATCCCCGAGCAGGTCACGGTGTCGGTGCAGGGTCTGGAGGCCGGTGCCTCGGTCCTCGCCAAGGACGTGAAGCTGCCCAGCGGCGTGAAGCTGGCCGTCGAGGACGACGCCGTGGTGCTGCAGGTCCTGGCCGCGCAGGCCGAGGAGCCGGCCGCCGAGGGCGAGACCGAGGGTGACGAGGCCGCGGAGGCCTGATCCCTCCCTCACGGTCAACGTACGTCGGCCGCTGTTCCCGTGGGGGCAGCGGCCGACGCGTCTGTGCGGACGGCCATGGCGGACGGCCATGGCGGACACGAAGGAGACGGGGACGTGACGACGGACGCGAGGGCGCCCTGGCTGGTGGCCGGACTCGGCAATCCGGGAGCGGAGTACGCCGCGAACCGGCACAACGTCGGTTTCATGGTGGCGGACCTGCTGGCGGAGCGGATCGGGGCGCGGTTCAAGCGGCACGGCAAGGCGCAGGCTCAGGTGGTCGAGGGTCGGATCGGGCCGCCGGGGCCGGGCAGCCGGCGCGTGGTGCTGGCGAAGCCGATGTCGTTCATGAACGTGTCGGGCGGGCCGGTGACGGCGCTGCGGGACTTCTACAAGGTTCCGGTCGGCAACATCGTGGCGGTGCACGACGAGTTGGACATCGACTACGGCGTGCTGCGGCTGAAGCTGGGCGGCGGGGACAACGGGCACAACGGGCTGAAGTCGATCACGAAGGCGCTGGGGCCGGACTACCACCGGGTGCGGTTCGGGATCGGGCGGCCGCCCGGGCGGATGCCGGTGGCCGATTTCGTGCTGCGGGACTTCTCGTCGACGGAGCGCAAGGAGCTGGACTGGTTCGTGGACCGGGCGGCGGACGCGGTCGAGGCCCTGGTGATCGAGGGCCTGGAGCGGGCTCAGAGCGCGTACAACTCCTGACGCACGTCTCCTGACCTCCGGCTCCTGACGCACGACTGCTGACCTCCGGCTCCTGGCGTACAACTCCCGACTTGTCCGGTGATGGCGTACGGGCGAGTTGACCGGGCGTGCAGGTATGGCCAATGATCCCGGCCATGCCCGCCTCCGCCGCCGCCCATTCCCGTCAGGTCTCCTCCGCCCTGCTGCGGTTGGGCCGGGTCGCGGCGATGGGCGCGGTGACGGTGGTGATCCTGATCGCCGGGGTCTGGGCGTCCTGGGGCACGGCGCAGCACGTGCTGCTGACCAAGGGCCGGGAGCAGGGCACCGTCGAGGTGACGCGGTGCGGCGGGGGTGTGTGCAGTGGGTCCTACGCGCCGGTGTCGGCGGGGTCGCAGGCGCGCGGGCGGGTGGTTCTGGAGGACTCGGTCGCCGTGCGCCAGGGGCGGACGTACAGCGTGGTGATGAAGCCGGGGAGTGACGACGCGGTGCGGTCGGGGCCGGCCGGGGTGCTCTATGCCTGGGTGCCGTTGGGCGGGGCGTTGCTGCTGGCGTCGGTGGTGGTGGCCGGGGGTCTGCGGCGGACGCGGGCGGCGTGGGTGATGGCCGGGGCGGGGATCGCCCTGCTGACGGCGGCGTTCCTCGTGGTGTGAGGTCCGGGCGTACGACGTGACGGTGCCCCCGTGCTCCTGGTGAGCGCGGGGGCACCGTCGTGCGTGCGGGGCAGGTCAGCCGGTGTTGCGCAGGCCGGCGGCGACGCCGTTGACGGTGAGGAGCAGCGCCCTGGCGAGCAGCGGGTCGGCTTCCTCGCCCGCGGCGGCGGCCTCGCGCTGGCGGCCGAGGAGGGCGACCTGGAGGTAGGAGATCGGGTCGAGGTAGGCGTCGCGGATGGCGAAGGTCTGCTTCAGGACCGGGTCGGCGTCCAGGAGTTCGCTCTCGCCGGTGACGCGCAGGACCTCGGCGACGGTGAGTTCGTGTTCGGCCTTGATGGCGTCGAAGACGTGCTTCAGCTCGTCCGGCACGAGGGTGTCGACGTAGTGCTGGGCGATGCGCAGGTCGGTCTTGGCGAGGGTCATCTCGACGTTGGAGATGAAGTTGCGGAAGAAGTGCCACTGCTGGTGCATCTCGTCCAGGACGGTGTCCAGGCCGGTCTCGCGCAGGGCCTTCAGGCCGGAGCCCACGCCGTACCAGCCGGGGACGATCTGCCGGGACTGGGTCCAGCCGAAGACCCAGGGGATGGCGCGCAGTCCGTCGAGCGAGACGCCCGAGCCGGGGCGGCGGGAGGGCCGCGAGCCCAGGTGCAGGTCGGCGAGCTGGTCGACCGGCGTGGAGGCCAGGAAGTACGTGGGCAGGTCGGGGTCCTCGACCAGCTTGCGGTAGGCGGCGTGGGCGGCGTCGGAGACGACGTCCATCGCGGCGTCCCAGCGGGCGAGGGCCTCGTCGGACTGGCGGGGGGCGGTGTGCAGGGCGGAGGCCTGGAGGGTGGCCGCGACGGTCAGCTCCAGGTTCTCCCTGGCCAGGGCCGGGATGAGGTACTTGTCGGAGATGACCTCGCCCTGCTCGGTGACCTTGATCTCGCCCTCCAGGGTGCCCCAGGGCTGGGCGAGGATCGCGTCGTGCGAGGGGCCGCCGCCGCGGCCGACGGTGCCGCCGCGGCCGTGGAAGAGGCGCAGCCGCACGCCGTAGCGGTGGGCGACGTCGCGCAGGCGGCGCTGGGCGCGGTGGATCTCCCACTGCGAGGTGGTGATGCCGCCGAACTTGGAGGAGTCGGAGTAGCCGAGCATGACCTCCTGGACGTCTCCGCGCAGGGCGACCAGGCGCCGGTAGGAGGGGTCGGAGAGGAGGTCCTCCAGGATGGTGTCGGCGGCCTTCAGCTCGTCGGTCGTCTCCAGGAGCGGCACGATGCCGATCTTCGCCCAGCCGGCGTGCAGGTCGATGAGGCCGGCCTCGCGGGCGAGCACGGCGGCGGCGAAGACGTCGTCGGCGCCCTGGCACATGGAGATGATGTAGGACTCGATGACCTCGGGGCCGAAGACCTCCAGGGCGCGCCGGACGGTCTGGAAGACGCCGAGGGTCTTCTCCCCGGCGGCGTCGACGGGTGCCGGGGTGGGTGCCAGGGGGCGCCGGGAGCGCAGTTCCTTGGCGAGGAGCTTGGTGCGGTACTCGCGGGGCATGTCGGCGTAGCGCCAGGACTCCTCGCCGAGCCGGTCGAAGAGCTGGCCGAGGGCGTGGTGGTGGGCGTCGGCGTGCTCGCGGACGTCCATGGTGGCGAGCTGGAGGCCGAAGGCGGCGAGGGTGCGGATGGTGCGGGCGAGGCGGCCGTCGGCGAAGAGGCCGCCTCGGTGGGCGCGCAGGGAGGTCTGGACGATGCGCAGGTCGTCGAGGAGTTCGGCGGTGCCGAGGTAGTCGTGGCCGGCCTCGTGGGGGGTGCCCTTGGCGAGGCGCTGCTTGGTGTTCTCCAGCTTCTGCCGGATGCAGGTGGCCTTGAGCCGGTAGGGCTCCTCGGCGTTGAGGCGCTTGTAGCGGGGGCTGATCTCGGGGAGCCGTTCGAGGTCGGCCTGGAGGGAGGTGAGGAGTTCCTCGGTGGCGCCGGTGTAGCGGATGGAGTTGGAGAGGAAGCCGCGCAGCTCGTCGATCATCTCCAGGGCGTCGTTGATGCCGTGCTCGTGCTGGAGGATGAGGACGTCCCAGGTGACCTGGGGGGTGACGTTGGGGTTGCCGTCGCGGTCGCCGCCGATCCAGGTGCCGAAGGTGAGGGGGCGGGTGTCGTCGGGGAGCTTGACGCCGGCCCGCTCCAGCTCCGCGGTGAGGTCCTCCAGGACGTCGCCGACGGCGTTGGCGTGCAGTTCGTCCAGGTAGTAGATGGCGTTGCGGGCCTCGTCGGCGGGCTCGGGGCGGACGACGCGGAGTTCGTCGGTCTGCCAGACGAGGTCGATGTTCTCGGCGAGGCGGGTGTCGAGGCGGCGCCGGTCGGACGCGATGACCGGGGTGTCCAGGAGCGCGGCGATGCGGCGCAGCTTGTTGAGGACGGAGCGGCGGGCGGCCTCGGTGGGGTGGGCGGTGAAGACGGGCCGGACGTTGAGGTTGCGGACGGTGTCGCGCAGGTGCTCGGGGTCGGCGTCCTTCAGACGGTCGGCGGTCCGGGCGAGCAGTCCGCCCTCGGCGGCGCGCCGGGCGCCCAGTTCCCGGCCGCGGTGGACCTGCTCGGTCACGTTGGCGAGGTGGAAGTACGTGGAGAAGGCGCGGACCAGCTTGGCCGCGGTCTCCAGTTCGGTGCCGCGCAGCAGCTCGGCGGCGGCCTCGCCGTCCTCTCGGGTCAGGCGGCGCACCTTCTCGACGAGTTCCAGCAGCTCGGGGCCCTCCTGCCGCACCAGGGTCTCTCCGAGGAGATCACCCAGCCGGCGGATGTCGGCGCGCAGTTCGCTGCTGGTCGTCACGGTGGTCTGGTCGTCGGCACTGCTCACAGGTGCGGCTCCTTGCAGTGTTGAAGCTCGTCTGGGAGGGGACCCGGACGGCCGTCTCGCGCGGCGGGCGCCGCTTACCGGGCCGGACGTCCGGGAAGTAATCAGAGCGGACCGCGCTGTCCGACCGACCCCCAGGATAGGTGTCGGCCGGGACGCGCAGGCTCTGGGGCTCTTGCCGCGGCACCACGCGCTGCCATACTTACGTCGCCGTAGGTTACGGAACCGTAGGAACGAGCACACGGATACCGAGACCCGGCACCGGACATCACCCTCGACCCCCCAGGGGACGCGCATGACCACGAGTTCCGATGTGATCCCAGACGCTTCGAAGAATCCCGACGGCACCGCCGCGCCGTCCGCCACGCTGGGCGGTGAGCAGAAGCGGTCCGTCGAGCAGATCATGCTGCTGCTGTTCATCACCGTCCCGTTCCTCGCGCTGGTGGCGGCGGTGCCGCTGGCCTGGGGGTGGGGTGTGAGCTGGCTGGATCTGGGCCTGCTGGTCTTCTTCTACTTCCTGGGCTGCCACGGCATCACCATCGGCTTCCACCGTCACTTCACCCACGGTTCCTTCAAGGCGAAACGGCCGCTGAAGATCGCCTTGGCGATCGCGGGCTCGATGGCCGTCGAGGGTCCGCTGGTCCGCTGGGTGGCCGATCACCGCAAGCACCACAAGTTCTCCGACCACGAGGGCGATCCGCATTCGCCGTGGCGGTACGGGGAGACGGTCCCGGCCCTGATGAAGGGCCTGTGGTGGGCGCACATCGCCTGGATGTTCGACGAGGAGCAGACCTCGCAGGAGAAGTACGCCCCGGACCTGATCAAGGACCCGGCGCTGCGTGCGATCTCCCGCCAGTTCGTCCTGTGGACGCTGGTGTCGCTCTCCCTCCCGGCGCTGATCGGCGGGCTGGTCACGATGTCGTGGTGGGGGGCGTTCACGGGGTTCTTCTGGGGGTCACTCGTGCGGGTGGCGCTGCTGCACCACGTGACGTGGTCGATCAACTCGATCTGCCACGCGGTCGGCAAGCGCCCGTTCAAGTCGCGGGACCGTTCGGGCAACGTGTGGTGGCTGGCGATCCTGTCCTGCGGTGAGTCCTGGCACAACCTGCACCACGCCGACCCGACCTCGGCGCGGCACGGCGTGATGCGCGGCCAGCTGGACTCGAGCGCGCGTCTGATCCGCTGGTTCGAGCAGCTCGGCTGGGCCTACGACGTGCGGTGGCCGTCACGCTCGCGTATCGATTCCCGGCGGAACACGGACGAAGGCGGCTCCCGCCGCCGGAAGGAAACCGTCGAGGCGGCATGATGGTCGCTGTGGCGACCGACTCCAGCACTCCGAGCAATGACAAGCCGCGCCGCGCGCGCCGCACCCGGATGACCGGTGCCGAGCGCCGCCAGCAGCTGCTGGAGATCGGTCGCACCCTCTTCGCCGAGAAGGGTTTCGAGGGCACGTCGGTGGAGGAGATCGCGGCGAAGGCCGGGGTCTCCAAGCCGGTGGTGTACGAGCACTTCGGCGGCAAGGAGGGGCTGTACGCGGTGGTGGTGGACCGTGAGATGCGGCGGTTGCTGGACATGGTGACCAGTTCCCTGACCGCCGGTCATCCGCGGGAGCTGTGCGAGCAGGCGGCCTTCGCGCTCCTGGACTACATCGAGGAGTACACGGACGGTTTCCGCATCCTGGTCCGCGACTCCCCCATCCCGCAGTCGACGGGTACCTTCGCCTCCCTCATCTCGGACATCGCCACCCAGGTGGAGGACATCCTGGGCCGCGAGTTCAAGAACCGGGGTTTCGACGCCAAGCTGGCCCCGCTGTACGCGCAGGCGCTGGTGGGCATGGTGGCGCTGACCGGGCAGTGGTGGCTGGACGTGCGCCGCCCGAAGAAGGCGGAGGTGGCGGCGCACCTGGTGAACCTGGCGTGGCACGGGCTGGACGGTCTGGAGCCCAGGCCGCGGCTGATCGGCCACCGCAAGAGCTAGCGGCACACCGGGGGAACCACGTATGCAGCCGCTCCGCGGAGTCACCGTCGTCGCGCTCGAACAGGCGGTGGCCGCTCCCTACGCCAGCCGCCAGCTCGCGGACCTCGGCGCGCGGGTGATCAAGGTGGAGCGTCCGGGCACGGGGGACTTCGCCCGCGCCTACGACGCCCGGGCACGGGGTCTGAGTTCGCACTTCGTCTGGGTGAACCGGAACAAGGAGTCCCTCACCCTGGACATCAAGGACCCGCGCGGGGCGGAGGTGCTGCGCCGGCTGATCGCGGGCGCCGACGTCTTCGTGCAGAACCTGGCGCCGGGCGCGGCGGCCCGGGCCGGCCTGGGCGCGGCGGAGCTGCGGTCCCGGCACCCCGGTCTGATCGTGTGCGACATCTCCGGTTACGGCGCTCCCGGCCCTTACGCGGACCGCAAGGCGTACGACCTGATGGTGCAGGCGGAGTCGGGGCTGCTGTCGGTCACGGGCACGCCGGAGGAGATGGCCAAGGTGGGCGTCTCGGTGTCGGACATCGCCGCCGGGATGTACGCGTACAGCTCGATCCTGGCCGCGCTGCTGGAACGCGGGCGGACCGGGCGGGGCACGCATCTGGACGTGTCGATGCTGGAGGCCACCGTGGAGTGGATGGGCTTCCCGCTGTACTACGCCCTCGACGGGGCCGAACCGCCGCCGAGGGCGGGTGCCGCGCACGCCACGATCCACCCCTACGGCCCGTTCACGGCGGGCGACGGCAAGGTCGTCATGATGGCGATCCAGAACGAGCGCGAGTGGCGCGGCTTCTGCGAGCGGTTCCTGGAGCGGCCGGAGCTGGCCGGCCACCCCGACTACGCGACCAACGCCGCCCGCAACGCGCACCGCGAGACGCTGGGCCGGATCGTCGCCGCCCGCTTCGCGGAGCTGACGAGCGCCGAGGCCATGGACCTGCTGGGCGCGGTGCCGGTGGCGAGCGCCCGGGTGAACACGCTCGACGAGGTGTGGGCGCACCCGCAACTGGCCGCGCGCGGGCGCCTGCACGAGGTGCCGACCCCGGTGGGGCCCGTACCGGCCCTGGCGCCTCCCGGTCCGACGGGCGGGGCGCCCCGCATGGAGGCGGTGCCCGCGCCGGGCGAGCACACGCGGGCCGTCCTCGGCGAGCTGGGCCTGTCCGCGGAGGACATCGAGGCGCTGGTGGCGGACGGGGTGGTGTGACCCGTCCGGTCCGCCGCTCGGGGTGGCGCGGCTGCCTCCGCGGGGGTGGTCAGCGGCCCCTTTGCGTGCGGGCCACGGCGAAGACGCGGCGGAACGGGAACGGGGTGCCGTGCGCCCCGGCCGGGTAGGCGGCGCGCAGCGCGGTGCGGTACTCCGCGACGAAGGCGTCGCGGGCCTCGGGGTCGTCGTCGAGCGCGGTGAGCACGGGCCGCAGCCCGGTCCCCTTCACCCAGTCGAGGACGGCGTCCTCGCCGGTCAGCAGGTGGACGTACGTCGTCTCCCACACGTCGGCGGTGCAGCCGGCCGAGGTGAGGCGGTCGAGGTAGGCCTCGGGGGTGAGGACGGCCCCGTCGTGGCGCAGGGTGCCGGCGAGGCGGTCCCGCCAGCGCGGGGAGTGGGCGATCTCGCGCATCAGGCGGTGGCTGGGGGCGTCGAAGTTGCCGGGCACCTGGAAGGCGAGGACGCCGCCGGGGGCGAGGCCGGCGATCCAGTCGGGGAAGCGGTCGGCGTGGCCGGGGACCCACTGGAGGGTGGCGTTACTGACGAGGAGGTCGTACGGCTCGGCGGGCGTCCAGGTGCGGACGTCGGCGGGGGCGAAGTCGAGGTGTCCGCCCCCGGGGGTGGGTCCGGCGTGCTCCCGAGCGCGTTCGAGCATCCGCGCCGAGTTGTCGTAGCCGGTGATGCGGGCGGTGGGCCAGCGGTCGGCGAGCAGGACGGTGACGTTGCCGGGGCCGCAGCCGAGGTCGGCGATGCGGGGCGGCCTCGCGGAGGCGCCCTCCGCCTCGGCGAGGTCGGGCACGCGCGCGAGGAGGTCGGCGAAGGGGCGGGCGCGGTGCCCGGCGTGGCGCAGGTACTGGGCGGGGTCCCAGGTGGGGGTGGTGGCGGGCATGGAGCCTCCAGGGTCGCGTGCGGGGCGGGTACCCAGCGTCACCGAGCAACTATCTCGACGTCAAGAGAGTTGAGGTCAAGAGACTTCACATCGACACAACCACTACACTGATCGTCATGGAGGACGAGGTCGATCGGCTGGTCGCAGCGTGGCGCCGGGAGCGCCCGGACCTCGACGTGGAACCGCTCGAGGTGCTGAGCCGGGTCAGCCGGCTCGCCCGGCACCTGGACCGCGCACGTCGGCTGGCCTTCTCCGAACACGAACTCGAGCCGTGGGAGTTCGACGTCCTGACGGCGCTGCGCCGCGCGGGCACCCCGTACCAGCTCTCGCCGGGCCAGCTCCTCACGCAGACCCTGGTCACCTCGGGCACGATGACCAACCGGATCGACCGCCTGGCCAAGAAGGGCCTGGTGGAGCGCCTGCCCGACCCCAGCGACCGGCGCGGCGTGCTGGTCCGGCTCACGGACGAGGGCCGGGACCGCGCCGACCGGTCCCTGGCGGGCCTGCTGGACCAGGAGCGCGCGATCCTCGCCGAGCTGTCCCGCGCCCAGCGCAGCGAACTGGCGGCACTGCTGCGCCAGTTGACCGCACCGTTCGACAACATCCCCGGCTGAGGCGCCGCCGCCCCGGCCGCCGGCCGGTGTTCACCGGCCCCGTCAGGCGCTGGTGCTCTCCCGCGACCCGATCCGCTCGGCCGGCCCCAGGTCCACCGGTCCCACCCCAGCCCGGCGGGCCAGTGCCACGGCCGCGAGGGTGGAGTGGACGCCCAGCTTGCCCAGCACGTTCTGCATGTGGGTGCGGACGGTGTGGGGGGACAGGAACAGCCGCTCGGCGACGGCCTTGCGTCCGAGCCCGGCCACCATGCAGCGCAGCACCTCGCGTTCGCGCGGGGTCAGCGACTCCACCAGCCGTTCGCTCTCGGTGCGGTGCTTGCGGGCGGCGGTCAGCTCCCGCAGGACGCCGGTGAGCAGGGCGGGCGGCAGATGCGTCTCGTCGCGCAGGACGCCCCGGATGACGCTGAGCAGCCGTGACAGGGAGCAGTCCTTGGCCACCCACCCGCAGGCGCCGGCGCCCAGCGCGAGGGCCGCCCGCCGGGGGTCGTCCTTCTCGGCGAGGACGACGGTCCGCACTCCCGGCTGCGCCGTCCGCACCCCGCTGACCAGCGAGATCCCGTCCACCAGGCCGTCCTCGTTGCCGTCCCGCACCGGCACGGCCGGCCGGGCGCCGGGCACCCGGCCGCCGAGGTCGGCGTCGACGAGCAGCACGTCGAACCGCCGCCCCTCGGACGCGGCCCGCTCCAGGCAGCGCAGCGCGGCCGGACCGCTGCCGGCCGCGGAGACGTCGACGTCGGGTTCGGCGGCCAGGGCGGCGGCCAGCGACTCGGCGAAGATGCGATGGTCGTCGACGACCAGGACTCGGATACGAACCACGAAACCCCCTCCCCCGAGCTCCTCCAGGAGCAGGGGATACCCATCGTCTGTCCGTCGTCGGAAGACGCCACCGGCACGGGTACGACGCCCGGAGTCCCGTGCCCGACGGTGCGTTCGGTGCTCCGGGACAGGACGCCGCGGCCGCACGGCCGCCGCCGCGCAACCACCACTGCCCCCGTCCCGGGCGTCGTACCCGGCTGTCTCGCCCCCTGAACGGCACCGGCCCCCACCGGTGCTGTCCATCAGAGTACGGGCGGGCGCCGGGAGCGGAAGGCTATTTGCAGAACTGACAGTCCGGCACGTTTATGGTGAGCCGCATGTTTCGTCTTGTGACAGAAGTGGACAAGGCACGGCGTGATCTGCTGCGCACCCGCCTGCGGGAGACGAACACGGCGGCCTCCCCGGTGCTGCGTTCCTTGCGCGGAACCGCTCACGAACGCGAATTCCCGCTGCACGTCTGGGTCCTGGACGAGGCCGGTGCGCTGGCCGGCGGCCTCGTCGGCCACACCTGGGCGACCTGGCTGCACGTGACCTACCTGTGGGTCGCCGACCGCCACCGCGGCGCCGGGCTGGGCTCCGCGCTGCTGGCGGAGGCGGAGCGCGTGGCCCGCCGGGAACGGGGCTGCTCGGCGTCCCGGGTGGAGACCTGGGACTTCCAGGCACCGGACTTCTACCGCGGGCAGGGGTACGAGGTGGTCTGCGTGATCCCCGACTATCCGCCGGGGATCACGGAGTACACGCTGGTGAAGCGGCTCGGGTAGCCGGGCTCAGACCAGGCGCCGCGCCCCCGCCGAGGGCACCGCCTCGAAGACCCGCGGAGCGGTGAGGCCCGCCGCCGCGAACGCCTCCTCCACCGCCTTGGTGACGGCGTCGACGTCGGCCGCCTCCACGAGGACGATGGCCGAGCCGCCGAAGCCGCCGCCGGTCATGCGGGCGCCGAGGGCGCCGGCCGCGAGGGACGTGTCGACGACCAGGTCCAGTTCCCGGCAGGAGATGCGGAAGTCGTCGCGCAGCGAGGTGTGGCCCTCGACCAGGACCGGGCCGATGGCGCGGGTGTCGCCGGACTCCAGCAGCGCCACCACCCGCTCGACCCGCTCGTCCTCGGTGACGACGTGGCGCACCAGGCGGCGCACCTCCTCGTCGTCGGCCAGCCGCTCCAGCGCCGCGTCCAGCTCCTCGTACGCCACGTCCCGCAGCGCGTCGACGCCGAGCAGCGCGGCGCCCTTCTCGCAGCCGGCGCGGCGCTTGCCGTACTCGCCCTCGCTGTGGGAGTGCTTGACGCGGGTGTCGACGACGAGCAGGCGCATGCCCTCGGCCGCGAGGTCGAAGGGGATCTGGCGCTGGGAGAGGTCTCGGGTGTCGAGGAAGAGGGCGTGCCCGGTCTCGCAGCAGGCGGACGCGGTCTGGTCCATGATGCCGACCGGGGCGCCGACGTAGACGTTCTCCGCCCGCTGGCACAGCCGGGCCAGCTGCCAGCCGCGCAGGCCGAGGGCGTACAGGTCGTTCAACGCGAGGGCCACGACGACCTCCAGGGCAGCCGAGGACGAGAGCCCGGCGCCCGAGGGGACCGTCGAGGCGAGGTGGATGTCGGCGCCGGTCAGCTCGTGACCGGCCTCGCGCAGCGCCCAGACGACGCCCGAGGGGTAGGCGGTCCATGACCTGTCCGAGCCGGGGTCCAGGTCGGCGACCCGCAGCTCGACGGGTGCGGCGGCGATGTCCGCCGAGTGCAGGCGCAGGATGCCGTCGTCGCGCCGGGAGACGGCGGCGACCGCGGTGTGCGGCAGGGCGAACGGCATGACGAAGCCGTCGTTGTAGTCGGTGTGTTCGCCGATGAGGTTGACCCGGCCCGGCGCCGCCCACACCCCTTCCGGGTCCGCCCCGTACAGCTCCCGGAACCGCTCGCCGACGGTCTCCGCGACAGCCTCGCCCATGCCCTGACCCCTAGCCCTTCGTCGAGTCCTGGTCCGCGCGCCGCTGCGCGAACTCCCACGCGTCCGCCACGATCCCCGCGAGGTCCGCGCGGGACGGGTTCCAGCCCAGTTTCTCGCGGGCGGTGGCGGCCGACGCCACCAGGACCGCCGGGTCGCCGCCGCGGCGCTCCGCGACGACCTCCGGGATCGGGTGGCCCGTCACCCGGCGGACGGTCTCGACGACCTCGCGGACGGAGAAGCCGGCGCCGTTGCCCAGGTTGCAGATGAGGTGCTCGCCGGGGACGGCCGCGCCCAGGGCCAGCAGGTGGGCCTCGGCCAGGTCGGCGACGTGGATGTAGTCGCGCACGCAGGTGCCGTCGGGGGTCGGGTAGTCGTCGCCGAAGACGGAGATGGCCTCGCGCCGGCCCTGCGCCACCTGGAGGACCAGGGGGATCAGGTGGGACTCGGGGTCGTGGCGCTCGCCGTACGCCCCGTAGGCGCCCGCGACGTTGAAGTAGCGCAGCGAGACCGCGCCCAGCCCGTGGGCCTTCGCCTCGCCCGTGATCATGTGGTCCACGGCGAGCTTGGAGGCGCCGTAGGGGCTGGTGGGCCTGGTGGGCGCGGACTCGACGATCGGGGACTCCTCCGGCTCGCCGTAGGTCGCGGCCGTGGAGGAGAAGACGAGCCGGCGCACGCCCGCCGTGCGCATCGCCTCCAGCAGGGCCATGGTGCCGCCGACGTTGTTGTCCCAGTACTTCTCGGGCTTCACGACCGACTCGCCGACCTGGGAGAAGGCGGCGAAGTGCAGCACCCCGTCGAAGGTGGCGTCCAGCCACTTGGCGGCGTCGCGGATGTCCCCCTCGACGAACACGGCGCCCGCCGGGACCCCCTCGCGGAAGCCCGTCGAGAGGTTGTCGAGCACGACGACCTCGTGACCGGCTTCCAGCAGATGCTGGGCGACGACGCTGCCGACATAGCCCGCACCGCCCGTCACCAGGTACTTCCCACTCATGAACTCGCTACCTCTCGCAGTCGCTCGGCCGCGAACTCCGGGGGCACGTCGTTGATGAACACGTCCATGCCCGACTCGGAGCCCGCGAGGAACTTCAGCTTGCCGGACGTACGGCGGATGGTGAAAAGCTCCAGGTGCAGCGCGAAGTCGTCCCGCACCACGCCCTCGAAGTCCTCCAGGTGCCCGAACGGCGCCTGGTGCCAGGCGGCGATGTACGGCGTCGGAGGCTCGCCCTCACCGAAGATCCGGTCGAAGCGCCTCAACAGTTCCAGATAGACCTGGGGGAACTCTGTGCGAGCCGCCTCGTCGAGCCCGAGCAGGTCGGGCACCCGGCGCTTGGGGTAGAGGTGCACCTCGTACGGCCAGTGCGCGGCGTGCGGCACGAAGGCGGCCCAGTGCGCGCCCTCCAGGACGACCCGCTCACCGGCCAGCTCCTCCTCCAGGACCGCGTCGAACAGGTTCTCCCCGCCGGTGGCGTCCTTGTGGGCGGCGAGCGAACGGAGCATCTGGGCGGTGCGGGGGGTGGTGAAGGGGTAGGCGTAGATCTGCCCGTGCGGGTGACCCAGCGTCACGCCGATCTCGGCGCCCCGGTTCTCGAAACAGAACACCTGGTCCACGGAGGGCAGATGCGACAGCTCCGACGTCCGGTCGGTCCAGGCGTCGAGCACGAGCCGGGCCTGCTCCTCGCTCAGGTCGGCGAAGGACGCGTCGTGGTCGGAGGTGAAGCAGACGACCTCGCAGCGCCCGGAGTCGCCGGCCAGCGAGGGGAAGCGGTTCTCGAAGACCACCACGTCGTACGACGAGTCCGGGATCTCGCTCAGCCGCTCGCCCCGCGTGGGGCACAGCGGGCACTGGTCGGCGGGCGGGTGGTAGGTGCGGCCCTGGCGGTGCGAGGCGATGGCGACCGAGTCGCCGCGCAGCGGGTCGCGGCGGACCTCGGAGGTGGTGACGGTGGGCTCCAGCGGACGACGGTCCACGGCGTCGCGGACCGCGTCGTCGTGCAGGTCGTAGTAGACGAGCTCGCGACCGTCGGCCAGCCGGGTCGAGGTCTTCTTCACTGCCGCACTCCTCTACACCCGCACCCAATCACTCAACACAATCAAACATAACACGCCACAACTCACCAGCCCCGCCGCTCATCACAATCAAACAAAGAACGTCACCAGAAGTGTTCAATTACTGAACGCGGAGGCGTAGGTTCCGCTCCGGACCAGTTCGCGCAACGAAGCGAGTTCGTATGCATACCCCCACACATCTAGCCGCGGAGCTTCGACTCCCCACCAACTGGCTCGACTACACGATCCTCGGGATCTACTTCGTCGTCGTGCTCGGCATCGGCTTCGCCGCCCGCCGCTCCGTCAAGACCAGCCTCGACTTCTTCCTGTCCGGCCGCTCGCTGCCCGCCTGGGTCACCGGCCTCGCCTTCGTCGCGGCCAACCTGGGCGCCACCGAGATCCTCGGCATGGCCGCCAACAGCGCCCAGTACGGCGTCTACACGACCCACTGGTACTGGATCGGCGCCATCCCGGCGATGGTCTTCCTGGGCCTGGTGATGATGCCGTTCTACTACGGCTCGAAGGTCCGCTCGGTCCCGGAGTTCCTCCTCCTGCGCTTCGACCGGGCCGCGCACCTCCTCAGTTCGGTCCTGTTCGCCGTCGCCGCCATCCTCATCGCGGGCGTCAACCTCTACGCCCTCGCGATCGTCGTCGAGGCCCTCCTGGGCTGGCCCCAGTGGGTGGCCATCGTGGTCGCCGGCTTCTTCGTCCTGGCGTACATCACGCTCGGCGGCCTCTCCTCGGCCATCTACAACGAGGTCCTCCAGTTCTTCGTGATCCTGGCCGGCCTGATCCCGATCACGATCCTGGGCCTGAAGAAGGTCGGCGGCTGGGACGGCCTGTCCGACTCCCTCACCCAGTCCCGCGGCGGCGACTTCATGACCGCGTGGGGCGGCACGGGCATCGGCAGCGACAACCCGCTGGGCGCCAACTGGCTGACCATCGTGCTGGGCCTCGGCTTCGTCCTGTCCTTCGGCTACTGGACGACGAACTTCGCCGAGGTGCAGCGCGCCCTGTCGGCGAAGAACCTCTCGGCGGCCCAGCGCACGCCGCTCATCGCCGCCTTCCCGAAGATCTTCATCGTCTTCGTCGTGATGATTCCGGGCCTGGTCGCCGCGGTCCTCGTCCCGAAGATCGGCACCCCCGGCTCCGACCTCCAGTACAACGACGCCATCCCGTACCTGATGCAGCAGCTGCTGCCCAACGGCGTCCTGGGCATCGCGGTGACCGGCCTGCTGGCCGCGTTCATGGCGGGCATGGCGGCGAACGTCTCGTCCTTCAACACGGTCTTCACCACCGACATCTGGGCGAAGTACGTCGTGAAGGGCCGCGAGGACGGCTACTACGTGCGCTTCGGCCGCCTGATCACGGTGATCGGCGTCCTGGCCTCCATCGGCACGGCGTTCCTGGCCTCGTCCTTCTCCAACATCATGAGCTACCTCCAGACGCTCTTCTCCTTCTTCAACGTGCCGATGTTCGTGGTCTTCATCATCGGCATGTTCTGGAAGCGGGCGTCCATGAAGTCCGGCTTCTGGGGCCTGATCGCCGGCACCACCGCGGCGATGGTGAACTACTTCGTCATCTACAAGCAGGGCATCATCGACATCCCCTCCGACCAGGGCGCCAACTTCGTCTCGGCGATCGCCGGCTTCGTGGCCGGCGCGGTCGTCATGGTCGCGGTCTCCCTGTTCACCGCCCCGAAGCCCACCGCCGAGCTCCAGGGCCTGGTCTACGGCACCACGTCTCCCGGCATGACCGAGCCGCCCGCCGAGGGCGACGACGCGTGGTACCGCAAGCCGGCACTGCTGGGCTGGGGGGCGGTCGTCCTGGCCGCCGCCTGCTACATCCCGTTCTCGTTCTGACCGCGGGAGGATTGAGAGAGCATGTCCGATTCCTACTCCGACAAGAACGTCCAGGACGAGGTCTCCGAGCTGGAGACCAAGTCCGTCACCGCCGCGCGGCTGTTCGACATCCGGCGCATCATCGGCGGCCTGTTCGTGGTCTACGGCGTCATCGTGACGATCGCGGGCCTCGTGGCGTCCGACGACGACATCGACAAGGCCGAGGGAGTGAACATCAACCTGTGGACGGGCCTGGGCATGCTGCTCCTCGGCCTGTTCTTCCTGGCCTGGCTGAAGCTGCGCCCGACGGCTCCCCCGCCCCCCGCTGCCGAGGAGTGACAGGGTTCTCACAGTCCCCGGGGGCGCCGGCCGCACCCCCGGGCCCCTCCCCGGCGCTACAGGGGTGCCGCTGCGCGGACGGAGAGCCGCGTACGGCGAGAAGGGGCCGGGCCGGGGGGTGTCCGCCCGCAGCGGTTGGCGCGTCAACGAGGGCCACCCCGTTCCCCGACCGATTCCGCGCCGTTCCGAGGACGGACACCCCCCGGCCCGGCCCCGACCCCAAGACCACCGCACCGCGCAACGCGCACCCCCACCGAACCCGCACAGCCCGCCGCAGGCAACGCGCACCCCCACCGAACCCGCACAGCCCGCCGCAGGCAACGCGCACCCCCACCGAACCCGCACAGCCCGCCGCAGGCACCCGCACCCCCACCGAACCCGCACAGCCCGCCGCAGGCACCCCGCACCACCGCCGGAGGCACCCGCACCACCGCCCCAGGCCCCCGCTCAACCGCCGGAGGCCCCCGCCCGCTCCAGCAACCCCGTCCGAGCCGCCAGCGCCGCCGCCTCCAGCCGCGACCCCACCCCCAGCTTCATCAGCACCCGCTGCACATGCGTCCGGGCCGTGGACGGCGCGATCCCCATCCCCGCCGCGATCAGCCGCGTGTCCTCGCCGTCGGCGACCCGCACCAGCACCTCCACCTCCCTCGGCGTCAGCATCTGGAGCAGCCGCTGTCCCTCGTCGTCGGGCTGCGCCGCGGGATTCAGCAACTCACCGAAGGCACCCTGGAGCAACGACGGCGCCACCGCCGCCTCCCCGGCCCGCGCCTTCATGATCGACCGCTCGACGCCCTCTATCCGCTCGTCGTGCCGGACGTACCCCGAGGCCCCCGCCGCGAACGCCGCCGCGATCCCGCGGGGGTTCGGCACCGGGCCCAGCACCAGCACCGCCACCTGCGGACGCTCCCGCTTGATCCGCACCACCGGATCGAAGATCCCCGGCTCGGCCGGCGTCGCCGTCCCCAGCAGGCACACCTCCGGCGCCCGGCTGATCACCAGCTCCGCCGCCCCGGCGGCCGGCGCCGCCGCGGCGAGCACCCGGTGCCCCCGCAGCTTCAGCGCCGAGGCCAGCGCCTCGGCGAGCAGTCGGTGGTCGTCGACCACCATGAGCCTCACTCCCATGGAGCAACCCCCCAGTCACCCGGCCTGCCCCGGAAGCTACACGCTGGCTCGACGTCGCGCTGCCCTACCGGTGATAACCGCCCCGGATCGCCGGCCCCCGGCGCCACGCCCCGCCGGCGCGCGCCCCCACGGGAACGGCCCCGCCCCTGAACAGGGACGGGGCCGCACGAAGCCGCAGCGGCGCGTCTCAGCCGCTGGTGCCGAACCCGATGGCGAGGTACTCCTTCTCGTCCGCGCTGGTCGGCTCGCTGGCGTACGTCTGCGCCATGTACAGGCGCCCCTGCGAGTAGAGGTACTCGGAGTACTCCGGCAGCATGCTCGCCTCCACGTCCCGGATCGTCTCCGTCGCCGGGTTCTCCAGCAGCGTGGTCTGCTTGAAGGTCCCGCCGTCGATGCTGACGATCTGGCCGCCCTTGTCGTAGGGCGGGCGCTTGTAGGCGATCACGTTGTTGCCGTCCATGCGCAGCGGGGTGATCGTGTAGTCCTCGCCGGCGTCCGCGCGCTGCCCGGTCTGCTTGCCCGTGGCGAGGTCGAAGGCGACGACCTCGTTGGTGCGGCTGTAGGACTCGCCGCTGCCCTCGTGCTCCTCGGTCGGGATGTAGAGCCGGTTGCCGCCGACCGCGAGGCCGGTGCACTGCTCGACCTTGGTGATGATGTCGCACTCGGCCCCGAACTCGTCGCCCGGCACCGAGATGCGGTTGAGCAGCTTCCCGGTCTTGTTGTCGATGGAGAACAGGTCCGAGATGCCGCTGCCGTCACCGGCGGAGTCCGCCACGTCGGCGGCGACGACCAGCGGGTTCGTCGACACGACGCCCGCGTACTCGATGCCCTTGGCCATCTTGTACTCGGAGATCACCTTGCCGGACTTCGGGTCGATGGTCTGGATGTTGAGCTGCCGGGCGTCGTACGACCCGCACCGGCGCACCGCGACCAGCTTCTCGCCGCCCGCGTACCCCATGTCCTGGCAGGTGTCGGTCGCCTTCGGGGACCAGCGGACCTCGCCGTCGGCCACGCCGAAGGCGACGCCGCCCTCGCTGCTGCCGGCCGCGACGGTGTCGCCGCTGATCGTGACGTTGTCGAAGGAGATCGGCTGGTCACCGGCGGTCTTCGTCCACACCGTCCTGCCCGCGGCCAGGTCGATGACCGCGACCTGGGTGCAGCCGTGCGAGGGCTCCGCCTTGGTCGGCATCGCGGGCTGGTGGACGATGACCGTCTTGTCGTCGTCGGTGACGTGCTTGGTGGCCGTGCACACGGGCCCGGCCAGCTTGATCGTCCACTTCTTGCTGCCCTTGGCGGGGTCGTAGCCGACGACCTCGGCGATGCCGCTCTTGGCGTACACCTGGTCGGTGAGCCACGAGCCGGAGACGACGACGCTGTTGTCGTCCTTGCTCACCGCGGGCGCGGGCACCTGGAAGAGCACCTTGGACGCGGGGTCGGACGGCACCTTCTCCTCGCTGCCGGAGGGCGCGCCCTCGCCGCCCTCGCCGCCCTTGCCGTCCGTGCCGCCCTTGCCGCCGGTGCCGCCGCTGGAGCCGGCGGTGTCGTCCTTGCCGCTGTCACCGGAGGAGCCGGCGTACCAGACACCGCCGCCGATGATCAGCGCGATCGCGACGACGGCCGCGACGATGATCGCCACCTGGGCGTTGATCTTTCCGCCGCGTCCCGCCCCGCCCGCCTGGGCCTGCGCCTGCATCGGCACGGTCGCCTGCGGATAGCCGTAGCCGGGCTGACCGGGCTGCCCGTACGGCGGCGTCGGCTGCCCGTAGGGCCCCGGCTGCTGCGGCTGCCCGTACGGGCCGGGCTGCTGGCCGGGGTAGCCGTAACCGGGCTGCGGCTGCGGCGGGGCCTGCGGGTACCCGTACCCGGGCTGCGGCTGGGGCGGGCCCACCGGCGTCTGGGGCGGGGTCTGCGGCGCCGACGGAGGAGTCTGCGGGGCGGCCGGCGGGGTCTGCGGGTAGCCGTAGCCCGGTTCCGGCGTCTTGCCGAGGTTCGGCGCGCCGCCCGACGGCGGGGTCGGCGGCTGCGGCGGCTGGTCCTGCGGGGGGCCGAAGCCTCCCCCCTGCGGGGGCTGGTGGGGCGGCGGGGGCGGCGGCTGGGTCATGGCGTGAGTACCTCGGGGAGCGGAGACGGCGGGGAGAGCCGTCCGGGCCGGCGGCGCGGGCCCGGACGGACGGGTCCTCGGGAGGGGACGGAACGGGCGGGAGGAGTCACTTGCCGAAGGCGAGCATCAACTTCTCCTTGGCGTCGTCGTTCCCGGTCAGACGGGTGCTGGAGAGGTAGAACCGCCCGTCGACCCAGTCGATGTCCTTGGAGTAGAAGCTGCTCTCGATGTCCGCGACGCCCTGCGGGTTCCTGAGCAGCTCGGTCGGCTCGTGGCTGCCGCCGCCGGTGGCGATGGACACGACCCGGCCGCCCGCGTCGTAGGACGGCTGGACGTAGGCGATGAGCCGGTCGCCCTCGACCTTGACCGGCGTCATCGTCTCGTCCGCGGGGGACTTGACGCGCCACTTCTCCTTGCCGGTGGTGAGGTTGATCGCGACGATCTCGTTGGCGCCGGTGGTCGCCTCGGTCGGCAGGTAGAGGGTGCCCGCGGCGACGGCGACGCCCGCGCAGCCCTGGAGGTCGCGTTCGAGGATGGCCCAGCCGCACTCGGGGGCGAAGTCCTCGTCGACGCCGACCTGCTGGAGGACCTTGCCGCCGGAGGTGAAGGTGGAGATGTTCCAGACCTTCTTGTCCTCGTTGGTGGCGTAGATCACGAGCGGGTCGACGGAGTAGGCGCGGGCGACCCGCCAGCCCTTCTCGTACTTGTAGGTCCACCGGACCTTGCCGGTCTTCGGGTCGAGGCCCTGGATCTCGTCGTGCGCGTTGTTGCCGCCCGCGCCGCAGGAGGCGACCTGGACGAGCTTGGTGGCGCTGCCCGCGAAGCCGGCCGGGAAGCAGGAGTCGCCGTACCGCTTCTTGTCGTACAGCTTCTTGCCGCTGGTGACGTCGTAGGCGGTGCCGGACTGGGAGCGGCCGACCATGAGGACGGTGCCGCTGAGGTTCAGCTCGACGGAGAGCGTGGAGTCGAACAGCTCGCCGTCGGCGACCTCCTCGCTCCAGCCCTTCGCACCGGTGGCGAGGTCGATCTCCTGGAGCTTGTTGCACTTGGCGCGGTCGCTGGAGCCGCTCATGTAGGCGACGACGATCTTGTCGTCGGCCGTCTTCTCCGGGGTGACCGCGCAGATCTTCTCCGGGAAGGCGACCGGGTCCCAGGAGGGCTTGCCGTCGCCGACGTCGTACGCGAAGAGCTGCTTGTACGCGGCCTTCACCGCCGTCTTGTCGGTGACCCACATGCCGGGGGCGTCGGCGCCGGAACCGGGGGCGTCGGGCGCCTCCTTGTACCAGAGCACCTTCGACTCGCCCGCCTGGCGGCCCTCGTTGAGGTTGTCGGGGTCCTCGCCGCCGTCGCCGCTGCCGTCACCGGGGTTGACCGGGGCGTCGCCGGAGCCGGAGGGCTTCGGGTCGTCGCTCTTGCCGGCGACGGGCTTCTTGTCCTTGTCGTCGCCGCCGCTCGCGGTGACCGCCCACACGCTGCCGCCGATGACGAGCAGGGCCGCGACCGCGGCGCCCACCACCAGGGCCGGCTTGCCCTTGAACGGGTTGCGCGATCCGGAACCGCCGGGCGGCGGGGTGCCGGGCGCGCCCGGGAACTGCGGCTGCGGGTACCCGTAGCCGGGCTGCGCGCCGTACGGCCCCGGCTGCTGGGGCTGTGCGTACGGGCCGGAGTGGTACGGTCCCGGCTGCCCGTACGGGCCGGGCTGCCCCGGCTGCTGCGGGTAGCCGTACCCGGGCTGCGGCGGCGGTCCGGACGGCGGGCCCTGCGGGGGCGGCGGGGGCGGGCCCTGCGGAGGTGGCGGGGTCGGCGCCCCGAAGCCTCCCGGCGGTGGATTCTGCGGTGCTCCGAAGCCGCCCTGCGGCGGCTGGTTCGGCTCCTGGCTCATCAGCGCGTTCCCCCTTATTACTCACTGATTTCTGGCCACGTCCCCGGGGTACGCGCTGGCCTCGGAGTCGTTCGACGGCAGTCATTCAGACAGTTCTCGGACGGCCTTTCTATCACCCGGGCCGGACAGCACACCGGGCCGCGTCCGCCCCTGTACCCAAGGGAGAACCGGCCCGTGATGCCTCTGTTACGCGCCTTCACGCCCTCTTCACGCCACGCGCGCCCCCGGGTGCACCCGGGCGCTGCCGCCGCTAGGCGTCCTCGGCCAGTTCCAGCCAGCGCATCTCCAGCTCCTCGCGCTGCCCGGCCAGTTCGCGCAGCTCGGCGTCGAGTTCGGCCACCTTCGCGAAGTCCGTGGCGTTCTCGGCAATTCGGGTGTGCAGCTTGGCCTCCTTCTCGGAGACCTTGTCCAGCTGCCGCTCGATCTTCTGGAGCTCCTTCTTGGCGGCGCGCACGTCGGCGGCGCTCTTCTCGGGCGCCTCCTCGGCCGGCTTCGCCGCGGGCACCGGGGCGGAGGCCGCGGCCGCCTCCTCCATCCGCCGGCGCCGCTCCAGGTACTCGTCGATGCCGCGCGGCAGCATCCTGAGCGCGCCGTCGCCGAGCAGGGCGAAGACCCGGTCGGTGGTGCGCTCGACGAAGAACCGGTCGTGGGAGATGACGATCATCGAGCCGGGCCAGCCGTCGAGCACGTCCTCCAGCTGGGTCAGGGTCTCGATGTCGAGGTCGTTGGTGGGCTCGTCGAGGAAGAGGACGTTGGGCTCGTCCATGAGGAGCCGGAGCAGCTGGAGCCGGCGGCGCTCACCGCCGGAGAGGTCGCCGACCGGCGTCCACTGCTTCTCCTTGCCGAAGCCGAAGGTCTCGCAGAGCTGTCCGGCGGTCATCTCGCGGCCCTTGCCGAGGTCGACGCGCTCGCGGACGCGCTGCACGGCCTCCAGCACCCGCCAGGTGGGGTCGAGTTCGGCGACCTCCTGGGACAGGTAGGCCAGCTTGACGGTCCTGCCGACCTTGACGCGTCCCCCTGCCGGCTGCTGCTCCCCGTCGCTGTACGCGGCGTTCGCGAGGTCCCGCAGCAGGGAGGTCTTGCCCGCGCCGTTCACCCCGACCAGGCCGATGCGGTCGCCGGGGCCGAGCTGCCAGGTGACGTGCTTGAGCAGCACCTTGGGACCGGCCTGGACCGTCACGTCCTCCAGGTCGAACACGGTCTTCCCGAGCCGGGAGGAGGCGAACTTCATCAGCTCGGTGCTGTCCCGGGGCGGCGGCACGTCGGCGATCAGCTCGTTGGCGGCCTCGACGCGGAAGCGGGGCTTGGAGGTGCGGGCGGGGGCGCCGCGCCGCAGCCAGGCCAGCTCCTTGCGGACCAGGTTCTGCCGCTTGGTCTCCTCGGTGGCGGCGATCCGCTCGCGCTCGGCACGGGCGAAGACGTAGTCGGAGTAGCCGCCCTCGTACTCGTACACGTCACCGCGCTGCACGTCCCACATGCGGGTGCAGACCTGGTCGAGGAACCAGCGGTCGTGGGTGACGCAGACGAGGGCCGAGCGGCGGGTGCGCAGGTGCTGGGCGAGCCAGGCGATGCCCTCGACGTCGAGGTGGTTGGTGGGCTCGTCGAGGACGACGAGGTCCTGTTCGTCGATGAGCAGCTTGGCCAGCGCGATCCGGCGCCGCTCGCCGCCGGAGAGCGGTCCGATGACGGTGTCCAGGCCCTGCGGGAAGCCCGGCATGTCCAGGCCGCCGAAGAGGCCCGTCAGCACGTCGCGGATCTTGGCGTTGCCCGCCCACTCGTGGTCGGCGAGGTCGCCGATGACCTCGTGGCGGACGGTCGCCGCGGGGTCGAGGGAGTCGTGCTGGGTGAGGACGCCGAGCCGCAGCCCGCCGGACTGGGTGACGCGGCCGGTGTCCGGCTCCTCCAGCTTGGCGAGCATCCGGATCAGCGTGGTCTTGCCGTCGCCGTTGCGGCCGACGACGCCGATGCGGTCCCCTTCGGAGACGCCGAGGGAGACCCCGTCGAGCAGGGCACGGGTGCCGTACACCTTGCTGACGTTCTCGACATTGACCAGGTTGACGGCCATTTCTCTCCTGCCTGGGGGACGATCGACCCTCCAGGGTAGTCCGGCCGGACCGGGACTCAGTCCCGCACGCTCGCCCCGGGGGCGGGCCCGCAGGCGGTGCGCACGTCGCGGCAGGTGCCGGAGGCCCGCAGCACCCCGGCGATGTCGGACGCGGAGCGGGCGTCGGTGGCGAGGAAGGCCGTGGTCGGCCCCGAGCCCGAGACCAGCGCGGCCAGCGCCCCCGCCGCCCGCCCGGCCGCGAGGGTGTCGGACAGCTGCGGGAAGAGGGAGAGGGCGGCGGGCTGGAGGTCGTTGGAGACGGCGACGGCGAGCGCGGCGGGGTCGCCCTTGGCGAGCGCGTCCAGCACGGCCTGGTCGGCGGCCGGCTCGGGGATCTCCAGCCCCTCGCCCAGCCGGTCGAACTCGCGGAACACGGCCGGCGTGGACAGGCCCTTGGCGGCCACCGCGAAGACCCAGTGGAAGGCGCCGCCGACCTCGAGACCGGTCAGCTTCTCGCCCCGCCCGGTGCCGAGCGCGGCCCCGCCGACCAGGCTGAACGGCACGTCGCTGCCCAGCTCGGCGCAGATCGCGAGCAGCTCGTCGCGGGAGGCGCCGGTGCCCCACAGGGCGTCGCAGGCGACCAGCGCGCCGGCGCAGTCCGCGCTGCCGCCCGCCATGCCGCCGGCGACGGGGATGTCCTTGGCGATGTGCAGGTGCACGTCGGGGCGGCGGCCGTACCGCTCGGCGAGGGCGAGCGCGGCGCGGGCCGCGAGGTTGGTGCGGTCCAGCGGGACCTGGTCGGCGTCCGGCCCCTCGCAGGTGACGCGCAGGCCCTCCGGTGAGGGGGCCGCGGTGACCTCGTCGTACAGCGAGACGGCGAGGAAGACGTTGGCCAGGTCGTGGAAACCGTCGGGGCGCACGCCGCCGACGGCGAGCTGGACGTTGACCTTGGCGGGGACGCGGACCGTCACGCTCACGTGATCGTCACTCCTTGTGTTCGGCGATACGCGCGAACTCTTCCACGGTCAGCGCCTCCCCGCGCGCCTGCGGCGACACGCCCGCGGCGACGAGCGCGGCCTCGGCGGCGGCGGCCGAGCCCGCCCACCCGGCGAGGGCGGCCCGCAGGGTCTTGCGGCGCTGGGCGAACGCGGCGTCGACGACGGCGAAGACCTCGCGCCGGGACGCGGTGGTCTTCAGCGGCTCACTGCGCCGGACGAGCGACACCAGCCCGCTGTCCACGTTGGGCGCGGGCCAGAAGACGTTGCGGCCGATGGACCCGGCCCGCTTCACCTCGGCGTACCAGTTGGCCTTCACGGAGGGCACGCCGTACACCTTGCTGCCGGGTCCGGCGGCGAGCCGGTCGGCGACCTCGGCCTGCACCATCACGAGGGTGCGCTCGATGCCGGGGAAGGTCTCCAGCATGTGCAGGAGGACGGGCACGGCCACGTTGTACGGCAGGTTGGCGACCAGCGCGGTCGGGGCGGGGCCCGGCAGCGCGGTCACGTGCATCGCGTCGGAGTGGACGAGCGCGAACCGGTCGGCGCGCTCCGGCATCCGGGCGGCGACGGTGGCGGGGAGGGCGCCGGCGAGGACGTCGTCGATCTCGACGGCGGTGACCCGGTCGGCGGCCTCCAGCAGGGCCAGGGTGAGCGAGCCGAGACCCGGTCCCACCTCGACCACCACGTCGTCGGGGCGTACCTCGGCGGTGCGGACGATCCGGCGGACCGTGTTCGCGTCGATGACGAAGTTCTGGCCGCGCTGCTTGGTGGGGCGCACGCCGAGCGCCGCCGCGAGTTCGCGGACGTCGGCGGGCCCGAGAAGGGCGTCGGGGGTGGGGCTGCTCACCCCGCAAGGGTAGCCGGGGGCGGCGGCGTGGCCGCCCGGGCGGCCGGGGAGGCGCCCGTCACCCCTCCAGTCGTGCCCCGCAGTGCGGCCAGGGGGCGGAGCCGCTGCGCGCGTACAGCTTCTTCGCCCGGTACGTCTGCTCGGCGGGCGCCGCGTCCTGGGGGCGGCCCTCGCCGCCGACGCTGTGCCAGGTGGGGGCGTCGAGCTGGTAGAGGCCCCCGTAGGTGCCCGAGGGGTCCACGGCGTCCGGCCGGCCGCCCGACTCGCACGCGGCCAGCGCCTGCCAGTGCAGGTGGTCGGCGCCGCGTACGGACTCGGGCCGGGGGCGGGTGCCGACCCGCACGATCCGCGGCCGGGGTTCGCGCACCAGCTCGGTGCGCAGCCGCCGGGGCTTCTCCCGGACGCCGTTGACGGTGCGCAGGGCGTACGTGGTCCGCCGCAGGCCGGGGGTGCCCGCCTGCTCGACGACCTCCGTGCCCCGCTGGAGCGAGGGGTCCTCGGTCCGTCGTACGGCGAAGGGGACCGGGTCCTCGCGGACCTCCTGGGAGCCGGTGATGCGCAGCACCGTGACGGTCTGCCCGTCGCGGGGGAAGCCGGTCGCGGGGACGGACGTCGTGTCCTGCCCGCGCAGCGTCACCCCGGCCTCCTCGACGGCTTCGCGCACGGTCGCGGCGTTGGTGCGGACGGTGCGGGCCCGGCCGTCCGCCAGGACCGTCACCACCCGCTCGGTCCGCACGTCCAGCGCGAGGCCCTCGCGTCCGATGCGCCGGGAGGCGGGGGTGGACAGGTACGCGCCCTCGGTGCGCACGCCGAGTCCGCGCAGCGCCCCCCGCACCGTCTCCGCGGTGGTCCACAGCTGGCGCCGGTGGCCGTCGAGGGTGAGCAGCACGGGCCGTCCGTAGCGGACGGTGACGTCCTCGCCGCTGGTCAGCGGGGTGCCCGGCGCGGGCACGATCACGTCGTGGGCGCCGACCTGGACGCCCTCCTCGGCGAGCAGTCCGGTCACGTCGTCGGCGAAGGTGTGCAGGGTGCGCGGTGTGCCGTCGACGGTCAGCTCGACCGCCTTGTCCTTGGCGACGAAGGCGGTGGTGCCGCCCGCGAGGAACGCCACGACCAGGGCCCGCGGCACCAGCCGGCGCAGGGGGCCGTCCCCGCGCGCGGCCCGTCGGGCCCGGCGGCGGCGTGCCGCCCTGCCGTCGGCCGCCACCGGCGCCGGTGCCTTCGCGGCGCCCTGCCGGGGCAGCACCGCCCCGGTCGCCCGGCGGGCGGGGCGGTAGGTCTCCCCGTATGCCAGGGTCGGCGCGCTGTGCACGTCGTACGGCGCGGGCGACTCGTGGGTCTCGGGCTGGGTTCTGCTCACGCCGACACGCTCCAGGGTCCGGATCGGGCCCCCAGAACCTAGCGGAGCGCCCGTCACTCTCCAAAGCGGCACCACTACTCAGCGTGGTGAATGTCCCGCGTGTCGTGCGCCTTTCCGCGGCACTCCCTCTCGCCCGGTAGCGCTCAGTAGCCGAAGGCGCGGGCCGTGTTCGCCGCGAGGGCCGTCGCCAGCGTGTCCTCGTCGACGCCCCGCACCGCGGCCATGGCGCGCACCGTGACCGGCACGAGGTAGGGGGCGTTCGGCCGGCCCCGGTAGGGCACCGGCGTCAGGAACGGCGCGTCGGTCTCCACCAGGATCAGCTCGGGCGGGGCGACGGCGAGGGCGTCGCGCAGGTTCTGGGCGTTCTTGAAGGTGACGTTCCCGGCGAAGGACATGTAGTAGCCGGCGCCGGCGCAGATCTCGGCCATCTCGGCGTCGCCGGAGTAGCAGTGGAAGACGGTCCGCTCGGGGGCGCCCTCCTCCTTGAGGACGCGCAGGACGTCGGCGTGGGCGTCGCGGTCGTGGATGACCAGGGCCTTGCCGTGGCGCTTGGCGATCTCGATGTGGGCGCGGAAGGACCGCTCCTGGGCGGCCCTGCCCTCCGGTCCGGTGCGGAAGTGGTCCAGTCCCGTCTCGCCGACGCCCTTGACCTGGTCCAGCGCGGCCAGCCGGTCGATCTCGGCGAGGGCCTCGTCGAGCGCGGCGTCCCCGCCGGGCGTGCGCGCCCCCTGCCGGGACCAGCCGTCAGGGTCACCGTGCACGATCCGCGGTGCCTCGTTGGGGTGCAGGGCGACGGTGGCGTGCACGGCCTCGTAGGCGGCGGCCGTCTCCGCCGCCCAGCGCGAGCCCGCGAGGTCGCAGCCGACCTGGACGACCGTGGTGACGCCGACGGAGGCGGCCTTGGCGAGGCCCTCCGCCACCGTGCCCGACTGCATGTCGAGGTGGGTGTGCGAGTCGGCGACCGGGACGCGGAGGGGTTCGGGGAGCGGCGGGGCCGCGTTCTTGTCGGCCGGGGCGTTCGAAGGCATGCCCCGATCCTACGGAAGGCGGGGCGGGGGTCAGCTCGCCCTGCGGTGGAGGTGGAGGCCGTGCAGGAGGTCGGTCAGGTGCCGGCGTCGACGCGCGGGCGCGAGCCCCGGCGCTCCGGGCCCGGGCCGCTCGGGCACCCCCGGGAGGCCGGCCGACGGCTCCGGGTGGCCGCCGGACAGGGTGTCGCGCACCGACGCGACCCGGCCCGGACGCATGATCCGTACGACGTGGCTGTCGCAGTTGGCGCAGGTCGGGCGGGTCAGCGGGGAGGGCACGACGCGGCCGTCCGCGACGTACTGCACGTACTCGTTGCCGCCCGCGTCCCGGTGGTGCCCTATCTCGAACGACTGCTCCCAGCCGTGCCCGCAGCGCATGCAGGCGAAGGAGTACGACTCGTGGACGACGGCGGTGGCACCGGCGTGCGGTCCGGACCGCGCCGCACTCTCACTCATGCTCATCCCGGCTCCCTCGGTTCACCGGCCGCTTCGTCGGCCCTGCGTCCAGTGGACTCCTCCACCGGCGGAAAAGCACCGGATCTGCCGAGTGTTTGAGCCGATTTGGGCCGCCCTTGGCGCAAGGGCCCGAAAGGTCAGGGACGAGTCAAGGGCGGCCGGATCACGCCCCCTGCCCTCCGGTGTTCTTCGCCGCCACCACCGCGTCGAAGACCTCCCGCTTGGGCACGCCCACCTGGGCGGCGACCGCGGCGATGGCCTCCTTGCGCCGCTCGCCCGCCTCCTCGCGCACCCGCACCCTGCGCACCAGCTCCTCGGGGCCGATCTCCTCGGGTCCCTGCTCCGGGGCGCCCTCGACGACGACGGTGATCTCGCCGCGCACCCCCTCGGCGGCCCAGGCGGCCAGCTCGCCGAGCCCGCCGCGCCTGACCTCCTCGTAGGTCTTGGTCAGCTCCCGGCAGACGGCGGCCCGCCGGTCGGCGCCGAAGACCTCGGCCATGGCGGCGAGGGTGTCGTCGACGCGGTGCGGGGACTCGAAGTAGACGAGGGTCCGGCGCTCCCCGGCCACCTCGCGCAGCCGGGTCAGCCGCTCGCCCGCCTTGCGCGGCAGGAAGCCCTCGAAGCAGAACCGGTCCACCGGCAGCCCGGACAGGGCGAGGGCGGTGAGCACGGCGGACGGGCCGGGCACCGCGGTGACCCGCACGTCCCGCTCGACGGCGGCGGCGACCAGCCGGTAGCCGGGGTCGGAGACGGAGGGCATCCCGGCGTCGGTCACCAGCAGCACCCGCGCGCCGCCCGCCAGCTCCTCGACCAGCTCGGGCGTCCGGGCGGACTCGTTGCCCTCGAAGTAGGACACGACGCGCCCCCGGGGCGTGACGCCGAGCGCCTGGGTGAGGCGGCGCAGCCGCCGGGTGTCCTCGGCGGCGACGACGTCCGCGCCGGCCAGTTCCTCGGCGAGCCGGGGCGGCGCGTCCCGGACGTCGCCGATGGGGGTGCCCGCCAGTACAAGGGTTCCAGTCACGCCCCCATCCTCCCAGGAGCGGACGGATGCCTTCCCGGGGGCGGACGGGGACGCGGCCCGGCCGGTCCGGGGCATGCGCGGGACGTGCACAGCGCGGTTCCCTACGATGGCGCGGTGACCAGTACCGCGTCCTCCACGGACACCCGGCAGGAGCAGGCCCCGCTCGACGAGCGGCCCACCTGGCAGCAGCGGCTGCGCCGCTTCGGCTACACGGCGGGGCCCGCGTCCGACGACGTCCGCGACCGGCTGGTGCCCCCGTACACGCGCCCCGGCGAGCGCCTGTGGGTCTTCCTCGGCCTGTCCAAGACGCGCGCCGACCGGCTCGTGCGCTGGTCGGCGTGGGGCGGGCCGCTGCTGGTGGCGCTGCTGGCGGGGGTGCTGCG
This sequence comes from Streptomyces sp. NPDC045956, assembly GCF_056430705.1. Taxonomy (NCBI): domain Bacteria; kingdom Bacillati; phylum Actinomycetota; class Actinomycetes; order Kitasatosporales; family Streptomycetaceae; genus Streptomyces; species Streptomyces sp. NPDC045956. The sequence continues at coordinate 84,556 of NZ_JBWKKZ010000014.1, read as the reverse complement.
GTTCTGGAACCTGGGCAGCCCGAAGGCGGTGATATTCGACGAGACGTACTACGCGAAGGACGCCTGGGCGCTGATCCACCGCGGTTTCGAGGTCAACTGGGACAAGAACGCCAACGACCTGATCCTGAACTCCGGCGGTGACGTCCCGATCCCGACGGACGCGGCGTACGTCGTGCATCCGCCGGTCGGCAAGTACGTCATCGGGCTGGGCGAGCTGCTCTTCGGCTTCGACCCGTTCGGCTGGCGGTTCATGACGGCCCTGCTCGGCACGCTGTCGGTGCTGCTGCTGTGCCGGATCGGGCGCCGGCTGTTCCGCTCGACCTTCCTCGGCTGCCTGGCCGGCGCGCTGATGGCGGTGGACGGGCTGCACTTCGTGATGAGCCGCACCGCGCTGCTGGACAGCGTGCTGATGTTCTTCGTGCTGGCCGCCTTCGGCTGCCTGCTGGCCGACCGGGACCGCTCCCGGCGGAGACTGGCCGCCTCGCTGCCCGTCGACGACGACGGACGCGTCCGCCCGGACGCGGACACCGCCGAGACCTTCCGCTTCGGGTGGCGTCCCTGGCGGCTGGCGGCCGGTCTGATGCTGGGTCTGGCCGCGGCCACCAAGTGGAACGGCCTGTACGTCATGGCGGCCTTCTGCGTGATGGCCGTGCTGTGGGACGTCGGCGCCCGCCGGGTCGCGGGCGCCCGCCGGCCTTACCGGGCGGTGCTCCGGTACGACCTGGGCTGGGCGTTCCTGTCGACGGTGCCGGTCGCGCTGGTCACGTACGTGCTGTCCTGGCTGGGCTGGATCCTCTCCCCCGCCGACGGCAGCGGCGGCTACTACCGCGACTGGGCGGCGACCGACGGCAAGGACAGCTCCTGGTCCTGGCTCTTCCCGGACTGGTGGCGCAGCCTGTGGCACTACGAGTCGCAGGTGCTGGAGTTCCACACCCACCTGACCTCGCCGCACACCTACCAGTCGAACCCGTGGAGCTGGATCGTCCTGGGCCGCCCGGTCTCCTACTTCTACGAGTCCCCGGCGGCCGGAGCGGACGGCTGCCCGGTGGACGCGGGCGAGAAGTGCGCCCGCGAGGTCCTGGCGCTCGGCACCCCGCTGCTGTGGTGGGTGGGCTGCTTCGCGCTGCTCTACGTGCTGTGGCGCTGGGTCTTCCGCCGGGACTGGCGGGCGGGCGCCATCGCCTGCGGCGTCGCGGCCGGCTATCTGCCCTGGTTCCTGTACCAGGAGCGCACGATCTTCCTCTTCTACGCCGTCGTCTTCCTGCCCTTCCTGTGCCTGGCGGTGGCGATGCTGCTGGGGGCGGTCATCGGCCGCCCCGGCTGCGGCGACGCCCGGCGGGTCGCGGGGGCGACGGGGGCGGGCGTGCTGGTGCTGCTCATCGCGTGGAACTTCATCTACTTCTGGCCCATCTACACAGGGACGGCGATCCCGATGGAGGACTGGCGGTCACGTATGTGGCTCGACACGTGGGTCTGAGGGCGCCGGATCTCGCCGGATCTCCATTCGGTCAACATCCGGAAACACCCGTACCGCCGGTCACTCCCCGCACATAGAGTGCCACCACACGCGCTTCTGAACATGTTCAAAGCGCCTGGAGGCTTTCTACGGGGACGAACGGGGAGGGACTGCCGATGGGCAGGGGGGTCAAGGTCGCCGTCATAGGCGGCGTGTTCGCGGTGATGGTGGGCGGGGCCGGATACGGCGCCTACAACATCGTGTCGGCGCTGGACGGCGACGGCAGTACGGGGGCCGCCGGGGCGACCACCAGGAAGAGCGGGCCGCCGAGCGGCGACGAGGTCGGGGAGACCGCGGAGAAGTTCTTCACGGCCTGGGAGAAGGGGGACGCGGCGACGGCCGCGTCCTACACGAACGACGCCGCGGCCGCCGGGCCGCTGCTGACGGCCTACGGCGCGGACGCGCACATCACCGACGTCGAGATCACGCCGGGCACGACGGCCGGCACCGGTGTGCCGTTCACCGTGAAGGCGAAGGTGGCCTACGAGGGCGCGAGCAAGCCGCTGACGTACCGGAGCCGGCTGACCGTGGTCCGCGGGGAGACCACCGGACGCGCGCTGGTCGACTGGCAGGCGGCCGTGGTCCACCCGCAGCTGAAGGCCGGCGACACCCTGGTCACCGGGGAGTCCGCGGCCCCGGCGATCAAGGCGGTCGACCGCGACGGCACCGTGCTGACGAAGGAGAAGTACCCCTCGCTCGGCCCGGTGCTGGATACGCTCCGCGAGAAGTACGGGGACAAGGCGGGCGGCACCCCCGGCGTCGAGCTGGCGGTCCGGCACGAGTCCCGGGAGGCGGCCGACACCCCGCTGCTGACCCTGGCCGAGGGAGAGCCGGGCAAGCTGGAGACGACGCTCAGCGCGGGCGTGCAGGCGGCGGCCGAGAAGGCCGTGAAGCGGTACGGCGAGTCCTCGGTGGTCGCCGTCCGGCCGAGCACCGGCGAGGTGCTGGCCGTGGCGAACAACCGCGCGGACGGCTTCAACGCGGCCTTCCAGGGACGCGTCGCCCCCGGCTCCACCATGAAGATCATCACGGCCGCGATGCTCATCGACAACGGCGTGACCGACATGAACGGCCCGGCGCCCTGCCCGGACACGGCGACCTGGCAGAGCCAGACCTTCAAGAACCTCACCGGTCTGCCGGCCGACGAGGGCGCCTCACTGGCCAACACCTTCATGCGGTCCTGCAACACGGGCTTCATCAAGCTCGTCGACGAGGACCCGCTGACGGACTCCTCGCTGACGGCGGAAGCCGAGGAGCGCTTCGGTCTGGGCCGCGACGACTGGCAGACCGGCATCGTCTCCTTCGACGGCCGGGTCCCCGCCTCCGGCGGCCCGGACCGCGCGGCCAACGCCATCGGCCAGGGCCAGGTCCAGATGAACCCGCTGAACATGGCCTCGGTGACGGCAACCGCCATCACCGGCGAGTTCCGCCAGCCCCACCTCGTCCCGTTCGAGCTGGACGACCGGAAGCCGGCCACCGCCAAGGGCCTGCCGCAGGGCACCGCCGCCCAGCTGAAGCAGATGATGCGGCTCACCGCCACCCAGGGCACCGGCCGGGCGGCCATGTCCGGGCTCGGCGGCGACATCGGCGCCAAGACCGGGTCGGCGGAGGTCGACGGGCAGACCACCTCCAACAGCTGGTTCACCGGCTTCCGGGACGACGTGGCCGCGGCGGCCATGACCGAGGAGGGCGGCCACGGCGGTGACGCGGCCGGCCCGATCGTGGCGGACGTGCTGCGGGCGGGGGGCTGAGGCGCACCGGGCGCGACGGGTGCCCCTACTGTGGTCGCCGTCGTTGGAAGCGTGAGGCACACAGGGCACCGCGGCACTCCGGGAGGCCGGAGCCGCGGAGGAACGGGACGCAGTGGGCAGCAGAAGGGCCGCCGGTGAGCGGCGGAACACCAGACCCGTCGTGATCGGCGGCGTGGCCGCCGTGGTCGTGGCCGGCGCCGGATTCGGCGCCTGGGCGGTGTACGGCGGCGGGTCCGGCGAGGGCAGCGCCCGGACGACGTCCGCGACGGCCGAGGAGAAGGCCGAGTCGGGTCCCCTGTCGCCCGCCGAGGTCACCGGGACGGCCCAGCGGTTCCTCACCGCCTGGCAGCGGGGCGACATCGCCGCCGCGGCCGCCGCCACCGACGACGCCGAGGCCGCGAAGGCCCTGCTCACCGGCTACGCGAAGGACGCCCGCGTCAAGGACGTCCAGCTCACCCCGGGCACTGCGGCGGCCGACAGGGTCCCGTTCGCCGTGAAGGCCGTCGTCGCCCACGAGAAGACCTCGAAGCCCCTGGCGTACGACAGCGCCCTGACCGTCGTCCGCCGGGCGGGCGACGGCGCACCGCGGGTCGCCTGGCGCGCCGCCGTCGTCCACCCGGAGCTGCGGGACGGCGACCGGCTCGTCACCGGGGAGTCCGGGGACCCGCCGGTCAAGGCACTGGACCGGGACGGCGCGGAGCTGACGGCGGCGAGGTTCCCCTCGCTCGGCACCGTCCTGGACGGCCTGCGCGAGAAGTACGGCAAGCAGGCCGGCGGCACCCCGGGCGTCGAACTGCGCGTGGTGCGCGGCAAGGAGTCCGAGGCGGCGAAGGTGTCCGACAAGACGCTGCTGGAGCTGAGCGAGGGCACGCCCGGCACCGTGCGGACGACCCTGGACCCGGCCCTCCAGGACGCCGCCGAGAAGCAGGTGTCCGGCAAGGCGCGCGCGTCGGTGGTGCTGCTGCGCGCCTCCACCGGTGAGATCCTCGCGGTCGCCAACGGCGGCCACGGCTTCAACACCGCCTTCCAGGGCTCGCTCGCCCCCGGCTCCACGATGAAGGTCGTCACCGCCTCGATGCTGATCGAGAAGAACCTGGCGTCGATGGACAAGAAGCACCCGTGCCCGAAGTACTTCAGCTACGGCGGCTGGAAGTTCCAGAACGACGACAAGTTCGAGATCAAGGACGGCACCTTCAAGGCGAGCTTCGCCCGCTCCTGCAACACCGCCTTCATCAGCCAGGCCCCCGAGCTGGAGAACGACGACCTGACCCGGCAGGCGAAGGAGGTCTTCGGCCTGTCCATGAACAACTGGTCCGTGGGCGTGCCCACCTTCGACGGCGCGGTGCCGGTGCAGGACGCCGCCCCGATGGCCGCCTCCCTCATCGGGCAGGGCGGCGTGCGGATGAACCCGCTGAACATGGCGTCCGTCGCGGCGACCGTGCGGTCCGGGGCCTTCCACCAGCCGTACCTGGTCGCCCCGTCGGTGGACGGGCGCAAGCTCGCCACGGCCTCCCGCACCATGTCGGCGGGCACGCTGGCCCAGCTGCGGGAGCTGATGTCCTACACGGCGGCGTACGGCACCGCGGCCGAGGCGATGACCGGGGTCGGCGGTGGCGCCGGGGCGAAGACCGGCTCCGCCGAGGTCGACGGGCAGAAGAAGCCCAACGGCTGGTTCACGGCGTACAAGGGCGATCTGGCCGCGGCGGGAGTGGTCCAGCAGGGCGGCCACGGCGGCGACACCGCGGGCCCGATCGTCGCGGCGCTGCTGAAGAACGCCGGCTGACCGGCACCTGCGCGCGGGCGTCCGGCCGGTGGCTCAGTGGGCCACCGGCTGCGCCACCGCCGTGTAGGTGCGGCGCAGGAAGCGCATGAGGGCCTTGGTCTCGAACTGGACCACCGAGCAGCCCTGCGGGGAGTGGAACTCGACCACGGCCTGCACCCGCCCGCACGGCCAGACCCGTACCTCACCGGTCCCGGCGGGCGCGCGCAGGCCCTGCTCCAGCAGCGACCGGTCGAAGGTCCACTCGCGGAAGCCGCGGCCGCCGCCCCGCGCCGGGAGGGCGACGCACACCGACCGGGGATCGCGGTCGGGGTCGTAGCGCAGGACGACGGGTATCGCTCCGCCGTCGTCCGCGTCCGGGGCGTCCGCGTCCGTCAGGATGTGGGCTCGTGCGTACTGCTCGACTACGGACATCGGATCGCCCCTTGCGCTGCGTCACCTCGGCGAAAGCTGTGCGTCCACCCCCTGTCCAATGTCCCACATTTCCCGTCTCACGCCTTTCGAGCCGAATACCACATGTGAGATCAGCCTTTACCTCGCTCTTGCAAACGAGTCGCAACTGGTCTCTATCATCGACTCGTGCATGTACCTGACGGATTCATCGACGCCCCGACCTCCGCCGTCACCGGCGTCGTCGCCGCGGGCGCCATCGCGGTCAGCCTTCGGGGCGCCCGGCGCGAGCTGGACGAGAGGACGGCTCCGCTGGCGGGGCTGGTCGCGGCGTTCATCTTCGCGGTGCAGATGCTGAACTTCCCGGTCGCCGCCGGCACCAGCGGGCATCTGCTCGGCGGAGCCCTCGCCGCGATCCTCGTCGGCCCGTACACGGGGGTGCTGTGCGTCTCCGTGGTCCTGCTCCTGCAGGGCATCCTCTTCGCCGACGGCGGCCTGACCGCGCTCGGCGTCAACATCACCGACATGGCGATCGTCACCACCGTGGTCGCCTACGCCCTCTTCCGGGGCCTGGTGAAGGTCCTGCCCCGCACCCGCCGCTCGGTGACCGTCGCCTCCTTCGTCGCCGCCCTCGTCTCCGTCCCGGCCGCCGCCCTCGCCTTCACCTTCCTGTACTGGATCGGCGGCACCACCGACATCGCCATCGGCAAGGTCGCCACCGCCATGGTCGGCGTGCACGTGCTGATCGGCATCGGCGAGGCCGCGATCACCGCGCTGACCGTCGGCGCGGTCATCGCCGTGCGCCCGGACCTGGTGTACGGGGCGCGCGGTCTGACGCAGCGGCTCAAGCTGCGCGTGCACGGCGAACTCGTCGACGCCCCGGCGGCCGAGCCGGCCCCCGCCCCCGCCCGCTCGCACCGCACCCTGTGGATCACCGGCCTGGTCACCTCGCTGGTCCTGGCCGGCTTCGTCAGCTTCTACGCCTCCGCCGACCCGGACGGGCTGGAGAAGGTCGCCGCCGACAAGGGCATCGACGAGAAGGCCGAGGAACACGCGTACTCCGACTCCCCGCTCGCCGACTACGGCGTCGAGGACATCGCGAACGCCCGCGTCTCCGGCGGCCTCGCGGGCGTCATCGGGGTCGGTGTCACGGTCGTCGCGGGCAGCGCGGTCTTCTGGTCGGTGCGCAGGCGCCGCGGCGACGACGCCTCCCCGACGAGCACGCACACGGACACGGACACGGACACGGACACGACGGTCTGACATGGGCGCGGGCCACACACACCGGCTCTACCGGCACGGACACTCCCCCGTGCACGGCCTGCCGCCGCACACCAAGCTCGCCGCGGTCTTCGCGTTCGTGATCGTCGTGGTGTCGACGCCGCGCGAGGCGATGTGGGCCTTCGCCGTGTACGCGCTGCTGCTCGCGACGGTGGCCTACGCGGCGCGCGTCCCGGCCGGTTTCCTGCTGAGGCGGCTGCTGATCGAGGTGCCGTTCGTCGCGTTCGCGGTCCTGATGCCGTTCGTGGCGGAGGGCGAGCGGACCGAGGTGCTCGGCATGTCGTTGAGCGTGAACGGCCTCTGGGGCGCCTGGAACGTCCTGGCCAAGGGCACCCTGGGCGTCGCCGCCTCGGTGCTCCTCGCCTCCACCACCGAGCTGCGCGAGCTGCTGCTGGGCCTCCAGCGGCTGAGGCTGCCGCCGCTGCTGGTGCAGATCGCGTCCTTCATGATCCGCTACGGGGACGTCATCGCGGACGAGATGCGGCGGATGCGGATCGCCCGGGAGTCACGCGGCTTCGAGGCGAGGGGCGTACGGCACTGGGGAGTGCTCGCCAAGTCGGCCGGCGCGCTCTTCATCCGCTCCTACGAGCGCGGCGAGCGCGTGCACCTGGCCATGGTCAGCCGCGGCTACACCGGTTCGATGCCGGTGATCGACGAGGTGACCGCGGACCGGGCGCAGTGGTCGTACGCGCTGGCCCTGCCCGTCGCCGCTCTCGTGGTCTGTCTGCTGGGATGGACCCTGTGAACGCAGCCACCGACACCGTGCCCGCCTCCCTGGAGGTCTCCGGCCTCGCCTTCGCCTACCCCGACGGGCACCAGGCCCTCTTCGGCGTGGACTTCTCCGTCGCCCGCGGTGAGCGGGTCGCGCTGCTCGGTCCGAACGGCGCGGGCAAGACCACCCTGGTCCTCCACCTCAACGGCATCCTGAGCGGCGGCACCGGCACGGTCACGGTCGCCGGGCTGCCCGTGGACCGGCGGAACATGGCGGAGGTCCGGCGCCGGGTCGGCATCGTCTTCCAGGACCCGGACGACCAGCTCTTCATGCCGACCGTGCGCGAGGACGTGGCGTTCGGACCGGCGGCGGCCGGGCTGAAGGGGGCGGAGCTGGAGGCCCGCGTGGACCGGGCGCTCGGCCTGGTCGGCATGGCGGAGTTCAAGGACCGGCCCCCGCACCACCTCTCCTTCGGCCAGCGGCGCCGGGTGGCGGTGGCGACCGTGCTCGCGATGGAGCCGGAGATCCTGGTCCTGGACGAGCCCTCCTCCAACCTCGACCCGGCCTCGCGCCGCGAACTCGCCGACATCCTGCGCTCCCTGGACGTCACGGTCCTGATGGTCACCCACGACCTGCCCTACGCCCTGGAGCTGTGCCCCCGGGCCCTGATCCTCAGCGACGGCGTGATCGCGGCGGACGGCCCGACGGCGGACCTGCTCTCCGACGACGCGCTGATGCGCGCCCACCGCCTGGAGCTGCCCTTCGGCTTCGACCCGCGGTCGGTGTCCACGCGCGGGTGAGGAATCCCGGGCGCCCGGCGAGGGTTGCACCCACTGTCGCAGGCGATCGGAAGGGACACCGGCAAGTGGACGCGGAAGCGGGCGTGGGCGTGCACGGCACGGTGGCCGGGGGTTTCGAACCGGTCCGGGACGCGTTCGCGCGGAACTTCGCGACGCTCGGGGAACGGGGCGCGGCGGTCGCCGTGTACCGGGGCGGGCGCAAGGTCGTGGACCTGTGGGGCGGCACCAAGCACGTCGAGGGCGCGGGCGACGCCGGCGACCCGGAGCCGTGGCGCCGGGGCACCGCCCAGCTCGTGCGCTCGGCGACGAAGGGCGTCGCCGCCGCCGTACCGCTGCTGCTGCACCGGCGCGGGGAGCTGGACCTGGACGCGCCGGTGGGCGCGTACTGGCCGGAGTTCAAGGCGCACGGCAAGGAGCGGGTGCTGGTCCGGCACGTGCTGAACCACCGGGCGGGGCTGCCGGTCCTGGACCGCCCGCTCACCCCCGAGGAGGCCCTCGACCCGCTGCGGGGCCCCCGGGCCGTCGCCGCCCAGGCACCCGCGTGGGAGCCCGGCACCGACCACGGCTACCACGCGCTGACGTACGGCTGGCTGCTCGACGAACTGGTCCGCAGGGTGACGGGCGGACGCGGCGCCGGTGAGTGGATCGCGGACGAGATCGCCGGGCCGCTGGGACTGGACCTGTGGGTGGGGCTGCCGGCCGCGGAGGAGGCGGCGGGCCGCGCCGGACGGGTCGGGCGCCTGGAGGAGCCCGAGTCCTCGGGGGGCGGGCCGCGTCTGCGCCCCAAGCGCGCCGTCACCGAGGCCTACGGGGACCCGGACTCCCTCACCCGCCGCGCCTTCGCCGCGATCACGCCGTTCCCCGACCAGAACGACCCCGTCTACCGGGCCGCCGCCCTCCCCGCGGCCAACGGCATCGCGACGGCGGAGGGGCTGGCCCGCTTCTACGCGGCGCTGATCGGCGAGGTCGACGGCGTGACCCGGAACGTGCGGCTGTTCGACGCGGCGACCATGGAGGCGGCCCGCCGCGAGGAGTCGGCCGGACCGGACCGGGTCCTCGTCGTCCCCACCCGTTTCGGCCTCGGCTACATGCTGCACGGCAGCGCGTCGCCGTTCCTGTCGCCCGGGTCCTTCGGCCACCCCGGCCGCGGCGGCGCCCTCGGCTTCGCCGACCCGGAGTCGGGCATCGCCTTCGGCTACGTCACCAACGGCTTCCGCAAGACGGTGACGGCCGACCCGCGGGCCCAGGCACTGGTGCGGGCGGTACGGGCGTCGATCGAGGCGGGCTGACCCGGCGGGCGCCGCCGGTTCAGACGTGGATCGGGTGGGACGTCCGCCCCGAGGCCGAGTCGATCTCCTCGTGCGCCTTGGTGAGCAGGTGCATCGCCAGCTCGTTCAACGCGCGGGCTCCCGCCACCTCCTCCCCGACCCTCGGCTGCTGGGCGTCGACGCGGTGCCGGCTGGCGTGGCCGTGCGCGCGGACCTCGCTGCCGTCGGGGAGCCGCACCATCGCGACCGCCCGCGTGTGCTGGTCGTCCTCCATGAACTCCATCTCGACGTGCCATCCCACTGCGGTGTGCATCATGACGGGTCACCTCCGGAGTACCTGCTTCCAGGGTGCTCCTCACGGCCGCCCGGCGCACCACGCCACCGCCCGCGCCGCGTTCCGGCCCGCGTGCGTCACCGCGGCGAGCAGCACGGCGCCGACGGCCGGCGGCGTCACCCGGTGCGCTCGCGGACGTCCACGAGGGTGGCACCGGCGGTGGCGACGAGCTCCTCGGGCTCCATCGGGAAGACGGCGTACGGGGTGCCGGCGGCGGCCCAGACGACGTCGTGCGCGAGCAGGGACCGGTCGGCGAGCACCCGGGTCCGTTCGCGGTGGCCGAAGGGCGGCACGCCTCCGATCGCGTACCCGGTCGTCTCCCGCACGACGTCGGCCCCGGCCCGGGTGACCTTGGCGGCGCCGAGTTCCTCGCGGACCCGCTCCAGGTCGACGCGGGAGGCGCCGTCCATGAGGACCAGGACGGGCACGCCGTCGGCGGCGAAGACGAGCGACTTGCAGATCTGGCTCAGCTCGCACCCGATCGCGGCGGCGGCCTCGGCGGCGGTGCGGGTGGCGTCGGGGAAGCGCCGCGCCCGCGCCGCCAGGTCACCCAGGCCCAGCTCCCGCAGGGCCTCGGCGAAACGGGGGTGGGCGGCGGGCGCGTCGGGGGTGCCGTCGGTGGTGGTCATGCGGGGCACGCTAGCGGGGTGTGCGCTCCCCGTGCGAGCGGGTCGCGGGGCCGGCACGGAGGAAGCCGGTGAGGGCAGCCCCGTCCCCACGGAAGCCCTCACCGGCTGGTCGTTCGCCCCTCCTGTCGGAGGGGGTGGGTCAGCTGCGCACCAGCTCCCGGTCCTCGTCGGGGCCGGAGCCCCGCTCCTCGGCCGTGCGCAGGCCCTCGCCCTCGACGTCCACGTTGGGCAGCGCGCGGTCCAGCCACTTCGGCAGCCACCAGGCCTTCTTGCCGAGCAGCGCGAGGACGGCCGGGACGATGGCCATGCGGACGACGAACGCGTCGAAGAAGACGGCGATCGCCAGCCCGAAACCGATCATCTTGACCATCGCCTCGCTGGACCCGATGAAGCCCGCGAAGACCGCCATCATGATGACCGCCGCCGCTGTAACCACCCTCGCGCCGTGCTTGAAGCCGGTCACGACGGCCTGGTTCGGCTTCTCGCCGTGGACGTAGGCCTCACGCATGCGGGTGACCAGGAAGACCTCGTAGTCCATGGCCAGGCCGAAGACCACGCCGACCATGAAGATCGGCATCATCGACATGACCGGGCCGGTCTCCTCGACGCCCATCAGGCCGGACAGCCAGCCCCACTGGAAGACCGCGACGACCGCGCCGAGCGCCGCCATGACGGAGAGCAGGAAGCCGAGGGCCGCCTTCAGCGGGACCAGGATCGAGCGGAAGACCACGATCAGCAGGAGGAAGGCCAGGCCGACGACCAGGACCAGGTACGGCACCAGCGCGTCGTTCAGCTTCTGGCTGACGTCGATGTTCATCGCCGTCGAACCGGTGACGAGGGTCTCCGCCCCGGTCTCGGCCTTGATGTCGCCGCCCGCGTCGCGGATGGCGTGCACCAGGTCCTCGGTCTGCACGGAAGACGGCTTGGAGTCGGGGATCACGGTGATCGTCGCGGTGTCGCCGGCCTTGTTGGGCGCGGCCGGGGTCACCGCCACGACGTCGTCGAGTCCCTTGATCTCGTCGGAGACGTCGGTGAAGACCTGCTGGGGGGCCTCGCTGCCCTTGGCGTCCACGACGACCATCAGCGGCCCGTTGAAGCCGGGACCGAAGCCCTCCGAGAGCAGGTCGTAGGCCCGGCGCTGGGTGGTGGACGTCGGCTGGGAGCCGTCGTCGGGCAGGCCCAGTTCCAGGGAGGCCGCGGGGATCGCGGCGGCCCCGAGGCCGACGACGCCCAGCAGCAGGACGGCCAGCGGACGGCGGACGACGAAGCTCGCCCAGCGGGTGCCGAGGTTGGCCCTGGCGGGCCCGCCGCCGGCCTTCGCACCGTCAGTCGCGGTGTCCTTCGCGGTGTCCTTCTTCCGATTGCCGCCCAGCAGCCTGCCCTTCGCACCGGTCGGCTTGACCCGGCGGCCGGCGTAACCGAGCAGCGCGGGGACCATCGTCAGGGCGATCAGGACCGCGATGGCGACGGTGGCGGCCGCCGCGATGCCCATCTTGGTCAGCATCGGGATGTTGACGACGGCGAGGCCCACCAGGGCGATGACGACCGTGAGGCCGGCGAAGACGACCGCCGAGCCGGCGGTGCCGACCGCCCGGCCCGCGGCCTCCTCGCGCTCACGTCCCTCGGCGAGTTCGGCGCGGTAGCGGGAGACGATGAACAGGGCGTAGTCGATGCCGACCGCGAGGCCGATCATCATCGCCAGGATGGAGGTGGTGGAGCCCAGCTCCAGCACGCTCGCGAGGGCGGTGATGGAGGAGACGCCGATGCCGACGCCGATCAGGGCCGTGAGCAGGGGCAGTCCGGCCGCGACCAGCGAGCCGAAGGTGATGACGAGGACGACGGCGGCCACCGCGATGCCGATGATCTCCGTGGCGCCGGTGTGCGGCACCGCCTGGAGCGCGTCACCGCCGACCTCGACGGTCAGCCCGGCGTCCCGCGCCTGCTGCGCGGCGTCCTCCAGGGCGTCCTTGGTGGACTCCTCCAGCTCCATGCCGGAGACGTCGTACCGGACCGACGCGTAGGCGATCGCGCCGTCCTTGCTGACCGCCTTGCCCTGGTAGGGGTCGGCGACCGAGGCGACCTCGGAACCGTCGGCCAGGTCGGCGACGGCCTTCTCGACGGTGGCCTTGTGGCCGGCGTCGGTCATCTTCTCGCCGGACGGTGCCTTGAAGACCACACGCGCGGTGGCCCCGTCGGCGCTCTGTCCCGGGAAGCGCTCCTCGAGCAGGTCGAAGGCCTTCTGGGCCTCGGTGCCGGGGATGGAGAAGGAGGTGGTGCCGGCGGGCGGGGCACTGGCCGCGCCGACGCCGGCGAGCGTCAGCAGGGCCACCCATATGAGGGCGACGAAGTGCCGTCGGCGGAAGGCGAGCCGGCCGAGTTTGTAGAGGAACGTTGCCACGGGGGCGTACTCCCGGTCAGGTCGTGGGTCTTCAGGGCAGGGGGGATCAGCCCGACGACGTGAGCGGTGACGTCAGGTGGGGCTCGGATGGGGCTCAGGTGGATGCGGTCGGGGACCAGGTGGGGATCGCCTGAGGGTGGGGGGACGGATCAGGGGGTGGTGGAGACGCCGAGGGCGGGGAGCATCACGGCGTCGATGTACGAGGTGAGGAAGGCCCGGGTGGGTGGCTGGTCGTCGAGCAGCGTCCGGGTGGCGAAGCCGCCGACCATCATGTGCACGAGGAACTCCAGCGCCGGGCAGTCCGCTCTGATCTCGCCCCGGTCGACGGCGCGTTGCAGCAGGCGCCGGAACTCCGCCATCTCCGGTTCGACGAGTTGCTCCCGGAAGGCCTGGCGCAGGTCCGGGTTCTGGTGCAGTGCCATGGCCACGCCCCGCATCAGCGCGGAGTTCTGGGCCATGGTGCAGTCGTCCTCGCGGGCCAGCAGCGCGTGCAGGTCGCCCCGGAGCGTGCCCGTGTCGACCTCGCTGATCTGCCCCGGCTTGTTGTGCCGCATCGCCTTGACGACCAGCTCGGGCTTGCCGCCCCACTGGCGGTAGAGCGTCGCCTTGCTGGAGCGGGTGCGGGCGGCCACGGCGTCCATGGTGAGGGCGTCGTAGCCGACTTCGCGGAGCAGGTCGAGCACGGCCTCGTACAGCTCGGCCTCGCGCTCGGGAGTGATCCGACTGCGGCGCACGGTGGCTGCCTCGGTCATCTCGCTCACCTCTCTCTCCACTTCCCCGGATGCCGACGGTCAGAACGACACCGTTTCGTACACCGCAAAGGTACCCCAGCCCCTAACGAAACGAAACGGTTTCGTACGTGGCTTGGGTCACGGTTGTCAGCTCCCCATAAGTTGCCGGTACCCCGTGCCCGGAAAAGCATGGGGTGGGTGAGTTATCTGCGCCTTCCCCACCTCAGTGGCGACCAGTTGTGCTTCGTGGCCGAGGACGACCTCTGGCTCGCGGACCTCGACGGTCCCGGCCGCGCCTGGCGGCTCACCGTCGACCGCGCCAAGGCCGGCCACCCGCGCTTCTCCCCCGACGGCCGCCACATCGCCTACACCAGCTGGCGCAGCCTGGTGCCGGAGGTCCACCTCGTCCCCGTGGACGGCGGCCCCGGACGCCGGCTCACCCACTGGGGCGGCCTCGACACCCGGGTCTGCGGCTGGTCGCCCCCCGAGCCCGACGGCAGCGCCGCCATCCTCGCCGTCGCCTCCCACGGTGAGCCCTTCTCCCACCTCACCTGGGCCTACAAGGTCGACCCGGACGGCGACCCCGGCCGCAAACTCCCCTGGGGCCCGGTCACCGACATCCAGGCCGCCGACCTCGACGGCGAACGCAGGACGCTCCTGCTCACCGGCACCCCGCCGCACGAACCCGCCTCCTGGAAGCGCTACCGGGGCGGCGCCACCGGCCGGCTCTGGCTGCACGGGCGGCGGCTCCTGCCCGACCTGGGCGGCCATCTGCACTCCCCCCTCTTCGTCGGCGGCCGGATCGCCTTCCTCTCCGACCACGAGGGCGTCGGCAACCTCTACTCCTGCGCCCACGACGGCACCGACCTGCGCCGCCACACCGACCACGACGCCTTCTACGCCCGGCACGCGGCGAGCGACGGCACCCGCGTGGTGTACCAGTGCGCCGGTGACCTGTGGATCGTGGACGGCCTGGCGCCCGGCTCGGTGCCGCGCCGGCTCGACGTCCGGCTCAGCGGGCCCCGCGCGGGACGGCGCACCCACCCGGTGCCCGCCGCCCAGCACGTCGGCGGCCTCTCCGTCGACGAGACGGGCCGCGCGAGCGCCGTGGTGGTGCGCGGCAGCCTGTACTGGCTCACCCACCGCGACGGACCGGCCCGCACCCTCGCCGACACCCCGGGAGTACGGGTGCGGCTGCCGGAGATGCTGGGGGCGAGCGGGCGGATCGCGTACGTGACGGACGCGGCCGGCGAGGACGCCGTCGAGATCGTCCACCTGCCGCGGGCGACCGGGAGCCGCGCACCCCGGCGGCTGGCGTCCGGCGCGCTGGGCCGGGTCCTGGAGCTGGTCTCGGACCCGGCGGGCGAGCGCCTCGCCCTCGCCTCCCACGACGGCCGGCTGCTGCTGCTCGACGTCTCGGAGGAGGACGGCGAGGCCGCCCAGGCCCTGGCCGCGGGCGGCATCGGCGACGCGAGGGGTGCCGGGGACTCGGGCGGCATCGGGGACGCGAGCGGCTCAGCGGCCCCCACCGGAACCACCGGAGGCCACGTCACCGAGCTGGTCCGGTCCGACAACGGCCCCGTGCGCGACCTCGCCTTCTCCCCGGACGGGGCCTGGCTCACCTGGTCGCACCCCGGCATCGGACGCTCGCTGCGGCAGATCAGGATGGCCCGCATCGACGGACCGGAGGGCCCCCTCGTCGTCGACGTCACCAACGGCCGCTTCGAGGACGAGAACCCGGTCTTCACCCGGGACGGCCGCTACCTCGCCTTCCTCTCCTGGCGCGGCTTCGACCCGGTGTACGACGTGCACACCGGCGACCTGTCCTTCCCCCTGGGCTGCCGCCCCTACCTGGTGCCGCTCTCCTCCGCGACCCCCTCCCCCTTCGCCCTGAACCCCGAGGGCCGCCCCGCCGCCGGGGGCCTGGACCCGCTCGACGACGAGCCCGGCGAGGGCGGCACGGTGACCGTCGAGGTGGAGGGGCTGGAGAGCCGCGTGACACCGTTCCCGGTCACCGCCTCCAAGTACTCGGCGCTGCACCCGGTCGCCGGCGGCGGCCTGGTCTGGCTGCGCTGGCCGATCTCGGGCGCGCTCGGCGAGACCTTCGCCAACCCGGCGGACCCGAGCGAGCGGCCGACCCTGGAGCACTTCAACCTCGCCAAGGCCAGGAAGTCCGAACTGGTCGACCACCTCGACTGGTTCGGGGTCAGCGGCGACGGCACCCGCCTGGTCGTCCTCGACGAGGGCGACCTGCGCGCGGTGCCCGCCGCCGAGGCCGGCGACAGCGACACGACCACCTGGATCGACCTGCGCCGCATCCTGCACGAGGTCGACCCGGGCGCCGAGTGGCGCCAGGCCTACGACGAGGCGGGCCGCCTGATCCGCGCCTACTTCTGGGACCCCGGCATGTGCGGCATCGACTGGGACGCGGTGCTGGACCAGTACCGTCCGCTGGTCGAACGGGTCGCCTCCCCGGACGAGTTCGCCGACCTGCTCCGCGAGGTGCTCGGCGAGCTGGGCACCTCCCACGCCTACGTCTCCGCCGCCCGGCGCAACGAGGGCCCCGTGCACTACCAGCGCCGGCAGGGCCTGCTCGGCGCCAACCTCGTGTGCCGGGAGGGGCGATGGCTGGTCAAGCGCATCCTGCCCGGCGACTCCTCCGACTCCAAGGCCCGCTCCCCGCTGGCCGGCACGGGCATCCGCGAGGGTGCGGTGCTCACGCACGTCGACGGCCGGCCGGTCGACCCGGCGGCGGGCCCCTTCCCGCTGCTGGCGGGCGCGGGCGGCACCACGGTGGAGCTGACCTTCGCCCCGGGGGAAGGCTGTTCCGGTCCGGCCCGGCGGGTCGCCGTCGTACCGCTCGTCGACGAACGACCGCTGCGCTACCAGGACTGGGTGGCCAAACGCCGCGAGGTGGTGCGGAGACTGAGCGACGGCCGCTGCGGCTACCTGCACATCCCCGACATGGGCGGTTCCGGCTGGGCGCAGTTCAACCGCGACCTGCGCATGGAGGTCTCCCGTCCGGCGCTGATCGTGGACGTGCGCGGCAACGCGGGAGGGCACATCAGCGAACTCGTCATCGAGAAGCTGACCCGCACCATCCTCGGCTGGGACCTGACCCGGAACGCGCAGCCGGTGTCGTACACGTCCAACGCGCCGCGCGGGCCCGTGGTGGCCGTCGCGGACGAGGCGACCTCCTCCGACGGGGACATGATCACGGCCGCGTTCAAGCTGCTGCGGCTCGGCCCCGTGGTCGGCCAGCGCACCTGGGGCGGAGTCGTCGGCATGACCGGCCGGCACCGGCTCGGCGACGACACGGTGATCACGGTGCCGATGAACGCGGCCTGGTTCGACGCCTACGGCTGGTCCGTGGAGAACTACGGCGTCGCCCCCGACGTCGAGGCCCTGCGCACCCCGCTGGACTGGGCGGAGGGCCGCTACCCGGTGCTGGACGAGGCGGTCCGGCTGGCGCTGGAGCTGCTGGAGACCGACCCGCCCGCCGCGCCCCCCGGCTACGGGGACGTACCCGACCGCTCCCGCCCGCCGCTGCCGCCGCGGGCCTGACACGACAAGGGACGGGCACGGAGAAAGGGCGTCCTCCCCCGTGGGAGGACGCCCCTTCACCTCGGCCCCGACGCGTCAGGCGTCGTAGCTCTCCTCGAGACGCTCGTCGGCGTCACGGCGGCGCGAGGACGGGTCCCGCTCCTCCGCGGCCCGGCGACGGGCGGGGTCGACCTCGTCCTCGTCGCGACGGCGGTCGCGGTTCTGGAACTGGTCCTTGGCCTGCTCGGCCCGCTGCTTGCCCTGCTGCTGCATGCGCTCGGCCTTGTCCTGGAACTGGTCCTTCATACCCATGTGGGTTCACTCCTGTGCTGATCGGGCCCGACCGGATCGGCCGGGCGCTCGATCAGATTCACATGGGCGGTGACCCTGCGCATGTCGATCACTTACGGACCGTAGCGGCGCTGGTGGCGGGGGTGTTCCGCTGCTGTTCGTCGGCGGCTCCGCCGGCCCCGACCAGGCCCACGCGCACGTGGTCCAGCCGGTCCCCGAAGCGCCGCATCTCACGCTGTCCCACGGTGCCGATGAGGGCCGGCAGGTACCCGCGCACGCCCTGCATGCCGCGCAGCCACCACTGCCCGTAGACGTGGGCGGAGCGGCGCTCTATGCCCTCCACGAGCCGGTCGACCGCCGGACCGAGCGGATAGGTCTTGTTCGACGGCCAGGGCAGCCGCTGCCGCAACTCCCGCATGACGTCGTCCTGGTCGGCCCCCCGCACCATGTCCGTGTCGGTCCAGGACAGATAGCCCACGCCGACCTTCACCCCCCGGTGGCCGACCTCGCCGCGCAGGCTGTGCGCGTACGCCTCGACACCGGACTTGGACGCGCAGTACGCCGACATCATCGGCGCGGGCGTGAGCGCGGCGAGGGACGCGATCTGGAGCAGGTAGCCGCGGCTCTCCAGCAGCGCCGGCAGGAAGGCGCGGGCCGTCACCGCCGAGCCGATCAGGTTGACCTCGATGACCCGCCGCCAGGACTCCGGGTCGGACTCGACGAACGGCCCGCCGGTGGCGACGCCCGCGTTGGCGACGACGATGTCGACCCTGCCGAAGCGCTGCTTCACCTCCTCGGCGACCCGGGCCATCGCCTCGTGGTCGGTGACGTCGGCGTGCCAGTGCTCGCTCTCGCTGTGCAGCCGCGCCGAGACCTGCTTGAGCGCGTCCGGCTCCAGGCCGACCAGGGCGAGCTTGACCCCGCGCGCGGACAGCTTGCGGGCCAGCAACTCCCCCACGCCCCGCGCCGCTCCGGTGACGACGGCGACCCGTCCTTCCAGGCTCACCCTGCTCATGCGCTCTCCTCTGCGGGTACGGCACGCTCATCGCATGCAGTGGATATGTGGGCGGCGGCGAGGGCGCGGATCTTCCCGGTGACCAGGTCCGGCGCCTCCACCGGCGTCATGTGGCCGACCCCGGGAAGCTCCGTCAGGCCCGCGCAGTCCGGCAGGGCGGCGACGAGCGCACGGGCCTGCACCGGCGGGGTCAGCCGGTCCGCGGTGCCGACCACGACCTCGACCGGCATCGTCAACTCCCGCACCCCCTCGTCCAGGTCGAGCAGGTCCAGCACCTGCGACCAGGCGTGCCGCACCCTGCGCGGACAGGCGTGCACGATACGGGCACAGGCCTCCACCATGTGCGGGCCCGAACCGGGGCCCAGCGTCCCGTACTTGAGGATGCGGCGCGCGAGCGGCGTGACCGGGCCGAGCGGCGCCCGGGAGCCGAGGATCCGCCGGGTCAGCCAGGTCCGCACCCGGCCCTCGCCGAGCGGCACCACCGTCGAGGACGCCACCAGCCGCGAACTGCCCGTGCTGCACAGCAGGACGGCCGCCACGTGCGCCCGCACCCGGGGCCGGGCGGCGGCGGCCATCACCGTCATGCCGCCCATGGAGTGCCCGGCGACCACCGCCCGTTCGTCCGGCCCCAGCGTGGCCGCGAGGACGGCTTCGAGGTCGTCGGCGAGGGTCTCGGTGGAGCAGACCGGGCTGGCCGGGCTGCGACCGTGGCCGCGCTGGTCGTAGGCGATGACCCGGTGGTCGGCGGCGAGCGCGCGGATCTGCGCCGCCCAGAAGGCGGTCGAGCAGCACCAGCCGTGCGCGAGGACGACCGCGGGCGCGTCCTGGCGGCCGTGCACCTCGACGTGGAGGCGGGCACCGTCGGCCGCGACGACGGTCGTCTCGTGGGCGGGGGCGGGCGGGGCGTACGGCCCGGCGGCGTCGTGCAGGATGCGGCTCACGCGCTCACCCCGGTGCTCCGCGCCCCGCCCTTGCCGGCGGCCTCCCCGGCGTTCTCCCCGGCGGCCGACCCCGCGGCGACCGGCGCCCGCAGCACCTCGTACTCGGCGAGGTCCACGCGCCGCGTCACCCGCCGGAACTCGGCGGTCGTACCGGGCCAGACGGTGGTGTTGCGGCCACTCGCGTCCAGGTACCAGCTGGTGCAGCCGCCGGTGTTCCACACCGTGCGCTTCATCCGCTCCTGCACCCGGTGGTTCCAGGTCCGCACGGCGGCGGGGCGGGCGTCGAGGGCGACCGTGCCACCGAGCACGTCGATCTGACGCAGGTAGTCCGCCAGGTAGTTCAGCTGGGACTCGATCATCAGGATCATCGAGGAGTTCCCGAGCCCGGTGTTGGGCCCGATGATCGTCATGAAGTTGGGGAAGCCGGCCGCCGAAGCCCCGCGCAGGGACTCCATGCCGCCCTTCCAGGTCTCGGCGAGCGTCCGTCCGTCCGCGCCCACGACGCGCTCGGCGATGGGCATGTCGGTCACGTGGAAGCCGGTACCGAAGATGATCGCGTCCGCCTCCGCCTCGGTGCCGTCGGCGGCGACCAGGGTCGAGCCGCGCACCTCGCCGAGGCCGCTCGCGACGACGTCGACGTTGGGCTGGGCGAGCGCCGGATAGTACGTGCTCGACAGCAGGATCCGCTTGCAGCCGATGCGGTAGTCGGGGGTCAGCTTGGCGCGCAGGGCCGGGTCCTTGATGGCGGCGCCCATGTTGCGCTTGGCGATCTGCTCGACGAAGCCCAGCTCGTTCGGGTGCTTGGTGAACGCCTGCACCTGGAGCTCCCGGATGCCCCACAGCAGTCCCCGGCGCAGTTTGGTGGTGACGGGCAGCGCCCGGTGCAGGGCCCGCTCGGCACCGCTGATCGCCCGGTCCATGCGGGGCATCACCCAGGCCGGGGTGCGCTGGAAGAGCGTGAGCCGGCCCACCTGCGGCTGGATGGACGGCACGATCTGGATCGCGGAGGCGCCGGTACCGATCATGGCGACCCGCTTGCCGGTGAGGTCGTAGTCGTGGTCCCAGCGGGCCGAGTGGAAGACCTCGCCGGGGAAGGTCTCCAGCCCGGGGATGTCCGGGACCTTCGGGTCGGACAGCGGCCCGGTGGCGGAGACCACGACATCGGCGGTCAGGCTGCCGCTCGCGGTCTCGATCTCCCACCGCATCAGCTCACCGTTCCAGGCCGCCCTCTTCACCTCCGAGCCGAAGCGGAGGTGGGGACGGAGCCCGAAGGTGTCGGTCACGTGCTCCAGGTAGGCGCGGATGTGCTCCTGCCCGGAGAAGGTGCGGGGCCACTCGGGGTTGGGGGCGAAGGAGAAGGAGTACAGGTGGGAGGGCACGTCACAGGCGCAGCCGGGGTAGCTGTTGTCCCGCCACGTGCCCCCGACGCTGTCCGACCGCTCCAGGACGACGAAGTCGGTGATCCCCTCGCGGCGCAGCCGCACGGCGGCCCCCAGCCCACCGAAGCCGGACCCGATCACCGCCACCCGCACGTGTCCCTGAACCTGCTCGTGCTCGGCCATCCCGAAAGCCTCCACGCGTCGCCTAGAACTCTGCCAGTGAACACTGGCGCAATGGGAGCGTAGAACAGCTCCGTACTCATGGGTAGGGGGCGCGGCGAGGAAAGTTACCCGCGGTACGACTTAAGGTCGGGGCGTGACCGAGAAGCGTGAATACCGCATGGAGGAACTGGCCCGGCTGGCCGGCATCACGGTGCGCACCCTGCGCTTCTACCGCGAACGCAAACTGATCCCGCCACCCCGCCGCGAGGGCCGCATCGCCTGGTACGACGACCACCACCTGGCCCGCCTGCGCACCATCGCCGCCCTCCTGGAACGCGGCCACACCCTGAACGGCATCGCGGAACTCGCCGACGCCTTCGACCACGGCCGCGACGTCGGCGACCTGCTCGGCCTCGGCGAACCCACCGAGGAGACCCCGGTCCGCCTCACCCCCGAGGAACTCGCCGCCCGTTTCGAGGGCGAGGTCACCCCGGAGAACCTGGCCGCCGCGATGGACCTCGGCTACCTCGGCACCGACGGGGACGAACTCGTCCACATCAGCCACCGCCTGCTGGAGGTCTCCTCGGCCCTGGTCCGCGAGGGCATCCCGCTCGGCGAGGTCCTCCGGGCCGGCGCCCGCGTCCGCGAACACGCCGACGCCCTGGCCGACCTCTTCGCCGACCTCATCCGACGCCACGCCCCCACCCAGGACCTCGACCGCCTGCGCCCCCTCGCCCGCAGCGTGGTCGAGGCGGAACTGTCCCTGGCGATGGACCGGCGGATACGCAAGCCCGCCGACGACGAGTGGAGCGACCGGCCGGCCTAGCGGTCGTAGGCGACCGTCACGGGCGCGTGGTCGGACCAGCGCTCGGCGTGGGTGGCGGCCCGCTCGACGTATCCCTTGACGGCCCGCGCGGCGAGCCCGGCCGTGGCCAGGTGGTAGTCGATGCGCCATCCTGAGTCGTTGTCGAAGGCCCGCCCCCGGTACGACCACCACGAGTACGGCCCCTCGGTGTCCGGGTGCAGGGCGCGGACCACGTCGACGTAGCCGCCGTCGGCCGGGTCGAGGACGCGGCCGAGCCACTCCCGTTCCTCCGGCAGGAACCCGGAGTTCTTCTTGTTGGCGCGCCAGTTCTTGAGGTCGGCCTCGCGGTGGGCGATGTTCCAGTCGCCGCAGACCACGACCTCGCGGCCGTCGGCGGCGGCGCGCTCGCGCAGTTGCTTGAGGTAGGCGAGGAACTCGCCCATGAAGCGGACCTTCTCCTCCTGGCGCTCGGTGCCGACCTCCCCGGAGGGCAGGTAGAGGGAGGCGACCGTCACACCGGGCAGGTCGGCCTCGACGTAGCGGCCGCTGCTGTCGAACTCCGCCGAACCGAAACCGACCTGGACGCGGTCGGGCTCGCGGCGGGTGTAGAGGGAGACGCCGGCCCGGCCCTTGGCGGCGGCGGGGGCGTGCGTGACGTGCCAGCCGTCGGGCGTACGGACGTGCTCGGGGAGCTGCTGGGGCTCGGCCCGCACCTCCTGGAGGCACAGCACGTCGGCGGAGGTGTCGGCGAGCCACTCCACGAAGCCCTTCTTCGCGGCGGCGCGCAGACCGTTCACATTCACAGAGGTCACGGTGAGCACCAGGGCACGATACCGGCACACTGGACGGTGCCCCGATCCCGGATCTCGCATCGATATACGGTAGGTAGCATGAACATACGCCGGGTCCCCTTCGACCACCCCGACGCCGTGAAACTCAACGACGAGGTCCAGGCCGAGTACGACGTCCGCTACGGCGACGGCGGCGACGCCACGCACCTGGACCCGTCGGACTTCGCGCCGCCGAACGGCCTGTACCTGGTCGCTTACGACGAAAACGACGTCCCGGTCGCCTCCGGCGGCTGGCGCGGCCAGGACGCCAACGCCGAGGGCAACCTCGACGGGGACGCCGAGCTGAAGCGGATGTTCGTGATCGAGCAGGTGCGCGGCCGCGGGCTGGCCCGCCGCATCCTGGCGGCCCTGGAGGAGGACGCCCGCGCGGCCGGCCGGACCCGCATGGTCCTGGAGACCGGCACCAAGCAGCCGGAGGCCGTCGCTCTGTACACCTCCAGCGGCTACGAGCCGTGCACCAAGTTCGGCTACTACCGCTTCCACGAGGACAGCCTCTGCTACGCGAAGGCCCTCCAGGTCCCGTAGGACACGGACGCCGAAGGGCCCCGGGGACGCGGCGAGGCGTCCCCGGGGCCCTTCGACGGGCGGGACTCGATCCCGGAAACGACGAAGGTCCCGCCCGATCGTGATGATCGGACGGGACCTCGTCAATGTGCGTGGACCTGTGGGGATTTGAACCCCAGACCCCCTCGATGCGAACGAGGTGCGCTACCAGACTGCGCCACAGGCCCTTGCAACGAGTGAAACTCTAGCACCCCGTGGGGCCTGCTCAAAAATCGCTTCCGGGACCGGGAGGGGGCGGCCCCGGCAGGGGCTATTCGTTGGCGGCGCGGGGGCGGTCGCCGTCCTCGTACTGGTCGAAGAGCGGCGTCCGGCCCCGTTCCCGGGCCCGGCGTGCGGACGCGGCCCGGCGGACGCCGCTGCGGCCGGGTGTCTCCGGTCGCTCCTCGGCCTGGGGGGCGGAGCGGTCCGGGCCGGGGTCGGCTGCCCGGGCCCGCTGCTCGGGGGCGACGGCACTGGACCGCGCCGAGCTCCACGCGTCCGGCGCCGAGAGGTCCACGTCCGGTGTGGCGCGGGGGGCGACCGGCGCGGTCACGTAGGTGGGCAGCGGTACCGGCACGGGGTCCCAGCTGTCGCCCTGGGGCCGTCGCTGCCGCTCGCGCTGCTGGTCGACCCACTCGGCGTGGTCGGTCTGCTCGACCAGTGCGCGCCGGTCCGCGGCGAGAGCCGACAGTCCCGGGTCGGACTCCGCCTCGGGCCCCTCGTCCGGCTCCTCGGCGTCCGGGTCGCCGGCGGGGGCCGCCGGGTCGGCGGGCGTGCGCCTGCGGGGGCGGCCCTCGCGCAGCCGCTGGGCGGCGACCTCGGCCTGCCGGCGGTCCATCTGGAAGGCGAACCGGCGGCGCTCCTGTGTACGCAGGTAGGCGATGTAGGCGCTGAGCAGCACCGCGGGCACGCCGGGCGCCCAGAGGAACGCGAGTCCGCCGACCGCCGCGACGACCGAGCCGAGCGTGAAGGCGAGGAAGAGCATCACGGTCGTACGCCGTCGGCGCGCGAGTGCCTTGGTGCGCCGGGCGCGGGCCGCGGCCGCCGGTGACTCGGGGGCGCGCCGGGCCTGGGGTACGCGTCCGCGCGCCGCCCGGCCGCGGCCCCGGGGTGCCTGTCCGGACTGGCCGGGCCGCTCGGTCCGCTCGGGCTCCCGGGGCCGTTCGGCTTCCGGGGTCCGGTCGGGCTCGGGGGTCCGCTCGGGTTCCGGGGACGGGGCGGGGTCGGTGGACTGCCCGGGCCTGCGGCCGTGGGCGCGTCCTCCCGCGTCCGGCTGCGGGTACCGGCGGGTTCTGGACACGGCGAAGGCCCGGACGTCCACCGAGTCGGTGACGGCGTCCGGGGCGTCGGCGTCGGGCTCCGCCTCGTCGGTGGAGCGGGACCGCAGGTCCTTGGCGTACCGGCGCTCCATGCCCGCCCGTCCGGACAGCAGCCGGATGGCGGTGCTGAAGCGTTCCGTCGGACGGGCCTCGTTCAGCTCGTCCTGCCTGCGGAGCCACATCGGCACCAAGTAGGCGGCCCAGGCCCCGACGATGACTGCGTAGATGAGGCCACTGCTGCTCACGCCTCACACGGTAGAGGGGTTTGCGCGAGGCCATCCGCCAATTGGGCCGGTGTGTCGCACGATCTGGCTGATATTTCGAACTTTTTTTGTGATCGATGCGATCAGCACACCGCCGCTGCCGGGAAATTATCCGTTCGGGACGGTCACCACCCGATCATTTTCGAACGTTTATTCAATTACCCGAGTTCCGTGCGCTGCGGTCCCGCGACCGGTGCCAGCGTCGCAGCAGCCCCTCGGGGACCTCCTCCGCGGTGAGTGCGAAGACCAGGTGGTCGCGCCATGCTCCGTCGATGTGGAGATAACGCGGCCTGAGCCCTTCCTCTCGGAATCCGAGTTTCTCCACGACCCGGCGGCTGGGCGCGTTCTCGGGGCGAATGCAGACCTCGACCCGGTGCAGTCCGACGGTGCGGAAACAGTGGTCCACGACCATCGCCACGGCCGTCGGCATCACCCCCCGGCCGGCCACCGCCTCGTCCACCCAGTAGCCGACGTGCCCGGAGCACATCGAGCCCCAGGTGATCCCGGCCACCGTCAGCTGTCCGACCAGGCGGCCCTGGTACTCGATGACGAAGGGAAGCATCCGTCCGGCGTGCGCCTCGGACCTGAGGTGCCGCACCATCTGGCGGTAGGTCGGCCGGTTCACCAGCGGGCCACCGGGCGTGGGCGGCGGGATGGTCGCCTCCCAGGGGCGCAGCCAGTCCCGGTTGCGCCGGTTGACCTCGCGCCACATCCGCTGGTCGCGCAGCTTTATCGGCCGGAGGACGAGGTCGCCGTCCACCAGCTCCACGGGCCAGGAGGCGCTGTTCAGCTCGCACCCCCGTCGCCGGCCGGTCTGGGGTGGTCGCCCCCGCGGAGCTGGTCGACCGCGTGCGTGAGCAGCGGCTCCAGCACGGCGAGGCCGTCCCGCACCCCGCCGGACGATCCGGGCAGGTTGACGATGAGTGTGCGGCCGGCCACTCCCGCCAGGCCCCGGGAGAGCACCGCGGTCGGCACCTTCTCCCGGCCGTACGCCCGCACCGCCTCCGCGATGCCGGGGACCTCGTGGTCGATCACCGCGCGGGTCGCCTCGGGGGTGCGGTCGGTGGGCGAGATGCCGGTGCCGCCGGTGGTGACGATCACGTCGTAGCCCGCCTCGGCGCCTGCCCGCAGGGCGGCTTCCACGGGGTCGCCGTCCGGGACGACCCGGGGGCCGTCGACGGCGAACCCGAAGCGGCGCAGGCCGTCGGCGATCAGCGGTCCGCCCGTGTCCTCGTAGACCCCGGCGGCGGCCCGGTTGGAGGCGGTGACCACCAGCGCGCGGTAGCTCATGACCGGCTCCAGTCGCCCGACTTGCCGCCCGTCTTCTCCTCGACCCGCACGTCCGTGATGACCGCTCCCTTGTCGACCGCCTTGACCATGTCGATCACGGTGAGCGCGGCGACGGTGACCGCGGTGAGCGCCTCCATCTCCACACCCGTGCGATCCGTCGTCCGCACCGTGGCGGTGATCTCCACGGCGTCGTCCGCGACCGACAGGTCCAGTTTCACACCGGAGAGCGCCAACGGGTGGCACAAGGGGATCAGGTCCGGGGTGCGTTTGGCGCCCATGATGCCCGCGATGCGGGCGGTGGCGAGGGCGTCGCCCTTGGGGACGCCCTCGCCGCGCAGCAGCTCGACCACGCGGGGGGCGACGAGGACGCGTCCGCTCGCGCGGGCGGTGCGTGCGGTCACGTCCTTGCCGGACACGTCGACCATCCGGGCGGCGCCCGCCTCGTCGATGTGCGTCAGCCGGCCTCGCGGGTCGTGTGCGTCCTGGCCGTGGTGCGGGGGTCGGTCCTGCGTACTCATGCTCGTGTGGCGCTCCCGGTCCGGGCCCGGCGCGGTGCGGCGCGTGGGCCTGCTGTGCGCGACACGGTACCGCCAAGGGGGCGGGGTCAGCCGAGCAGGACCACTTCGACCTCGGTGCCCGGCTCGACGGTCTCGGTGTCCTCGGGTACGACGATCAGCGCGTCGGCGTGCGCGAGGGCGGCCACGAGGTGGGAGCCGGCGCCGCCGACCGGGGTGACCGCGCCGCCGGCGAAGGTGCCGCGCAGGAACTGCCGGCGTCCCTTGGGCGAGGACAGCGCCTCGTCGGCGGTCAGCGACGCGGTGGTCGTGGGACGGTGGACGTCGGGGAGTCCCATGAGGGTGCGGATCGCCGGGCGGACGAAGAGCTCGAAGGAGACGTACGACGAGACCGGATTGCCGGGCAGGGCGAGGAGCGGGGTGTGGTCGGGGCCGACGGAGCCGAAGCCCTGGGGCTTGCCGGGCTGCATGGCGAGCTTGCGGAAGTCGACGCCGCTGCCCGGCTCGTCCTCGTCGGCGACGTGTGCCAGCGCCTCCTTGACCACGTCGTAGGCCCCGACGCTCACTCCGCCGGTGGTGACCATCAGGTCGGCGCGGACCAACTGGTCCTCGATGGTGGACCGCAGGGTCTCGGCGTCGTCGGCGACGGCGCCCACCCGGTAGGCGATCGCGCCGGCGTCGCGGGCGGCGGCGGTGAGGGCGAAGCTGTTGGAGTCGTAGATCTGACCGGCGGCCAGCTCCTCGTCGGGCTGGACCAGTTCGCTGCCGGTGGAGAGCACGACCACGCGCGGACGCGGGCGCACGCGGACCCTGCCGCGGCCGATCGCGGCGAGCAGGGCGATCTGCGGCGGGCCGAGGATCGTGCCGGCCTCCAGCGCGCGGGCGCCGGACCTGACGTCGCTGCCCTTGGCGCGTACGTGCGCGCGTGCCTCGGCCGGCCGGTACACGTGGACCTGGCCCTCGGCCCCCTCCGGCGCGAGGCTGCGGGCGCGCATGCCGGCCGCCGGGCCCTCGCCGAGCCCGCCGTCGGTCCACTCCACGGGGACGACGGTCTCGGCGCCGGGCGGGAGCGGGGCGCCCGTCATGATGCGGGCGGCCTGGCCGGGGCCCACGGAAGGCGGGTCGGCCTGGCCCGCGGCGACGTCCCCGACGACCTCCAGGACCGCGGGGAACTCCTCGCTCGCGCCCGCGACGTCGGCGACCCGCACCGCGTACCCGTCCATGGAGCTGTTGTCGAACGGCGGCAGGGAGAGCGGCACCGTGACGTCGTCGACCAGGACGCAGCCCTGGGCGTCGAGCAGGTTCAACTCGATGGGTTCCAGGGGGCGGACGGTGGCCAGGATGTCGTCCAGGTGCTCCTGCACCGACCACAGCCGGTCCGGACCGAAGTCCGCCGCGGTGTGGTCGTGGCCGGCGTCACGGTGCGCGGTGCTGCTCAACGTCGCTACATCTCCTCGGCTACGTAACTGCGAAGCCAGGTCCGGAAGTCCGGGCCCAGATCCTCACGTTCGCACGCGAGTCTGACAATGGCACGCAGATAGTCGCCGCGGTCGCCGGTGTCATAGCGGCGGCCCTTGAAGACGACGCCGTGCACCGGGCCGCCCACCTTCTCGTCCTCCGCGAGCTGCTGGAGGGCGTCGGTCAGCTGGATCTCGCCGCCGCGGCCGGGCTCCGTCTTGCGGAGTATGTCGAAGATGTGCGGGTCGAGGACGTAGCGGCCGATGATGGCGTAGTTCGAGGGGGCGTCGGCCGGGTCGGGCTTCTCGACCAGTCCGCCGACCTTGACGACGTCGCCGTCCTCGGTGGCCTCGACGGCCGCGCAGCCGTAGAGGTGGATCTGCTCGGGAGCGACCTCCATGAGGGCGATGACACTGCCGCCGTGCTGCTCCTGCACGTCGATCATGCGTTGCAGCAGCGGGTCGCGGGGGTCGATCAGGTCGTCGCCGAGCAGGACCGCGAAGGGCTCGTTGCCGACGTGCGGGGCGGCGCAGAGCACGGCGTGGCCGAGTCCCTTGGGGTCGCCCTGGCGGACGTAGTGGATCATGGCGAGGTCGCTGGACTCCTGGACCTTGGCCAGCCGGCCGGCGTCGCCCTTCTTCTGGAGGGCGGACTCCAGCTCGTAGTTGCGGTCGAAGTGGTCCTCGAGGGGGCGCTTGTTGCGGCCCGTGACCATGAGGACGTCGCCGAGACCGGCGGACACGGCCTCTTCGACCACGTACTGGATCGCCGGCTTGTCGACGACCGGCAGCATCTCCTTGGGAGTGGCTTTCGTTGCCGGCAGGAACCGGGTACCGAGCCCGGCTGCGGGGATGACAGCCTTGCTGATCCTGGGGTGGGACTGAGTCATGCGCGACACCATATCCGGTGCCAATAGGGAGAATCTGTGACTCCGAATCAGTGGCGCTCATATGAGCGCATTAGAGCGTTCGAGGAGTGAGCAGTGCGTCACATCGACCCCGGAAGCGAACCTGACAAACGCACGTTGCGGCGGGAGTTCCTCGCGGCGAGGAGCAGGTTGACCGCGGATGACGTGCGGGAATCGGCGGACGCACTGGCCGCGCGGGCGCTCGCCTCGCCGGAGGTGGCGGGGGCGCACACCGTGGCGGCGTACGTGTCGGTGGGCGCCGAGCCGGGCACCCTCACGCTCCTCGACGCGCTGCGCGCGCGGGGCGTGTGCGTCCTGCTGCCCGCGCTGCTGCCGGACAACGACCTGGACTGGGGTGAGTACTCGGGCGAGGAGTCCCTCGCGCGCGTGCGGCACGGGGGGCGGATGGCCCTGTGGGAGCCCGCCGGTGAGCGTCTGGGGCCGGACGCGGTGACCGGGGCCGGGGTGGTGCTGCTGCCGGGCCTCGCGGTCGACGCGCGCGGCATGCGGCTGGGGCGCGGGGGCGGTTCGTACGACCGGGTCCTGGCACGTCTGGAGCGGGCGGACACGCGGTCCGCGCTGCTGGTGCTGCTGTACGACTGGGAGGTCGTGCCGCACGTGCCAGGGGAACCGCACGACCGGCCGGTGGACGCGGTGGTGACGCCCTCGGGGGTGCGGCGGTTCCGCTGACCGCGGGCGGACACTCCCCGCCGGCCCCCGGGCGGACGCGAGAACGGCCTCCACGCGCGCGTGGAGGCCGTTCTCGCGTCGAGCGGTGCGGGGCTAGGGCTTGAGCACCAGGGTGTCGCTCGTGCTCTCGTCGACGGCCTTCTTCGAGAAGGCCCACGGCAGCAGTTCCCCGTCGGCCCACTTGTCCGTCTGGTCGGTGTAGTGGGCGCTGTAGGCGTGTCCGGAGGCGCCGGTGAGGTTGATCCAGCGGGACTTGTCGAGGTCGCCGAGGTTGACCACCATCCGCATGGAGGGCACCCACACCACCCCGAAGCCGCCGGCCGCGTTCCAGCCGGAGGCGTTGACCGCCGCCTCGCCGCCGCTGAGCTTCCAGGGACCGCGGTTGAGGGCGTACTTCACGAAGCCGGGGCCCTCGGTGCCCAGGGTCTGGTTCTTCAGGAACAGGCGGTGCAGCCGGCCCCAGTTCCAGGAGTCGATGTCCTTGCCGAGCTTGGCGGTCAGCTCCCAGCGGGCGTCCACCATGGCGCGCTTGAACAGGTCGTCGCGGTTGTGGTCGGCGCCCTTGCGGGTGCCGTTGGCGGGCGTCGTCCACCAGTCGCTCTTCGGCTTGTCCAGCAGGTTGCGGACGACCTCGAACCAGCGGTCGCCGCCGTCGGGCTGCGCCTGGTCGGCGTCGCGCTGGCCGCACTCGCGGACCTTGTTGGTCTCGTCCGCGGGACCGGTGGTGTTGACCGGGTCGACCCACAGGCACTGGCCCTCGACGCGCAGTTCCTTGGGCAGCTTGTTGCCGAAGGCGAGCTTGAGGAGGTTGCGCCAGACCGCGTTGAAGTAGGCGGCGGCCGCCGAGTCGGCGTCCTGCGTGTAGTCCCAGCCCTCCAGGAGCTTCTGCGCCTCGCGGACGTCCTTGTCGCCGACGTCGATCTTCAGCAGCTGGGGGACGAGCAGCTTGGCCATCTCGCTGCTGTTGTCCAGCTGCATCTGGCGCATGTCGTCGGTGGAGATCTTGCCGCCGTCCTTGATCTTCTGCTCGATCAGGGAGGTGATGCGCTGGCTGCGGGTGCCGTAGCCCCAGTCCGCGGTCAGCGTGTACGGGTACTCGTCCGCGTCGACGGCGGCCTGGTTGGCGGTGACGATGTAGCCGCGGTCCGGGTCGTACTCGTAGGGCAGCTCGTCCTGGTCGATGTACTCGCCGGTCCACCGGTACTCGGGGTTCCAGCCCGGTGCCGGGACGGAGCCGTCGTGGTCCTCGGCGCGCACCGGGATCTTGCCGGGCAGCGTGTAGCCGATGTGCTCGGCGTCGGCGTAGACGAGGTTCTGCGAGGGGACGTCGAAGAGCGTGGCGGCCTCGCGGAAGTCGTCCCAGTCCTTCGCCCGGTCGATCGCGAAGACGGCGTCCATGGTGGTGCCCGCCTCCAGCGCCGTCCACCGCAGCGCGACCCCGTAGCCGTCACCGCGGTCGGGGGCGGAGGTGTCGACGGTGGCCTTCCTGCCGGTCTTCACCAGCTCGTCGTCGCGGTCGGAGAGCAGGGGGCCGTTGTTGGTCTCGCGGACGACGATCTTCTTGGACTCGCCGCCGGCGACCTTGATGGTCTCCTCGCGCGTCTCGAAGGGGACCACCTTGCCGTCGTACTGGTAGCCGGCGCCGGTGATCTTCTCCAGGTACAGGTCGGTGACGTCGACGCCGGAGTTGGTCAGGCCCCAGGCGATGTCCTGGTTGTGGCCGATGACCACGCCGGGCATGCCCGCGAAGGTGTAGCCGGCGACGTCGTACTGGCACTTGGCGGAGACGCTGCGGCAGTGCAGGCCCATCTGGTACCAGACGGACGGCAGCGACGGCGACAGGTGCGGGTCGTTGGCCAGCAGCGGCTTGCCGGTGATGGTGTGCTCACCGGAGACGACCCAGGAGTTGGAGCCGATGCCGTTGCCGTTCACACCGACGGCGGTGGGGACGTCGTCCAGGACGTTCTGGAGGCTGGCCAGTTGGCTCTCCAGGCCGGTGCCGGTGCCGGTGCCGGTGCCCGTGCCCGTGCCCGTGCCGGTACCTGTGCCCGTGCCGCTCCCCGTGCCCGTGCCGGACCCCGTACCTGTGCCCGTGCCGGACCCCGTGCCCGTACCGGTGCCCGTTCCGGAGCCGTCGCCGCCGGACGACCCGCCGCCGTCGAACGTCTGGGTGACCTCGTCGTACCGGCCCTCCTGGACGATCGCCTTGTTCCGGTCGTACGGGTACGCCGGGTACAGGTCGGCGATCTGCTTGGGGCCCAGCCTGCTGGTCATCAGGGCGCGGTCGACCTCGTCCTGCATGTTCCCGCGCAGGTCCCAGGCCATGGCCTTGAGCCAGGCCACCGAGTCGACCGGGGTCCACTCGTGGGGCTTGTAGTCGTTGGTGAACCCGAGGGCCGCGTACTCCAGGGAGATGTCCGCGCCGTCCTTGCCCTTCAGGTAGGCGTTGACGCCCTTGGCGTACGCCTGGAGGTACTTCTTCGTGGAGGGCGACAGCTTCTCGTCGTACTCCTCCTGCGCCACCCGGTGCCAGCCCAGGGTGCGCAGGAACTCGTCGTTGTCGACCTGGCCCTTGCCGAACATCTCCGACAGGCGCCCCGCGGTCATGTGGCGGCGCACGTCCATCTCGTAGAACCGGTCCTGCGCCTGGACGTAGCCCTGCGCCATGAACAGGTCCTCGTCGGAGGAGGCGTAGACCTGCGGGATGCCGTAGCCGTCGCGTTTGACGTCGACCGGTCCCGCCAGGCCCTCGAGCGTGATCGAGCCCTTGGTCTGCGGGAAGGACGCGCGGACGGTGCTGATCGACCAGTACGCCCCGTAGACGAGGCCGCCGATGAGGGCCAGTACCAGCACGAGGACGAGCAGGCGCGCTTTGCGCCCCTTCTTCCTGCCGGACTTGCCGGGCTGCTGACCCGTGGAGGCGGTTTTGGTGGGGGGCATCGCTGTCCTTGCTGTCCTAACACGAGCGGCAGGGGCGGGCTGTGCTTTGTACTGAGCGCTGGAGCAACTGTAGGCGCAGGCCCCACTCCCCCTTGACGCGGAGTCGGGTACGAGCGCGCACGGGCGTTCGATCTTGCCAAGGCGAGCGTCAAGAAAGCGTCAAGAGTTAGGTAAGGTAACGAAGTAGTTGTCCGCGGAGCACTGCGGCTGCGTGTGCCATGGGGGTGTGCTTGTAGCTCACCGCGCGGGCGCGCCCGTCCGCCGTGGTACGTGCTGTGAACCGTGCTGTGCGCCAGGGAAGGGAACGGCCGCTGACTGTCCACCACCTCAACCAGCTCCTGCTCCTGTGCTCACTGGTCCTGCTCATCGCCGTGGCGGCGGTCCGGATCTCCTCGCGCAGTGGGCTCCCCAGCCTGCTCGTCTACCTGGCCATCGGCGTCGCCATGGGCCAGGACGGCATCGGCGACATCAAGTTCGACGACGCCGAACTGGTCCAGGTCATCGGCTACGCCGCCCTGGTCGTGATCCTGGCCGAGGGCGGCCTCGGCACGAAGTGGAAGGAGGCGAAACCGGCCCTGCCGGCCGCCTCCGCGCTGGCCCTGGTCGGAGTCGCGATCAGTGTCGGCGTCACGGCGGCGGGCGCCCACTACCTGACCGGGCTGGAGTGGCGGCAGGCGCTGATCGTGGGGGCGGTGGTGTCCTCGACGGACGCCGCGGCCGTCTTCTCGGTGCTGCGCAGGATTCCACTGCCCGCACGCATAACGGGCACGCTGGAGGCCGAGTCGGGCTTCAACGACGCCCCGGTGGTCATCCTCGTGGTCGCCTTCTCCGCGGCCGGTCCGATCGAGCACTGGTACCTGCTGCTGGGCGAGATCACCCTGGAGCTGGCCATCGGCGCGGCCATCGGCCTCGCGGTCGGCTGGCTAGGGTCGTGGGGGCTGCGGCACGTCGCGCTGCCCGCCTCCGGCCTCTACCCCATCGCCGTCATGTCGATCGCCGTCGCGGCCTACGCGGCCGGCGCGATGGCCCACGGCAGCGGGTTCCTCGCGGTCTACCTCGCCTCGATGGTCATGGGCAACTCCCGCCTGCCGCACTGGCCCGCCACCCGCGGCTTCGCCGACGGGCTCGGCTGGCTCGCGCAGATCGGCATGTTCGTGCTGCTCGGCCTGCTGGTCACCCCGCACGAACTGGGCGACGACATCCTGCCCGCCCTGGTCATCGGGCTGGTGCTGACGCTGGTGGCGCGCCCGCTGAGCGTCGTGGTGTCCCTGCTGCCGTTCCGGGTGCCGTGGCGGGAGAAGGCGCTGATGTCCTGGGCGGGGCTGCGCGGCGCGGTGCCCATCATCCTGGCGACGATCCCCATGGTGGAGGGCGTCGACGGCAGCCGCCGGATCTTCAACATCGTCTTCGTGCTGGTCTGCGTCTACACCCTGGTCCAGGGGCCGACGCTGCCCTGGCTGGCCGGCAAGCTGCGCCTGGGCAACGCCGACGAGGCCGCCGACCTCGGCATCGAGTCGGCGCCCCTGGAGCGGCTGCGCGGGCATCTGCTGTCCCTGACCATCCCCGAGGGATCGCGGATGCACGGCGTCGAGGTCAACGAGCTGCGGCTGCCGGCCGGGTCCGCCGTCACGCTGGTCGTCCGCGACGGCAAGTCGTTCGTGCCGCTGCCCACGACGGGGCTGCGGCGCGGGGACGAGCTGCTGGTGGTCGCCACCGACCCGGTCCGCGACGCCGCCGAGGCGCGGCTGCGCGCGGTCGGCCAGGGCGGCAAGCTGGCCGGCTGGCTGCACTCCGGAGACACGGGCGGCAATCGCAGGTGAACGGGAGAGGGGTGCTCGCTTTCACAGGCCGCGCCCCTTTGATCCCTGTACGATGAAGGCGGCACCTGATCGAACCAACTCTGCCTGACGCAGAGCTGGCGCGACCGTATGGCGGCCGGGACGCCCCCTCCCCCTTCGGGCTCCGGCATCTACCGCAGTCCGCGCAAGAGGACAGCTCTCGGCGCTCCCGCACGGCCACGAACCATGGACGGGAACCGCGCTACCAGGCGGCAGAAAGGCACGGGCCGTGGCATCCACGGTCACCCCGTCGAAGAAGTCGCAGGAGAGGGACCCGCACGCGCCCGGCTCCGCCCGGCCCGGATACGGGCAGCTGCTGCGCACCCGCGGCGCCTGGACGTTCCTGCTCCCCGGCTTCGCGGCACGCCAGCCCTTCGCCATGCTGACGCTCTCCATCGTGCTGCTCGTGCAGCACACCTCCGGCTCCTACGGCGTCGCGGGCGCCGTGGCGGCCGTCACCGGCGTCTCCATGGCCCTGTTCGCCCCCTACAGCGGCCGGCTCGCCGACCGCCACGGCCAGCGCGCCGTGCTGCTCCCCGGCGTACTGGTGCACACGGCGTCCGGTCTGACCCTGACCGTCCTCGCCCTCGCGGACGCACCCCTGTGGGCGCTGTTCGCGGCGGCCGTGCCCACCGGCGCCTCGGTGCCGCAGGTCGGGCCCATGGTGCGGGCCCGCTGGGCGGTGAAGCTCAAGGGCTCCCCCCTGATGAGCACGGCGGCCGCCTTCGAGTCCGTCACGGACGAGCTGACCTTCGTCCTCGGCCCACTGGTGGCGACCGCCCTGTGCACGGCCGTGAACCCGGCCGCGGGCCTGGTCACGGAGGCCGCGCTCACCCTGGTGGGCGGTCTGCTGTTCGCCGCGCAGAAGAGCACCCAGCCGGTGGTCGGCCGCTCCGACGGCGACCACGCGCGCGTGGAGCACGTTCCGGCGCTGCGCATCCCCGGGGTGCGCGTGCTGATCGTGGTCTTCCTGGGCATCGGTTCCGTCTTCGGCGGCATGCAGGTGTCGCTGGCCGCGTTCACCGAGTCCATCGGCGAGCCCGGGCTGAACGGCGTCCTGTACGGCGTCTTCGCGGCGGGCAACATGCTCTCCGGTCTGGCCTGCGGCGCCATCGCCTGGAAGGCCGCCCCGCAGCGGCGCCTCCTGGTCGGGTACACCGCCCTGGCGCTGACCGCGTCCGGCCTGTGGGCCGCGCACTCGGTGCTCGTGCTGGCCGGCCTCGGCCTGCTCGTCGGCGTGTGCGTCGCGCCCGCCCTGATCACCGGCTACACCCTGGTCGAGGGCCTGGTCCCGGCCGGCGCCCGCACCGAGGCCTTCACCTGGCTCACCGGCGCCGTGGCGCTCGGCCAGGCGGCGGCCGTGACCGTCTCCGGCCAGCTGGAGGACCGGCTGTGGGGCGGCGCCGGGTTCCTGGTGCCGATGGGCGGCACGGTGCTCGCGCTGGCGACGCTGCTGGCCTTGCGCTCGCGGCTGGCGACCCGGCCGCGCGCGCGTGAGGTCGCGCGTACGGTCACACGTGGCGTCGGTCACCGCGAGCCTGCCGTAGTGGACTGATCCCGAGGAATGCGTCACTATGGACCGTCGTTAGCACTCATCGAGTGAGAGTGCCAGGAGGAAGACAAGTGCCGACGTACCAGTACCAGTGCACCGAGTGCGGCGAGGGCCTCGAGGCGGTGCAGAAGTTCACCGACGACGCTCTGACCGAATGCCCGAACTGCCAGGGGCGCCTGAAGAAGGTGTTCTCCGCGGTCGGCATCGTCTTCAAGGGCTCCGGCTTCTACCGCAACGACAGCCGCGGCAGCTCGTCCAGCAGCTCGCCGTCGTCGTCCTCGAAGTCGGGCGCCTCCTCGGCGTCGTCCTCGTCTTC
Organism: Streptomyces sp. NPDC045956; assembly: GCF_056430705.1. NCBI lineage: Bacteria > Bacillati > Actinomycetota > Actinomycetes > Kitasatosporales > Streptomycetaceae > Streptomyces > Streptomyces sp. NPDC045956. The sequence goes on along the minus strand of NZ_JBWKKZ010000014.1, from coordinate 48,348 downwards.
CTCGTCGTCGTCCTCGTCGGACTCGGGTTCGTCGTCGGGCTCCGGTTCGTCCTCGAAGTCGGGCTCCTCGTCGGGCTCCGGCAGCTCCGCGGGTTCGACCGCCGCATAGTTCCCGGCAGGCGTGCGGTCTCCGTGACCGCGTGGGCCGGGTAGGCCGACGGGCCGCGTGGGCTCCGTCGCTGCGAGGCTTTTCTACGGTTCCTCCCGAGACCCTGTCGTCCGCCGACGACGGGGTCCTCGGCGTTTCACGGGGCGGCTAGGGTGCGGGCATGGCGAACAAGGTGAATGCCGAGATCGGCGTGATCGGCGGCTCCGGTCTGTACTCGTTCCTCGACGACGTGACCGAGGTCCAGGTGGACACCCCGTACGGGCCGCCCAGCGACTCCCTCTTCCTCGGCGAGGTCGCCGGCCGGCGGGTCGCGTTCCTGCCCCGGCACGGGCGCGGCCACCATCTGCCGCCGCACCGGATCAACTACCGGGCCAACCTCTGGGCGCTCCGCTCGGTCGGCGCGCGCCAGATCCTCGGCCCGTGCGCGGTCGGCGGCCTGCGCCCCGAGTACGGTCCCGGGACCCTGCTGGTGCCCGACCAGTTCGTCGACCGTACGCGGACCCGCCCGTCGACCTACTTCGACGGGCTGCCGATGCCCGACGGCACGGTGCCCAAGGTCGTGCACGTCTCGCTGGCCGACCCCTACTGCGCCGTCGGCCGGGCCGCCGCGTTGAAGTCGGCCCGGGGACGCGACTGGGAGCCCGTGGACGGCGGCACCCTGGTCGTGGTCGAGGGACCGCGCTTCGGGACGCGTGCGGAGTCGCTGTGGCACCGGGCGCAGGGCTGGTCGGTGGTGGGCATGACCGGCCACCCGGAAGCGGCACTCGCCCGTGAGCTGGAGCTCTGCTACACCTCGCTGAACCTCGTCACCGACCTCGACGCCGGCGCGGAGAGCGGCGAGGGGGTCTCCCACGAGGAGGTCCTGCGCGTGTTCGCGGCGAACGTGGACCGGCTGCGGGGCGTCCTGTTCGACACGGTGGCCGCACTCCCGGCGACCGGGGCGCGCGACTGCCGGTGCGCGACGGCCCTCGGCGGCATGGACCCGGGGATCGCGCTGCCGTAGCGCCGGGTGGGGCGGGATGGAGCGGGGCGGGGCGAGGCGGGGCGGGGCGAGGCGGGGCGGGGCCGGCCAAGGGGACCGGGCCGGGGCGAGGCGGGAGCTCGGGCGGGCCGCGGGGCCGGCCTGTGCGGGCGGCGAAGCCCGGACCGACCGGAGCGTCACGTTCGGGTGGCGGAGTTTTCCACAGTCGGGCGGTGGTCCACGGGCTCCGGCGGGCGGCGGCGAAAGGGCCCATCGTGGGTCCGCAAGCCGTTCCCTCGTCACAGGTGGTGGTCCCCATGTCCCTGTCCCGTCCCACCGGTCACGCCGCACTGCCGCTCGGCACCGACGCCCCGCCCACCTGCGAGGTGCCGCACTTCGCTCCCGTGCGGGTGCGCGGCGGCCGGCAGCAGCTGCACCGGCTCCTCAGGCACCGGCGACGGGCGGTGACCGCCGGGCTCGTCGTCACCGCCGCGGCGCTGGTCGCGGCCGGCCCGGGCCCCGGTGCCGGTCCCCAGGACGCCCAGCGGGCGCGGGGACATCCGGTCACCGAGCAGGTGCGCAAGCGGCAGGGCGCCGAGCTGGTGACGGCGCCACTGCGGATCGCCGACGCGGCCACCGTCCGACTGCTCAGGCCGGGCGACCGGGTCGATGTCGTCGCGGCCGGCGACGGCGGCACGGGCGACGCCTCGGTGATCGCGCGCGGAGCGCGGGTGACCAAGCTGCCCGAGCCCGAGGACGGGGCCGCGGCGGGCGGGGCGCTGGTCGTGGTCTCGGTGCCGCGCGCCACCGCGCACCGGCTGGTCGGCGCGGGGGCCTCGGCACGGCTGGCGGTGACGCTGTGCTGAGCACCCGCGACCGCCCAGCGCCCTCCGGTCGCTCGATCGAGGGGCCTGATTGGACAGGACGGCCCAACGCTGACGTAGGTTGCGGAGCGTTTTGTTCCCCACCTGGTCCGCGACAGACCCGTTCGTGCGCGCTTCGTTGCCGCACACCCGGGTCGGGCGGGACCTGTTCATGCGAGGAGAGCCCCCGAGGTGAGCGAGAAGAACGAGCCGAGCGTCTGGCAGGGCTTCAAGGCCTTCCTGATGCGTGGGAACGTCATCGATCTGGCGGTGGCGGTGGTCATCGGCGCCGCCTTCACCAACATCGTCAACTCGGTGGTGAAGGGGGTCATCAACCCTCTGATCGGAGCGTTCGGCACCCAGAGCCTGGACAGCTACAGCTCCTGTCTGAAAGGCCCGTGCACCGGTACCGGCGACAGTGCGACGGGCGTGCGGATCCTCTGGGGCTCGGTGCTGGGCGCCACCCTCACCTTCCTGATCACCGCGGCCGTCGTCTACTTCCTCATGGTCCTGCCCATGTCGAAGTACCTGGCCAGGATGGAGGCCCGTCGCAAGGCGAAGGAGAGCACGCAGGAGATCATCGAGGTCTCCGAGCTGGAGGTGCTCAAGGAGATCCGCGACGCGCTGGTCGCGCAGCGCGGGTCGGGTCACGACCGCCCGTAGCACCGTCGCCGCCCGCGGCGGGAACGGTGGGCGCGCGGGCGGGTGCCCGCTTCACTCACAGGTGGTGGGGCGGCTTCTCGTCGAGGAAGCGCTTGAGGTCGGCCGCGCTGTCGCGTTCGGTCCGCTCGCCCCAGCCGTGGTCGGTGTCGTCCGAGGTCTGCTGGTCCAGCGGGTCGTCGAAGACCAGCGCGGGCCGGGGTGCGCGGGGCTCGGGATCGGGGGCGGTGCTCATGGCTCCAGGGTACGACCCGCCCGACGGCCGACGCTCCGCCGTCCCGGTCCCTCCGGACGGCCGACGCCCCGCCCTCCCGGCCCCTCCCGACCGCCGACGCCCCGCCCTCCCGGTCCCTGCCGACCGCCGATGGTCCGTCTTCGCCACTCCGTCCGGTGGGCGGCGCTCCGCCGTCCCCGCAGCTCCGGGCGTACGGGAGCGTCCGCAAGCACATCCGGACCGTCTCTGCTCTGCTGGGGACCATGACGTCCAGTCCGACCCCCGCAAGCGCGCCCTCGGGGCCGCCCGACGCTCCGGGCGTGCGCCCGCCCCTGCGCAGGCTGACGGCCCGCGGTCGGCACGAGGCGCACCGCGCCGCCACCCCGTTGGAGCTCTTCTTCGATCTGTGCTTCGTGGTCGCCGTCGCCCAGGCCGGCGCCCAGTTGGTGCACTCCGTCGCCGAGAGCCATGCCGGCGAGGGCGTCCTCAACTACGCGATGGTCTTCTTCGCCGTGTGGTGGGCGTGGATGAACTTCACCTGGTTCGCCTCGGCGTACGACAACGACGACGTGCTCTACCGCATCGTCACCCTGGTGCAGATCGCCGGTGTGCTGGTGCTCGCGGCCGGGGTCTCGCGGGCCTTCGAGGACCACGACTGGACGGCCGTGGTGCTCGGCTACGTGCTCATGCGGGTGGCCCTGTCGACGCAGTGGCTGAGGGCGGCCCGTTCCGCCGGGCCGCCGGAGAACGCGATGGCGCTGAGGTACGCCGGTGGCGTGCTGGTCTGCCAGCTCGGTTGGCTGGGGCTGCTGTTCCTGCCGGAGGGCGGGCGGGGCTGGCTGTTCCTGGTCATGGTGGTGCTGGAGCTGTGCGTGCCGGCCTTCGCGGAGCGCAAGCACACGTCGTCCTGGCATCCGCACCACATCGCCGAGCGGTACGGGCTGTTCACGATCATCGTGCTCGGCGAGACCATCGCCGCGGCCACGGTCGCGGTGAAGTCCGGCATCGAGGAGAACGACGCGCTGGGCGAGCTGCTGCCCATCGCGGCGGGCGGTCTGCTGATCGTCTTCGCCGCCTGGTGGATCTACTTCGTCGTGCCCGTCCACGGGTACCTGCGGTCCAGCAGGCAGTCGTTCCTGTGGGGCTACGGCCACTACCTGGTGTTCGCCTCCGCCGCGGCGATCGGTGCCGGTCTGGAGGTGGCGGTGGAGCAGGCGGTGGGCAAGGCGCACATCTCGGAGCTGGCGGCGTCCGCGTCGGTGACCCTGCCGACGGCGCTCTTCCTGATCACGGTGTGGGCCCTGCACGCCCGGCACTTCAAGGTGGGCCTCGCCGAGCAGCTGGTCCTGCCGACGGCAGCGCTGCTCGTGATCTGCTGCACCTTCCTCGGCGACATGGCCGTGCTCGTGGCCGGGATCGTCCTGGCCCTGGCCGTGGCGGCGGGGGTGGCGCTGACCGCGCGGCGGAGCGTCCACCGCCGGGAGCCGGTGACGCCCGGCGCCTGATACCGCCTGGGCATTCTCCGCCGCGCCTGTGTCTCCGTCCGCCCGCACCCGGGCCACGCGGAGACCGCGCCCCTCGCCCGTGGGACCCGCGCCTGCACCCGCGGAGACGTACCCGCGCCTCGTTCGGGGCCGGGCCCGCGCGTCGTCGAGAACGTGCCTGCGCGTCGTCGGGACCGGGCCGCGCCTCATCGAGACCGCGTCCGCGCCTCGTCGGGACCGTGCCCGCGCCTCGTCGAGGACGGGTCCGTGCCTCGTCGAGACTGGCGGCATGACAGTTGACGCATTGACGGATGTCGCCGGCCTGTCGGTGGGGCATGCGACGCGGACCGGCGACGGGTGGCTCACGGGCACGACGGTGGTGCTCGCGCCGGAGGGCGGGGCGGTCGCCGGCGTGGACGTGCGCGGGGGCGGCCCCGGCACCAAGGAGACCGACGCGCTCGATCCGCGGAACCTGGTGCAGAGGGTGCAGGCGGTGGTGCTGACCGGGGGCAGCGCGTACGGGCTCGACGCCGCGTCGGGGGTGATGGCCTGGCTGGAGGAGCACCGGCGTGGGGTGCGCGTCGGCCCGGACCCCTCTCATGTCGTGCCGGTGGTGCCCGCGGCCTGCGTCTTCGACCTGGGGCGCGGGGGCGACTTCCGGGCCCGGCCGGACGCGGCCACGGGACGGGCGGCGGTCGAGGCGGCGCACGCGAGCGGGCCGGGCGCGGAGGTCGCCGAGGGCTGCGTCGGGGCGGGCACGGGAGCCGTGGTCGGCACGATGAAGGGCGGGATCGGCACGGCGAGCACCGTGCTGGACTCGGGGATCACGGTGGCGGCGCTGGTGGTGGCCAACGCGGCGGGGTCGGTGACGGATCCGGAGACGGGGGTTCTGTACGGGGAGTTGTTCCGGGGTGGGCGGGTCCGCCATCCGGCGCCCGCCGTCCATGCGGCCGCCGGGCGGCGTCTCGACGAGGTCGCGGCGAGGAACGCGCCGCCGCCGTTGAACACCACGCTCGCCGTGGTCGCCACCGACGCGGACCTGTCCAAGGCCCAGGCGCAGAAGCTGGCCGGCACCTCGCACGACGGCATCGCCCGGGCGGTGCGGCCGGTGCACCTGCTCAGCGACGGGGACACGGTGTTCGCCCTGGCGACCGGCGAGCACCCCCTCGACCCGCGTGAGCCGCTCGCGCTGAACGAGGTGCTGGCGGCGGGGGCGGACGTGGTGACCCGCGCGATCGTGCGCGCCGTACGGGCCGCCGGGCCGGTGGACGGGCCCGGCGGGGCCTGGCCGTCCTACGAGGAGCTGTACGGGGTGGAGCAGCCCTGAGTGCCTCCGCCCAGCGCCGGCCGGGAGCTTCGACGAGCGGTCCCCTCCCGGCCGGTGCGGGGTGGTTCCCGAGCAGCCGCACGGAGGGGAGCAGCCCTGAGTGCCTCCGCCCAGCACCGGCCGGGAGCTTCGACGAGCGGTCCCCTCCCGGCCGGTACGGGATGGTTCCCGAGCAGCCGCACGGAGGGGAGCAGCCCTGAGTGCCTCCGCCCAGCACCGGCCGGGAGCTTCGACGGGCGGTCCCCTCCCGGCCGGTGCGGGGTGGTTCCCGAGCGGCCGCGCGGGGACGGACGCGAGGCTCTACGGACGGCGTTCCGGGGCCGGTTGGGTGGACGGGCGGGTGATTGTCCCGGTTCTGTCACGCGTCTCCGTTCCCGGCGACCGGTGGGAACCCCGGCAGCCGCCGACCGCCTCTACAGGGCTGAAGCGGACACCGCACACACCAGAACCTGGAGCAGCCCGTGACAACGGCGGACATAGCATCGCGGCGCGTACCGATGGCGGTCGCCGCCCTGGTCGTCGGCGCCCTCGCCCTCACCGCCTGCGGCGGGAGCGCCAGCGCCGAGGACAAGAAGGACGGCAAGGGCGGCGCGGACTCCGCGAAGACCTCGGTGGCAAAGGTCGTGATCTCGGCGAAGGACGGCTCGACCGGCGCCTCGATCAACGCGACCGGTGTGAAGGTCAGCGACGGACGGCTGACCGACGTGCGGATGACGGTGGCCGAGACGGGCGCGACCGTGCCGGGCGCGGTGTCGGCGGACGGCGGCAGCTGGAAGCCGAAGGAGCGGCTGGAGCGCGGCACCAAGTACCGGATCACGGCGCGGGCCAAGGACGCAGGCGGCCGTACGTCCGCCGCCGACTCGGTCTTCACGACCGTCTCCTCGGCCAACAGCTTCATCGGCTCGTACACCCCGGACGGCGGCACCACGGTGGGGGTGGGGATGCCGGTGTCGTTCACCTTCGACAAGGCGATCAGCGACCGGAAGAACGTGCAGTCGCACATCACGGTCACCTCCAGCAGCGGCCAGGAGGTGGTCGGGCACTGGTTCGGTGACCAACGGCTCGACTTCCGGCCCGAGGAGTACTGGAAGGCCGGCTCCAAGGTCACCATGAAGATCGACCTGGACGGGGTCGAGGGTGCGAACGGCATCCACGGCGTGCAGCGGAAGACCGTCACCTTCACGGTGGGCCGTGCCCAGGTCTCCACGGTCGACGCGGACACGCAGACCATGACGGTCGTGCGCGACGGAAAGACCCTCAGGTCGGTCCCGATCTCGGCGGGCAGCGCCGAGACGCCGACGTACAACGGGCAGATGGTGATCTCGGAGAAGTCCGAGCGGACGCACATGGACGGGTCGACGGTCGGCTTCGGCGGGGAGTACGACATCCCGGACGTGCCGCACGCGATGCGGCTGAGCCAGTCCGGCACCTTCGTCCACGGCAACTACTGGTACAACCGGGGCAATCCGCCCTTCGGCGTCCAGGGCACCAGCCACGGCTGCGTCGGGCTGCGGGACGCCCAGGGCGGGCAGGGCGCCACCGACGGCAAGTGGTTCTACGACAACTCGCTGATCGGGGACGTGGTGACCGTCAAGAACTCCCCGGACGGCACGATCGCGCCGGACAACGGCCTCAACGGCTGGAACATGGCATGGGGCGAGTGGGTCGACGGCAGCGCCGTCTGACCGGTCGAACGACCGTCTGAGCAGCGTTTTTTGAGTGGCCGTCGGGTCGCGCGGGAACATTTCGCGCGGCCCGCTCGTTTTTCGTGCGTACGTTTTCTCGGTTCCCGGACATGATGTCCGAGCTAGGGGCTACGGTATGCACCCACAAGGTGACATGCAGCAACGCCGGGAGAAACCTTGAGCGTTCCGTACGAGACGGCAGCGTACGAACCACCCGAGTCGCCGGAGTCTCCGGAGGAGCACCTCATGCGACTGCTGGGTCGCGCCCTGAACTCGTTCGAGCTGCCCGACGAGACGATACGACAGCTGGACTGCGCGCTGGCGCACGACGGTTCGCTGCACTCCGCGCACCACAGCGCGGGCCTGCACCGCGAGACGTACCGCCACACCTGGCTGCTCGCCGACGGCTCCGCGCTCACCCTCTGGGAGATCGTGCACAACACCGCGCCGGGCAGCGAACCGCAGCACGAGGTGTACGTCGACGAGGAGGAGCTGCGCACCGCCACCGCCCGGCTGGCCCTGCCGCCGGACGCACCCGACTTCGAACTGCCGGTGCAGGTGCAGCTGCCCGCGGCCCCCGCCCCGCGGCACGCCTACGTCCCGGACGCCTCGGCGGACCACGCCCGCAGGCTGCTGCGCCGCGCGGAGAACCCGGACCGGCCCGGCGCCGACCTCGCCGCCCGGCTGGCGACGGCGTCCGGGCACCGGATCACCCAGGCCTTCGGCGGCCCCGGCCGCGCGGGCCGTGCCCGCGTCGGCTTCTCGCTCTACGAGCACGCCTTCCTGCTGCGTGACGGCGCCGAGGTCTCCCTCTGGGAGGTCGAGCACACGGCCACGCCCGACGGGCGGCACATGTGCGAGGTGTACGAGAGCGAGGACGCCGCCCGGCGGGCGATGGAGCTGCGCGCGGCGCAGGTCTCCTGAGCATTTCCACGACCAGGAGCCCGCGCGCCTCCGGGAGACCGACGCCCGCGGGGGCGACGCGACCGGGCCGGGTCCCGTCGGAACCCGGCCCGGAGCGCGCCGTATCGACGTCGCTCACGCCCTACGCGGCCACCGGCCGCTTCGTCCCCGGCGCCGCGGCGGACGCATCGGCGTCGCCGGGCCCCTGGGCAGTCGTTCCGGGCGCCGGCTTGCGCAGGCCCTTGAGGACGACCACCAGGGCCGTGGTGACGCAGACGCCCGCCGCGATCGCGACCAGGTAGAGCAGCGGATTGCCGATGAGGGGGACCACGAAGACGCCGCCGTGCGGGGCGCGCAGCGTGGCGCCGAAGGCCATCGACAGCGCCCCGGTCAGCGCGCCGCCCGCCATGGACGCCGGGATGACCCGCAGCGGGTCGGCGGCGGCGAACGGGATGGCGCCCTCGGAGATGAAGGAGGCGCCCAGCACCCAGGCGGCCTTGCCGTTCTCGCGTTCGGCGGCGTCGAAGAGCCGGGAGCGGACGGTCGTGGCCAGGGCCATCGCCAGCGGCGGGACCATGCCCGCCGCCATGACCGCGGCCATGATCTTCATCGCGGAGTCACTCGGGTCCGACACGGCGATGCCGGCGGTGGCGAAGGCGTAGGCGACCTTGTTGACCGGGCCGCCCAGGTCGAAGCACATCATGAGGCCGAGCAGGGCGCCGAGCAGGACGGCGTTGGCGCCGGACAGGTCGCCCAGCCAGTCGGTCATCGCCTGCTGGGCGGAGGCGATGGGCTTGCCGATCACCACGAACATCAGGAACCCGACGACGGCCGCGGAGATCAGCGGGATCACCACCACCGGCATGATGCCGCGCAGCACCGCCGGGACGCGTATCCGCTGGACGGCCATCACCACGGCACCGGAGAGCAGACCGGCCGCCAGACCACCGAGGAAGCCGGCGTCGATGGTCAGCGCGATCGAGCCGCCGACGAAGCCGGGCACCAGCCCGGGCCGGTCGGCCATGCCGTAGGCGATGTAGCCGGCCAGCACCGGCACGAGGAAGGCGAAGGCCACGCCGCCGATCTGGAACAGCAGCGCCGCCCAGCTGTCGGCCTGCGTCCACAGGAAGTGGTCCGTCACCGACGGCGCCTTGTCGATCTCGTAGCCGCCGATCGCGAAGCCGAGGGCGATGAGCAGGCCGCCGGCGGCGACGAACGGGACCATGTAACTGACGCCGGACATCAGCCACTTGCGCAGTGCGGTGCCGTACCCCTCCCCGGTCTCGCGGCCGCGCTCGGCGGGCGCCCGGCCGGCGGGCGCGGCGGCGGTGGCCTCGCCGCGGGCCGCCTTGGCGCGGACCTCGCCGATCAGCTCGCCGGGCCGGTTCACGGCGGCCTTGACGCCGGTGTCGACGGTGGGTTTCCCGGCGAAGCGGTCCTTCTCGCGCACGGGCACGTCATGGGCGAGGATCACGCCGTCCGCCGCCGCGATCACCGCCGGGTCGAGGCGGCTGAAGCCGGCCGATCCCTGGGTCTCGACGACGACTTCGACGCCCGCCTCACGGCCCGCGTTCTCCAGCGCCTCGGCGGCCATGTAGGTGTGCGCGATGCCGGTGGGGCAGGAGGTGACGGCGACGATACGGAAGGGGCGCCCGGGTGCGGCCGGCTCCCCCGTCCCCGCCCCCGACGCCCGGCCGGTCTCCGCCGCGTCCGTCCTGCCGCTGCTGTCCGTGGCGGGCTCGGCGGAGGCCGCCGCCGAGTCCGCCACGGGGTCCTGGGCGCCCGATGGTCCGTCCGCCGTACGGGGTCCGTCGGCCGTACGGGGTCCGTCCGCGGGGTCGGTCGGCGCCTCGCCCCGGATCAGGGCCACGGCCTCCCCCGCCTCCCCTGCCGATCGCAGGGCGGTGGTGAACTCGGCGTTCATGAGCTGCCGGGCCAGGGCGGAGAGGATCGTCAGGTGGGCGTCGTCGGCACCCGCCGGCGCGGCGATCAGGAAGATCAGGTCGGCCGGGCCGTCCGCCGCCCCGAAGTCGATGCCGTCCGCGCTGCGCCCGAAGGCGAGCGTCGGCTCGGTGACGTGCTCGCTGCGGCAGTGCGGGATGCCGATGCCGCCGTCGAGGCCGGTCGGCATCTGCGCCTCGCGGGCGGCCACGTCGGCCAGGAAGCCCTCCAGGTCGGTGACCCGGCCCAGGGCCGCCATCCGCCCGGCGAGGGCTCGTGCCGCCGCTTCCTTGGTGTCGGCGGACAGGTCGAGGTCGACCAGATCCGCGGTGATCATGTCGCTCATCGCGGGCTCCTTAGCTCGCGTATCGCCCGGGAGGTGAGGTGGTGGGCGAGGACGGGGTGGGGGGCGGGGGTGCTGCGGTGGGGGGCGGGGGTGCTGCGGTGGGGGGCGGGGGTGCTGCGGTGGGGACGGGGGTCCGGGCCACGGCGGCCCGGGACGGCGGCGACGGGCGTCCGGGGTGCGGGCCCGCCCGTCGCCCGGGGAAGGGCCACGCACGCGGCGGTCATGACGCCGGCTCCCGCAGCGCGCGGTCCACCGGCACCTCGGCCGTGACCGTCACCGCGTCCGGGTCGAGGTCGGCCGGCGCGGGCATCACGCTGCCGGGGAGCCGGACGGCGGCCGCGCCGTGCGCGACGGCGGAGGCGAGGGCGTCCGGCCCCGCACCGCCGGCGACGAGGAACCCGGCGAGCGAGGAGTCACCGGCGCCGACGTTGCTGCGTACGGCCGCCACGCGGGCGCTGCCGAACCAGGCGCCCGCCTCGTCCACGAGCAGCTGTCCGTCGGCGCCCAGGCTGGCCAGGACGGAGCGGGCGCCCAGCTCGCGCAGTTCCTCCGCGGCCTTCAGGGCGTCGCCGACGGTGGTCAGGGGGCGTCCGACGGCCTGGGCCAGTTCCTCGGCGTTCGGCTTGACCACGTCGGGCCGTTCGCGCAGGGCGTGCAGGAGGGCGGGTCCGGAGGTGTCCAGGGCGATGCGGACGCCGGCGGCGTGTGCCCGGGCGACCAGGGCCGCGTACCAGGAGGGGGCCAGCGGGCGGGGCAGGCTGCCGCAGCAGGCGATCCAGTCGGCGCCGCGGGACTGCCGCCGCACGGTCTCCAGCAGCAGGTCCCGCTCGGCCTGCGACAGTTCGGGCCCCGGTGCGTTGATCTTCGTCAGGACGCCGTCGGCCTCGGCGAGCGCGATGTTGGACCGGGTGGCGCCGGCGATCGGCACCGCCGCCACCTCGATGCCCTGGGCGTCGAGCAGGTCGGCCACGAGAGCGCCGGGGGCGCCGCCGAGCGGCAGCACCGCCACGGTACGCCGGCCCGCGGCCGTCACCGCGCGCGAGACGTTGACGCCCTTGCCGCCCGGGTCCACGCGCTCGCCGGTGGCGCGGACGACCTCGCCGCGGTCCAGGGAGGGCACCTCGTAGGTGCGGTCCAGGGACGGGTTGGGGGTGACGGTGAGGATCATGCGCGCACCACTTCCGGGCCGGCCTGCTCGACGGCGGCGGCGTCGTCGGGGCTCAGCCCGCTGTCGGTGATCAACAGGTCCACGTCGCTCAGCGCACCGAAGCGGGCGAAGTGCTCCTGGCCGTGTTTGGTGGAGTCGGCGAGCAGCACCACGCGCCGGGCGGCGGCGACGGCGGCCCGTTTCACCGCGGCCTCGGCGAGGTCGGGGGTGGTCAGGCCGTGGCCGGCGGAGAAGCCGTTGGCGGCCACCAGGGCCACGTCGGCGCGGATCTCGCCGTACGCGCGCAGCGCCCAGGCGTCCACGGCGGCGCGCGTACGGTGCCGCACGCGTCCGCCGACCAGGTGGAGCTGGATGCCGGGGTGGTCGGCGAGGCGGGCCGCGGTGGGCAGGCTGTGGGTGACGACGGTCAGCGAGGTCTCCGGCGGGATGGCCGCGGCCAGCAGGGCCACCGTCGAACCGGCGTCGAGGATCACGGTGCCGTCGGCCGGCAGTTCCGCCAGGGCCGCCTGGGCGATGCGGTCCTTCTCGTCGGCCGCCGTGGACTCGCGCTCGGCGAGGTCGGGCTCGAAGTCGAGCCGGCCGGCGGGGATGGCGCCGCCGTGCACCCGGCGGAGCACACCGGCGCGGTCGAGGGCCTTCAGGTCCCGTCGGATCGTCTCCGCCGTCACCTGGAACTCCTCGGCCAGCGACACCACGTCCACCCGGCCGCCGTCCCGGGCGAGCCGGAGGATCTCCTGCTGCCGCTCCGGTGCGTACATGCCCTTTCGCCTCCACCTCATGCCCGAACCTGTGGTTTCACGGGAGGCTACGCCCGGGATTCCGCTTTGTAAACAGGGAAGCGGAAGCATTCCCACACGAACGGGCATGAACAGACATGCGGCGGGGGAAGCCGGAACAGGAGTGGGGGCAGCCGAACAGGGGTGGTGGGGAGCGAAAGGGCGGCGGGGGGGGGGGGGGGGGGGGGGGGGGGGGGGGGGGGATGACGGCCCTCGCCCCCCCCGAACAAGTG
>NZ_JBWKKZ010000014.1:5982-35668 GCF_056430705.1 Streptomyces sp. NPDC045956 | reverse complement strand
GAGGGGGGAAACAAGGAGGGGGGAGGGAGGGGAGGAGGAGAGGGGGCGGACCCCCCCCCCCCCCCCCCCCCCCCCCCCCCCCCCCCCCCCCCCCCCCGCCCTCGGGGACGCGGTGGTCAGATCAGCGTGGGCTCCTTCTTCGGCGCGGGGACCGTGGTGTCCGGCGCCCCCTCCACGTGCTGGGCCGGCCGCCTGGGCAGCGCGAACATCAGCAGGAAGATCACGGCCATGACCGCGGCCACCCAGCCCAGCGCGTTCTCGAAGGCGTCCGCGTAGGCCGGGCCGACGCGGGCCGGGGCCAGGTGGTCGCTCATCGTGCCGAAGAAGACCACCGACACCAGGCCGAGCCCCAGCGCGTTGCCCATCTGCTGCACGGTGTTGATGAGCCCGGACGCGGCCCCGGCGTGCTCCCGCGGCACCTGGGACAGCACCGCGTCCGTCAGCGGGGCGACGATCAGGCCCATGCCGACGCCCATGACGACGAGCGGCAGCGCCATCTGCCAGGACGTGACGCCGAGGCCGTAGTGATCGGACTCCCAGATGTAGAGCAGGACGCCGGCCGCCATCACCAGCGCGCCCGCCTGGAGCACCTTGCGTCCGAAGCGCGGCACCAGCTTCTGCACCGACACCCCGGCCGCCACGGAGACGGCGAGCGAGAACGGCACGCCCGTCAGTCCGGCCCGCAGCGGGCTCCAGCCGAGCCCCACCTGCATGTACAGCGTCCACACCAGGAAGAAGACGCCGAGCGCGACGCCGAACACGGTCTGCACGGCGATACCGGCCGCGAAGCTCTTCACCCGGAACAGCGACAGTTCGACCAGCGGCGAACCGTCCCGGGCGCTCTTGCGCCGCTCGTAGGCCACCAGCACCGCGAGGACCACGACCGCGCCGGCCATCGAGAGGTACCCCCACAGCGGCCAGCCCAGCTCACGGCCCCGGGTGAGCGGGTAGACCAGCATCAGCAGACCGAGGGTGACCAGGGCGACCCCGACCAGGTCGAGCCTGAGGGCGCGCGGCGCCTTCGACTCGGTGATGTAGCGGCTGCCGAGGACGAGTCCGGCAACGCCGACCGGCAGGTTGATGAGGAAGATGGGCCGCCACTCGAGCCCGAACAGGTTCCACTCGGTGAGCAGGGCGCCCAGCAGCGGGCCGGACACGGCACCCAGTCCGACGATCGCGCCGAACAGGCCGAACACCTTGCCGCGTTCGTGCGCCGGGAAGGTGGCGTGCACGATCGACAGCACCTGCGGCACCATCAGCGCCGCCATGGCGCCCTGGAGGATGCGGGAGGCGACCAGCATCTCCGGGTTCACGGCGAGGCCGCACAGCGCGGACGCCACGGTGAAGCCGCCGATGCCGACGAGGAACACCCGCTTGCGGCCGTGTATGTCGCCGAGCCGTCCGCCGGTGATCAGACCGGCGGCGAAGGCGAGGGCGTAGCCGGCGGTGATCCACTGGATCTGGCTGAAGGTGGCGCCCTCGTCCCGCTGGATCGACGGGATAGCGATGTTGACGATGGTGACGTCGACCAGGTCCATGAAGGCGGCGGTCATCACGATCGCGAGGGCGAACCAGCGACGGCGGTCGCCGGCTGCCTGCCGGGCCGGGGCGGAATCCGGGGTGTGCGAGAAGGTCATGGGGCGAAGCTATGCCTTCAGTAGGACAGTTCCGGTCCTAGATGTGCGGCATCCTCGGCATCATGACGACGGATACTCCGGCCCGGCTGCTGACGCTCCTCTCCCTCCTCCAGACACCCCGCGAGTGGCCCGGCGGCGAGCTGGCCGACCGGCTCGGGGTCTCCCGTCGCACGGTCCGCCGGGACATCGACCGGCTCCGCGAGCTGGGCTACCCGGTGCAGGCCACCATGGGCGCCGACGGGGGCTACCGGCTGGTGGCCGGCAAGGCGATGCCGCCGCTCGTCCTCGACGACGAGGAGGCGGTGGCGATCGCGGTCGGACTGCGGGCCGGCGCCGGGCACGCGGTGGAGGGCGTGGACGAGGCGTCGGTGCGGGCGCTGGCCAAGCTGGAGCAGGTGCTGCCGTCGCGGCTGCGCCACCGCGTGGCCACGCTCCAGGCCGCGACGACTCCGCTGACCAGCGGGGACGGCCCGAGCATCGCCCCCGAGACGCTGACCGTCATGGCGTCCACGGTGGCCGGGCGGGAGCGGCTGCGGTTCGCCTACCGCGCGGGGGACGGCACCGGGTCGCGGCGCGTGACGGAGCCGTACCGGCTGGTGTCGACGGGGCGCCGCTGGTACCTGGTCGCCTACGACCTCGACCGGGAGGACTGGCGGACCTTCCGGGTGGACCGGGTGAGCGAGCCGTCGGCGACCGGGGCGCGGTTCGCTCCGCGCGAGCTGCCGACCGGGAGCGCGGCGGAGTACCTGCGGCGCTCCATGCAGCGGCAGAGCGGCTCGTACGGGATCGTGGTCGCCTTCGACGCCCCGGCCGAGGTCGTCGCGGCGCGCCTCCCGCAGTGGCTGGGGGCGCCCGAGGCGGGGGACGACGGCGCGTCGTGCGTCCTGCGGGCGACCGTGTCCGACTCGGTGGAGTGGATGGCGCTGCGTCTGGCGATGCTGGACGTGGACTTCCGGGTGCGGGAGCCGGTGGAACTCGTGGAGTGCGTACGAGGGCTGGGGGCGCGGTTGGCGAGGGCGGCGGAGGGGCCGTGACCGCGCAGGGCCTGCGACCCGCGGGGGCGCGGAGGGCACCGCGGGTCCCCACGCCCCAGCCCCAGTCGCCGTTGCCGTCGCCGTCGGTCTAGGTTCGGGGGCCGGGCTCCCACGCGAACCCCCGCATGCCTTCCAGGTTGCGCAGGGCCGGCTCCAGGGGGCTCCGGGCGGCGTCGGGGGAGGACGCCCAGCGCTCCACCGCCACCCGCACCGCCGCCCCCGCGACGGCGGCGCCGAAGTGCAGTTCGGGCGTGGTCCTCAGATGCGCGGCAACGTTGTCGTCGCCGCCGGACATCCGCTCGGCCAGCACCTCCACCAGGGCCCGCTCCGTCGTGTGGCAGACCTCCGCCCACACCTTGCGCAGGGCCGGGCTGCTCTCGGCCAGCCGGATGAGCGTGCGGGCCCACTCCCAGGACGCCGCCGAGACGCCGGCGCCCGGGGTCAGCGTGTGCCGCACGGCGTGTTCCAGCGCCTCGGACGGGGTCAGCCCGGCGGGCGCCTCGCGCACCGCCGCCGCCCAGCGCTCGGCGCCCAGCGCGTAGAGCGGGGCGACGGCCTCCTCCTTGGTGGCGAAGTAGCGGTAGAAGGTGCGCGGGGCGACGCCGGCGGCGCGGGCGATGTCCTCGGCCCGGGTGGCCCGCAGTCCCTGCCCGACGAAGAGGCGGGCCGCCGCGCGGGCGATGGCCATCCGGGTCTCGGCCTTGCGCCGCTCGGTCAGGGAGAGCGCCCCGGAACCGGGGGCGGACGGCGGGGAGGAGGCGAAGGGCCTCGGACCGGCGGACGGGACGGGTGGGCCGGACGATGCGGGGGTGGAGCTGCTCACGTCGGCAGGCTATGCCGCTGTGGCAGAATCTGCCATCCGGCGGGCCACCCCGGGGTTCAGGTCCGGGGTGTCCCGCCGCCCTGGTACGCCGCCCGGTGCGTCCCGCCCCACCGCGGTGCTGCCTGCGTGCCGCCGCCCGCCTCGCCGCGCGGACGGTGCGCGGCAGGTCAGCGCTCCCGCACGGAGGGAGCCGGGCTGCGGCACCCCGGGGGGAAGGGGCGCCGAGCCCGGCTCGGGAGAGTCCCGGCGCCGGGGGGAGTGCGTCGGGACGTGGTCCTGGGTGGCCCGAAGTCGGGTCCGCGAGGCGGTGGTCCGGGGCGGGACCGCTGGGCCCGGAGTAGTTTTTCCCGGGCCCCCGCCGGTTGAAGCAGCGTTGTACGGCCATGTTTGCGCGGGGTTCGGCCACCGGCGTGCGCCCCACGCATCACGCCACGACCCCTCCCTCACGGGAGCCGGCGGCGGATCGTCGCGAGCGGTGCCGCCGGCCGTGCCGCGTCCTGGCTACGCCGCCGCCTCGAAGCCGGTGTCGCGGGCCAGCTTCTTCAGCTCCAGCAGCGCGTGCTTCTCGATCTGCCGGATGCGCTCGCGCGTCAGTCCGTGCTCCTTGCCGACCTCGGTCAGCGTTCGCTCGCGGCCGTCGTCGATGCCGTACCGCATCTTGATGATGGAGGCCGTGCGCGGGTCGAGGCGGCCGATGAGGTCGTCGAGTTCCTCGCTGCGCAGCAGCGTCATCACCGACTGCTCGGGCGACACGGCCGAGGTGTCCTCCAGCAGGTCGCCGAACTGGGTCTCGCCCTCGTCGTCCACCGACATGTTCAGCGAGACCGGGTCGCGGGCCCAGTCGAGGACGTCGGTGACGCGCTCGGGCGTCGAGCCCAGCTCGGCGGCGATCTCGGCGGGCTCCGGCTCGCGGCCGTGCTCGCGGTTGAACTCGCGCTGCACGCGCCGGATCCTGCCCAGCTCCTCCACCAGGTGGACGGGGAGCCGGATGGTCCGGGACTGGTCGGCGATGGACCGGGTGATGGCCTGGCGGATCCACCAGGTCGCGTACGTCGAGAACTTGAAGCCCTTGCGGTAGTCGAACTTCTCGACCGCGCGGACCAAGCCGGCGTTGCCCTCCTGGATGAGGTCGAGGAGCGGCAGGCCGCTGCGCGGGTAGCGGCGGGCGACCGCGACGACCAGACGGAGGTTGGAGCGGATGAAGACGTCCTTCGCCCGCTCGCTCTCGTCGATCAGGGCCTGGAGCTCCTCCCGGGTGGCGTCCGCCCCGGTCTCCTCGTAGCCTTCGAGGACCTGCCGCGCGAACACACCCGCCTCGATGGTCTGG
The DNA here is from genome assembly GCF_056430705.1 of Streptomyces sp. NPDC045956. Classification (NCBI taxonomy): domain Bacteria; kingdom Bacillati; phylum Actinomycetota; class Actinomycetes; order Kitasatosporales; family Streptomycetaceae; genus Streptomyces; species Streptomyces sp. NPDC045956. The sequence goes on along the minus strand of NZ_JBWKKZ010000014.1, from coordinate 30,847 downwards.
CTGAGCTCGACCTCCTTGGCGGCGTCGAGCAGCGGTGTGCGCGCGATCTCGTCGAGGTACATGCCGACCAGATCGCGGTCGGCGAGCTCGCCGCCGTTGGCGCGGACGCTGGTTGCCGCGGCGCTCGTCTCGCCGGTGGCGGACTTACGACGGGCGACGGCACGGGTTGCCATGCGTGCTCCCTTGCGATGGTGGTTCAGCGGGCGGTCCTGTGGACGTCGGTCACCTGTGGGGTCGTCTCCGGTCCCGATCCACTCTCGGGACGCTCCTGTCTCTCTCGGGACTCTCCTCGGGTGCCCTGCATCCGATGGAAACAACGACTGGAAACCGGACAGAATTCCCAGCGCGCCCTCCGATTTTTCTGATCATGCAGTACCCTGTGCCGCCACACAGGGAGGCACGATGCCGACGGAACGTACGGAGGTCCAGGTCAGACCGTGGGTCGAGGACGACCTCGAGGCCCTCACCGACCTCTACAACCACTACGTACGCGAGACGCCGATCACGTTCGACACCGAACCGTTCACTCCGCGCGAGCGCCGCCCGTGGCTGCTCTCCCACCCTGAAGACGGCCCGTACCGCCTGAGGGTTGCCACGGACGCGGACTCACGGACGATTCTGGGATACGCCACGTCCAGCCCCTACCGCGCGAAGCCCGCGTACGGGACCTCCGTGGAGACCACCGTCTACGTGGCCCCGCACGCCGGCGGCCGCGGCATCGGCACCCTTCTCTACACGTCCCTCTTCGAGGCCCTGGCGGGCGAGGACCTGCACCGCGCCTACGCGGGCATCGCCCAGCCCAACGAGGCCTCCGTCCGGCTGCACACCCGCCTCGGCTTCCGCCCGGTCGGCACGTACCGCGAGGTGGGCCGCAAGTTCGGCCGGTACTGGGACGTGGCCTGGTACGAGAAGCCGCTGTAGGGCGCCGGGCCCGCGCCTGCCCGCCCCCTCAGCCGAACTGCACCGACCGCTTGGCCAGCCCCATCCAGAAACCTTCGATCACGGACCTGCGCAGATCCAGTTCGCCGGCGGCGTCCGCGGCCCCCATGGTCACGAACAGCGGGGCGAAGTGCTCGGTGCGCGGGTGGGCGAGCAGGCCCGCCGGGGACTTGTGGGCGAAGTCGAGCAGCCCGTCCACGTCCCCGCTCTCCAGAGCGCGCCGGCCCCAGTCGTCGAACTCCGCCGACCAGGAGGGGACGCCGCCCTGGCGGAGCGCGGCCAGGTTGTGGGTGAAGAAGCCGGAGCCGATGATCAGCACGCCCTCGTCGCGCAGCGGCGCGAGCCTGCGGCCGATCTCCATGAGCCGCGCCGGGTCGAGGGTCGGCATGGAGACCTGGAGGACCGGGATGTCGGCCCCGGGGTACATCTCGACGAGCGGCACGTACGCGCCGTGGTCGAGGCCGCGGTCGGGGACGTCCTGCACGGGCGTGCCGGGAGCGCGCAGCAGCTTGCGCACGGACTCGGCGAGCGCGGGGGCCCCCGGAGCCTCGTAGCGCACCTGGTAGTAGCGCTCGGGGAAGCCCCAGAAGTCGTAGACCAGGGGGACGGTCCGGGTGGCGCCGAGGGCGAGCGGGGCCTCCTCCCAGTGGGCGGAGACGACCAGGACGGCTCGGGGGCGGGGCAGGGCCGCGGCCCACGCGGCCAGCTCGCCGGGCCAGACGGGGTCGTCGGCGAGCGGCGGGGCGCCGTGGCTCAGATAGAGGGCGGGCATGCGCTCCCGGGTGACGGCGGACATGGGGCTCCTCCAGAGTGCTGCTTCCGAAGCCGAGAGCCGCTCGAACGCAAGCTACTTGAACTCTCAAGCTTCACTGCCCACGAATCTACCCGCTCTTTGTTTAACTTTCAAGAAGTGGTTCCGTACGATGGGATACATGAACACGGCACCCATCCCGTCCTCCGCCGGCGAGCCCCGCTGGCTCAGCGCCGAGGAACAGCGCGTCTGGCGCTCGTACATCGAGGCCGCCACCCTCCTCGAGGACCACCTCGACCGTCAGCTCCAGCGCGACGCGGGGATGCCGCACGTCTACTACGGGCTGCTGGTCAAGCTCGCCGAGTCACCCCGGCGGCGGCTGCGGATGACGGAGCTGGCCCGGTACGCGAAGATCACCCGCTCCCGCCTCTCGCACGCGATCGCCCGACTGGAGAAGAACGGCTGGGTGCGCCGCGAGGACTGCCCCTCGGACAAGCGGGGCCAGTTCGCGGTGCTCACGGACGAGGGCTACGCGGTGCTCGGGCAGACCGCGCCGGGACACGTGGAGGCCGTGCGCCAGGCCGTGTTCGACCGGCTCACCCCCGAACAGCAGAAGTCCCTCGGCGAGATCATGCGGATCGTCGCCGAGGGACTTCAGCCCAGCGAAGCGGGCGCGGACCTGCCCTGGCTGCGCTGAGCGCGCGGCCGGGGCAGGTCCTGGGAGCCGTGCGCCGGGGGCGTCCCCTCCCCCTGCGCACGGATGGAACAGAAGACCCGAAGGGGTGCGGTGCCCTGCGTCAGTGGGCGACGACCGGCACCGGCAGCTCGTCCTCGACGGCGTCGCCCGCACCGGAACCCGTGACGGTGGTGCCGCCCGGACGCCCGGCGTTGACGAAGGTCAGGGCGATCACCGCGGCCGCCACCAGGATGCCGACGGCGAACCAGATCGCGCTGGTGTAGCCCTGCACCTGCCCCTCCAGCTGGACCAGCTGCTGCTGGGAGCGGGAGGCGGCGCCGCCGATGTGGTCGGCGATGTAGGACGTGGTGGCCGAGGCGGCGATCGTGTTCAGCAGCGCCGTACCGATCGCACCGCCCACCTGCTGCGAGGTGTTGACCATCGCGGAGGCGACGCCGGCGTCCCGCGGCTCGACACCCTGGGTGGCCATGGACATGGCCGGCATGAAGGCCGTACCCATGCCGAGGCCGAGCAGCAGCATGCCGGGCAGCAGCACGGCGGCGTAGGAGGTGTCGATCTCCAGCTGGGTCAGCAGCAGCATGCCGACGGCGGCGACCAGGAAGCCCGGTCCCATCAGCAGCCGGGGGGCGACCCGGGTCATCAGCCGGGTACCGATCTGCGTGGAGCCCGTGATCATGCCCGCGATCATCGGCAGGAAGGCGAAGCCGGTCTTGACCGGCGAGTAGCCCTTCACGATCTGCAGGTAGTAGGTGAGGAAGAGGAACAGCCCGAACATCGCGATGATCGCGAGGCCCAGCGAGAGGTAGATCCCGCCCCGGTTGCGCTCGGTGACGACGCGCAGCGGCAGCAGCGGGGCCTTGACCTTCGACTCGACGACCACGAAGGCGAGCAGCAGCACGGCCGCGCCGACGAACATGCCGACCGTCACCGCGTCGCTCCATCCGTTCGACTCGGCGCGGGTGAAGCCGTAGACGAGCGCGACCAGGCCGAGCGTGGACAGGATGACGCCGGGGACGTCGAGGGGCGAGCGGTTGCGGCTGCCCTGCGGTTCCCGGATGACGAGGTACGCGCCGGCCGCCGCGACGATCGCGAAGGGGATGTTGACGAAGAACGTCCAGCGCCAGTTCAGGTACTCGGTGAGGAAACCGCCGAGGATCAGGCCGACGGCGCCGCCGCCACCGGCGATCGCGCCGTAGATGCCGAACGCCTTGGCGCGCTCCTTGGCGTCCGTGAACATCACGGCGAGCAGGGAGAGCGCGGCGGGCGCGAGCAGGGCGCCGAAGACACCCTGGAGGGCGCGGGAGCCGAACATCATCGCCTCGTTGGTGGCCGCGCCGCCGAGCGCCGAGGCGACGGCGAAGCCGGCCAGGCCGGTGACGAAGGTGCGCTTGCGGCCCCACAGGTCGGCTATCCGGCCGCCGAACAGCAGCAGACCGCCGAAGGCGAGGGCGTAGGCCGTGACGACCCACTGCCGGTTGCCGTCGGAGATGCCGAGATCCTGCTGGGCGGAGGGCAGGGCGATGTTCACGATGGTGGCGTCCAGGACGACCATCAGCTGGGCGAGCGCGATGAAGACGAGCGCTTTCCAGCGGCCGGCGTCCGGGACGCCGGGAGCCTTGAGGGCTGTTTCAGACATGGGGATACCCACTTCGGGACTTCATGACGGAAAAAAGCGGATGACGCAGAGAACTGCGAGTGAAGAGAACGGCGAGTAAAGGGAACTGCGAGGTAAGAGGGACGACCGGTCTCGGGGCGGTGGCCTCGTGGCCGCCGTCCGCCGGTTGTTCAGTGGGTCGGGAGTCGCGGAACTACCGGTCGCAGGGGCGGCGCAGCTCCTCCATGGTCACGGCGCTGCCCGGCAGGGCGGAGCGGGCCGGGGCCCGCAGCCCGTCGAGGAACAGTTGCAGATGGCGGTGGACGAACCGGTCGGCGCTCAGGCACCCCGTACCGGCCGGGGGCCGGCTGAGCTGGGCGGCGGCGATCATCAGATCGCCCACGCCCACGTCGGTACGGAGCTGACCGGCCGCTTTCGCCCGGTCCATGACCTCGGCGATGAGCCGCTCGACCCGTTCACGCGCCGCCTCCAGGTCGGGGTGGTGCTGGTCGAAGGTGCTGGAGACCATGGGGCACAGGGCGCTGATCCGCTCGTCGGCGGCGACGTGCACGAAGCGCTCCAGCGCTCCGAAGGCGTCGCCGTTCTCCGCGAGCGCCAGCTCGGCCGCCCGTGCCGTACGGTCCATGACCGAGCAGACGACCTCGCGGACGAGGGCGTCGCGGTCGGGGAAGTTGCGGTACACCGTGGCATTGCCCACGCCGGCCCGGCGGGCGATGTCGTCGAGCGGCACGTCGGGGCCGTGCTCGACGAACATCTCGCGGGCGGCGGTGACGATCCGCTCCCGATTGCGCAGGGCGTCGGCGCGGGGCCGGGTCACCTTGTGCTGCTCGGGGGTTGCGGTCTGCACGGCGTACTCCTCGGGCGGTGGGACTGGCGATCCGGGGAGGAAGTCCCCGTTTCGCTCGGGCACCTGGCTAAACGGGGAAACGATCCCCGGTTATTTCCCCGACCGGGAAAGAAACACCGTGACGTGGGTCACACCGCGCGGCGCCTCTCCGGACCGCCCGCCCCACCCCCGTCCCCCGCTCGGCGGCTACCGGTGAGAAACCCACGATCGGCTCCTCCAGCGCGCGCCCCTTCCGCCCTCGGCACAGGGTGATCGAAAGGGTGCAGCCGGTGTCCGGCGGCTGCCGTGGTCCGGGAGGTCCGCATGCAGCCGCAGGTGCAGCCGCCGAGCCGTCGGATACGCCCGCGCCGGCTGGCCGCGATCGCCACGGTCACCGTCGTGACCTTCGCGGTCAGCACCTCGGCCGGCACCGGCGGGCTCGCGCCGGGCACCACGGCGGCGGGACCCGGCCCGGCCGCCCTCTCCCGGTCCTCCGCGCACGGCCCCTGCATGATCACCGGCGGCCCCGAGGTCCAGATGTCCGAGGGCATCCCCACCTCCGCCGGCTACGCCCGCTCCACCGGCACCGTCCGCGCCCTCACCCTGATGATCGACTTCTCCGACGCGCCCGGCGAGGGCGAGGCGCTCGACCGGTACGCGGAGTTCTTCCCGCAGACCGCGGAGTGGTTCCGCACCAGCTCCTACGGCCGCCTCGACTACCGCCCCGAGACCCCGGTCCCCGACTGGCTGCGCATGCCGAAGTCCTTCGCCGAGTACGGCATAGAGCGGGGCGCGCCCTTCGAGCCCGGCTACCGGGAGATGGTGCAGGACCTGGTCGCGGAGGCCGACGCGGAGGTGGACTTCCAGGCGTACGACCTCCTGAACGTGCTGGTCACCCCCAACGCGGGCCCGTCCGCCCTGGACACCGTCCTGTCCGTCACCTTCGCCGGCAACCCCGAGGCCCCGGTCGCCGACGGCGTCCCGGTGGCCAACGCGTCCTTCGTCTACTCCCGGCAGGACGACGGCTCGGGCTCCTACGACGAGACCGGCTACCGCGTCCTCCCCCACGAGAACGGCCACGTCTTCGGCCTCCCCGACCTCTACACCCAGGAGGGCGGCGGGGCCGTCGGCCACTGGGACATCATGAGCGAGGACTGGGGCGCCGACAACGACCTCCTCGGCTGGCACAAGTGGAAGCTGGGCTGGCTGGACCCCGCCCAGGTGCACTGCGCGTCGGCGCCGGGCACGAAGGAGTACACGCTGACGCCGCTGGCCCGCAGGGGCGGCGACAAGGTGGTGGTCGTCCCGCTGGACGGCCGCAGCGGGTACGCGGTCGAGCTGCGCACCCAGGAGGGCAACGACGAGACGGTGTGCCGGCCGGGCGTGCTGATCTACAAGGTCGACGCGGACGTGGACACCGGGATGGGCCCCGTGACGGTGTACGACTCCCGCCGGGACAGCGGCGGCTGCACCCGCAGCCCGAACGTCCACGCCGAACTCTCGGACGCCGCCTTCACCCCGGGGGAGACCTTCGAGGACCCGCGCCGGGGCGTCACGATCACGGTGTCGGCGGCGGACCCGAACGGCGACCACAAGGTACGGGTCACCCGGGGGTGACCGACCGGGGCGGGCGGTACGGGCGCGGGGCCGCCGTGCGGCACGGGCCCGGGGCGGCCGGGATTACGGTAGGCCTGCCGCGATCGCCGTACCGGAGAGCCGATGCCCGCCCACACCACGAACGACACCCCGCGCGACGAGGGTGGCGCCGCCCCGGCCGAGGCGGTGGCCCCGCTGCTGCGCGGCCTCGCCGTACTGCGCCGGCTGACCGAGGCGGACGGCGGCACCCTCAGCCTCAGCGGTCTGGAGAGGGCGACCGGCCTGGCCCGCTCCACCGTCGACCGCGTCACGGCGACCCTCGCCCGCATGGGATACGTCCGCCTGGACGGCCGGGACGTGACCCTCGCCCCCCGCCTGACCGAACTGGGCAACGCCTACCTGGCCGCCCTGCGCCTGCCCGCCCTGCTGTCCGCCCGGGCCGACGCCCTGGCCGACGAGCTGGACGAGTCGGTCTCCCTCGCCGTCGGCGACCGCGACGGCATCCGCTTCGTCCACCAGGCCACCCGCCGCCGCGCGATGTCCCTCAGCTTCCGCATCGGCGACCTGCTCCCCGCCGAACGCACCGCGCCGGGCCCGCTGTTCGCCGCCGAGTGGTCGGAGGCCGACTGGCGCCGCTGGCACGAGCGCCGGGCGGCGGACCCGCAGGACCGCACCTTCCCGGCCGTCCCTCCGCGGGAACACACCGCTTCCGACGAGGACTTCGAGCACCGTACGGCGCGGGCGGCGGCCGACGGCTGGGCGCTGGACGACCAGTTGATCGAACCGGGCCTGGTCGCGGTGTCGGTCCCGGTCCGCGACCCCGGCTCCGGCTCCGGCTCCGGCTCCGGCCGGGTGGCGTGCGTGGCGAGCGTGGTGAGTCATACCAGCCGCCACACCGCCGGTGACCTGCGGGCGGCCCTGCTCCCCCGGCTGCGCACGGCCGTCGCGGCGATGGAGGAGGACCTGCGCACCGCCCCGCCGCCGGAGCCCGGGCCGCCGCCCGCGGGACTCGCCGTCTGGACGGGCGCGTCGAAGCAGGAGCTGGGCAGGGAGTTCGTCGAGTCGCTGGCCCGCGGGCTGACCGTACTGACCGCCTTCGGCGAGGGCCGGCCGGCGCCGACCCTCACGGAGCTCGCGAGGGCGACGGGCCTGGCCCGGGCGACCGTACGCCGGGCGCTGATCACCTTCGAGCACGCGGGGCTGGTCGCACCGGCCCCCGGCCGCGCCTTCGTGCTCACCCCCCGGGTGCTGTCCCTCGGGTTCCCGCCGCTCTCCCGCACGTCCCTGCCCGAGATCGCCCAGCCGCACCTGACCGCCCTCGCCGACCGCGTCCGGGAGTCGGCCTCCCTGGCCGTCCTGGCGGACTCGGGCGAGGAGATCCAGTACACGGCCCGGGCGTCCACGAGCCGTGTGCTGAGCGCCCACGTCACGGTCGGCGCCCGGCGCCCGGCGTACGCGACGGCACCGGGGCGCGTCCTGCTGGCCGGCCGGCCCGGCGGCGCCCTTCCCGAGGTCCGGGCCCAGGGGCACGCCCTGGTCGACGAGGAGCTGGAGGCGGGTCTGCGCTCCCTCGCGGTACCGGTGCGCGACCGTACGGGCCGGGTGGTGGCGGCCGTGAACGTGACGACGCACGCGGCCCGCCGCAGCGCGGCGTCCTGTGTGGCGGACGTCCTGCCGGAGCTGCGGCGCACCGCCGACCTCGTCGAGGCGGACCTGCGGGTGGCGGGGCGGTTCAGGACGGTGCCGACGACCTGAGCCGGGCGCGTCAGTCCGTCTCGGGCTTGGCCACCGCCCAGGAGAAGGGGTCGATGTCCGGCTCGGGTGCCTCCTCGGGCGCACGGTCCCGGCCCGCCGCACGGCCGGGCCGCATCACACCCTCCTGGACGACGGTCGCTGCGAGCGCCCCGTCGGACGTGTAGATCCTCGCGTGGGCCAGCGCCCGGCCGTCGGCGGTGGACGGACTGCGCTGCTCGTACAGCAACCACTGGTCCGCCCGCAGGGGGCGGTGGAACCACATCGCGTGGTCGAGGCTGGCCGCGGCCCCCTGCCCGTCGTTGGGCAGGCCGGTGCGGTGGTGCGGGGAGGCGGAGTCCAGCAGGGTCAGGTCGGACAGGTAGGCGACGAGGCACTGGTGCAGCGCCGCCCCGCCGGCGGCCACGTCGTCGGGCAGCTCCCGCACCCGGAACCAGACGCGGGTGACCGGCCCCGACCTGTCGGTGTAGCGCACGTCGACGGCGTCGCGCAGGCCGGACAGGAGCCGGATGACGGCGGGGTGCACGTGCGCCGGGGGCGCGTCGACCGCGTGCGGCAGGTGGTGCGGGGGCTGGGCCGCGGGCATGTCCACCTGGTGCTCCGCACCGGGCCTCGACGTCCTCTTGAAGGAGGCCGTCATGTGGAACACCTCCTGCTCCCCGCGGCCGCCGGACTGCACCGCCACCACCCGGCGGCTGGTGAAGGAGTGGCCGTCGCGCAGCCGCTCCACCCGGTAGGTGACCGGCCGGGCCGGATCGGCGCGGAAGAGGAAGTAGCCGTGCAGCGAGTGCGGTTCGCGGTCGCCGGGCACGGTGCGCCCGGCGGCGCTCAGCGCCTGCGCGACCGTCTGGCCGCCGAACACCGCGGACCCGGTGGCCGGGACCGTGCCGGGGGCGCGGAACGCGTCCGGTCCCACCGGGACCAGGGACAGCGTCTCCAGCAGCGGCCGTGCGGGCGCGTGGGCGAGGGTCGTCGTCATGGTCATCACTCGGGGTCCGGAACGACGCGGGACCGGGGGGTGCCGTCCGGCCGCACGGTGGCCGCGGGCACGGACAGGACGCGTTCGAGCCGGTCGGGACGGTCTCCTGGCAAGGTGGACAACGGGGCCTCCGGGGTGGTGGGTCGGGGCGGCGCGGGCTCGTCCGGGCGCGGCCGCGCCGCACCACGGCAGCGTCGCAGCGGCGCGTGGAAGGCGGATGAAAGCCGCATCGAAGTCCCGGTCGCCTTCCGTATTCGGCTCGGAGGGAGCGTCGGAGGCCCTGCCCGGAACGCATGAGGGCGGACGCCGGCGCCACGCCGCCGGGGACGACGGCGCCGCACCCGGACATGCCGGGCCGGGCCGAGGGCGGGGGCGGGGCCCGGCCCGTCCGTTCGGCCGGCTAGGCCCTCTCCGACGGGGCCAGCGCCCGCCGGTACCAGTCCTCGTGCCGGGCGAAGCCCTCCTCGAACGCCGGGCCCGGCGGGATGTCGAGGTCCGTCCACAGCGGGTCGGCGTCGAACCAGTGGTCGCTGATCAGCAGGTCGAGGTCGTGCCGGGACCCCCCGCGGGCCCGCACCGCCTCGTACGCCTGGTCGAGGGTCAGGTCGCGCTCGGGCCACGGGACGTCGGCGGCGGCGGCCACCGCGCGCAGCACCGTGTGCCAGGGCACGGGCCGCGGGTGGCAGGCGTGGTAGACGGGCGCGGTGAGCCGTCCGGCGGGCGCGAGGGCGGCGGCGACCAGGGCCCGGGCGAGGTCCTCGGCGGCGATGACGGACACCTGTGCCCGCCAGCCCGCCACGGTGCCGGGCAGGACCCGCAGCAGCCGGGCCAGCGCGGGCACCACCCTCGTGTCCCCGCGGCCGTACACCATGTGGGGGCGGACGACCGTGCCGCCCGCGGCCAGGACGGCGTCCTCCCCGGCCGCCCGGGTCCGCGAGGTGGCCGACCCGGGGGCCCGTCGCAGCTCCTCGGGGCGGGCGCGCCGGAAGGTGCCCCGTCCGTACACCGCGGCGGTGCTGAGCTGGACGATCCGGCCGACGCCCGCACGGCGGGCCTCGGCGACCAGCGCGGCGGTGCCGCGGGCGTTGACCGCCTCGCACCGTTCCTCCGGGCCGCCGATCAGGGAGGCGCAGTGCACCAGGGCGTCGGCCCCGTCGCACAGACCGCGCAGGGTGGCGGGGTCGGTGAGGTCCGCGCGGACGACCGTGGTGCCGGGTCCGTCCGCGCGGACCCCGGTGTCATGGGCCGTCAGCCGCAGGGTGACGCCGAGGCGTTCGGCCTCCCGGACGACGTGGCCGCCGATGAAACCGCCGGCGCCGGTGATGACGAGGGTGGGCACGGCCGCCTCCTCACGGGGTCCGGGTCGGGCACAGGACCACGGTGGCGGTGAAGACCGTCTTGCCGTTCTGCGTGCCGCGCACGGTCGTCGGGACGCGGCCGGCGCTGTCCGGACGGCCGGCTTCGGCGTCGATCCAGCAGGGCGCGTCGAGTTCGGCGTAGCGCGCGAAGGCGCTCTCCAGTCCGACGGGCAGGGCGTCGGGCAGGCCCGTCGCCGCGTGCGCCGCCTGCCGGGCCGCCTCCAGGAGCACCATGCCGGGCACGTGGTCGACCGGGTGGTCGAAGAAGACCGGGTGCGCCGTGTCCACCCGCAGCTGCCAGCGGTGCGGGGAGTGCGGGTCGGCGGCGGCCAGGACGACGTCGCGCGAGCCCTGTCTGCCGACGCTCTCCGGCGCTGTGCCGACCGGCAGCGGGACGCTCGCCCCGCCGGTCCGGTCCCCCCGCAGCCTGCGGTAGACGGACGGGCTGGTGCAGCTGAAGGCCGCCGTGGCCGTGGCGAGCGGGGCGCCGTCGCGCTCCACGGTCACGTGGTACTCCATGCCCGCCAGCTTGCCGCCCCGGCGCGTGATGTCGCCGCACTCGGCCCGCAGCACGACCTCGGTGGGTCTGGGGCCGGCCACGAGCGCCTCCGGCCGGGCGTCGAAGGACATGTGCCACATCAGGAACTGGTGCCCGAAGGGAACGTCGTACTGGGCGTGCGCGAGCAGCGCCCCGGTCTGGCGGACCGACTCCACCAGGAGGAGCGGGTCCTGGTAGCCGCCCACCGGGACGAACAGCGCATGGGCGCGCGGCCACTGCGCCGTGACGGAGAACCGGTCAGGGCTGTCTGCTTCCCAGTGAGTGAGGAACACTTCGGAGACGGCGGCGCGGTGAACGTACTCGCGTGGCACCGTGGTGGTGAGCCTGCTGCTCGCGAAAATGGTCCTGGCCCCGGTACGGGTGCGCTGATCAGGAACAACGGCACTGAGCGTGCGCGACATGCAATACACCTGTTCTCTCTGCGTACAGGGCGAACGACCGCACCGGCGCACAGCCCCCCTGCGCTGGTCAACATGACCTTGCCAAGGGCTAAGATACAGACAGGTCGGTTCGGTTTGCTAGACAGAATCTATGGTTCACGAAGATGTGAGGTCGGGATGGCAGTGCAGGAGCGGGGTGAGCGCTCGAGGCGCTCCATCCTGGAGGCGGCTGCGCGAGTCTTCGACGAACGCGGCTACGACGCGGCGAGTACGAACGAGATCCTGGCGCGCAGCGGGCTGACGCGGGGCGCGCTCTACCACCACTTCCCCTCCAAGGAGGCCATCGCGGCGGCCCTGGTGGCGGCCCAGAGCGAGGCCCTGGTGGTCCCCGAGCAGCCGATGAAGCTCCAGGCGGTGGTGGACCTCACGCTGGAGTACGCCCGCCGGCTGCAGAGCGACCCGGTGCTGCGGGCGAGTGTGCGGCTGACCATCGAGCAGAGCTCGTTCACCCGCCCCGGCGTGACGCCGTACCAGCAGTCGGCCGACGCCATCCTCGGTCTGCTCGAGGTGGCCGCGGAGCAGGGCGAGCTGCTGCCCGGCGCGGACCTGGAGGAGGTCACGCAGTTCATCGTGGGCGCGTTCACTGGCGTCCAGTTGATGTCTCAGGTGTACAGCCGGCGTCGGGACCTCATGGAACGCGTGCGGACGATGTGGCGGCTGGTGCTGCCGGGCGTCGCCACTCCGGGGGTGCTGGCGCGGCTGCGGGTCGCGCCGCCGCCGGCCGTCACGGACGGGCCGGGCGGGGCGGAAGGGACGGGCGGGGCGGGGCGGGGCTCCGGGGCGGCACCCGGGGCGCCGGTGCACGGCTGAGCCGCGCCCGCGGGACCGCGGGGGCGCCGGGCCGCGCACCGGCGGCCGGTGGCGTCACACCCCGGCGTCGACCTCGGCGTCCACCCCGGCGACGGCCCGGGCGGCCGCCGGCACCGGGGCGCCGTCGGCGGACGGCCCCGGGGGCGGGAAGAGCGGGCGCAGGGTGCGCCAGATCCGTTCGGACGTGGCGGGCGACCACCAGTCGGCCTCCGCCCTCCCCAGCGACTCCAGCCCCGCGACGACCGCCACGGCGAGGTCGGCGAGGTCCTGGGGCTCGGCCGCGCGGTCGGCCGGGGCGGCGGACGACAGCAGTCCGCGCAGCCGGTGGTGCACCGAGTCCAGCACCTCCTGCCGCAGCCGGCGGGAGGGGTCCGCGGACCCGTCCGGGTCCAGCCGCAGCCCGGCCCGTACGACGGGTTCGTCGCCCAGGGCCTTGCCGAGTCCGGCGGTGAAGCGGGACAGCGCCGCGAGGACCGCGTCCTCGGACGGGTCGGCCGGGTCCGCGGTGAAGGCCTCGTCGACCAGCGCGGTGGTCCTGCTGCGCGCCTGGTCGCGCACCCGGACCGCCACGTCCTCCTTCGCGGCGAAGTGGTGGTACAGGGCACCCCTGCTCACTCCCGCACCGCGGCAGATCTCGACCAGTCCGGCCGCCTCCGGGCCTCCGTCGCCGATCAGTTCGGCGGCGGCACGGAGGATGGCCTGGCGGGTCTGCTCGGCTCGCTTCTGCATCGGACGGCGCGGTCCTTCCTCGCACGGCGCGGCGGCGGTCTTGCGCGACGGACACCGGGCCCCGTCGCCAGGGGCCAAGTGAAGCACCGGAACCTGAACCATACAAGTCTGCCTGCTTTATTCTTCCGGCCGGCCCCGACCGCGCGAACCCCGCAGCCGGGCGTCCCGACCGATCCTCCGCCCTTGCTACGAAGCCTGTGAGCTGGCCAAACGCGACCGAACCCCGACTTGGACACGTCGGGACCCGCGGCCCGACGCAGCGCACCACCCCCTCAAGGGGCGCTGGAGGTGGCATCGTCGTACGCTTCAGATCCCGTTGACAAACAGACAAGCCTGTTTGTTAATGTCGCCCTCGTCTGGAATCCGAGCGTGAGGAGTCCTCATGGACGACCCGACGACACCGATACGTCGGCCGGACGGGAGACCACCGGCCGCGACCGCCACTCCCCCCGGCACCGTCTTCGTCGCCGCTCTGCGCGAGGGACTGATCCGCGCGACGCGTCCGGACACGCGCCCGCGGCCCCCCGTGCCGCGCGTCGCGGCCGGGCTCCGTCCGGAGGCACCGGCCGGGTCCGCGACCGCCGGCCCCCGGCGGCCGCCACCGCCACCGTCACCCGCGCCCGCGCCCGCGCCCGCGCAGGCCGGTCACGAGGCGGTCCTGCACCGGTTCCGGCTCGCCCTCCCGGCGGTGCTGCCGCCCGCCGACCGCGAGCGGGCCGCGCTGACCTCGGCGCTCGCCGCCTTCGCCCGGCGCGTACTGGAGCACGCCGCGCGCGCCGGCGAGCGGCCGCCGGGAGCGCGCCCGTTCCTCCCCGCCACCAGCGAGGTCGGGCCCCACCACCTCGTGGCGGCGGTCGGCCTGCTGTACGAGTGCGCGCTGCTCGACGCGCTGGAGGGCGCGTCCGGCGCCGACGGGCCGGCGCTGCCGCGGGCTCTGGCCGCGGTGCGGGACCTCGCCGACGTGCTGCGGACGGCCCAGGCCGACTTCTGGCGCGGCGACGGCGGCTGGAGCGAGTCCCGACGGCTGGCGCGCCGGCTCCACGACGAGTTGGGCAGCACCCTGGCCGTGGCCCTGCACCGGGTCGAACTCGGCGAGACCGACCCGGTGGGCGGCGCCGCCCACCTGGCTGTGGCCAGAAGGGCCCTGGACCAGGCCGTACGGGAGAACCGCAGCCTGATCGCGGGCCTGCGGCACAGCACCCGCACACCGCCGCTGCGGGCCGCCCTCGACGCCTTCGCGAGCGACCTGGCGGCGCGGACGGACGTCTCGGTGCGCATCATCGGCGACGAGGCCGTCGCCCCGGAGCACTGCCGCCGCGAACTGCTCCTCGTCCTGCGCGAGATCCTGCGCAACTCCCTGGCGCACGCCGGGGCCGCGCACGTCGAGGTGACGGTCCGCGTCACCCGGCGGTGGGTGTACGCCCGGGTCGACGACGACGGTGCGGGTTTCGTCGTACGCCCTGCCGCGGCCGGCTCGCGCGCCGGGCACGGTCTGGTCGCCGTCCGGGAGCGGGTCGAGGACCTCGGGGGCCGGCTGCGCATCACGAGCGCGCCCGGCGAAGGCACCCGCACCGAACTGCACGTGCCGCTCGGGGCACGGCCGTGACCCTGCCGGCGTCCACCACCGAACAGCCGCCCTCCGTGCGCCCGGTGCGCATCGTCGTCGCCGACGACCACGCCCTGTTCCGCGAGACGCTCGCCGACCTGCTCGACGCGCAGCCCCGCCTCACCGTGGTGGGGCAGGCCGCCGACGGCGCGCAGGCCGTCCGAAGCGCGACCGAGGAGCGGCCCGACCTGCTGCTGCTCGACGTCCAGATGCCCCGCAGCCGGGGAGCGGGGACGGTGCGCGAGATCCTCTCCGTCTCGCCGCGCACCCGCGTGCTGTGCCTGACCGCCCACGCGCAGTCCTACCTCGTGGAGGAGATGCTCGCGGCCGGCGCACGGGGCTTCCTGCACAAGGGCATCGACCGCACGGCGCTGCTGATGGCCGTCTCGAACGCGCTCACCGACGCCCGGCACACGACCGTCCTGGTGCCCTCCGGCACCGCGCGGCACGAGGTCCTGGAGGAGCCGCTGTCCCGGCGCGAGCACCAGGCCCTGGTCGGCGCGGCGTCGGCGATGAGCAACCGGCAGATCGCCGACTGGCTCGGCATCTCCGAGGGCACGGTCAAGCGGCACCTGAACCGCGTCTTCCGCAAGCTGGACGCGGTGTCCCGGGTGGACGCCGTCAACAAGGCGGTCCGTGCCGCCCTCATCCCCTCCCCCGACGTGCCCGCGGCAGCACCGCGCCGGTCGCCGGGAAGACGCTCCTCCCCGGCGACCGGCGACCGGCTGCCTCGCTCATCCGGTGGCTGACGGCCGGCGCAGCACGGCGGCGCCCACCGATCCGTCGTGGCCGACGGACGTCACCAGCCCGAAGCGGCGGACAGCGTCGTCCGCGGCTCCCGGCCCGCCCTCCCAGTGCGCGAGCAGCGCGGCCAGTTGCAGCGCGCCGCCGGCACTGTAGGTCTCCCCGAGGACGTCCCGCACCCGCAGCACGTCGGGCGCGTGCCCGGCCAGTGCCCGGCGCAGCCCCCGGGTCTCCACCGCGCCCCAGCCCGGACCGCCGGCCGCACCGGCCGAGACGACATCGACGTCGCCCGGCCGGGCGCCACCCGCCTCCAGCGCGTTCTCCACGCAGCGGGCCAGGGCCGCCGCCACCGCGTTGGGTCCCTCCTCCGGCGGAGTGAAGGCCACCTCGCACGCGGTCAGTTCGACCCGCGGCGAACCGGTCGCGGCCGCTTCCGGCGCCGCGTCCAGGACGAAGACGGCACTGCCCTCGCCGATGGCCGGCCGGTCGCCGAGCGTGCCGCCCCGGTGCCAGGCCCAGGCAGTGTGCGCGCTGAGTTCCTCCACCGCCCCGGTCAGCAGCCGCTCCGCCCGGCCGGTCAGCAGCGCGGTGCGGGCGTAGCGCAGCGCGGACAGCGCGGAGACCGGACCGCCGGCGAGCGAGGCGTTCACGCCGGTGAGGGAGTGCCGCATGGCCACCTGGCTGGCACCGTGGTTCAGCAGCAGGCCCGGGAAGAGCGCCGGGCTCACCAGGTAGGGGCGCTCCGCCTCGTAGGTCTCGCGGAAGAACTCCGCGAAGGCCCGGGCGCTGCCGGTGCTGGTGCCGAGCACCACACCGGTGTCCACGTCGCGGGACCCGTCGGGCTCCTGGAGGCTGTCCAGCGCCATCTCCGCCGCCGCCATGGCGAGCGTGGTGGTGCGGCTGAGCGCTCTCAGCCCCTTGCGGCCCAGGTACTCCTCCGGTGCGAAGTCGGGTACCGGCACCAGCCGTACGCCCGGCGGCGCCGGCTGGCCGTCCAGCAGCCGCGCGGGAGCCTCGCCCGGGGGCAGCACACCCGACCGGACCGCCTCGTACAGGGCCTTGCCGCCGGGGCCCGCCGCGCTGAGCACCCCGTAGCCGGTGATCCGTACGGCAGTGGACTGTGCGGTGGCGCTCATGCGGCCCTCCCCAGCATCACGATGGCGTTGTTGCCCCCGAAGGCGAACCCGTGGTTCTCCACGACCCTCGGGCGGGCGTCCCGGGCCCGGCCCGGCACGCAGTCCAGGTCCGGGCCGAGGGCGGGGTCCACCGCGCGGACCGTCGCCGTCGGCGGCAGGAACCCGTGGTGCAGCGCCGCGCAGCAGGCCAGCGCACCGAAGCCGCTGGCGGCGCCCATGGTGTGCCCGAGCATCGACTTGATGGAGCTGATCGGCGGGACGCGGTCGCCGAAGACCTCACGTACGGCCGCGACCTCGGTGGAGTCGTTGGCGGCCGTGCCCGTGCCGTGGGCGCACACGTAGTCGACGGCGTCCGGCTCGACCCCGGCGTCCTTGTGCGCCCGGCGGATGCACTCGGCGATACCGTCCCGGTCCGGCTGCGTGGGGTGTTTCGCGTCGCAGGTCAGGCCGTATCCCAGCACCTCGGCGTAGATACGGGCGCCGCGGGCGACGGCGTCGTCCCACGACTCCAGGACCAGGGCCGCGCCGCCCTCGGCGGTCATGATGCCGGCCCGGTCCTCGTCGAACGGGCGGCACAGGTCGGGGGCGATGGCGCCCAGCCGGTGGAAACCGGCGTGGGTGGCCCGGTTCACCGCGTCGGCGCCACCGGCGATCATCACGTCCATGGCGCCGCTGCGGATGAGGTCGAAGCCGTAGCCGATGGCGTAGTTGCTCGCCGCGCAGGCGGTGCCGAAGGTCTGCGCCTCGCCGTGCAGGCCGAGTTCGGTGTTCACGGCGGCCGCGATGCGGTCGGCGGAGGCATGTGCGGCGAGATCCCCGTCGATCCCGTCGATGCCCCGGTCCAGCCACTGCTCGGTCAGTTCCTGGAAGGCGCGGGCCTCTCCGTTGGTCGTCCCCATGGCACTGCCGGCCCGGGCCTCGGACAGGTCGTCGCCGGCCCAGCCCGCGTCCCGCGCGGCGAGCCGGGCGGCCGCCGCGGCGAACTGGCCGCTGCGGCCCCACTTCTCGGCCGGCAGCCGCTCCAGGTGGTCCTGCGGCCGGAAGTCGTGCACCTCACCGGCTCGGGTGTGCCGGAAGCCGGTGCTGTCGAAGGAGCTGATCTCCGTGATGCCGCTGCGGCCCTCGCGGACGGCCTCGGTGAAGGCCTCGGCGCCGATGCCGAGACTGCTCACCGCGCCCAGTCCGGTCACCGCCACACGGCGCGGCGCGCGCTCAGACATGCGCGACGGCGGTCGCGTGCCGTGCGATCAGCTCGTAGGCGGTGCCGAGGTCGTCGAGGTCGACCAGTTCCTCCTGCGGTATCTCGATGCCCAGCTGCTTCTCGAAACGCGAGAACATCTCGATGATCAGCAGGGAGTCGGCGTCGAAGTCCTCGACGAAGCTGTGCTGCTCCTGCACCTCCTCGGCGGAGACCTCCAGCACGTCCGCCACGATCTCCCGGATGCGGGTGCGCAGCTCGGGGGAGATTTCGTTGACCAGGTTGCCCGACATGACCGTGTTCCCTTCGGCGTATGGACACACCCCGCCCTTCACTGAATGCGGGAATGTGGTTGGCGCATTCATGCTGCCACATTCCGTGTGCGGCGGAGAACCCTCGAAAAACGAATTCGACCCCTCTTCCATACGGGTTTTACACGCATTCCATTCCGCCCTGCGAACAATAGGCGTGTTGCCGGAATCAAAGGGGGCTCCCGTCATGAGAACGACCGCGCCGGTGGGTATCGCCGCAGCCGCCCTGTGGCTGCCGGAGAAGAGGGACGGCGCGGACGACGCCGTGGCCGAGCAGCGGGTCGAGGAGAAGGTGGCACGGGACCTGGGGCACCCCCGGCTGCCGGTCGCCGAGGACGTCTCCGCACCCGAGATGGCCGTACTGGCCGCGCAGCGCGCCCTGCGCGACGGCCGGGCCGCGGCGGGCGACCTGACGCTCGTGCTGCACGCCTGGATGCACTACCAGGGCCACGACCTGTGGTCGCCGGCGCACTACGTCGCCCACCAGATCGGCGCGCACCACTCGGTGCCGGTCGGCATCCAGCAGATCTGCAACGGCGGCGCGGCGGCCCTGGAACTGGCCGTCGCCCGCCTCTCCCTGGACACCGGCACCGGGCACGCCCTGGTCACCACGGCGGACCGTTTCACCGGGCCCGGTTTCGACCGGTGGCGCAGCGACTACGGGGCGGCGTACGGGGACGCCGCCACGGCCGTGCTGCTGCGCCACCCGGCCGGCCCCGGCGACCCCCTGCTGCTGCGGGCCCTGCACACCGCGGCGGCCCCGCACCTGGAGGCCATGCACCGGGGCGACGACCCCTTCGCCCGGCTGCCCCGGGAGAACTCGCCCGTCGTCGACATGCGGCGCACCAAGCGCGCCTATCTGCACGACCACGGGGTCGCGCCCTTCAAGAAGGTCAACCGGGACATGATCCGGTGCGTGGTCGGCGGGGCGCTGCGGGACGCCGGCCTCGCGGCGGACGATCCGCGCATCCGGTTCGTCCTGCTGCCCCGCCTCGGCCGCAAGACGCTGGAGGCCGCGTGGGTGCCGACCCTGCGCGAGACCGTCGCGGCCCGCCCCGTCGACTGGGGGGCCGACACCGGCCACCTGGGCACGGGCGACCTGCCGGCGGGACTGTACGAGGTGCTGCGCCGCTCGGCCCTGGACCCCGGCGACATCGGCCTGGTGCTCAACGCGGGCGCCGGCTTCACCTGGTCCTGCGCGGTGGTCGAGGCCCCCGCGCCCCGCTGATCGACGGCGCGCGGACGACGCGCGCGTGACGAAGGCCGGGGCCGCGCCGATCCCTCCCGGGGGACTCGGCGCAGCCCCGGCCGACGCATGCGTGCGGGGGGGGGCGGGGGGGCGGCTCGGTACGGGACCGAGCCGCCCGGTGCGGCTCACAACAGCCCGGCTGCCGCTCGGTACCGCTCAGTGCGGGACCGTGCGCCACGCCCCCGCCGGGTGGTGGCCTCCCGCCCGCAGCCAGCCGGGGGCGGCGGGAACGGGGGCGGTGTCCGGGGGTCCGTCGGGCGGCGCGGCACCGCCGCGGGCCAGCAGGACGGCGGTGAGCGCGGCCAGTTCGCCGGGGGTGGGATCACCCCGGACCACGCGCAGGGCGGGTGGCCCGGCCGGTGGTGTGTCCATGTTCATGTTCATGTCCCTGTCCGTGCCCATGTCCGTGTCCATGGCCGTGTCCGTGTCCATGGCCGTGTCCATGTCCGTGTCCGTGTCCGTGTCCGTGTCCATGGCCGTGTCCGTGTCCGTGTCCGTGGGGGGGACGCTCGTTTCCTCCGCCGTGCTCGGTCACATCGGCGGGTTGCCGTGCTTGCGGGGCACGAGTGTCTCCTGCTTCGTACGCAGCATCCGCAGTGCCTCCGCGAGGACCGAGCGCGTGGTGCGGGGGTCGATCACGTCGTCGACCAGGCCGCGCTCGGCCGCGTAGTACGGGTGCATCAGCGCCTCGCGGTACTCGTCGGTCAGCGCCCTGCGCGTGGCCTGCGGGTCCGGGGCGGCGGCGACGGCGCGGCGGTGGATGACGTTCACCGCGCCCTCGGCGCCCATCACGGCGATCTCGTTCGTCGGCCAGGCGTAGGACAGGTCGCAGCCGATGGAGCGCGAGTCCATGACGATGTAGGCACCGCCGTAGGCCTTGCGCAGGATCACCTGGACCCGCGGGACGGTGGCGTTGCAGTACGCGTAGAGCAGTTTCGCGCCGTGGCGGATGATGCCGCCGTGCTCCTGGTCGGTGCCGGGCAGGAAGCCGGGGACGTCGACCAGCGTGACGAGCGGGATGTTGAAGGCGTCGCAGGTCTGGATGAACGAGGCCCCCTTCTGCGAGGCCTCGATGTCCAGCACGCCGGCCAGGTGCCTGGGCTGGTTCGCCACCAGCCCGACCGTCTGCCCGTCGATGCGCGCCAGCACGCACAGCAGGTTCGGCGCCCACCGCTCGTGGACCTCCAGGTACTCGGCGTCGTCCACGAGCCGCGCGATCACCTCGCGCATGTCGTACGGCTGGTTCGGGTCGGCCGGCACCAGGTGCAGCAGTTCCTCGTCCAGGGCCGGCAGCCGGTCGGCCGGCCCCGCGGAGGGCGGCGCCTCCCGGTTGTTGGAGGGGAGCAGCGACAGCAGGTAGCGGACGTCCTCCAGGCAGGACTCCTCGTCGTCGTACGCGAAGGCCGCCGCACCCGACATCGCGGCGTGCAGGTCGGCGCCGCCGAGCTGCTCCTGGGTCACCTTCTCGCCGGTGACGGTCTCCACCACGTCCGGCCCGGTGATGAACATCTGGGAGATGCCGCGCACCATGAACACGAAGTCGGTCAGCGCCGGCGAGTAGGTCGCGCCGCCCGCGCACGGCCCCAGCATCACGCTGATCTGCGGGATCACACCCGAGGCACGGACGTTGCGGCGGAAGATGCCGCCGTACCCGGCGAGCGCCGAGACGCCCTCCTGGATACGGGCGCCGGCGCCGTCGTTGAGGCTGACCAGCGGAGCGCCGGCCGCCTCGGCCATGTCCATGATCTTGTGGATCTTCTCGGCGTGGGACTCGCCCAGCGAGCCGCCGAAGATCCGGAAGTCGTGGGCGTAGGCGAAGACCGTGCGCCCGTGCACGCGGCCCCAGCCGGTGACCACGCCGTCGGTGTGCGGGCGGCGGTCCTCCAGGCCGAACCCGGTGGCCCGGTGCCGGCGCAGGCCCTCGATCTCGGTGAACGTGCCCTGGTCGAAGAGCAGCTCCAGCCGCTCGTGCACCGTCAGCTTGCCGCGCTCGTGCTGCGCCCGGGTGGCCGCCGCGCTCGGCCCGCTCCGTGCCGCCTGCCTCAGGTGCAGCAGTTCCTCGGTACGCGCCGGCAGGCTCGGCTCGGCCGGCGGCGCCGGCACGGGTACGGGTACGGGCACGGCGAGGGGACGGTCATCCAAAGCGGTCATCGAAACGCACTCCCTTGCGGCGGACGGCGGGCCGAACAGAAAACGGTCCCCGAGATGTTTCCAACAGAGTGTGGTGCCGTGATGAAAGTTGCCTCAAAGCCGCGAGGCACGTCCGCGGGACGCCCTCCGTCTCCGCCGACCGGACACCCCTCCATACGCTTTCCACAGGACTTCTATACCGGCTCGGAATCATTGCCGACGGGCCCGATTCGGGGCCGTAGCGCGATTTTCGGAGTTCCGCCGCAGGCGGCCCGGACAAGGAGTTCTTCGCGAATGACAACGTCTATCGACAGGGCGGAACCGGAGCCGGTCCGCGCACCGACCTTCGCCCGCACCATCGACCGGGCCCTGGTGCACCGGGCGGCAGTCTCGGAGGTCCTGGTCACCGACCTGGTGCGGACCGGGCCCGAGGACTTTCTGGCCGGTGCGCAACTCCCCATCGGCCACCCCTACTTCAGCGACCACGTGCGTACGCCGGTGACGTACGACTTCCTCCTGCTGCTGGAGGCCGCGCGCCAGGCGGGCGTCGCCGCCTCCCACCGCCAGCTGGGCATCTCCCTGGAGACCACGTTCCTGGTCAACAACTGGTCGATCCGGATCGAGGACCCCCTCGCCCTCGCCCCCGGCGACCGGCCCGGCGAGCTGGCCCTGGCCGGCACCGTCACCCCGGTCACCGCGCGCAACGGGCGTCTGCGCGGGGTGAGTTCCGAGGTCGCTCTGAGCATCGCCGGCCGCCGCGTGGCCCGTACCCGGATCGACGTGGGCACGGCGAAGAGCGCCGACTACGGCAAGCTCCGCTTCCTCCAGCGCCGGTCCACGCCGCCGCTCACCACCGAGCTGACGGACGTGCTGCGCAGCCGCCCGGCCGCCGCCGCGGAGGTGGGCCGCACCCACCACGCCAACGTGGTGCTCGGCGAACCGAGCCTCCAGGGTGACAGCGTGTCCGCGCAGGTGGAGCCGCTCTTCGAGAACAAGAGCCTGTTCGACCACACCTACGACCACGTCCCGGCCATGGTGCTGACCGAGGCCGCCCGGCAGCTCGCCCACCTCTCGGGTGTCCCCACCGACGCCACCGTGACCGGGTGCACCGCCGACTTCACGCGGTTCGCGGAGCTCGACTCGCCGCTGGTGGCCACGGCCCACCCGGAAGCCGCCGACGACGGCCGCACCGGCCGCACCGTCGTCTTCTCCCAGGACGGCGCCCCCGCGGGCCGGATCGCGCTCGAGTTCACTCCGGCGCCGGTGGCCGCGGTCCGGGACGGCGCGGTCGGCGGAGCGGCGTGGTGACCCCGGGCGGCGCTACGCCGGTGCGCGCGGTGTGGACGGACTTCGGCGGGGTGCTCACGCCGCCGATCCCGGAGGACCTCCAGACCTTCTGCCGCCGGACCGGGATTCCCGCGGACGCCTTCCGCGGCGCCATGGCCGCGGTGGCCGAGCCGTACGGCGGCGACCTCATGGCGCCGCTGGACACCCCGCTGCTCACCGAGGACCAGTGGGCGGCGCGGATGAACGCCGAGCTGCGCGAGCGCGGCGTCGACGCCGACCTGACGGGCTTCGGCGAGCGCTGGTTCGAGGGCCGGGAGACGAACCACGCCTGGCTCGGGCAACTGCGCTCCTGGCACGCCGAGGGGATCTTCGTCGGAATGCTCTCCAACATGCCCCCCGCCTGGGACCGGCACTGGCGGCGCATGGTCCCGCCGGAGGGACTGTTCGACGGGCTGGCCCTGTCCTTCCGGATCGGCGTACGCAAGCCGCAGCGCGGCATCTTCGAGGCGGCCGCCGAGATCGCGGGCGTCGCGCCCGCGGAGTGCCTCCTGGTCGACGACATCGAGGCCAACTGCGCCGGGGCCGAGGCCGCCGGCTGGCAGAGCGTCCACTTCACCGACACCGACACCGCGGCGGCCGCCGTCACCCGCCGCCTCGCCCGCCCGGTCGCCACCGGCCGGGCGGCGGTCTGAAACAGAAGGGCTCCCATCCATGTCACGCACCGTTCTGGTCACCGGAGGCAACCGGGGCATCGGTCTGACCATCGCGCGCAGCTTCGCCGAGAACGGCGACAAGGTCGCGATCACCCACCGCAGCGGCGAGGCCCCGGACGGACTGTTCGGCGTGCGCTGCGACGTCCGGGACCCCGAGGGCGCACGGCGCGCCGTGGCCGAGGTCGAGGCGCAGTTCGGATCGGTCGGGGTGCTGGTGGCCAACGCGGGCATCACCCGCGACGCACTGGCTCCCATGATGCGCGACGAGGACTTCGAGGACGTCGTCCGGACGAACCTCGTCGGCTCGTTCCGGATGGCCCGGCTGGTGTCCCGTTCCATGATCAGCGCCAAGTGGGGACGGATCGTGTTCGTCTCGTCGATCATGGGCTTCCTGGGCTCCCCCGGGCAGTCGAACTACGCGGCCTCCAAGTCCGGCATGCTCGGCCTGACCCGGTCGCTGGCCTGGGAACTCGGCTCGCGGAACGTCACCGTCAACATGGTCACGCCCGGGCTCATCGAGACGGACATGATCCAGGCCGTCACGGACAAGCGCCGCACCCAGCTGCTGAGCCAGACCCCCCTGCGCCGCACCGGCACCCCCCAGGAGGTGGCCGACGTCGTCACCTTCCTCGCCGGCGACGGCGCCGCCTACGTCACCGGGGCAGCGGTCCCGGTCGGCGGCGGCATCGGCATGGGGCAGTGACCCGGCCCACCCGGCCCTCCCTCCCCCGCACCACCGCTCACGTACGCAACCACGCACGTACGCACTCACCCACGCACCACAGCACCGCACACCCGGTGCGCTGTGCGGGCCGAGCCACGCCACGCACAGGCACCGCCGACGAAGGGACAGTGTCATGACCGACGAAGAGGTACTGCAGGTCGCCCTGGAGATGGGCAAGATCTTCAACGACGGTGACGAGGAGGTCGCCCGGCGCCTGGTCTCCGAGGACTTCGTCGACTACGAGGCCCCGGAGGGGGCGCCGATCGGGGCGGAGGCCTACATCCGCACGGCCCACTGGATGCGCGGCGTGTGGGAGAACGCCCGCTGGGAGGTGGTCGACGCCTTCGCCAAGGGCGACAAGGCGCTGATCCGCCTGGTCTTCTCGGGCCGTCAGGTCGCCGAGTTCATGGGCGTGCCCGCCACCGGCAAGGAGGTGCGCGTGCAGCACCTGCACGTGTACCGGGTCGCCGACGGGCAGGTCGTGCAGCACTGGGCCGTCCGTGACGACCTGGAGCTGTTCCGCCAGCTCGGCGCCTGGGACAAGCCGCTGACGGGCGCCCCGAAGCCGGCCCCCGCGGCCTGACGGGCCGTACCGGCACAGCGCCCGCACACGCAGCAGGGGGGGAAACCCGAACTGGGGGGTCGGCACTCTTTCTGTTCCCAACCCGGGGGCGAGAAACGACCCCCCACCCCCCCCCCCCCAAAAGAACGGTCGC
>NZ_JBWKKZ010000014.1:0-5972 GCF_056430705.1 Streptomyces sp. NPDC045956 | reverse complement strand
AAACGCTGGGAGGGGCACGAAAATCTGCTCCTCGGGCGGCGGTGCCCTGGGCTACCAAGCACCCCCCACACGCAAAGCCGCACCCCCCCTGCTTCCTCCCCCCCCCCTGCTGCGTGTCCCGGCCGGGGTGTCAGGACCGGCTCCCCCCGCCCAGTCCGCCGAGGAGCGTGTCGACGACCGAGGCCGCCAGCGTGTCCGGGTCGGCGGAGGTCTCGGCCTGCACCTGGATGGCCTGCTCGATGAGGGCGTGGTACACCCGCCGGGCCCACTCGAGATCCGCGTCGGGGCGCAGCAGACCGGCCTGCTGGGCCCGGTCGAGCAGGACGTGGCCCTTGGCGAAGATGCGCTCGTGCGCGGCGACGGCCTCCGGCGCGCGCAGCTGCGGCTGCCCGACCGTGTAGCGCCAGCCGCTCTTGACCTGGATCACGTTGGCGGTGATCTGGTGCAGCGCGACCAGCGGCGGGGCCGTCTCCGGCCGGCCGACGTCGATGGCCTCCTCGACCTGCCGGAAGGCGTGCACCGCCATCGCGTCGATCAGCGCCTCGCGCGAGGCGAAGCGGCGGTGCAGCGTGGTGCGGGCGACGCCGGCCGCGGCGGCGATCTGGGCGAGGCTCGCGGTCGGGTCCTCGCCGAGCACCCGCTCGGCCACCTCCAGGATCGTCCGCACGGTCCGTTCGGCATCGGCGCGCAGCGGCCGATCCCTCGTAGTCGTCTCGGTCACGTCGTGGCCGCCTCTCGGTCGCGGATGGGTCTTCCACCAGTTTAGGTGACACCAAAGTTGCAAGACAAGGATTAGTTGCATCACCAGTGTTGCATCTAGCTCCTTCTCTGATACGTTGATGTCGCGGTTCGAGGCAGACATGCAACTACTGAGGAGTGAATCGAGATGTCGCAGGCTCAGCAGGACTGGATCGAGGCGTACGACTACGTGCAGGGCGTCCAGGCCGCCGGCCCGGCGGAGGCGCAGCGGGTCGGGGTGCTCAAGGTCGGCCGCCGGGACGCCCGCCGCGTCCTGGTCCTGCTCGGCGGCCGCGAGGGCGGCGCCGGGGTCTTCCGGCACACCGCGCGGGCCCTCGCGAGTGCCGGGGACGACCTCCAGGTGTGGGCGGTGGACCGGCGCGAGCAGAACCTCGCCGACCTCTCCGGCTTCGCGGAGAGCCCGGAGCAGGCCACCGAGTACTACCTGGGCGGCCACTACCAGGTGCAGGACCCGGCCGCCTCGGCCTTCGCCGCCCAGTGGGGCCTGGAGGTCCTGCTGGAGGACGTGCGCCGGGTCGTCCGGGAGGCCTCGGACGGCGGCCGCCGCGACGTGGTCCTCGGCGGCGTGTCCGTGGGCGGCAGCGAGGCGCTCCTGTACGCCGCGTGGGACTTCGACGGCACCCCCGGCTACCGCGACCTGGCCGGTCTGGCCGTGGTCGACGGCGGCGTCCTCAACGCCTACTCGGGCGCCGGCATGGAGTTCGACCTGCCGCTGGAGGCGGCCAAGGGATGGCTCGCCGCGATCGAGTCCGGTGCCGTCTTCGAGGACTTCACCAGCACCACCACCGGCCTGGGCGACCGGCCGGAGTCGGCGGCCCTCTGGTTCCAGCTCGCGGCCGGGCACGCCCTGGCCGACCCCGACGGCCCCGCGGTGCTCGCCGACCGCGTCCCCGAGCAGTTCCGCACCGACGGCAAGCTGACCAACGCGGGCCTGTTCGGCCGGCTCGTCGACGCCGCGAGCGCGCACCCCTCGTACTCCGTGCAGGCGGGCCACCTCGACGACGACGGCTCCTGGGTCGACGGCGGCCCCACCCGGCTGCGCACCGTCGCCGAGGCCTTCGCCGGCCCCCGTCCCGGCGCCTGGCTCTGGTACACGCTGGGCCGCGTGATGCTCGACCTGGTCGCGGCCATCGACTTCAAGGAGACCGAGCTGACCCGCATGCTCGGCCTGCGCCTGTCCCACTCCGAGGCCATCGACGTCCCCCTGTACACCTTCCAGTCCGGGCTGACCAACGGCACCACCGGCCAGGCCGCCGCGGCCGTCACCGCCGCCAGCCGCATCCCGGAGCTGTCGCTGTTCTCCGACCCGGCGCTCACCCACCAGGACGTCGTGTACGCCCAGTGGGAGGACAACCGCTTCCTCCAGACGCTCGCCCAGTTCCTGCGCGGCCTGCCCCGACGCCAGGCCTGACCGCAACCCGCCCCCACCCCGGGGCGGAGCACCCGCAGACCGGGGCGGAGCACCCCCGCAGACCGGGGCGGCAGGAGTCCATCCCCCGTCCTCCTGCCGCCCCTCCTCACCGTTCGAGATCAAGCGAGATCAAGGAGAGCTTCGATGGCAGCCGCCGCCACCCCCGAGGCACCGCCCCGCGCGGGCCTCACCATCTTCGCCCTGTGCCTGGCCGTCTTCATCGTCCCCTACGGCCTCAGCAGCGCCCCGGTGGCGCTCCCCGCGATGGGCCGCGACCTCGACGCCGGCGTCGTACCGCTGAACTGGGTCGTCAACGCCTACAACGTCACCGCCGCGAGCTTCATGATGGCCGCCGGTTCGATCGCCGACCGCATCGGCCGCAAGCGGGTCTTCTCCTTCGGCGTCGTGCTGTACGCCGTCTCCGCGCTGATCGGCGCCCTCGCCACGAACGTGCTGATCCTCGACGCCGCCCGCGGCGTGGCCGGCGTGGCCGCCGCGGCCATGATGACCGCCGGTGTGTCGGTCATGGCCAACATGTTCCACGGGGCCGCCCGCACCAAGGCCTTCGCCTACGTCGGCGTCACCATCGGTGCCGGCCTCGCCGTCGGCCCGACCAGCTCCGGTCTGCTCGTGTCCGAACTGGGCTGGCGCTCCATCTTCTGGGTGCAGTTCGCCATCGCCGTGGCGTCCATGCTCGGGCTGAAGCTGCTCCAGGAGTCCAAGAACCCGGACGCGCACGCCGTGGACTGGGTCGGCACGGTCACCTTCACCCTCGCGCTGTGCTGCTTCACCCTCGGTGTCATCCAGGGCCCGGCCTGGGGCTGGGGCAGCGCCGGCGTCCTCGGCCTGTTCGCCGGCTGCGTGCTGCTGCTGGCCGGCTTCGTCCTCGTCGAACGCCGCCAGCGGTTCCCGATGTTCGACCTCTCCCTGTTCGCCGAACCGCGGTTCATGGCGGTCAACCTGCTCGCCACCGCCGTCTCCTTCGGTTTCGTCGGCCTGATGGTGCTGCTGCCCTCGTACCTGGTCGGCGCCAACGGGCTCTCCGACAGCGGGGCCGGCCTGACGATGCTGCTGCTGACCGCGCCGGTGCTCGCCTTCCCGCTGGTCTCCGGGCGCCTGGTGCAGGCGGGCGTCTCCATCCGGCCCATCCTGAGCGGCGGCCTGGTCCTCGTCGCCGCCGGCCTCGCCTGGCTGACCACCGTCCACCCCGGGATCAGCCTGCTCGGGCTCGCCGGACCGCTGATGCTCGTCGGCATCGGCATCGGCCTGATCTACGGCCTGATGGACGGCGCCGCCGTGAGCACCGTCCCCCCGGCCAAGGTCGGCATGGCGAGCGGCATGTTCAACACCATCCGCCTGGCCACCGAGGCGGTCGCGGTCGCCGGTATGGTCGCCGCCCTCATGTCCCTCGTCCAGCGCCGCATCTCCGACGGCCTGGGCCGCTGGACCGAGGGCACGGACCTCACCACCCGCAGCGTCACCGACAGCGTCTCCAGCGGCAACGTGGACGGAGTGGCCGACGAGGTGCCGGCCGCGAGCCGCGAGGCCTTCACCGACTTCCTCGGCCAGGGCTACACGCACGGCTTCCAGGTCGTCCTCTGGGGCACGGTCGTGGTCTGCCTGGTCAGCGCGCTGGTCCTGCACCTCATCCTCACCGACCGCCCGGCGCCCGAGGCCTCGGCCGACGACACCGGGAAGACCGCGCCGAACACGGACACGGACACGGCCTCGACCGAGGGGACGCTCCCGGCCGACGAGAGCGCGTCGAACGAGCAGGCCGCGCCGCGGGAGTCCGCGGACGCGAGGGTCTGAGCGGCGCGCGGCGGGCCCCCACCGGCCCGTCCGCTCCCCCGCGACCACGAGTCCTCCCCGCCTCGGGGCGCCCGGCGTACCTCACCGGGCGCCCCGACCGGCCCGCCCGCAGGAGCACGCCATGCCGTCCACCGCCCGTCTCCCCGTGCCACGCACCGCCCACCCCCGCGGCCCGCACGGCCCCCACGAGCCCGGCACCGCGGCGGACCTCACCGACACGCTGCTGCTCGGCCCCCTGCCGGCCACGGCGCTGGCCCTGTGCCGGTACGACGAGGACCGGACGCCGCTGTCCCTCCACCCCGAGGAGACGCGACTGGCGAACACCCTGCCGCCCGCCCGGCGCCCCGACTTCGTCGCCGGACGGGCCGCGGCGGCCCGCGCGCTGGGGGCGCTGCGGGTGGGCGGTCCGGTACTGCGGGACGGACGGCGGCCCGTGTTCCCGGCCGGGGTCCGCGGCTCGGTCAGCCACTGCGTGGGACACATCGGAGCGTGCTTCGCCAGCGTCCACCCCCAGGTCCTCGCCACCGGCACGGACCTGGAGCGCACCGACCGCCTCGGCCGGGACGCGGAACGGCTGGTGTGCACCCCGCACGAACGGGCATGGGTCCGGCAGGCCCGCCGCCCGGAGAGCCGGCTGGCGGTCGTCTTCTCGGCCAAGGAGGCCGTCTACAAGGCCCTGTCCGCCCTCGGCCGCCCCGAACCCGTCTTCCACGACATCGAGTTGAGGGTCGCGGGCAGCAGGCTCCACGCGCACCTCACCCACGGTCTGCTGCCGTCCGGTTCACGGCTCGCGGGCTGGGTACGGTTGCTGCCGGGCCACCACGTCATGACCTCGGTGGCCGTGCTCGCCGAGGACCGCCGACCGGGCGGGGCGCCGTCGGTGGCCCCCTTCGATGTGCTCTAGGTCAACCTTGGGATCACTTCCTTGCCCCGCCGCCGCGGCGGATGGAAGGCTCGCATTCCGTTGGTGCCCGTAATACAAGGCGAGTCCAGCGGGGGAAATAAGTGTTGACGTTCAGTGTTCTCGGCCCATTGGAAATACGAGTAAACAACGAGAGCGTTCCGGTGCCGCGCGGCCCCAAGGTCCGCCAATTGCTGTCCATGATGGTCATGCAGCCCGGATCGGTCGTGTCCCACGGCCTCATGGTCGACGAACTGTGGGGGAAGAACCCGCCGAAGACCGCGCTCTCCACGGTGCGTACGCACGTCTACCACCTCAGGAAGATCCTCTCCCGGGCGATCGACGACCGCGCCACCGCCAACCTCGTCGACACCTGGTCCGCGGGCTACGTCCTGCGCGCCGTACCGGAGCAGGTCGACGCCGAGGTCTTCCTCCGGCTGGCCCGGCAGGGCGAGACGCTGCTGCGGGCCGGAGAGACCGAGGAGGCGTCCCGGGCCCTGTCCCGGGCCCTGGAGCTGTGCGGCGGCGGTGTGCTGACCGACGTGCCGTGCGGCCCCGTGCTGACCCAGCACGTCCAGCACCTCCAGGAGATGTACATGCGGGTGCTGCAACAGCGGATCGAGGCGGACATGCGGCTCGGCCGGCACGGCGGTCTCGCGGCCGAGCTGCGGCGGCTCGTGGTGCGTCACCCGCTCAACGAGTGGCTGCACGGCCAGCTCATCAACGCCCTCTACCTGAGCGGCCGCCGCGGGGACGCGCTCCACGCCTACCAGGAACTCCGCGGAATTCTTCAGGAAGAACTCGGCCTGGACCCGTCCCGCGCCATTCAGCAGATGCAGCAGGACATTCTTTCCGGTGGCGAGGAGAGCACGCTCAGAATGCCGCCCTCCTGGCAGTGGGCGCCCTCCGTCGGCCGACTCCCGAGTGCTTGCTGAAAAGCGGCGGGACCGAATGAAGCCGTCACCCGATCACTGTCCCGACCGAGGAGCGCACATGCGCAAGGTGCTCATCGCCAACCGTGGCGAAATCGCTGTCCGCGTGGCCCGGGCCTGCCGGGACGCCGGGATCGCGAGCGTGGCCGTCTACGCG